>JAYOUA010000035.1:0-1643 GCA_038150705.1 Porticoccaceae bacterium | reverse complement strand
GCTGTCGAGCAAAAATTCAACGGTTCCTGCACCCTTATAGTTGATTGCTCTGGCTGCTCTAACAGCCGCTTCACCCATTTGCTGGCGCAACTGTGTACTGATTCCCGGGGCCGGTGCCTCTTCAATCACTTTCTGGTGGCGGCGCTGGATCGAACAGTCCCGCTCGAATAGATAGACCCCATGGCCCTGGCTGTCGAAGAATACCTGGATCTCGATATGGCGCGGGCCGAGCAGGTATTTCTCCACCAGCATAATATCGTCATTAAAACTGTTGCGGGCTTCCCGCTTTGCCGCCTCCAGGGCCTGGTCAAACTGATCGGCTTCAGACACTACGCGCATTCCCTTACCGCCACCGCCGGCGGCAGCTTTTAGCAGCACCGGGTAGCCGATTTTATCGGCAGCTTTTTTCAGTGTCTGTGGATCCTGGTTATCACCGTGGTAGCCGGGCACCAGTGGCACATCTGCATCACCCATAATGGTTTTTGCCGCTGACTTTGAACCCATGGCCAAAATAGCCTCGGCGGAAGGGCCGATAAACACTAGCCCCCGCTGGCTGCACTGGTTGCAGAATTCGCCATTTTCCGAGAGAAAGCCATAGCCCGGATGAATTGCTTCGGCGTTGGTTGTCAGTGCGGCCTGAATAATTTTATCGATCACCAGGTAGGACTCAGTGGAGGGGGAGCGGCCTATAGGGACTGCCTCATCGGCCATCTGCACATGCAGGGCATTGCGATCGGTATCGCTGTAGACAGCGACGGTGGCAATGCCCATGGCCTTGGCGGTTTTAATAATGCGGCAGGCAATTTCACCGCGATTGGCTATGAGTATTTTTTTAAACATTGCTACTAAATTCCCTTAGAAAATGTTCCCTTGAAAAATATATTTTGACTAAGTCCATTTTGGTTGGCGCTTTTCCAGAAATGCCTTTAGACCTTCCTGGCCCTGATCACTGGCTCTAATTGTGGCGATGGTTTTGCAGGTTTCATCGATCAGCAGCTGGTCAACAGGCTTGCCGCTAATATCAAAAATTAACTGCTTGGCAGATTTAATCGCAGCGGGGCTGTTGGCCAGTAGAGCCGTTACCAGCTCTTCCACTTTTTCATCAAGCTTATCCAGCTCTGCCAGTTCGCTGACCAGGCCAAGTTCCAGGGCGGTCTGTCCATCAAAGCGTTCGGCGCTGGTGAAATAGCGGCGCGCGGCGCGCTGGCCAATGGCGGCAATCACATAGGGGCTGATGGTGGCCGGTACCAGGCCGATTTTGACTTCGCTGAGGCTAAACGAGGCGCCGGTGCTGGCAACCGCCATATCACAGCAGCTGACCAGTCCCACTGCACCGCCAAAGGCGGCGCCCTGCACCCGGGCTATGCTGGGTTGAGGCAGGTGGTTCAGAGTTTTCAGCATTTCCGCCAAGGCATGGCTATCGGCAAGGTTTTCCTCGTAGCTGTAATCCGCCATACGCTGCATCCAACCGAGGTCGACGCCGGCGGAAAAGTGTTTACCAGTAGAGTCCAAAACCATTACTCGAATATCTGCGTTATCGGCAATAACTTTAAATGCTCGGGTTAGTTGAGGGATTATCTGGTCATCAAAGGCATTGTGTTTGTCCGGGTTATCGATGGTTACCCTAGCCACACCTCTGCTAT
>JAYOUA010000034.1:1150-1764 GCA_038150705.1 Porticoccaceae bacterium | reverse complement strand
TTATCGAAGAGGCGAGAAAGCAGGGTGTTTTGATTGCCGAGGATCCCCAGCTTGTAGGGCTGTTGGGCCAACTTCAGGTGAATGACGAGATTCCCGAGAGCCTCTATGTGGCTGTATCGGTAATTTTGTCCTGGGTCTATTGGCTTAAGGATATGGAGCCTGGCGATGAAAAGATCAGCTAGGCCTTAGTCACAAAGAACAGTATCAGGCATCGCCCATGCGGTTGCGATTGCGGTTCGGGCGCAGCTGCCCGAGGCGGTCATAGATTTCAACACTGTTCAAGGGGTCGGGGGACTGGATGGTTTCCAGCGCGCCGCGAATGGTTTCGAGCTTATGGTTGATAAGGATTTCATTGCGCCGATGAAGATCGCGGCACTCGGACATCAATGTCACCACCTGGTCCCAAATCACAACAGTTGCTGCTGCCTTGTCTTGATTATCTGTATGTGCCTTGATTTTCTCCAGCAATTCCTCGCTGGAGAGAAAGTGTAGAATCTCCAGTTTTTGCGGCTGCAGAGTCTCAAATGCAGTTAAGTCCTGCTTTTTCAGTGCCGCAAATTCACTGTCTAACAGGTGCTTGAGAGCCTGTGCTTTATGCACAGTCTGGGTAAGAT
>JAYOUA010000034.1:505-1140 GCA_038150705.1 Porticoccaceae bacterium | reverse complement strand
GCTTAATACGGAAGGGTATTTTTTTACTCAGCGCGAGCTTGTTAAGCTGAGCAGGAAGGTGATCGTAACTATGCCTGGGGTTTTTATATCACAGGATTAATTGGAAAATGCCAGCCTATTTGCCGCCCAGCATTCTCTCAATCGCGACAAAGCTTTCGGCAATACGCCGCTCATCCAGAGGGTAGTTACCATCCGAGATAGCCTGTTTAATTTCGGCAACTTTCGCCTCATCGAAATCACCCGCCGCCATAGCTTTTTCGACGGTTTCGCTGAGAATAACCTCGTCATTTACCGGCACAGGGTTGGCCGTTTCGGTTTTCTCAACCGATGCTTCGTTGGCTGTTTTGTTGTTTTTAAGCTTGTCCGCGGGAGTATTCATCTCAACCGCGCTGCGCCCAATTTTTGAAATACCGTCTGTCATTTCATTATCCTTTCGGGGGATTTTTACCCGAGATAAACTATCTTCTCTTAGTATATCGGCAGCAGTTTATTTTTCTATAGGGAAATATTTAAAAAAATTTACCACTGCACGCGACTGCCAATAGAGCCTGTTTGGTCTATTGGCTGTTGGGTTGCTACTAGATGCCTCGCGCGTGGCCGATCGTCAGTCGCTATTGCAGGATGTGGACCGGTTC
>JAYOUA010000034.1:0-495 GCA_038150705.1 Porticoccaceae bacterium | reverse complement strand
CCTCGCGCGTGGCCGATCCCCGTGGCGATGGCCTGAATCTCTTCGCCCGATTCCGGATTTAACAACAGCACTCGCTCGTCAAGGCGGGCATTTTCCAGTGCCAGCATGGTAACAGTTATCTGTAGAGCTCCGGAGATAACGCTGAGCTGAACATTGTCGCCCTTGCGAATGATATTGATTGGCGTTAAATCGGAGAGTCGTATCAGGCTGCCGGCAGAGAGATTGCGGATCGCCTGCATATGCCTCGTGCTCTCGTAGGTTTCCAGCGCATCGCTGGGCAGCCGGCCAAAATATTCGCCAATTGCGACATTCTCGCGAGACAAGGCCTGCCCCCTGGCGATACTGGCCCGGGTCATTAATACCTCGTTGCGCTCTTTGATGTCGTAGCTGAGCAGCAATCGCCCGCGCTTTAAATCCCGAGCCGCTCTGGCGCCTTTGATTGTTTCCGCGGAGAGACTTTGCTTTTCGGGTAGATTTTTCCTCGGAAGTTTAACG
>JAYOUA010000033.1:0-2015 GCA_038150705.1 Porticoccaceae bacterium | reverse complement strand
CCAGAAAAATTAATCATTGTGGTATTGCAAAGCTTCGATCAAGTGATGGTGGCATTAACCAAACGATAACCGGATAAAATTGCCATTATCTGTTGTGATGAAGCCATTGCTTATTTCGCCCTCGATCAACAATCAAATGAACTTTGCACTTCCGCAGGCGCTTAATGGTGAACTTTATGCACGCGCCGCATTTACACATACCCAGGCAGAAATTGCTTAATCCACTGTCTTTAAATCCCATTCTTATTTCCGCAAAAAATACATACGATAAAACCTTCAAATGCCTCCCTGTTAACTCGCCATACATCATGGCCTGTTGAGGTGCCGGGTCATTTGGCTGAATGGTGTATGCCCCCGGCAAGTTCCCCAAAAAATTCAGTCGTTAGTTAAATGGAGAGCCCCATGTGTAGTTATGTAGTCCATCCCTCTGGAGCCCTGAAGCACAATGTTAGCGTGCCCGGTGCCGCCGTGGTGACAGCGAACGAGGTAGTGCAGTAACCATGGCCCTACAAAGTTTCAACCAACTGCTACAGGCCCTGGCAAAACAGCGCCCCGATGACATCGCCGTACGTTACTGCAAACCCTGCGGAGCAGAAACCATCACCTATGCCGAACTGGACCGGCAGAGCAATCGTCTGGCGCGCTGTTATCAGCAGCTGGGTGTTAAGCCCAATGATTTTATCACCGTGGTTCTCGCCAATGGCACAGAATTTTTCCTTGCCTGCTTCGCCATTTGGAAGCTGGGCGCAACGCCCCAGCCTGTTTCGTACCGCTTGCCGCAAAAAGAATTACAGGCCATCGTCGAACTGGCCGACGCCTCGCTGGTAATTGGCGCCGATCCCGACCTGTTGCCCGATCGCCAGGTCTTGCCCGTTGGCTTTGAACCCGATACTGCCATCAGCGACGCAGCGCTGCCGGAATGCGTCTCCAAACACTGGAAAGCCCCCACCTCGGGCGGCAGTACCGGCCGGCCCAAATTGATTGTATCCGGTGATCCGGCAACCCTGGACCCGGAAGAAGATCTGCTGATTCGCATTCCACGCAACCAGGCCGCCCTGATTCCCGGTCCTCTTTATCACAATGCGCCGTTTATCGGGGCGATGGTCAGTCTATTGCGCGGCAACCAGGTTGTGGTAATGCAAAAATTCGATGCCGAAACCTGTTTGCAATTAATAGAAGCCCACCGTGTTGCCTGGACCATCATGGTGCCCACCATGATGCAGCGCATCTGGCGCCTACCGCAGGCGACCCGCAACCAATACAAGCTCTCATCCCTGAAAACCCTGTGGCATACCGCCGCCCCTTGCGCCGAGTGGTTAAAGCTGGCCTGGATCGAATGGCTGGGCGGCGATGTGATTTGCGAATTGTATGGCACCACGGAAGGGCATGGTGCCACCTGGATCACCGGTGATGAATGGCTGCAACACAAAGGGTCCGTCGGCAAAATACAGTCGGGTTGTCAGGTGAAAATTGTCAACGAAAACGGCGCAAGGCTTGCCGCCGGTGAAGCCGGTTTGATTTATTTCCTGCCCGATACCGGCCAGGGCAGCACCTACCACTATCGCGGCGCGGAACCGGATCAAATTGAGGGTGGCTGGGAAACCTTGGGCGATATCGGTTATCAGGATGAGGAGGGCTACCTCTACCTTTGTGATCGCAAAAAAGACATGATAATCAGCGGCGGCGCCAATATCTATCCAGCTGAAGTGGAAGCCGCCATCGAGTCGCACCCCCTGGTGCGATCTTGCGTGGTTGTGGGTGTGGAAGACGATGATCTTGGGCAAAAAGTGCACGCCTTCGTTGATGCCAGTGAACTTACCCAGGAAGCGCTACTTACCTACCTGCTAGATCATCTTGTGCGCTATAAGATTCCGAGAACTGTAGAGTTCGTCAATTACCCGCTGCGTGATGACGCCGGTAAGGTCAGGCGATCGTCATTGAAAGGCGGGGCTATATATAACCAACATGGCAGCCAATGCTAGCAATCTTGGCAACTTGTGCCATGGCTCCATGAG
>JAYOUA010000032.1:0-2227 GCA_038150705.1 Porticoccaceae bacterium | reverse complement strand
ATAAGCCGGCAAGGCCACAGCCGCCAAAATACCAATAATAGCCACTACAATCATTAACTCGATCAGGGTAAAACCTTTCTGTTGTCTATCCATTTTCATCATTTCTCTCCATTGATTAAGGTAAAAAAATTATTTCAATTTAGTTAACTGAAAAATTTATTTTCATAACTGTCGATCAAGGGTTGAGCAATTGCCATGCCAAACTTTTTTTAGCGTTTTATTTCAATAACTTAAATAAAAATTCAGTTTTTTCGGCCAGCTGTGGCAGCGATTTTTTATTCACTGTCTGTCAATTTGTGACTTTTTTTGTCAGTGGTTTTTGCTTTTTAAACAACTTGTTGACAACTTTTTATCGGCATATTTTCGTTGCCAGAAGATGCCGACTGTTTTTAAAAAATGTGCTCTCTGGTTCACATAATTTTTTTTGTTCTGTGGCCTTTGGCACAGCATAAAACTGAGGGGCTGATTAGACTCGCCGATAACAACAAACAAGCGTGGTTTTACCTCTATGAATATGCCGCATATTGCCTTGCAGGGTTTACCCAAACGTCTGGTAGACGATCAACTTATCGCCGCTACGGTGCTTGAGGAGGCTTCGAGCTCTGCCAAGACCAGCAAGATTTCACTGGTGCAGTATCTCTGCGACAAGCACCTGCTCTCCTCTGAGCAGATTGGTCGATCCGCAGCCAAAGAGTTCGGCATTCCCCTCTATGCTCTGGAAAAACATAATCCAGATAGTTTCCCTAAAGATCTGGTCGAGAGTAAATTACTCAAGAAGCATCAGGCTGTTCCACTGCTGCAGCGCGGCAATCGACTGTTTATGGCGATAGCCGATCCGACCAACCAGCGGGCGATCACCGAGATTCAGTTTCAGACCGGGCTGGTTGTGGAACCGGTACTAGCGCTCTATTCGGCAATTAATGAGACTTTGGAAAAGTGGCTGGAGAGCGCCGCTGAGGGGGATATTGGCGAGGCGCTGGGGACTATCGACGATGTGCATCTCGATGACCTGGATATGGAAGCCCTGGACGACGAAGACCAGGCTGATAGCGGCACCCACAGCGCCGAGGACGACGCGCCAATTGTGCGCTTTGTCAATAAGATGCTTCTCGATGCCATTCGCCTTGGCGCCTCGGATATTCATTTTGAGCCCTATGAAAAAACCTATCGGGTGCGCTTTAGAATCGATGGCATTCTTCAGGAGATGTCGAAACCACCGACCAATCTGGCACCGCGCCTGGCTGCGCGACTCAAGGTGATGTCGCGAATGGATATCTCCGAGCGCCGGGTGCCCCAGGATGGCCGAGTGAAACTCAAGCTGTCGAAAAACAAGGCGATTGATTTCCGCGTCAACACTCTGCCGCTACAGTTTGGCGAAAAAATCGTTCTGCGTATTCTCGATCCCAGCAGTGCCAAGATGGGCATTGATGCCCTTGGCTATGAAGAGGATCAGAAAACCCTGTACATGGAGGCGCTGGCGCGTCCCCAGGGGATGATTCTGGTCACGGGGCCAACCGGCAGTGGCAAGACCGTGTCTCTGTATACGGGTCTCAATATTCTCAATACTCCGGAGCGCAATATTTCCACGGCGGAAGATCCGATTGAAATCAATATGGAGGGTATTAATCAGACGCAGATTAATATGCGCGTCGGCCTCTCTTTTGCCGAGGCGCTGCGCTCGTTTTTGCGTCAGGATCCAGATGTGGTGATGGTCGGTGAGATCCGTGATCTGGAGACCGCTGAGATCTCGATTAAAGCTGCTCAAACCGGTCACCTGGTACTCTCTACCCTGCATACCAACAGTGCCCCGGAGACCCTGACCCGGCTGCTGAATATGGGTGTACCTGCATTTAATGTGGCGACGTCGGTGAATTTGATTATTGCCCAGCGCCTGGGCCGCAAGCTCTGCCAGCAGTGTCGCCAGCCATTTGATGATATTCCCGAGAATATTTTCTGCGATGAGGGCTTTGACAATATCGGTCTCGCGCGCGATGAGATCACACTGTTTAAGCCGGTCGGCTGTGCCGCTTGCAACAATGGTTACAAGGGACGAGTGGGTGTCTACGAGACCCTGAAGATCACCCCGAGCATTTCGCGCATTATTATGCAGGGGGGCAGCTCTCTGGATATTCTCGATGCGGCAGTAAAGGAAGGTTTTAGACCTTTGCGTGCATCCGCTTTACGCAAGGCCGCACTTGGTCTAATTAGTATTGAGGAAGCCAACCGC
>JAYOUA010000031.1:0-2430 GCA_038150705.1 Porticoccaceae bacterium | reverse complement strand
ATAAGGATGCCCAGGGCAATCCGGTTGACACCATTGTCGGCCTGCATCCGCTGCATTGGAAAAATTCTTCGCAGGCCACCTCGCAATATAAGATTCGCAGTGCCAGAGGCATGATCAAGTTCAGTGAGGCTCAAGGCTTTAGTTATGAACTGCCATTTACGGGTGTTTTGCCAACCATGCCCTCTATAGAGAACTCCTTCGATCAGGATACCTTAGAGTCTCTGGTTAAAACCTTTGTGAATGCGGGTGAGTCGGTTTGGATTAACTCTACCGATACTTACTGGTCAGGTAAGGCCTTCGGTAAGGTTGCTGAAACAGCGGCCCTGGCTCAGTCTATTGGCATGGATGCCGAAGCTGGGGTATTGATTGATTGGCTCAAGGTTGAGCTGGCTGACTGGTTTACAGCAGAGACCGATGGCAATCTGGATATCAATAAGTATTTTGTCTACGACGAAAACTGGGATGCGCTGTTTGGTGTTGAAGAGTCTTACGGTTCCCATCAGCGTATGGCTGATCACCACTTCCACTACGGCTATTTTGTCCGCGCTGCAGCGGAGATCTGCCGTGTCGACGTTGCCTGGTGTGGTGACGATCAGTTCGGGCCAATGATTGAACTGTTGATTCGCGACTATGCGGGTGATGAAAGCGAAGAGATGTTCCCCAGATTTCGTAACTTTGACCCAGCCAATGGATTCTCCTGGGCCGATGGTAAAGGTGATGCGATACAGGGCAACAACAATGAGTCGACTTCCGAAGCAGCTAATGCCTACGGCGCCATGGTGCTCTATGGTCTGGCAGTGGGCAAATCAGAAATTGTAGATAAAGGTATGTATATGCACGCTTCCACGACTGCAGCCTTCTGGCAGTACTGGAACAATATCGATGGCTACAATAACCTCGGTGCCGACTACGATAACTTCCCGTCAGGCTATAACAAGATCACCACCTCGATTGTCTGGGGCAGTGGTGCCGACTTTTCTACCTGGTTTAGTCCGGCTTACGCGCATATTCTAGGTATTCAGGGTCTGCCATCCAACCCATTGATTCTCTATGTGGGTCAATATGCAGATTATATGCAAAGCTACTTCCAGGTGGGGATGACAGAGTCAACCAACGGCAAGCCCTCTGGCCTCAAAGCCAATGAGTGGACTGACCTGTGGTGGAACCTCTGGGCCATGACCGATGCTGATGCTGCTCTGGCAGACTACAACAGCGTTGGAACCAACTATGGTGCTGAGGCCGGTGAGTCAAAGGCTCATACCTACCACTGGTTACATACCTTCAATGCGCTGGGCCATTTAAAAACCGGTACAGGTGATCTGACTGCCGACTACCCAGGGGCACTGGCCTTTGATGATGAAAACGGTGAAAGGACTTACGTGGTGTATAACTTCTCGGCGCAGCCGATAACGGTTACCTACAGCGATGGACGACATGTGACTGCTTCAGCCAAGGGTTTTACTCTTGAACATTCTTCCTCTTACGACAATGGGCAAGATCTCAAGTTAGCTATTGATGCGGAGAAATGGTTTCACCAAACTAAACTGCCAAACGGCTCTAGCTGGTACAACAATGAGCAGCAGCACTATACCAACAGATTAGATAACTCCTATGTAAGTGATGGAACCCTCAAGATAGTTGCTAAAAAAGAGGAATTCACTGATCAGGGCGTAGGTAAGCAATATACCTCTGCAAGACTCAATTCTAAATATGCCTTTAAATATGGTCGCGTAGAAGTGAGGGCAAAGATGCCGGTAGGGGTAGGCACGTGGCCCGCTATATGGATGTTGGGTAAGAATATTGATGAGCCAGGTGGCTATTGGACTACGGAGGGCTTTGGCGACACGCCTTGGCCTCAGGCAGGGGAGCTAGATATTATGGAGCATTGGGGAAGTAATCAAAATATGGTGTCTAGTGCTATTCATAGTCCCAGTAGCTATGGTGGAACTATTAACAAGGGTGAGCAGTATTTGGCGACAGCATCCACTAAATTCCATACTTATTCCTTGGAGTGGTCATCTGAAGAAATGATATTTGCTGTCGATGGCTTTGAGCACTATCGATACAATCCAGCCGTTAAGGACGCAAACACTTGGCCATTCGACAGTGAAATGTACTTACTGCTAAATGTTGCGATTGAGCCTTCTATTACTTCAGGTTTTGATGAAAGTGCGATGGAGGTGGATTTTGTGCGTGTTTACGACATTAGCTCAGGTCAGCCAATGTGGTCTGATGAATTTGCAGGTGGCGTACTTTCTAGCTCACCCTAAATCTGGTGTTCAATTGCGTGCCAGCTAAGAGTCAAAAAAGTGTCAAAGCTAAAAGATAACACTGGTATACAAGGGTTTTAAGCTTTTAGGGCGGCAAATCTGGGGCGATTAGGCTGTAATGATATATTCAGTTTTGAATTATCAATTTATTGTGCATAAT
>JAYOUA010000030.1:1087-2814 GCA_038150705.1 Porticoccaceae bacterium | reverse complement strand
GTTGAGAAAACACTACTCCCAGCAATATACAGATTATCGAGGTCATGGACCTTGGAATTTCTATCAACAACACCGTATTGTGGTGCGTCCGACATCCTTGTGGTGCCCATATGATGAGCATGGCGGCCGAATTTAATCTCTTGCCTATCGTCCAATATAAAGTCAGCTAACCGCACTGATCCAAGCTTAGCCCGGGCAAACTCTATTGCCATAGCCTTACCTGCTTTTCTAATGGTTTGCTTATCGAACTCATTGATCTGCCAGTCGAACTTCGCCCTTTGAATCCCAAAGCTATCGGTTTCCTTGCTCAGGGAGACTCTGCTGTCCAGATTAGGTGATTGCTCTATTAAGGTACTAATATTTCCCATCCCCGGGCATTTAAATTCACTGATAATCTGGACCTTGTCTTCAATCGCCATCTGGCAGGCAAGGTTCTTAAAAAAATTCTTTATCTCTTTTGTTCGCCCATAGGACTTAATCTTTTTGACAATGCCAAAGGTGATATTGGATTTTCCGATTCCATTGTCATTAACGAACGTATCATCGGTGTAAAACTGCATGCCCGCAGTATTATCAATATTGCGATAAAGAAACGAACCCATTTGCACGTTTAAATGCTCCATAAAACAGCGCCCAACCATATCGCTGGAATTACCAATACCCGTTGGAATTTGGTTCTTGCAGTTCAGCATAAAGCGCGGTGTTTCTATACCTCCAAGGCAAAGGATAAATTTTTGTGCAGAAGCTGTGGTTATAAAATTATTGTAATTACTGACCTTGATATGGGTGATAGCTTGATGGGGTTTATCTAATTGCATATCGATAGCGGTGGCATTGTAAAAACAGTCGATATTTTTTGAATTCTCAATTTCAGACAGGTATTTACCCTTAAAGCGCGTAGGAGGACTTTTTGTATAAGCATCCGGCGAGAAATGTCTTTTAAGCAGGTCGTCATTGGCTGGTTGAAACCCCATGTCCCTGTCCAGATCTAGAATTGCCATAGCCTCGTCCAGATAGGGCTCTACCTCCGCGTACCTGATTGGCCAGCCTGGAAGACCATTGATCACGCGAGCTTCAAAGTCAGAGCGATCAAAGGGCCTGCAGCGACCAGACCAGTGATTGGAGGTGCCGCCAAAGTATCTCAACCGGGAAAATTGTGGCCAGGCATTATGACCAACTGATTCGCATTCATAAAAATCCTGTGATTGCTGGGAATAGTCAAGCCCCCCAGCCTCCAGTAAGAGAATCTTCTTGCCCGCTTGAGAGAGTTTTCTCGCCAAGGTGATGCCTGCCGGGCCTGTTCCCACTATGCAGATATCATAGTGATTGCCCATGCTGGTATGCGAATTGAAATCATAAAGCATGTTAGTGCATACCCTTAGTCAAGGTTTCTTTAGCCACAACCCAGCCATTGACAGAGACATATTCCCGATTGAGGGGGATGATTTTATTGAGTGTCTGCTTTGAATCGCGGTTAGAAATTTTTCCCTGAGGGATTTTTCCCGCCGCCAAGGGCGACAGGGAAAGGCATACAAGGCCGCTCAAAAACGAGCGCCTGACGGGGTTTTGGAGCATGGTGTATATCCTTATATCTATTCCCTTAAGAATAGTTCAAATGTGCGCAGTGGCAAGGAAAACAAAGGCCTAAAAAGGGTGAAAAACCAGATGGTGAATCAGGCAGAACGAGAAAATGCCCCATTTGACACTATAGGTTTTTGGGCGATGGT
>JAYOUA010000030.1:354-1077 GCA_038150705.1 Porticoccaceae bacterium | reverse complement strand
GGTATAAGTAGCTTTTGGCGTCAGACTCGCCGCCGAATCATTCCAAACTCTGTATTCACTGGTGATTGTGGCTGGTGGATTAAGCGTTGGCAGTGTTTGAGCATCATAGCTAAGCCCACTTTCGCTTTTAAAGATCCACTGATCACCCAAAACCATGCTGTAGCCATAATCTGTCTGGGCCAGCTCATACCCGGACTCGGTCTGCGGCCCTGGGGGAGTTCCATTGAAATCTACATATTCCCAGCCGGCTTCTGGTGACAAAGTGACATTGTTGAGAGTCACGGTTCCTGTGTCATCTGTTACAGCGAGTTGTAAATCTGTGCGGCCCCATTTGAGTTGAATATCCACAGGTATGGAAACTATGGGATTGCCGTTATTCCAATTTACAATTATGAGAGCTTCTCCACCGAGGGTGATTGTTTGCACGGTTGGGACTGCATCCAGCCCCGTAGCAATAATTACTATGTTTGTCTGCCCGACCGCTACTGAATTATCACCGTCAATAGAATCAAGCTGCCGTACGCCATTACTTGCTTGAGCAGCTGACCCGAACGCAGTTAAGCCAAACGATTCGTCACCAAAAAGTCCACCAGCTTGTTGGACAACTAAAGGTGCAGATTCGCTTTCGCCAAAAGCAAAACTACCGAATGAATCAACACCAAAAACCGAGCTAGACATTAGATCCTATTTCCGGTTAACCATATGTTAATCGCACCATTATTG
>JAYOUA010000030.1:0-315 GCA_038150705.1 Porticoccaceae bacterium | reverse complement strand
CAGCTGCCAGCGTTGACCAGCCAGGCGTTACATCGCCACTTACTACCTGTCCCGGCGCCCACCGGGTGCTATGTTCGACTTTTCGTATGGGAGTCCAGCTAGTTGCAGTACCTCCCACGCGCTCTACATCCACGGCAGAGTCAGAAAGGAAGTGCAGCCCATACCACCCTGGCTTTAGCACTCCTATCGCTATCGCAGCTTCAACTCGCCCTGCAGCAGTAGTATCGATTGCTCCTTCGCCTATATATCCATCTACACCGACTCCCTGATATAACTGTGATAATCCTACCCTGGAAACGCTACCTGCAGCGCCAA
>JAYOUA010000029.1:0-3511 GCA_038150705.1 Porticoccaceae bacterium | reverse complement strand
GAAATGGTTCATCGCCGATGGTAGTGTGGGGCTTCCCCATGTGAGAGTAGGTCATCGCCAGGCTTCTAAAAATGAAAACCCCAGTCACAAAGTGGCTGGGGTTTTTTATTGTTCATCATTTTGCCAATAAAATTATTTGCCATCATCATGCTACGTCATCGGGCATAATACCTATATTAGTAATCAGGAAATCATGTGGACTATTTACTTTATACAGTTGTTGGTGCATTTGCAGGCTTTCTCAGCGGCCTGTTTGGCCTTGGTGGCGGAATAATAATAGTACCTGCACTGATCCTTACCTTTACTGCCAATGGGCATTCTGCAGAGGTTGTGACCCACTTGGCCATAGGTACATCCCTGGCAACTATTGTGGTTACATCGATAACATCCACTCTAACCCATCATGAGCGCATGGCTGTGCGTTGGGATCTTGCCAGTTGGCTTGTTCCGGGAATTGTGATTGGCGCAGTGTTAGGTGGCTTGATGGCCGTTACTCTGTCTGGTTTTACGCTTCAATTTTTATTCGGCTGGCTAATGGTATTGGTCGCAATCCAAATGCTAAGGAGATCCGCCGTCAGTCCTATGTCGCAGCCTGTAAAGCCGTACTTGACAGTTGGCGGTGTCTTTATCGGAGCCTTTTCAGCGCTATTCGGGATTGGCGGCGGTACATTGACAACCCCTTTTCTTAGCCGCTTTGGCATTAAAATTCGCCAGGCAGTAGGAACCTCAGCAGCCTGCGGACTACCAATAGCGATTGCTGGCGGGTCAACTTTTCTTATTTATGGTCTTGGCCATGAAGCACTACCCAAAGGTAGTCTGGGATTTATATTTATGCCTGCATGGCTGGGGATGATTATTACTAGTATGCCCTTTGCGCGATTTGGTGCGCTGGTCGCCCACCGTATAGATGAGCAGCTTCTCAAGCAATTATTTGCAGGCACCATTTTTGTTTTTGGCGTCAGGTTTATATGGCTTAATGCACAGGCGATCATGGGGTAGTTAGATGTCAGATGTTCAAGAGCAAATATTACACATTCTGAAGGATGGCCGATTTCATTCCGGTGAAAGCCTCGGCGAGGCGCTTGGCTGCAGTCGAACAGCTGTCTGGAAGCAACTTCAAAAGCTTGAAAAGTTAGGTCTTGGCATCGAGTCGATAAAGGGAACCGGTTACCGGGTTCCCGGTGGGATTGAGTTACTTGATCCTAATTCAATCCGCAGTCAAATTGATGATTCGGCCGCGCAGCATATTTCAGGATTGGAGATATTCAAGAGTGTTGATTCAACCAATAAATATGCGCGTGAAAAAGCTGAGATTGAGTCCTGTTCCGGTATGGTTGTTATGGCTGAGCAACAGTCTGCAGGCCGGGGTCGCAGAGGTAAGCAATGGGTCAGTCCCTTCGCTGCCAATATCTATCTTTCGATTGTCTGGGATTTTGAGCAGGGCGCTCAGGCACTGGAGGGCCTCAGCCTTGCGGTTGGTGTTGCGGTAAAGCGCGCACTTAATCGTCATGGCATTAATGATGTGCAGTTAAAGTGGCCAAACGATATTTATGTCCAAGGAAAAAAGCTCGGTGGAATATTGCTGGAGATGATTGGCGACCCTGCAGGTCAATGCAGTGTTATTGTTGGTGTTGGCGTGAATATGGCAATGCCTGAAAATCAGGCGGTCGGGATAGATCAGGCGTGGACCGATGTGGCAACGCAAATCAAGCTTCAGCAATCTGACGCTAAGGTTGTAAGTCAGCCCGAAAAAAATCATCTGGCCTCCTCGCTTATCTCCGAGATTATTTTTCTCCTGTGTGACTTTCAATCCAAGGGATTTTCCTCCTACCGTGATGAGTGGCAAGCTGATGATGCTTTTTTCGGCAAACAGGCTGTGATAAGTACTCCAAAGCAATCTATTGTTGGAATAGTCCGAGGAGTAGAGCCAAATGGTGCATTGCGGCTTGAGCTCGAAAATGGAAAGATTGAAACATTTATTGGCGGCGAGCTTAGTTTGAGGCTATTTGGGTGAACTTAGATATTGATATTGGCAACACGCGGATTAAATGGCGAGTGATGGATGGCGCTTATGTGGTTGAGCGTGGCGTTCAATTAACAGAGTCGGTTCGGCAGGGCAGCCCCCTTGACGTCGGGGCATTGAAGGATATTGATCGAGTTAGAATTTCCAGCGTTGCCGAAGATGATATTGTTAAAAAGCTTCAAAGCCAATGCTGCTCTCAACTTGGTGTTTGGCCACAGCTTGCTGAGGTATCAGAGACGGCCGCATCGGTTATCTGCGGCTATCAGGATTACTCGCAATTGGGGGTAGATCGCTGGTTGGCACTGGTCGCTGCCTATAACAAATTCAACGCCAGCGTCATTGTTGTAGACGCCGGTAGTGCAGTTACAATTGATATTGTTGAGGCAGGGGGAGTCCATTGCGGAGGCTACATAGTCCCCGGTTTGAACTTAATGCACCATGCTCTCTGGCAGGGCACAACACAAGTAAAGGTTGAGGCTGCGCAGCTTTTGGAAATCGACAGCCCAGGCAAAACAACCCAGCAAGCAGTGGATAGAGGCTGTTTGATCCTGCTGGTTGCAATGATTGAGCGCCTGATCGCCAGGAACCAGTCAAGACTTGTAATTACTGGCGGTGATGCTGAGCAGCTGCACAGTGCACTTAATGTAGATGCCGCATTATGCCCGGAACTTGTCCTTGAGGGCCTGGACTTGGAAGGAATTTGTTTGAGGTCTACAGTAGCTTGAAATCATTAGTCGCCATTGTGGTTCTAATTAATTGCCTGGCTTTCTTTATGCTTGGTCATCTGCAAAAGCAGTCTGCAATGAGGGCTGATCTGCTGCAAAAGCAGATTCCTCTGCCGCTCAACTCTCCTGCACCACTTACACTACTATCTGAATTGCGGAAACCCCAGTTGCAGACGCTTGATGCCACTCTCGAGGTGTCGCCTAAACCAGCTGAGATAGAATCAGACAATGCTGCAGCTCCTGTTGAGGTGAAATCCCAGTAAAGGTTGCGCGCAATATACTGGCATAAAAATCGTCTTAATCCCGTCACTGAAAACGCCCAGTCCCCTATAAAAAAGACCTTAATTCTGGGTTACAGCTTTGTGGTCGAGGACTAAATAAAAAAAAGATACAAAGAAGTCTGTATGGAGGTTGCTTATGGGCCTAAGTTTCAATAGAATCGCGCTCCGTTATTGAGATGCTGGCGTAGCTCAGTTGGTAGAGCAGCTGACTTGTAATCAGCCGGTCGGGGGTTCGACTCCTCTCGCCAGCTCCAATTTTTCGGTACTTCGTTGTTATTGTTGACATTATGTTGACAATTTCGCGCTGTACGCAGAGAATACACGGCCTTTTTTTTCAGCCTGTGCTGAAACCCTTGTCTCCAGTAGGAAATGGTGGCTTGGGAAGAGTGAATTTACTAGGTAAATATTGGCGGGATTCCCGAGCGGCCAAAGGGATCAGACTGTAAATCTGACGCGAAAGCTTCGGTGGTTCGAATCCACCT
>JAYOUA010000028.1:0-4046 GCA_038150705.1 Porticoccaceae bacterium | reverse complement strand
ACCTTTGGAATCTGAATCCATTGGAGGGATAGACGATATACTGAAAAAAGCACCAGATTCTACAGCGGTGATTTATACCTATGTAAATCCTGAATATGAGCCTTCAATGGATTTGCGGCGGTTTCGCTGGATAGGTATTTCGCTACTGGATGCCGCCAATTACCATGCCTATGGGCATGAGAACATGGATGATAAAAGCCTGAAAGAAAAATTTCAAAAACAGTATCAAACAATCCATCAGTCTGAGGGTATTTTTACCCATTCCAGCTATGGAGCAGACTCTATAGCCCGCGATTATGGCTATCCTCGTGAAAAAATATTTCCCATTGGTGCTGGAGCATCCCTAAAGTTTAAAAAGAAGAAAAACAGCGATATTAAGCGCTATCGCCGAGCCAATATTCTGTTTATTGGTCGTGATTGGAAGCGCAAAGGTGGCCCTCTGGCCTACAGTGCATTCCTTTTGCTAAAAGAAAAAATTCCCCATGCCACATTCACTATCGTGGGTCCTACGAAACAGCCGGTTTTCGGCAATGGAGTAATCTTTGAAGGATTCTTACGAAAGCATAAATATCTCGAAAAGAGAAAGCTTAAAAAACTCTATAGGAATGCATCTCTGTTCTGTACTCCCTCAGTTTGCGAAACTTGGGGCTTAGTCTACGTCGAAGCTGCTGCTTCCGGGTTGCCAATTGCAGGAACTACCGAGTGGGCCATGCCGGACATAGTTCTGGATGGTAAGACCGGTATTCTTGCCAAAGAGCGATCGGCGGAAAGACTTGCAGAGGCTATGCACCAGATACTTCAAAACCCAAATGAAGCAAAAAGAATGGGCGATGCCGCCATGGAGTATGTGGACCAGGTTCTGGACTGGCCCAATGTAGCTGATCGGATTATGGCTGCGGTATCGCCTGATTTGCTTCAGGGTCGAAATCCCAAATGGCTGCCTGAGGATATTGTCAGATCACTGGACTCTAAGCCTTAAAAGATTGGTGAGACTATGCAGACGCCGAAAATTCATTCAACCTCGATTGTCATGGTCAATTACAAAACGCCTGACCTCTGTTTTGAAAGTTTGAATTCCCTAGAGACCATATTTGACTCCGATTTAAAAGTCGTAGTTGTGGATAATGCATCCAGTGACGAATCGGTGAATAGAATAACTGCCGCCATAACAAAGAAAAGCTGGCACAGTGTCTCATTGATTCAGTCTAGGGAAAATGCAGGCTTCTCCTCCGGCAACAACATCGGCATCAAGGCTACCAGCAGCGAATTTGTCCTCTTACTTAACAGCGACACCATCGTCCGCCCTGGAGCTATTGAACTGCTTGTAAAAACCCTTCAGGACAACCCAAAAATGGGTATGGCCAGTCCGCGACTGGAGTGGCCTGATGGCAGCCCTCAAGAGAGTTGCTTCAGATTTCATCGGCCTATCAACGAATTGATTCGATCAGCATCCACTGGGCCAATAACCACTTTATTTAAGCGCTATGAGGTGCCTTTAAGGGTCTCTGACAAGGTCTCATTCCCTGAATGGACCAGTTTCGCCTGCGTGTTAATACGCAGGCAGGTATTTGAGGATATTGGGTTATTGGATGAAGAGTTCTTTATGTACTTCGAGGACGTGGATTTCTGCAAGCGCGCTCGTCAGGCCGGTTGGCAGATTATTCATAACCCCAATGCCCATGTAGTTCATCTGCGTGGAGGAAGTTCACCGGTTAAATCCCAGGCCGCTAAAAAGAAACGTTTGCCACGTTATTTTTATGAGTCTCGCACCCGTTACTACTACAAGCATTTTGGGCGCCTTGGGTTATTAAGAGCCAATATCTATTGGCATCTGGGTTGGTTGGTGGCAATGGTGCGCAAATGTTTTAGTGGTAGTTACCAGCCAAATATCTGTGAACAGCAGTGGCGGGATATTTGGGCTAATTTCTGCAAGCCAGCTGCTCCCTACATTCATCCGGATAATTACTGATGGCCAACACTACTAGATTCCCAGATTTTATGATTATCGGTGCGATGAAAAGTGCCACCAGCACATTGCACAATCAGTTGAGTGCCCAGTCTGGTATTTATATGTCCAGCCCCAAAGAGCCAAATTTTTTTAGTGATGATGATATCTATAATCGCGGTTTAGGCTGGTATACAGGACTATTCAGTGATGCGAAGCCAGGGGATATCTGCGGCGAGTCGAGTACCCACTACACCAAGTTGCCCGATTATCCGCATACTATTGAGCGCCTTAAAGCAGCTGTTCCGCAGCCCAAATTAATCTATGTGATGCGCCATCCTATTGATCGCCTTGTCTCCCACTACATGCACCAGTGGTCGCAGGGGGTTATTTCCTGTGATATCAATCAGGCGATTGATCGCTATCCCGAGCTGATCAATTACAGCTGCTATGGTATGCAAATAGCGCCCTATCTGGAGGCTTTTGGGCCTGATGCGGTATTGCCGCTGTTGTTTGATGATCTTAGGGATAATAAAGACACAACTCTTGAGAGAATAGGGCTGTTCCTGGGTCTCAAGACATCATTGCGCTGGGTGGACAGTCTTGGTCGCGATAATGTCTCTGCACAGCGTATTCGGCGTTTTCCGGGTTATAAACTATTGGTAAATTCAATGCCAATGTCATGGATTCGCAGGAACCTGGTTCCACAGTCAATCAGAGATCAGGTAAAGAGAAAACTCAGTATGCAGCAAAGACCTGAAATATCGCCTGTTCAATACCAAAAATTGACAGCTATCTTTGATAAAGACTTGCAGATACTGGGTGAATGGTTAGGTGTTGAGTTGACCTGCGAGATATTCAGGAAAGGCTTGAAATCAAATTGATCGAAATCATGTGCAAAGTGAAAAATAGTCTATATTTATAGACGTAACTCATTATGTGAACCAGTTGGCTAATCAAAGTTAAAGACCGTCGCAAGCTATCTTTGATATTCCTTTCCCTGTTTCTGTTAAGTAGAGTTTCTAACTTGGATGTTAAATATTTTCGGATCTGATTTTCAGCTTATCCGATGATTTTTTAGAGAATATATGGACGATTCTTACGTAGTTATTTCACCCTGCCGAAATGAAGCCGATTTTATGGTCAACACGCTGGAAACAGTGGTCAACCAATCGGTTACTCCTGCCAAATGGATTATTGTCGATGACGGTTCAACAGACAGCACTCCTGAAATTCTTCAGCGCTACGCTGATCAGTACGATTTTATCCAGATAGTGACGCGCGATAACCGCGGCCACCGCAGTGTCGGACCGGGGGTGATAGAGGCGTTTTATGCGGGGTTGGAGGTCGTTGACCTCAATGACTATCAGTTTGTCTGTAAGCTGGATTTGGATTTGGAGTTGCCATCCAAATACTTTGAGTTGCTGATGCAGAGGATGAGAGGTAATCCGCGCATTGGCACCTGCAGTGGGAAACCCTACAACAGGCATGGCGACAGACTGGTCAGTGAAAGGCGTGGTGATGAAATGTCTGTTGGTATGACTAAATTTTATCGCATGACTTGTTTCAGGCAGATCGGAGGGTTCGTCTCAGAGGTGATGTGGGATGCTATTGATTGTCATCGTTGCAGGCAGTTGGGATGGTTAGCCTGTAGTTGGGATGATCCGCAATTGCGTTTTATTCACTTGAGAATTATGGGGTCCAGCCAAAATAGTATCTATAGCGGCAGAATGCGCCATGGTTTTGGTCAATATTTTATGGGGACTGGCCTGGTGTATATGTTTGCTACTTCGGTCTTCCGAATGTTTCACCCACCTTATATCACTGGTGGAATGGCAATGTTTTGGGGCTACCTGAAAAGTCTATTGCAAAGGGTGCCGCGCTATCAGGATCGGCAGCTGAGAGAGTTTATCTGTAACTATCAATGGAAATGCCTGCTAATGGGTAAATCCCGGGCTACTCGTCAGCTGGATGATCGTCAGGCAGCTGTATGGGATCAACAAATCAGGTTTGAGTAAGACCTTAGCACCTCAATAGGGAGATTGGAAATGGACTTCATAGAATTTGTTGAAGACTACTATCAGCAATATATCCGCGTGCT
>JAYOUA010000027.1:0-5340 GCA_038150705.1 Porticoccaceae bacterium | reverse complement strand
TAACCTCTTAATCTCTGCGAGTGGCGAGAGGTCTCTAGTTGCTGCGCTGTGTCGGGAAGACCGCGGTTCCTTTGTCATGTTTACGGCGTGCTAAGGGCTGTCAGCGAGGCTGCATCCTCAGCCCACCATCCAGACGTATAGTCTCGCCATTGAGATAGTTATTTTCGACGATATGCACCACCAGCTGGGCAAATTCCCCGGGCTCTCCCATCCGCTTGGGAAAGGGAATATTGGCAACAATGCCATCCTGTACTTTTTCTGGCATGACTTTCATTAGCGCTGTCGCCATCACCCCCGGGGCAATAGAATTTACCCGAATACCCTCGGCGGCCAGATCCCGGGCCATTGGTAATGTCATGCTGGCAATACCACCTTTGGTGGCTGCATAGGCACACTGGCCGATCTGACCATCGTAGGCGGCTATTGAGGCAGTATTCACAATCACGCCTTTTTCGGACTTTTCATGGGCTTTGTTACGCACCATTGCCGCCGCTGCACAGCGGGAAATATTAAAGCTGCCAATCAGGTTTACCTCTATCACTTTGCGATACAGTTGCAGATCGTGGGGCTCACCCTCACGATTGATTATTTTTTCCCCGATGGCAATTCCGGCACAGTTTACACAGATATCCACTCGCCCCAGCTGACTGATAATTTGCGCAAATGCGGCCTCGGCATCCGCGCCACTGGAGACATCCAGTTGCATAAAACGCGCCTTATCGGCGCCCAATTCAGTGACTGCCTGTGCGCCCGCCTCGGCATTCATGTCAAAAATCACCACAGTTGTGCCGCCATCGACCAATGCCTGTGCAGCTGCACGGCCAAGACCAGATGCACCGCCAGTGATAACCGCAACCTTATTTTTTAAATTCATGCTTCACTCCTGGCTAAACAATTTCCAACAGTAGTTCACGGGCAATAATAATTCGCTGAATTTCACTGGTACCCTCATAAATACTGGTAATCCGCGCATCTCTCGACCAGCGCTCCAAAGGATACTCCGCACTGTAGCCATTGCCACCGAGCATCTGCAATGCGCAATAACAGGCGGCATTGGCTTTTTCACTGGCGAACAGCTTGGCCATTGAGGCCTCCTTGGAATAGTTCAAACCCTGCCCCTTCCTCCAAGCTGCCTGCATTAACAGTAGTCGCGCCGCTTCAAGTTCGCTATAGCGATCGGCCAGCATCCACTGTAGACCCTGAAAATTTGCCAGCGCCTGGCCAAATTGCTGGCGCTCGGTAATATATTTGCGGGCATGGTCCATAGCCGCCAAACCAATTCCCAAGGCAAGTGAGCCAACCCCTATGCGCCCGCCGGCAAGTTCGCCCACGGCTATTTTAAAGCCCTGATTTTCAACACCGAGGATTGCGGTAAGGGGAATTCGGCAGTCACTGAACACTACCTCGTTGGTTGAGGAGCCCCTCTGGCCCATCTTTTGTTCCGGCTTGCCTATCTTCAGGCCGGGATTATTGGCTTCCACCAGAAAACAACTAATCCCCTTACCCTTGGGTGCCTCGGGGTCTGTAACTGCCCAGACGACAAACAGGCCAGCGTATTCAGCACTGGTGATATATAGCTTGGTGCCATTGAGAACCCAGCTATCGCCCTGTTTAACCGCACGGCATTTGATGGCGGCAGGATCGGATCCGGCTGAGGATTCAGTCAGGCAAAAACTGGCGGCGGGATATTCTCCAGTGCAGAGCTTGGGCAGATATTGTTGCTTTTGCTCAAGGGAACCACAGGCCTGAATAACCTCGGCGAGCATATTGGTGACTGAAACAGTGACTGCTGTAGAGGCACAGCCGCGACCCAGTTCGGTAAGGGCGACGCTAAAGGCGACCGAACCAGCCTCTGAACCGCCGTGATCGGCTGATATATTAAGCCCCATAAAGCCCAGTTGGGCGAGCTTTTTAAGGTTACCTAAAAGAAGCTGACGACCCTCTCCAAGGTCGAGCTTTTCGGCAGCAGGCAGCAGTTTATCGCGGGCGAAACGCCGCGCTGTGTCCTGAATATATTGCTGTTCTTCACTGAGCTGTAAATGCATGCAGCAACTCCTTTGCTTTTATTATTTCCCTATCCTTTAGGTTCTATTGGTAGTCCGGATGCTATTGACTGACCGCCTGTACAAGAATAAATGGCGGTATAACCAGCGCCCAGACTGTGGCATTGCATTCATACCAGGCGAGTGCCTGCTGATCACTGACTTCCATGAGCACTTTTTCGTCAAGCCACTGTTGAATCTGCGTGCTGTTATCCTGGTGCAAAGCAATAGCGACCTGTATTAGATCGTCGCCCTCGGCGACCGCGAGAACATTGCCCAGAGCGAAGTGCTTCTGCAGTTCATGCCAGGCAATTTTTGCTGTCTCAGAGTTGAGGCGCGCAATGAGTTCTCGATTGTCTACTGGATTTGCCATCTGGCCTAGCCGTCCCAGTAGCAGAAGTTGCGCAGTAACTGCAGGCCGGCATCGGCGCTTTTTTCCGGATGGAACTGTACGGCAAAAAGATTTTTATGGCTTAGTGCAGCGGCAAAGTTAACGCCGTAGTCACAGCGTCCGGCAATATAAGACTTGTCAGCGGGGGCCACATAATAGCTGTGGACAAAGTAGAAGCGGCTGTCCTGTTCAATTCCCTGCCACAGCGGGTGATCCATGGCTTGCTGAACATTGTTCCAACCCATATGCGGGACCTTGAGTTTGGAACCCTGTTCATCGACTAGGTGATCACCGAAGAACCTGACTTGACCGGGCAACAGGCCCAGGCAATCAACACCGCCATTCTCTTCACTGCTCTGCAGCAGTGCCTGCATGCCGACACAGATGGCCAGCACCGGCTTGCTCTTGATAGCCTGGCTGACTACATCGCCAACGTTGAGACGCTGAATTTCAGCCATGCAGTCGCGAATTGCACCAACGCCGGGAAATACAACACGGTCAGCATCCTCCACCAGGGCTGGGTCGGCGGTAATAGAGACTCGGGCACCGGGACAAACATGCTCGAGGGCTTTGGCAACAGAATGGAGATTGCCCATTCCGTAATCAATCACGGCAATATGACTGCGAAAATCACTCATAGGTTTTGTTCATTATTAGAAGGTAATAAACAAAGGGTACCCTTTACAGAGTACCTTTTGTAGACGGCATAACGCCTGCCATGCGCTCATCCGTAGATGCGGCTACACGCAGGGCGCGACCAAAGGCTTTGAAGATAGTCTCAACCTGGTGGTGGGCATTGGCGCCGCGCAGATTATCAATATGCAGTGACACCAGTGCATGGTTTACAAAGCCCTGGAAAAACTCGCGCACCAGATCGACATCAAAACTGCCGACATGGCTGCGGACAAAGTCGGCTTTCATAATCAAGCCGGGACGCCCGGAAAAATCCATCACTACGCGCGACAATGCCTCATCCAGGGGCACGTAGGCGTGACCATATCTGGTCAGCCCCTTCTTGTCGCCGATAGCTTTGGCAATCGCCATACCGAGGGTTATACCTATATCCTCAACCGTGTGGTGGTCGTCAATATGGGTGTCACCTTTAGCCTGAATATCCAGATCCACCAGACCATGGCGGGCAATCTGGTCAAGCATGTGCTCCAGGAAAGGCACTGGTGTAGCAAAATTTGCTTTACCGGTTCCATCCAAATTAACGGTAACTGTGATCTGTGATTCCAGCGTATCGCGTGTCACCGTCGCAGTGCGATCAGTCATGGGATTCTCCAACATCTGTCTTTAGGCAGGCGGCATTATAACCGCAACTTACCCTATTTCTAAAACAATTAGCTGGCTAATTCCGACGGCACCGGGCAATACCAGCGCAGACATTGAACGGGGTTTTTGAAGAGATAAATGGGTATCGAGTGACCAAGGCCTCTCAACACCCATTTACCGATAGACTAAATTCGCCGGTTAAAATTTAACCCTGAATTTAACCCCCAGGTTTCTGCCTGGCAGCGGAACCTCATCCTTAACAAATGAGGTGTGATTTCTGGCAACTTCATTTAGCAAATTATTGGCAAACAGTGAGACAGAAAGGCTATCTGAACCGTTAAAGTTAAAGGATTTCTTAACTAAAAGATTCAGCATATTGTAACCATCTGTAATTTCTTCACCATCGGCAACATCATCCTGCTCCTCTACATCCTTTAACAGAAGCTCCATGTCGAGATCGTTGCCGGCATATGAGACCCTGTAGATATTTCTCGCGGGAACCATTCTCGCAATATTACTGCCATCGGTAAATTCACCAGAGACATCATCCCGGCCAAATGACAGTGAGAGATTACCACTAGCCAACTCGAAGACCTGACCAATTTCAATCTCATAACCTCTAAGACGGGCATCGTTCTGCAAGTAGTTTGCAAGGACCAGACCTTGGTGATCGTCGTGGTCTTCTCCGACATGATCTGCATCAGATTCATCCTGAAGGTAGATGTAGTTATCCACATCATTTTTGAACAGAGTAAACACTGCAAACAGGCCATCATTTTGATAATTAAACGTCAGATCAATATTATTTGACGTCTCAGTTTTCAAGCCGGCATCACCAACTTCAAACCTACCAGTAGCCAGATGGGGGCCATTGATAAACAGTTCCACTGCTGAAGGTGCTCTCTGGAATCTTGTCAGACCGAGGTTTACATCGAGGTATTCATTGATATCGCGACTAAGACTGAGGGCAAAGCTTGTGTTGTTAATATCTCTTTTAGAGATCTCAACCTCTTCCTCATGTTCATCGTCATGCTCCTCTTCGTGTCCCTCTTCGCCTTCCTCATGTTCTTGATGCTCCTCATGACTGATTGAACCATTTCTGGCGATGCGATCATGACGTATACCGAAGTCCAGATGGAAAAGATCAAGCTCGTTACTGAAGAAGTAACCTAAGGAGGTTTCCTTATTGTTGGTCGGATTCATAAAGGCTTCTTGGCCAGTTATGGATACATCTTCTTCAACAAAGTTAAGCACTAACTTCTGGGAGAACGCATCATTGGCAAAATCAAAGATTGCGCCGTATTCCACAGCGTCGTTTTTGAATAGCGTCGGACCCTCTGCATGATGATCATCCTGCTCTTCTCCCTCGTGCTCTTCCCCCTCGTGCTCTTCCTCCTCATGATGCTCTTCAGCATGCTGCTCAATCAGGGAGTAATCAGTGTCGCGAAAAAAGTAGTCTACTTTAGACAACCAAGAATTGTTAAATTTGTAGGAACCCTCCAGGTTGATCACATTGGATTCAGTGGTTGAGAAAATCCTTTCACCTTCGTGCTCTTCAACCGCATGGTCATCCCCATCATGGTCATCCCCATCATGGTCATCCCCATCATGGTCATCCCCATCATGGTCATC
>JAYOUA010000026.1:0-5821 GCA_038150705.1 Porticoccaceae bacterium | reverse complement strand
AGCAAAGAAAAGTGGAAGTCGGTCGATATTAGAGTGATTTGCATAGAGCAATATAAGGCCGATACAGGCGACATAAAGCCAAATGTTGGTCACAAAGAAACAGGTTGTGGTAATTAATAGCCAGTAATTACGCCACTGCCTAATTTCGGTGTTATCTACAAAGCTAACCCTTAGCTTTGAGAGAAGCCAAAAAACAAAATTTGAGAGGGCAAAGACAACAATATAAGCACGCAGATACTCTGGCATTTGAACGTTCCTGTTCTGATCTATCCATTAATCTATAAGTTTCTAATTGACTAATCCTACCCCTATACTAGACTTAAATCAAAATTGTAATATTAATAAAAAGAATTATTAATAGTATCCGGCGGCTTTCTAAATGAGTTGACCAAATTCCAGGAAGGAGTTGTTAGTTTTGGGTTCTGCTTTAGGTCAATCTCCCTTATCCCTTAAAAAACGTGCTGTAAAAGGATCTCTATGGTCCGTAACTGGATTTGCCTCTGCACAACTACTGCGGTTGATCAGCAATCTGTTATTAACTCGGATACTGTTTCCTGAAGCCTTTGGAATCCTGGCACTGGTTCAGGTTGTTCTCCATGGAATAAAGATGTTTTCGGATGTTGGAATTGCAACATCTATTGTCCGGGATGAGCGGGGAGATCAGCCAGCCTACTTGAATACTGCCTGGACACTTCAGGTTATGCGCGGTGCACTTATATGGGCTATCAGTGGCCTGTTGGCCTATCCTGCATCAGTAATCTACGAGGCACCGGTGCTGGCTTACTTAATTCCAGCCATAGGTTTTACAGCTTGTATCCAGGGCTTTAATGCACCAATTATCCTCATTCTAAAGAGACACCTAAAAGTTCGCCAACTGATCTCCTGGGAAGTTTCGACCCAGGCCATCACCATTGCCCTGACAGTGTTGCTCGCCTGGCAATATCAATCTGTATGGGCTATTGCCATTGGCGGTATTTTGGGTGCTTTGGTTGGTTGCCTGATCTCTTATCTGATGTCTCAGCAGACACCCCGGTTTTATCTTGAGCCATCATCGCTGGAGAATATATTCTCCTTTGGAAAATGGATCTTTTTAAGTACAGCCTTAACCTTTCTGATTCAGCAAGGAGATGTGCTTATTCTGGGTGCGTTTTTATCCAAAAAGCACCTGGGGATGTTTTCTATCGCCGCAATCTGGTCGCGTATGGTGCTGCAACTGGTTCTTAAGATTAATGACCAGGTAATGCTGCCGCTTATTTCAGAGGCCTACAGGGGGGAGCGGGGGAGTATTAGGGAAAAGATACAGCGGGGACGCATCTACCTGCTTTTGCTTACCATGCCCGCAACCTGGTGTATGGTGGTGTTTGGGCAGCTTCTCATCGAGCTGTTGTATGACCCACGCTATTACTCTGCTGGATGGATGCTGCAGGTCCTCGCTATAGGCGCAGTGGGCTCTGTAATTACTGCAACAGCGGGAACTGCACTTTTATCTTTTGGCGACTCCTTCCATTTTATGCTCTATCAGGTATCGAGAGCGATACTGCTATTAATATGCATGCTTATTGGTGGCTACTATTTCGATATTCTCGGATTGGTATTCGGTGTAGCTTTATCGAAATTTCTCGGCTATCCCCTCCTGGCCATAGCTTTGAAAAGGCACGGTGTATGGTTACCCATGGTGGATTTGTGCGCCTTTGTAATCTCAATAGTAGTAATCATTGTTGGTCTATGGTTAGTTGGCGGTATAAGGATATAACAGGTAATGAGTGATATTATTATACAGTTTGTTGATTCCGCCTCAGATGAAAAAACAGCGCAGTCACTGTCACAACGCCCCTGGTTAAAGGATCGTCCAATTCATATCAAAGCCTATTCCTGGGGCCAGTTAATTCTTCAGGAGCCACCTGGTGCAGGTTATTCACCATGTATTGATGAGGAGGTTCTGGTGGGCTGTGCCGGGCGCCCAAGATTTTTGAGCGAATTTAAAATGGCAAAGTCCAAGGACAAATTTTGTAATGATCTTGCTAAGCAGTGGAGTGATTCAGCAAATTTGAAGCTGCTTCAAGAAAACCTTACTGGTATCTATGCCCTGATTAAAACCAGCGCCAATAAAGTTGTTATATTAACTGACCCCATGGGCGGACAGCCTGTTTACAATGCCTACAGCCAGGATGGTAAGTTAGTGGCCATAGGTACAGATGTAGAAACCCTAGCGATGCTTTCCGGCCGACAGCAAGATTTTGATTCGATTTCGCTGGGTGAGTTGCTGGTTTATAATAATATTAGCTTCCCCTTTTCGAGTCGTAATGGCATTGCTGAATTTCAGCCTGCAGCGGAAATTAGTATTGACCTTCATGATTTTCCGGCGATAAAAGAGAGGATTCTATGGACACCACGAGAACCGGATTCTGCGAACCCCGATGAGTTGGTTGACAATCTGGTTGACGCTATGCGAGCTGCTGGATCTGATATAGCATCGAGCGTAGACTCCATCGGGGTGACATTAAGTGGTGGGCTAGATTCCCGTGCCGTTCTTGCACTTTTACCCCAGGACCAGGTCACTGCAATTACCTATGTGACCCATGAAAATTATGAGACTGATACAGCTCGGGCGGTAGCTAGTCATTTTGGCTGCGATCATGTTTTTGCCCGCCGTTCGGAGGATTTCTTTTGCCGCCTTTTACTGGAAAATGGGCCGGCGATCTTAGGTACCGAGCGAAGAGCTATGCTCCATGGGCTATGCATCCCCGAGGCGGGTTTGGCTGAGAAATTCGATGTTATCCTTGGGGGGCAGTTAAGCGATACCTACCTCAAAGATCACTACATGCCCAAGTGGCAAAGAGAGCATTTCAGGCCAAAGGCTCCCAAAGAGCGACTGGGAATTTTGCTGCGCAAGATTTTACATATTCCCCAGCCGATTCATCTTCCGGGAATTGGCAGCAATATGGGGCGTTACAGGCTGGAAAAATTTCTTAGTCCAGAAATACGCACTCAGGTTCAGGAGCGCCGGGCATTGCGCCTGCAGAAGGTTCGGGAGTTAAGGCCCAAAACCGCCGAAGAATGGGTCAGATTCTGGCCTACCAGCCGTCAGGATGACTTGGGCCATATAATGGGAAACTGTAAGTTATTCCCTTTTGAAACCCTTTTCACCCATCGTTATATCACCGATTTTGCTACCAGGTTACTGCCAGCAGAGCGTTATTCAGGAAAAGTTGCCTCTCGGGCTTTTGCCATACTCTATGGAGAGCTAGGCTTGATTAATGATGCTAATACCGGCCAGTTGCCAGGGGTGAAAAAAAGCAGAGATGTCAGGATTGCCGAGTTGGGAACCCAGCCTCTGGGTGCCAAGCGCTGGAACAATGTTCCCAACAGTTGGTTTGATATGGTTGCACTTCAAAAATATGCTCCAGAGTGGCAGCAAAAACGCCTTGAGTTGGAGAAGTCAGAGGCATTGGATGTGCTGAATCCCCTGCTGGACATGCCAGCTAGTCAATTAGCCGGTAATTATGTAGAAGAGCTTGGCCCCACTTTTAACCAGATGTTTTTCCAGTTGGCGCTGATGATCAAAAAACAGTTGAAGCAGTAATATTTCAGGGATAGAGGGATTAGCAAAATGGCGTTACATCAAAAAATGGGATTATTTAACCGTATCCTGGGATTTTTTCGCAGGAAGACCAGGGACTTTAAGCGCAGGCGGGCGAGGAAATACCAGACTGCGTTGATAAAGCGAAACTGGTACGACTTATCTGCTCGCTCGACGCTGCCCATTATCCTGATAGGAGGATGCGGACGAAGTGGCACAACGCTGTTACGGGAGATGCTCAACCGCCATCCAAAGCTTTTCTGTGGACCAGAGACATCCATGTTCGGTTTGCCATTCTGGCCAAATAATATCTCAAAGATGTGGAATCTCAGTGAGCAGAGCATTATCTCGGAAGCACAGAAGGCAGAAAATTTGGTCGATTTTGCTGAAAAATTTTATACTGAACAGAGTACCAAGGCGGGGAAGATAAGGCCTGCAGATAAAACCCCCAACAATATCCGGGTTATTGGAAAACTTCTGACCTGGTTTCCCAACGGTCTTTTTATTCATATTATTAGGGATGGTCGCGATGTTGCCTGCTCACTGCGCAATCACCCCAAAGAGAAAATTGAGAACGGCAAAATTGTCCCCAGTCTGATCGACCGGCCCATTACTGAATGTGCACAGCGCTGGTTGAATGATACCAGTGCCGGACTTGCCTACAGAACCCATCCCCGATATCACGAAGTGAAATACGAAGAGCTTGTCTCTAATCCCCAGACGGTTCTTGATGAGCTTTGTAAATTTATCGGAGAAGAATACCATCCCTGTATGGTTGATCCGAGCACAAGCCAGAGTGACAATATGGATGCTGGACGTTTGGTGAATAATCATAACAGTAAGGAAAAAATATCCGATCGAAGTTTGGGCCGATGGCGAAATGATCTAACGAATGATGAGAAAAAGGAATTTGAAGATATTGCAGGTGAGTTATTGATTGCCCTAGGTTATACCGAAAGTAATCAGTGGCTGAGAGAGTAGAGGCTGTTTTCATGAAGGATAGAAAATTAACCATCAACTGGATATGTCCTCGCCCAAGTCTTGCCGGTGGCGTTAAATCTAATCGTCTAATTGCTGAGGCCATGGTTCGACGGGGGCACAGGATCAATATTACCTATGTTGACTTACCTCCAAAGATGCCACCTATCTGGCGAATTAGAACCCTTATTCGCTACTGGATTAAAAGGTTCAAAAATCGTAAACAGCCACATCATTTTGAAAGAAGCACGGCCAATTTGATTCCTATTCGCCGCCGGTCGATTATCGAAAATGATGTTCCTGATGCAGATGTCACTATTGCCACCTGGTGGGAAACAGCTCACTGGATAAAAGACTGGTCTGAAAAAAAGGGACTAAAAGCCTATTTTATTCGTCACCATGAACTCCATGGAGGTGAAACTGAATTTGTTAAGGAAACCTACCATCTACCATATAAGAAACTTGTGATAGCCAACTGGTTAAAAAGAGTTATGGCAGAAGAGTATGGAGACCAAAATTCGGCGCTGATTCCAAACGGTGTGGATTGGAATCAATTTAATTTTCAGCCAAGATCAAAGCAGTCGATTCCAACGGTTGGTATGCTTTATGGCATAGTAGAATGGAAGGGAGCGGAAACAGCTTTTGAGGCAATTCGAATTGTTCAGAGAACTATCCCTGAGTTAAAGGTTATAAGTTTTGGAGCGCAACCTATAAAACCGAAACACAGGTTGCCAGCAAACTTCGAGTACCATTTTCGACCGACCCAGGACTTCATTCCCGAGTTGTACAAAAAGACTGATTGCTGGTTGTTGCCCTCTACACTGGAAGGATTTGGTATGCCGGGAATTGAGGCTGCCGCCTGTGGTTGTCCGGTTGTCAGCACTCGCTGCGGTGGGCCAGAGGACTATATTAAGGATGGTCACAATGGTTTTCTGGTTAATGTGGGTGATGCGCAAGATATGGCAGAGAAAATTATCAAAGTGCTCCATATGGATGAGCAGAGATGGCGTGAAATGAGCAGTAATACCGCAACCTATGTAAAAGCCTTTAACTGGGAAAGGTCAGCAGAGCTACTTGAGGCTGTTTTGCTAGAGGAGATTAATGATTATTGTAGACTAAAAAGCTAGCATTATTCTAAAGCTAGAAGATGATTTTTCAATCGAAGGCACAACTGAACAATAGGCATAGTAGGGTTACAGGCACCCCCGGTTGAGAAAACACTACTCCCAGCAATATACAGATTATCGAGGTCATGGACCTTGG
>JAYOUA010000025.1:0-10121 GCA_038150705.1 Porticoccaceae bacterium | reverse complement strand
GTGCGGGAAAAACCATCAAGGAAGACCTGCTGGCTGTCGGGCAGGGTGATGATATACCTGCGGCAGAAGCTAAAACAGGGCGCATGGCAATCAGTGCAGAACAAAGCCGCTAACACCACCATCTTTAACTGTGATATTGAAAACGAGTTTCTCATCACTGCGAAAGGGAACGGTCTTGACGTCGTTTGTGGCTGTGCCAATAAGTGCTGAGGTGATGAGAAATTTTTTAGTTGTAAAACCCACATGGCAAACAATGCTAAAAACCCTGTCCAGCTTCGCTATGGTTAAGCCCGCCCACTCATCATAAAGTAACCCCATCCCGGAGAAACAATTTCCCCTGGTCAGTTTTTCCGTTTCCGTTAAAGCAACACAGGGTAGCAGCAATATTTTGCTTTGCTGTCTGCATTGGGAGTCTGGCTTATCAAGAGAAACAGCAGTGATGTATAGACGTAATCTACTTGGACTGATCGCCGCCGGTATCGGGGCGGCTTATCTCGGCACCCCCGTATTGGCCGGCGCCGCAAAAAAGCAAACGGGTATCGGCGTGCAACTTTATACTCTGCGCCAGCAGATGGAAGAGAGCGTCCCCAAGACCCTGCAACAAGTCGCCGCTGCTGGTTATTCTGAAGTAGAGCTGGCCGGTTACTATGGTTATTCCCCGGTCGAACTTCGCCGCATACTTGAAGGAGAAGGGCTCAGCGCACCGGCCACGCATATTATGCTCGATGTGCTTGATAAAGATTTTAACGCCGTATTGGCTGGCGCCCTGGCATTGGGTAGCCGATTTATTGTCTTACCCTATCTGTTGGAGCACCAGCGCCGCTCCATCGACGATTACAAGCGCCTGTCTGAAAAAATGTCGGTATGGGGGGCAGCCTGCCGCAAGGCGGGCATTGGTTTTGCCTACCACAATCACGATTTTGAATTTATACCGCTCGAAGGCGAGCTACCCTACGACCTCATACTTCAGCGCACCGACCCGGACACCGTATCCCTGGAGCTCGACCTGTATTGGGCCACCAAAGCCGGCAAAGATCCGGTGCAATTGATTCAGGCCAACCCCGGCCGTTTTCCTCTCTGGCATATCAAAGATATGGCCAGCGACGGCAGCATTGCCGATGTGGGTGATGGCCTTATTGACTTCAAACGCATTTTTTCGGTGGCGCATCTGGCCGGCCTCGAACACGCCTTTATCGAGCATGACAACACTCAGCATCCACAGGCCACCCTGCGCAAAGGCCTGGCTGCGGCCAAACAGCTTGTTGCCTGCAGCTAAACACCCAAACGTCACCGTGGAGAAACCGCCCCCATGAAAAAAGTTCAGTATCAGTTAAGCCTGATGATGTTCCTCCAGTTCTTTATCTGGGGCGGCTGGTTTGTCACCCTGGGCACGTTTCTGGGCACCCAGCTGGGGGCCACCGGCGGCCAGATTGGCATGGCCTTCGCGACCCAGTCCTGGGGCGCCATTATCGCGCCGTTTATTATCGGCCTGATTGCCGACCGTTTTTTTAATGCCGAAAAAATTCTCGCCGTATTGCACCTGGTGGGCGCCGTCTTACTGTTCCAAATGCATCGCGCCACCGACTTTAGTGTTTTCTACCCCTATGTGCTGGCTTATATGCTGCTCTATATGCCCACCCTGGCACTGGTGAATTCCGTCTCCTTTCGGCAGATGGACGACCCGGAAAAAGAGTTCTCGAAAATACGGGTATGGGGCACCGTTGGCTGGATCGTTGCCGGATTGATGATCAGCTATCTGTTCGCCTGGGACGCCCGCGACAGCATCAAGCAGGGATCATTGGGCAATACCTTTTTATTAAGCAGCTGCGCCGCCTTGGTATTGGGGCTGTTCAGTTTCACGCTGCCCGCCACACCGCCCCTCGACCGGCATCAGAAAATCACCAGCCTGAAACACACGCTGGGCGCCGATGCGCTCGGGCTGCTGAAAGACCGCAACTTTGCGGTATTTTTTATCGCCTCCATTCTGATTTGCATTCCCCTGGCGTTTTATTACCAGAACGCCAACCCCTTTCTGGCGGAGATTGGCGTCGACAACCCCACCGGCAAAATGACCCTGGGGCAAATGTCGGAAGTCGGCTTTATGTTACTGCTGCCGTTTTTCCTGCACCGTTTCGGCCTTAAGTTCACCCTGCTGTGCGGCATGCTGGCCTGGGTGTTGCGCTACCTGCTGTTTGCCTTCGGCGATGCCGACGGGCGGGTGTTTATGTTGATTCTCGGCATCCTGCTGCACGGCATTTGTTATGACTTTTTCTTTGTCGCCGGCCAGATATACACCGACGCCAAAGCCGGCGAGCGCTACCGCAGCTCCGCCCAAGGCATGATTACCCTGGCCACCTATGGGCTGGGCATGCTGATCGGTTTTTCCGTGGCGGGTTCAATCACGGAGACGTACACGCTTGCCGGATCGACCTCTGACTGGCTTCACAACTGGAAAGCCATCTGGATTTTTCCGGCGGCTTTTGCCGGCATTGTCGCCGTGGTATTCCTGCTCGCATTCAAACGACAGCCTACAGTACCTGAGCCATCCGCCAGCGTACCGCCACAGAGCGAATTGCCCTAATGTCTGCTACATCCGCGCCAGGCAAGATCAAACTCGGCCTAATCGGCGGAGGCGCCAGCTCCTTTATTGGCATTGCTCACCGCATCGCTTCCTATATCGGAGAAGACTACCGTTTGATTGGCGGCGTCTTCGGTTCGGACTTCGAGCAGAGCCAAACCTTTGCCCGGCAGTTGGAGCTGGATCTTTCCAGAACCTATGCGGACCTCGATGGGTTGATCGCGGGGGAAAGTCAACGCCCACCGGCGGAGCGCATAGAAGTGGTGGCGATACTGACACCCAATCATCTGCATTACTCCATGGCAAAACAACTGGTGACGGCCGGGTTTCATGTGATCTGCGAAAAACCGATGACCGTGACGGTGGACGAAGCACTGGAACTCGAAACGCTGGTGCACAAAAACAACATCGTCTTCGGCCTTGCCCACACTTATACCGGCTACCCCATGGTGCGCCAGATGCGGGAAATGATCGCCAACGGCGAAATCGGCAAGCTGCAAAAAATCGATGCCCAGTACTACCAGGGGTGGATCAACCCGTCTATTCACGACCCCGGCAAGCGCTCACAGGTCTGGCGCCTTGACCCAAAAACATCCGGCCAGAGCTGTTGCATGGGGGACATCGGTGTCCATGGGTTCAACCTGGTGGAGTACACCACCGGCCTGGAAGTGGAACGGGTGCTGGGGGATGTCGACACCCTCTACGAAGACAACCCGCTGGATATAGACGGCACCGCTCTGTTCCACACCCGCGATGGCGTCAGGGGCCTGATTCGCGCCAGCCAGATCGCCACCGGCGAGGAAAACAACCTGAGCCTTGCCGTTTATGGCGACAGGGGTGGTTTGAAATGGGAACAGGAAAATCCCACCGTGCTGCATCACCTCAAAGAAGGCGAACCGGAGCAAATCTACAAGCCGGGCAATGATTACAACCATGATTTTGCCAAAGCAAGTACCAAAATAGCGCCCGGCCATCCGGAGGGTCTGTTTGACGCCTTGGGTAATATTTACAGTGGCGTCGCCAAAGCGGTGCGGAATGAATCCCATCATGCGGGCGCCTTTCCCGGTGTCAGTGAAGGTGTCAGGGGGATGAAATTTATTGAGGCGGTACTGAAGTCGAGTCGGGAAGGGCAGGTATGGGTGAAGCTATAAAACGTCATGTAATCAGGAGTCATCGATGAATCAAATCACCACGAATTCAATAAAAGGGCCCGCCATTTTTCTCGCGCAATTTTGTGGCGACGAAGCGCCTTTTAATAACCTGAACAATATCTGCCACTGGGCTGCCGGCCTGGGCTATTGCGCCGTCCAGATTCCATCCTGGGACACGCGCCTGATAGACCTGAAACAGGCAGCCGAAAGCCAGGACTATTGTGATGAAATTGCCGGCATCGTAAGCCGTGCAGGCTTGCAGATCAGTGAACTCTCCACCCATTTGCAGGGGCAACTGCTTGCCGCTCACCCTGCCTACGACCGACTGTTTGACGGTTTTGCACCGGAGTCCTGCCGGGGAAACCCCGCCGCCAAAGCGGCCTGGGCAACGGAACAATTGCACTATGCCGCCCGCGCCAGCCAACGCTTGCACTTAAGCGAACACGCCACTTTTTCCGGTGCGCTGTTGTGGCACACCGTCTACCCCTGGCCGCAACGGCCCAAGGGGCTGGTGGAAGAAGGGTTTGCCGAACTGGCCCGTCGCTGGCTACCCATTCTCAATGCCTTTGACGAAGCCGGCGTTAACGTTTGCTATGAACTGCATCCCGGCGAAGACCTGTTCGATGGCGTCACCTTTGAACGCTTTCTCGATGCCACCGGCCAACACGCGCGCGCCAATATTCTCTACGACCCCAGCCATTTTCTGCTGCAGCAACTGGATTATCTGGCCTTTATCGACATCTACCACGAACGGATCAAGGCCTTTCATGTCAAGGACGCTGAATTTAATCCCACCGGCCGAGCTGGCGTATACGGTGGTTATCAAACTTGGCAGGACAGACCGGGTCGCTTTCGCTCCCTGGGCGATGGTCAGATCGACTTCAAGAGCATTTTCAGTAAATTGACCCAACACGGTTACAACGGCTGGGCCGTGCTGGAATGGGAGTGCTGCCTCAAGCATCCCGAGGATGGAGCTAAAGAGGGCGCGGAGTTTATTAAGCAACACCTGATCAGGACAACGGACAAAGCCTTCGATGATTTTGCCTCAGCGGGCAGGGATGAAGGGCTTATCCGGCAGGTATTGGGGTTGGATGAAAGCAGTGTATGCGAGTGAGACTTAAAGAGACTATTAACAAAAATTCCAAGATGAGTTTATGTGAATAGACGAATGTTTTGTCGGGGTAGAGAAGTGATGGCAATAATCGGCTTAAAAGATTTCCAAAGAGCCGTGATCAACGCGGTACTGTTCACGACAATTTTATTTATCGCCGCCTGCTCGGAAAAGCAAAGTGAGCAGGTGGAAACCGTTGCTGATGATGTTCAGCAACAGAGCAAGTCTGTAAACGCTGCGCAACAAATGCCGCGCGTTGAACCGGATGGAACCATTCACGTTCCGGCCTTTGATATTCCGGAGTCGGCCTATCTCAGTGACGAGACCCGCGCGGAGTTAAAGCATTGGCGCGAAGTCGGCAGGAAAGATTTGATGGCAAGAACTGAGAATTGCCCGCCTTTTGAGGGCGCGACCATGGCCGATATGCCCGCCATTCGCCAATGCCAGGCGCAGGCTTTTTATAAAACATCTTTTTATAAGCATCTCCGTAGTCGCTTCAACGTGACCATGACACCGAAAACCATTGGCGGGATTTATACAGAGGTATTTATCCCTGACGGCGGTGTTGCGTCAAAGAATAAAAATCGCGTGCTGATTAACGTACATGGTGGAGGTTATCGAAATGGCTCTCGAATGGATAGCCATATGGAGTCAGTTCCCATCGCTTCCGTAGGCAATATCAACGTTATCAGCATCGATTACCGGATGGCACCGGAATATAGATTTCCTGCGGCCAGCGAAGATGTTGCCGCCGTTTATCGGGAATTATTGAAGGAGTATAAGCCGGAGAATATTGGCATCTATGGCTGTTCAGCGGGCGCAATGCTGGTTGCGCACTCAATCGCCTGGTTTCTTAATGAAGGCCTCCCTTTGCCAGGAGCGGCGGGCATGTTTTGCGCCGGGGCGCTAACGGCGCTGGATAATGAGAACTTCAAGCTGCGGTATGGCGATGGCCTGAATATTAACGGCGCTATTCTAGGTATCAAGCAAAGATTGGAAAACCAAACACCGCCTGTTCGCTATTTTGATGGGATAAAACACGACACGCCACTGACGGCGCCGGGTGGTTATGACGAGGTAATGAAGCAGTTTCCGCCCTCTTTGCTAATCAGCGGAACCCGGGATTTTGATCTCAGTGAGGTGATTCAGACACACAGGCAACTCACACGCCTTGGCGTCGAAGCGGACCTCCATATGTGGGAAGGAATGGGACATGGATTTTTTGTGCTGATCCCGGGCCTGCCGGAGTCCCGCGAAGCCTATAACGTCATTGTCAAATTCTTTGACGAACATCTTGGGAGACAACTTTAAATGCGTACGTTCAATTGGTTGGAACCATCGTCAAGAATTTTGTTGCTAATATACCTTGTAACCATCACTGCCTGTTCTGACGATAAGACCCCGCATCAAAACTGGAGCCACTACAGCGGCAACCCCCAAAACACCCAATATTCCCCGCTCGACCAGATTAACCGGAATAATGTCACCCAACTGCAAGAGGTCTGGCGTTTTAGTGCCGATGAGGAAGGCAATCCGCAGACCAATCCGCTGATCATTAATGGCACACTCTATGGCTACACGCCGGGCCTAAAAGTCATTGCCCTGGACGCCGCCAAAGGTACACTGCGCTGGAAATTCGACGCCGGCTTGCAAGGCGTTGATATAGGTGGCGGTAAAACCTTTACTGGCCCGTCCCGTGGATTGGTGTACTGGCGCGAGGGTGAAGAGCAGCGCCTGTTTGCCGGCGTGATGAATTATCTGTACGCGCTTGATCCCGAAACCGGCCAGCCGATAGCCGAGTTTGGTGAGCAGGGGGCCATCGATTTGCGCAAGAATCTGGCCGGAGATTTCACCCGGCACTATGTGTCCCTGACAAGCCCCGGTGTCATTTACCAGGACTTATTAATTCTTGGATTTCGCACCTCGGAAGATCCGCCGGCACCACCCGGCGATATCCGCGCCTACGATGTTCGAACCGGCAAGCTGCGCTGGACCTTTCATACCATTCCCCGTGCCGGTGAAGCCGGTGCAGAGACCTGGCCAGAGGACCCACTGAGTGCGAGTGGTGCGGCCAATAACTGGGCGGGCATGGCGCTGGATCAGGAGCTGGGCATTGTTTACGTGCCCACAGGCTCGGCGGTGCCGGATTTCTATGGTGCCGATCGGCTGGGTGACAACCTGTACGCCAACAGCCTGCTGGCATTGGATGCCGCCACCGGCAAACGCCTGTGGCATTATCAAACCACGCATCACGATATCTGGGACCGGGATCTGCCTGCGCCGCCAGTACTGCTGACGGTGACCCGCGATGGCAAGCAGATCGATGCCGTGGCGCAGGCCAGCAAACAGGGTTTCCTGTTTGTATTTGACCGGGTCACGGGTGAACCCTTGTTTCCGATCGAAGAGCGACCGGTGCCGCCCAGCAATGTGCCCGGTGAAGTGGCAGCCAAAACCCAGCCCTTTCCCCTGGCCCCGAAACCGTTTTCCCGGCAGCGTCTGACGAAAGACCTGCTGACAACCCGAACGCCTGAGGCCCATGCCTGGGCGCTGAACACCTTCCGCACCCTGCGCAGCGAAGGTCAATACGTTCCCTTTAGTGAGGATCGGCAAACCGTGGTGTTTCCCGGTTTTGACGGCGGCGCGGAGTGGGGTGGTGCGGCCCTCGACCCGGATGCGGCGGTGCTCTATATCAACGCCAACGATATTGCCTGGACCGGTGGCCTGGCGGAAAATATCATTACCGACGATGCCGGCGCTACAGTCTATAACGCGCAATGTTCCGTCTGTCATGGCGCCGACCGCAAAGGGTCACCGCCGGCATTTCCTTCATTGCTTGGCGTCGCCGAGCGTCTCAGTGCCGACCAAATCAAAACGGTCATCCGCAATGGCCGCGGACGCATGCCGGCCTTTGCCGCGATTCCCCCGGAAGAACTCGATCCTCTGCTTGCCTTTCTGGTCGATGGCGCAAGCGTGCAGGCAGCCGCTGAAAGCAGTGATAAACAAGAGGCCGTCTCCACCTCCCAGACCGGCCCGTCGAGCCGCTACCGTTTTACCGGCTACAAAAAATTTCTGGACCCCCAGGGCTATCCCGCCGTGGCGCCGCCCTGGGGTACCCTCAACGCGATTGATTTGAATACGGGCGAATACCTGTGGTCCGTTCCCCTGGGTGAATATCCGGAACTGGCCGCTCAGGGTCTGCCCACCACCGGCAGCGAAAACTACGGTGGCCCAATACTCACAGCCAGCGGATTGCTGTTTATCGCAGCGACGATTTACGACCAAAAAATACGCGCCTTTGACAGCCTTACAGGCGAGCTGCTGTGGCAGGCCGAACTGCCGTTTGCGGGCACGGCGACACCGGCGACCTATAGGGTGGATGGTAAACAATACCTGGTGATTGCCACCAATAACGGCCGCAATCCCAAGGGGCCGCAGGGTAATGCCTATGTGGCTTTTGCTTTACCGGAGAAAAGTAAATAAAACGGTGTCACTTTCAGAAAGGTATCTTCCCGGAATTATAAAGCGTGGCATGGCGCGTTAATGGATTTGTAAAACAACGCGCCGTTCTACTTAAGTCAGGGTGAAAAACGCCAACACTTGAACAGTCTTCTAACCCATCAAATAGTCGGGCAACCATAGTGCTATCTCCGGCCACAGGCACAATATAATTATTCCAACCAACATACAAAACACAAATGGCAAGGCGCCTTTTAAAATGGTGGCCAGGCCTATGTCGGGTGCGATGCCGTTGATAACGTATAAATTCAGGCCCACCGGTGGGGTGATCAAGCCAATTTCCATATTGATTGTCAGAATAACGCCAAACCAGTAGGGATCAAAGCCGGCATCGGTAATAACGGGCAGCAGGATCGGCGCAGTCATAATAATAACCGCCACGGGGGGCAAAAACAGCCCGGCGATCAGCAGAAACACATTGACGTATAACAACAGCAACCATTTGTTGGGCGCCAGCTCAACAATGGACTGGGCTATGGACTGGGTCACGGATAAGGACGATAGCGTAAAGCTGAATAAGCCGGCACTGGCAACGATCATTAGAATCATCACACTTTCTTTGGTTGCGTGACGAAATATTTCCTGAATCTTTTTGATGTCGTGAATGCGATAGATAAGCACGGCGGCAAGCAGGAAGCACAGAGAGCCAACACCTGCAGCCTCCGATGGTGTGGCGACGCCGCCATAGAGCACATAGAGCAGGAAAAAGATAATCAATAGAAAAGGCAGGATTTTAGGCAGAACCTGCAGCTTTTCTTGCAGGCTGTAGCGATACGGCTTTTCTTCGTATCCCAAAGAAATCGAAAACTGCATTGATGATATAGACGGCGTCAATGAATCCGCGGTAATCAATAATATGTCAGACTACCAAACGATTGCGCTTACCATTGATAACAGCATAGCAACACTGACCCTTAACCAGCCCGATACACTCAACAGCGTCACTAGTGAAATGTACGCCGAACTCTGTGACGCGTTGGCGTTGATTAAGGTCAGCTCCACCGCGCGCTGTTTGATTTTAATCGGCACAGGGCGGGGCTTTTGTTCTGGGCAGAAATTGAAAGACTTACATCGGGAGCTGACGCAAGGCACACTTGATGTCCGTGCCAAAATGGGTGAAATGTATAACCCCTTGGTGCAAGCCATTGTGGCGCTGCCGATACCCACAGTTTGCGCGGTTAATGGCGTCGCTGCCGGAGCCGGTGCCAATATTCCCATGGCCTGCGATATTGTGCTGGCTGCCCGCAACGCAAGCTTTGCCAATACTTTTGCAAGGATCGGCCTGATTCCGGGTGCCGGCGGTACCTGGTTTTTGCCCAAGGCCATCGGCTTGCCCAGAGCCCTGGCCACCGCGTTGTTGTCGGAACCTATTTCCGCTGAGCAGGCAGAGCAATGGGGGCTGATATGGCGCTGTGTCGATGACGAGTGTTTAATGGAGGAGGCCATGACTTTGGCGCAGCGGCTGGTTGCACAGCCGGCGAAAAGTCTTGCGCTCATTAAGCAGGCGATGCGGGCGTCCTATAACAACGACCTATATGAACAACTTGAATTAGAAAAAGAGTTGCAATGGCAGGCCAGCCAGACGAAGGATTTTGCCGAAGCTATTTCGGTCTTTGCACAGAAGCGGCCGGCAGGGAGGCCAAATAGAAAGGAGAAAAAGCGCTAGGCTTGAGAAGGCTGAGACGTGCAATCTGTAATTCCCCCCCCACCTGTCACCTAATGCTAAAAAACCTGTCCTAACCTGCTATGGGTTATCAGTGCCAAT
>JAYOUA010000024.1:0-16540 GCA_038150705.1 Porticoccaceae bacterium | reverse complement strand
TCGAGCAAAATGAATTGTCCGAGTTTGACTCGTCGCCAATGATTGAGGCTATTGCTAGGTTGCAGCTCGGTCCCGCCCACCTCGATCTGGGTAAGATGGTGGTTAAGTATCAGAGTCTCGGCAATGGCCGCAGTATTGATGAATTTGTTCGAGACGAGTTGCGCGATATAGTTTGCTCGGATGTAAAGCCATTACCTCAGCCCCAGGATGTAGTGCTCTATGGTTTTGGCCGCATAGGTCGGCTGGTCGCGCGTATACTGGTGGACAAAGCTGGCGGCGGCGATGTGTTGCGCCTGCGCGCAATTGTTATTCGCAAGAGTAAAAATAATCACGATCTTGAAAAGCGCGCCGCCCTGTTGCGGCGCGATTCTGTTCACGGTTCATTTAAGGGGACTATTCGGGTTCTCGAAAATGAAGATACCCTGGTCATCAACGGTAATCCGGTCAAGGTAATCTATGCCAATTCACCGGCAGAGGTTGATTACACTGAGTATGGCATCAGCAATGCACTGATTGTCGATAATACTGGCGTGTGGAAAGATACTGCCGGCCTCACCGGGCATCTGCGCCCCGGTGCGGCAAAGGTGCTGCTGACAGCACCGGCGGGCGATGATATTCCGAATATTGTCTTTGGTGTCAACCACGCTGATATTACCCCGCAGCGCAAGATTATCAGTGCCGCCTCCTGCACCACCAATGCAATTGTGCCTGTCCTGAAGTGCCTGCTGGATGAATATGGTGTCACCAGCGGCCATGTTGAAACTGTTCACGCCTACACCAATGACCAAAATCTGATCGATAACTATCACAGCGGTGATCGCCGCGGTCGCAGTGCCGCCTTGAATATGGTGCTGACATCCACCGGCGCCGCCAAGGCGGTATCCAAGGCGATCCCAGAGTTGAAGGGCAAGCTGACCGGTAATGCGATTCGCGTGCCGACGCCAAATGTCTCTATGGCGATTCTCAATCTGCAATTAGGTCGCGAGACCAGTGTTGAGGAGCTCAATGAGTTTATGCGTCAAAAGGCTCTTCACTCAGAGCTGCAACAGCAAATTGGCTACACCATATCCACCGAGGCGGTGTCCACAGACTTTGTCGGTTCGCGTCAGGCCTGTGTACTGGATTCCCAGGCGACAATTGTCGATGGCAAGAGCTGTGTTCTGTACTGTTGGTATGACAATGAGTTTGGCTACAGCTGCCAGGTGGTGCGTTGCCTGGAGAAATTTGCCGGGGTCATCTGGCCCAGCTATCCTAAGCAGAGCCTGTTGGACGAAGGCCGAGTACAGGAGGGCTGCAAAAATGGCAGCGCAGAAAAGGAGGCTCTGGTAAACCAGGTCTAGGGTTCTTGTAGGAAAATATACCCGCCGGATATGAGAATAGCCTGCGGGTATTTTTTTGTCCTGGATTTTAGTTTCACCAGAACCGCTACAGTGAATAGATGGCTGGATAAAATTGAATATTTCCGCCAAATTCTATCCAGCAAGATTATTTACAACTGATATTATAAACTTTAGCTTTTCTACCCCTTTTGAGACTGGAATCAGACTGTCCAGACCTTTATAATGCCGCCCGTTCTTTTTCGGCGAAACAACACGTCATCTGTGTGTCGACACAAAAACTAATCAGGACTTGTCTATCGTGCATTTATGCACAGGCGAAAGTTCTGATAGTTGTGCAACCCAAACGTTAATTATTGAGTACTAGGTATTTCCTATGATAAAAATCCGTCGCGGATTGGACCTGCCCATAGCTGGGAAACCAGAGCAGGTTATTCACGATGGCCCAGTGATAAGCCAGGTTGCGGTAGTTGGTTCCGACTACCCAGGTATGAAGCCAACCATGGCCGTGCGCGAAGGGGATCGTGTCACATTGGGTCAATTACTGTTTACTGATAAAAAAACCGCTGGGGTTAAGTACACTGCTCCTGCATCCGGTGTTGTGGTTGCGGTCAACCGCGGCGAACGCCGAGTGTTTCAATCTCTGGTGATTGATGTCGACGGCAGCGATAAAGAACAGTTTGCCAGCTACCAGCCAGATCAGCTTGCTTCGCTAGAGCGTAGCGCAGTGGTTGAAAACCTGGTTAATTCCGGTCAGTGGGTCGCTTTGCGTACCCGCCCTTATGCCAAGGTTCCAGCCCCGGAGGCAACCCCGGCATCAATTTTTGTCACTGCTATGGATACCAATCCACTGGCTGCCGACCCGGAAGTTATTATTGCCCAGCGCAGTGAAGACTTTGTCAATGGCTTAAAACTGTTGACCCGCCTGACTGATGGTCCGGTTCATCTCTGTGCGGCACCCAATACAACTGTTCCCGGCGCCGATATCGATGGCGTTAAGGGACATATTTTCTCCGGCCCGCACCCTGCAGGTCTGGCCGGCACCCATATTCACTATATTGATCCGGTCAATGCCGATAAATCCGTGTGGACGATTGGCTACCAGGATGTTATCGCCTTTGGCGCGCTTTTTACTACCGGCGTCATTGATGACAGCCGTGTGGTTGCCTTGGCCGGCCCCCAGGTCAATACACCACGGTTGCTGAAGACACGACTGGGTGCCAATCTCAATCAATTAGTGATCGGTGAATTAAAGAACGATGAAAACCGCATTATCTCCGGTTCAGTTCTCTCCGGCCGTAAAGCCGCTGGAGTATTTGCCTTCCTCGGTCGCTATCACAGCCAGGTTTCGGTGATACGCGAAGGGCGAGAACGCCCGATGCTGCATTACCTGCGTGCCGGTGTGAACAACCATTCTTCAATGCCGATCTATATCTCCTCATTGACCAAAAAACTGTTCAATATGACCTCCAGTACTAATGGCAGCGAGCGCGCCATGGTGCCGGTCGGTGGTTACGAGAAGGTCACTGCCCTAGATATTCTGCCTATTCAATTACTGCGTTCATTGATTGTCGGCGATACAGATATGGCCCAAAAGCTTGGTTGCCTGGAGTTGGATGAAGACGACGTTGGCCTGTACACCTATGTCTGTGTGGGTAAATACGAGTACGGCTCGATCCTGCGTGATAATTTGACCAGAATCGAGAAGGAGGGCTAGGACAATGATTCGCAATTTTCTGGATAAGCTAGAGCCACATTTTCACAAAGGCGGTAAGTGGGAGAAAATGTATGCCCTCTACGAGGCCATTGATACAGGTCTTTTTAAACCTGCAGATGTGACCAAAAACAGTTCCCATGTTCGCGATGCCATCGACCTTAAGCGCGTAATGATCACCGTGTGGCTGGCAACTTTCCCAACCATGTTCTTCGGTATGTGGAATGTCGGTTTCCAGGCCAACACCATTATGGCCGAGATGGGCATGGCGTCCCAGGAAGGCCTGCGCGGGCTGTTTATCAACATGCTCGCCGGCTATGATCCAACCTCTATCTGGGACAACCTGGTTCACGGTGCTGCCTACTTTGTACCTATTTACATGGTTACCTTCGTTGTCGGTGGATTCTGGGAAGTATTGTTTGCCAGTGTTCGCGGTCACGAAGTGAACGAGGGTTTCTTTGTAACCTCCGTACTCTTTGCACTCTGCTGTCCACCGGATCTGCCGTTGTGGATGGTCGCTGTGGGTATCACCTTCGGTATTGTCATCGGTAAAGAAGTGTTTGGCGGAACCGGCAAAAACTTCCTTAATCCGGCGCTCACCGGCCGTGCATTCCTATACTTTGCCTATCCGGCCTATATGTCCGGGGATATGGTGTGGACTGCTGTAGATGGCTACACAGGCGCGACCATGCTGTCAGTAGCTGCCTCTGCCGGTGTTGCCGGTCTGGAGCAGGGCACCTCCTGGATGCAGGCGTTTGTCGGTACAATTCACGGATCTATCGGTGAGACATCGACCTTGGCGATTTTACTCGGTGCGGTGATGTTGCTGGTGATGAAGATCGCCTCCTGGCGGATAATTGCTGGTGTCCTTATAGGCTCTGCAGTGCTGTCCATACTGTTTAACAGCATTGAATCCACTAACCCGATGTTCGCGCTGCCTTTCTACTGGCACTGGGTAATCGGTGGCTTTGCCTTCGGTGCCATCTTTATGGCCACCGACCCGGTATCAGCCTCAATGACCAATACTGGTAAGCTCTGGTACGGCATTTTGATTGGCGTGATGGTAATCCTGATTCGTGTGGTTAACCCCGCTTTCCCAGAGGGCATGATGTTGGCGATTCTGTTTGCCAATCTGTTTGCGCCACTAATTGATCACTTTGTGGTTCAAGGAAACATCAAAAGGAGACTTGCCCGTGGCTAATGACTCTATGAAGAAAACGTTTGGCGTTGCTGCAATGCTGTGTATTGTATGCGCGATTGTGGTGTCCAGTGCTGCCGTTATGCTGCGTCCAGCACAGCAGGCCAATAAGCTACTGGATTTGAAAACCAATATCCTCGCCTCGGCCGGATTGCTCGAAGCTGGTGTTGATGTGGAAACTCAGTTTGAGCAGATCACCACACGTATTGTCGATATGGAGACTGGTCGTTTTACCGATGCAGTTGATGTCGCGACCTACGATCAGCGCAAAGCGTCAAAAGATCCTGCACTGTCGGTTGAGCTGAGTGGTGATGAAGACATCGCCAAAATCAAACGTCGCGCCAAATACTCAAGTGTATACATAGTAGAAGGCGAGCAGGGTATCGAAAAAATCATTTTGCCGATCAAGGGTTACGGCCTGTGGTCTACCATGTATGGATTCCTGGCCCTTGAGTCAGATCTGCAGACAGTTGCCGGTATCGGTTTTTATGAACATGCCGAGACTCCTGGTCTGGGTGGTGAAATCGACAATCCAAACTGGAAAGCCAGTTGGATTGGCAAGCAAGCCTACAGCCAGGGTGATCTGGTACTCAACGTTATTAAAGGCCGAGTTGATACAGAAAGAGCGGGATCTGAATCACAGATCGACGGTCTTGCCGGTGCCACATTGACCACACGTGGTGTCGACAAGCTGGTTCAATACTGGCTTGGCGAGCAGGGCTTCCAGCCCCTAATCAGCTACTTGAAATCAGGGGAGGCCTAATCAATGTCAAAAATTAAAGACACGCTGCTCGAACCGGTAGCCAACAATAATCCCATCGCACTACAGATGCTCGGTATCTGTTCTGCGCTGGCGGTAACCTCAAGCATGAAGGTTGCCTTTGTAATGTGCCTGGCACTGACCACTGTATGTGCGTTTTCCAACTTTTTTGTCTCACTGATTCGAAACCACATACCCAACAATATCCGTATTATTGTACAGATGACCATCATTGCCTCGCTGGTAATTATGGTTGACCAGGTGCTCAAGGCGGTTGCCTACGATATCAGCAAGCAGTTATCGGTATTTGTCGGCCTGATTATCACCAACTGTATTGTTATGGGTCGTGCCGAAGCCTTCGCCATGAAAAACCCACCGCTGCCAAGTTTTGTCGATGGTGTGGGCAATGGTCTTGGCTACAGCGTTATTCTGCTGATCGTCGCGTTTTTCCGTGAGCTGTTTGGCACAGGTAAACTCTGGGGTGTTGAAATTCTCGCGGTTAGCACCGAGGGCGGTTGGTACGTTGCCAATGGCATGATGCTGATGGCCCCCAGCGCGTTCTTCCTGATTGGCCTGATTATCTGGGCACTTCGAACCTGGAAGAAAACCCAGGTTGAAAAGCCCGACTTTAAAATTACTGCCAACAGCCGACCTAGCGAGGTAGCGTAATGGAACATTATTTAAGTCTGCTCGTCAGATCGATTTTTATTGATAATATCGCCCTGAGCATGTTCCTCGGCATGTGTACCTTTGTGGCACTGTCGAAGAAAATTGATGCGGCTATTGGTCTGGGTATCGCGGTTATCGTAGTTCAAACGATTACTGTGCCAGTTAACAACCTGCTGTTAGGTTACCTGCTGTCGGAGGGCGCACTGGCCTGGGCCGGTCTTCCGGATGTCGATCTCAGCTTCCTGGTCTACCTGTGCTTTATCGGTGTTATTGCAGCGATTGTACAGATCCTCGAAATGGTATTGGATAAGTATGTACCCGCGCTTTACAACGCGCTGGGCGTATTCCTGCCGCTGATTACCGTGAACTGTGCAATTCTTGGTGGTTCGCTATTGATGGCTGAACGCGGCTACAATTTTTCCGAATCCGTAGTCTATGGCCTCGGTTCGGGTATATCCTGGGCACTGGCTATTGCAGTTCTTGCAGGGATTCGTGAAAAACTCAAGTACAGCGATATTCCCGATGGCCTGCAGGGCCTGGGTATCGTATTTATTACTGTCGGCCTGATCTCATTGGGCTTTATGTCCTTTGGCGGCATTGACCTCTGATAACGGAGAAGTAATCACCCATGAGTATTGAAATTTTTCTTGGCGTTGGCATGTTTACTATCGTAATTCTTGCCCTGGTCGCCTTTATTCTGGCGGCGCGGAGCAAGCTGGTAGCATCCGGTAACGTCAATATCGAAATCAATGGTGAGAAGACCATTACGGTTGCCGCTGGTGACAAATTGCTGCAGACACTCTCCAATGCAGGGCTGTTTTTGCCCTCTGCCTGTGGCGGTGGCGGTACCTGTGCCCAGTGTAAATGTATTATCACCGACGGTGGTGGCTCTATGTTGCCAACTGAAGAGTCCCATTTTAACCGCCGTGAAGCCAACGAAGGTTGGAGACTCTCCTGCCAGGCCGCAGTAAAGCAGGATATGAAAATCCAGGTGCCGGAGGAAGTCTTTGGTGTCAAGCGCTGGGAATGTACGGTTGAGTCCAACCCCAATGTTGCCACCTTTATCAAGGAGCTGACCCTGCGACTGCCTGAGGGTGAAGATGTGGATTTCCGCGCTGGTGGCTATGTTCAGCTGGAGTGCCCACCGCACCGCGTTAAGTACTCGGAGTTCGATATTGAGCCGGAATACCGTGGTGACTGGGAACATTTTGATTTCTTCAAGTATGAGTCAGTTGTTACTGAGCCGGTTATTCGCGCCTACTCCATGGCCAACTATCCGGAAGAAAAGGGTATTGTTAAGTTTAATATCCGTATCGCCACGCCACCGCCGCGCTCAGAAGGTATTGAGCCAGGCAAGATGTCTTCTTACGTCTTTAGCCTCAAGCCCGGTGACAAGATCACTGTATATGGACCCTTTGGTGAGTTCTTTGCCAAGGATACCGACAATGAAATGGTGTTTATCGGTGGTGGTGCAGGTATGGCGCCGATGCGTTCGCATATCTTTGACCAGCTCAAGCGTATCAAAACTGACCGCAAGATCAGCTTCTGGTATGGAGCTCGTTCACTGCGTGAATGTTTCTACGATGATGAATACGACGCACTGGCCGCTGAAAACGACAATTTTGAATGGCATCTGGCACTCTCCGATCCGCAGCCGGAAGATAACTGGGATGGCCTTACAGGCTTTATTCACAATGTTCTCTATGAACAGTACCTGAAAGACCACGATGCGCCGGAAGACTGTGAGTTCTACATGTGCGGTCCGCCAATGATGAATGCCGCTGTCGTAAAATTACTTCAGGATCTGGGTGTTGAGGATGAAAATATCTTCCTCGACGACTTCGGCGGGTAAGCATTTTTTATGAGGTCGTATAAAACAATCTCAACGGGGCTTGAGAAAGCCTCGTTTTTGTTTTTTCTGCTAGCGGCAGTTGTGCTCAGCGGCTGCGACCACAGTCCGGAAGTTATTCGCATATCCGGCAGCAAAATGGGCACCAGCTACAATGTAACCATAGTAGCCGACCAGCCAGCCCCGGCGGATCTCGCCGAGCAGATTGATCAGGTGCTCAGTGCTGTGGATCAATCCATGTCCACCTATAAAAGTCAATCGGAACTCAGCCTGTTTAATCGCCTGCCACTGTCAGAGCAGGTTGCAGCCTCAGAGCAGTTCTGGGCTGTCTTGCAAACCAGTGAAAAAATCTGGCGCCAGAGTGCCGGCGCCTTTGATCCCACCGTCGGCCCAGTGGTTGACCTCTGGGGATTTGGTCCCGAGATCGGTGAGGATCGCATTCCCGAGGACAGCGAAATTGCCGCAGCTCTGGAAAATGCCGGTTTTCAACACCTTGTTTTCGACAGTGCCAATCAACTAATCAGCAAACAAAAAGCCATTGCACTGGATCTCTCCGCTGTAGCAAAAGGCTACGCCGTCGACCAGGTCGCCGAGTTACTGGAGATGCTGGCCTTGCCTGATTACTTGGTTGAGGTCGGTGGTGAAATGCGTCTGAGTGGCAGTAATCCTGAGGGAAAACCCTGGCGTGTGGCCATTGAATTACCAATCTTGATGTCTCAGGTTCAGCAGGTGATAGAGATGCATGGCGGTGCTGTGGCAACCTCTGGCGATTACCGCAACTACTTTGAAAAAGATGGCCAGCGCTACTCCCACACCATCGATCCGCGCAGCGGCAAACCGATTAGCCACAAGCTCGCATCAGTGACAGTGATCGCTGATCTTTGTGCCGACGCCGATGCCTGGGCTACCGCACTGATGGTGCTCGGGGAAGAGCAGGGCATGCGCCTAGCCAATCAGTATGCCATTCCCGTGTATATGCTGATCAGGGACGGCGAAGATTTTCGCGTAACCAGCAGCACAGCGTTTCAACCCTATCTGCAAGGCTCTCCAGACACTTCAGGCCCAATAGGCGAGATTTAAATCATGATTGAACTACTGCTTACCGTTGTTATTTTAGCCCTGATCATTGCAGGGATGGCGATCGGCGCAATTTTACAAAATAAACCGATCACAGGTTCCTGTGGTGGCGTAGGAGCTGCCCTGGGAGAAGAAAATTACAGCTGTGATATTTGTGGCGGAGACCCAAATAAATGTGATGAACAGGACGACTTAACTTTAGCTTACGACGCATCGTCTGAGGACAAACAACAATAATGAAAGAGTCACACTACGATCTAATCGTAATTGGCAGTGGCCCCGCCGGAGAAGGCGCGGCAATGAATGCAATAAAACAGGGTTGGCGCGTAGCGGTTGTCGATGAGCGTGCCATGGCCGGCGGTAACTGTACCCACCTTGGCACCATCCCTTCAAAAGCACTGCGTCAGTCGGTTCGACGCATGATGCAGTACAACACCATGCCGATGTTCCGCGCTGTCGGTGAGCCGCGCTGGTTCTCTTTCCCCGAAGTGATGAAAGCTGCCGATGATGTGATTACCAAGCAGGTAGAGGGGCGCACTAAAGGCTATGCCCGCAATCGTGTTCACATGCATACAGGTCGCGCTAAATTTATTGGTAGCCACGAAATCTCGGTGACTGGTAGCGACGAGAAAGTGATTACTCTAACGTCAAAGAACTTTCTGTTGGCCACGGGTTCAAGCCCTTATCGTCCCGACGATATCGATTTTGATCACCCGAATATTTTTGACAGCGACACGATCCTGTCTCTCGATCACACCCCGCGCAATATTATTATTTACGGTGCTGGTGTTATTGGTTGTGAGTACGCCTCAATCTTTTCAGGCCTGGATACCAGGGTTGATTTGATCAACACTAGGGAGTGGCTGATGAGTTTTCTCGATGATGAAATCTCTGATGCCCTCAGTTATCACCTGCGCGACCTCAATGTAATGGTGCGTCACAATGAGGAGTACGAGCGCGTTACCACCCATGAAAACGGTGTCACTATCGAGCTTAAGTCAGGTAAGCGTGTCCATGGTGAAGCGCTGCTCTGGTCCAATGGCCGCAGTGGTAACACCAAGAATCTTGGCCTTGAAGAAGTAGGTCTGGAAGTGGATCAACGCGGCCAGATCAAGGTTAACAAAGACTACCAGACCGCCGTCCCCCATATCTATGCAGCTGGTGATGTGATCGGTTGGCCGGCGTTGGCGGGTGCCGCCTACGACCAGGGCCGCTTTGCCGCGTCCCATATGTGCGGTGTTGACGACCAGTATCGTGTCGAAGACGTGGCTACAGGTATCTGGACAATTCCGGAAATCAGCTTTGTGGGTAAGAATGAAAGCGAGTTGACCGAGCAAAAGATCCCCTATGAAATTGGCCGCGCCTACTTTAAAGACACGGCCCGCGCGCATATCTCCGGTGAAGAAGTGGGTATGTTAAAAATTCTTTTCCACCAGGAAACTCTGGAGATATTGGGCATTCACTGCTTTGGCGCCGAGGCCGCCGAGATTATTCATATTGGCCAGGCGATTATGAACCAGGAAGGTGAAGCCAACAGCATTAAGTACTTTGCGCGAACCACCTTTAACTATCCAACCATGGCCGAGGCTTATCGTATAGCATCGGTAAATGGCCTGAATAGAATCAGCCGTGAGCGCCGTCGCTTTGAGGGGAAACGCTACTAGTTTTCTTGGTTTTTATTGCTTCCTGACGGGTGCTTTACCACTGAGTAGAGCACCCAGTCATTTTCAAAATACACCACATAGTCCGCGTAAAGCCACTGGCTAATTGGCGGCTTCCCAACGGCGTCAGTTATCTCCAGGGGATCGCCAAAATCCCTTATAACATCCTGTTTACTCATGCCCCGCTGTGGTAGCTCCATGTTTGATTGTTTGGTCTGTTCGCCGATGGGTAGGCTGATGGTTTCTGCTGTAGAAAATGAGACCATTAGAGAGAAATTAAAAAGTGTAATCAGTATGCCGTTAATAAGTTTATTCATAGCCAAAATCCTATTCGGTTATTGCGTTTAGATTGACTAATTGTAGGTCATGAAGGGGTGTTTAACTGTACAGGATTAGCAATCCTGCTATTTCGAAGCTAACAGACCATTGTGGCATCAAGAATACTATTGCTGGCAAGGGTTCCCTCGTCGCTATGCTCCGTCGGGATGACAGAAAAAAAGCGCTCTGTGCGGAAGGTTTAATAGAGGGCCTGCTCTTATTGCACTTCCGATTGTTGTGTGTCACCCAGCTTTCGGGTTTAATCCCTGCATGTTATCCAACCTACCGCTATTTATCGGCCTACGCTATACCCGCAGCAAGCGCAGTGAAGGATTTGTTTCCTTTATATCCGGATTTTCTCTGTGCGCCATGGCTCTGGGTGTAACCGCACTAATTGTTGTGCTGTCGGTGATGAATGGCTTTGACCGCGAGATTAAATCGCGTCTCTTAAAAGTAGTACCACATATCAGCCTGACTAGCCCTCAGGGCTTTAACCCGGTGCAAATTGCCGAGCTGCAACAGCAGTTCATAATTGCAGACTCGGAGCAGTCGGTTATTTCCGTTGTGCCAATCTTGCAGAGCTTTGTCATGATCTCCCATAACGAGCAGCAAACCGGTGTGGTGTTACAGGGTTTAGATCCACAGTTGCCACATAGCCAAAAGCTCGCTGAGAATATGCTCGCAGGTCATATTGAACAGCTGGCTGAGGGTGAGTTTGGCATTATTCTCGGTAGCCAGTTGGCGCGTAAGCTGGATGTCTTTATCGGGGACCGACTGCAGCTGACACTGCCAAAAGTCAGTGTTACCCCGGCCGGTATCTTTCCGCGTATCAAGCGGGTGAGGGTTGTGGGACTATTTCGGGTGGGTGCACAGGTAGATGCCTCTGTGGCCTTTATCCATCACCGCGATGCCCAGAAACTGTTGCATATGGGAGACCGCTACCAGGGTGTGCAGATTGAGCTCTCCGATCCCTTTATCGCTGATAGCTGGCTGGTGCAGCACAGGACAGGTTTAGGTACTGAGTCCTGGCAATGGCGGACCTGGATGGATGATATGGGTTCGCTGTTCCAGGCGATGCGCATGGAGAAGGTAATTGTCAGTCTCCTGCTCTCAGTGATTATTGCGGTCGCCGCGTTTAATATTATTGCCAGTCTGGTATTGATGGTATCGGATAAACGCAGGGACATTGCTGTGGTTCGAACCCTAGGGGCATCCTCAGCCACGGTAATTAAAATTTTTATTATCCAGGGTCTGGCAGTAGGGAGTCTGGGTATTGTTGGCGGCACTATATTGGGTTGTCTGCTAGCCTATTTTATCGGTGATATTGTCGCTGCTGTCGAGAGCCTGGGTGGCTTTTATATCTTTGATCCATCGCTCTATCTAATCAGTTCACTGCCGTCGCGTATCCTTGTTGGCGATGTACTGATGGTGGTGGGCGGTGCATTTTTAATTAGTTTTCTCGCTACCCTGTATCCGGCGTGGCGGGCCGGAAAAGTTTTACCCGCGGAGGCATTACGCTATGACCAATAAAAGCCCCTTGATATTGGAGGCGCACAATATTGCCCGTGACTACTCTCAGGGAGAGTCGGTGTTGCCAGTTTTACGCGATCTTAATCTCAGGGTTACAGCGGGTGAGAAACTGGCTGTGGTCGGCGTCTCTGGTTCCGGTAAAACCACACTGCTCAATTTGCTTGGTGGCCTGGATGATCCCATTGCAGGATCGGTGAATGTCTGTGGTCAGGATTGGCAGCTCATGGACAGCTCAGCCCGCGCTCAGTGGCGCAATAAGCATGTGGGTTTTGTCTATCAGTTTCATCACCTGCTCGGCGAGTTTTCGGCGCTTGAGAATGTTGCGCTTCCCTGTCTTATTGGTGGCGCATCAGTTGTTGAGTCACAACAGCGGGCCACTGAACTCTTGGCAAAGGTTGGCTTGGCTGACCGCGTTGATCATAAGCCTGCAGAGCTCTCTGGTGGTGAGCGCCAGCGCGTGGCTATTGCCCGGGCTCTGGTGACCTCTCCGTCGGTGGTGTTGATGGATGAGCCAACTGGCAATCTAGATCCGCATACGGCAGGGGTAATACTGGCGCTGTTGCTGGAACTCAATCGGGCACTGCAGATTTCTTTTGTGGTGGTCACCCATGACCCTGCCATAGCAGCGCGAATGGATCGCACTGTAAGCTTGATCGATGGTCAGTTGTTAGATGCGGAGACAGCAGTTGTTTAAGCCAATTCCTCTATTTCTTGGCCTGCGCTACTTTTCTTCTGGTGGTGCAAATCGTCTGGTGTCATTTATTTCGATACTGGCAATAAGTGGTTTGGTCTTGGGCGTTGGCCTGCTTGTGGTGGTTCTCTCGGTGATGAATGGCTTTGATCGCGAGTTGCGCGAGCGAATTCTCGCCGTGGTGCCCCATGTACAAATTATTCATGAAAGCGGCATCGATAACTGGCAGCAACAGGCCGCCGTGATTGCTGCTCAGCCGGGAGTTTCCGAGGTCAGCCCCTATCATGAGGCTAATGGCCTGATTAACTTTCGTCGTGACAGCAGGCCCATACAGTTGTTGGGTTTGACTGCGGAGGCGATACCGGCGGGCATTGACCAGATTTTTAAAGAGGCGCAGGTAGAGTTGCCCGCCCCCGGGCAGCTGTTGCTCTCCGAGGTTATAGTCGGCACCTTGAACGTTGATTTGGGGCAGCGGGTAACCATTATTATTCCCGCCGCCGCAGGCCCGACAAAAGCGGTGTCCCTGGAGCTGGCGGGTTCCTTTTCAACCCATACCGAGGTCGATCAGGTGCTGGCTATTGCGTCACTGCAACAGGTGTCTGATATAGCTGCAGTTCCTGGTTTGCCTGCGACTTTGGTAAAGGGCTTTCGCGTGCAGCTCGATGATCAGTTTGATGCCCGCAACCAAGGTTATCGACTTCTTGATAAGCTACCTTATGGCTATGGATTTCGCGATTGGTTTCAAACCCACGGCAATCTCTACCAGGCGATTCAGCTATCACGCAATATGGTTGGCCTGTTAATCTTTATGATTGTTGCCATTGCGGCTTTTAATGTTATTTCGATGTTGATGATGTCGGTGATCGATAAGCGCCGGGAAATAGCAATTATGCAAACGCTGGGGCTTTCGCGTCCCGATATCCTACGTTTATTCCTGATACAGGGGGGCTTTATTGGCCTGTTTGGTATCTCTATAGGTGTTGTACTGGGTGTATTGGGTTCGCTCTGGGTTGCAGATCTGGTCAGCTGGGTTGAGATGCTGATTGGAGTGAGTTTTTTAAATACCGAGGTCTATCCCATCGACTATATACCAGTAGATTTACGCTGCTCTGATGTGCTACTGGTTGCTGGTGCAGCCTTGCTTCTCAATCTGTTGGCGACGCTCTATCCGGCACTGCGTGCCAGTCGTATGGTACCTGCCGAAGAGCTTCGCTACGAATAATCCTATTTTCTTGCCTGCGTGAGACGCATTTGCTTGCGTTTTTCCCAATTACTAATGACCTTCCAGCGCCATAAGTAGTTAATTGAAAAATATCCACAGCTGGCAAAAAACAGGCCGCAGATCAGACTGCCAGTCAGCAGAGGCAGCAGTATCTGTAAGCCGACATTCGAAAACCACTGCCAGGTCAGGGACAGGGTGAAATCTATGGGATCACTGCCCAGTAAGAAGCTTCCAAAGCGGTGGGTCAGGTAAAACATCGGGCCAATGGTAACTGGGTTACTTATCCAGATTGTCAGTACGGATATTGGCAGGTTGGCGTGCAACCATAAAGCCAGAGCAGCGGCGATAAAGGTCTGGCCAGGAAGGGGAATAAAGGCGCAAAAAATACCCACAAAGACGCCGAGGGAAACCGACTCTCTGTTGATATGTAAAAGGTTGGGGTCGCGAATCAATGGCCCAGTCCATCGCAGCGAGGGATGTTTCAGGACTGCGGCAAAGTCGGGCAGTATTCGGCGAATAGTCTTTCTTGGCATGCTAAAAAAGGGACGGTAGGTATTGGCCATTATTATGCCCTCAATATGAGTAGTGGACTACTGAAATATACTGTTGGCAGTTTAATTTGGCTCAGGCGATCTAAAAAAAACCTCTGGCAGTAATAAGCATATACGGATTTATTGCCCTTAGGCAGATACAATGCTCAGCTGAGTTTATCTAATTGAAAAACAGGAATTACAGTATGCAACCGGCACTTGCCATTAGTCAGTTGAATAAAACCTATGAGGGTAATTTTCAGGCCCTAAAAGGCATCTCCCTCGAGGTGCACCCCGGCGATTTCTTTGCACTGCTGGGGCCCAATGGCGCGGGTAAATCCACCACCATTGGTATTATCTGCTCACTGGTTTTGAAGACCAGCGGCAAGGTGAGTATTTTTGGCTGCGATATTGATACGGATTTTTCCCAGGCCAAGCAACATGTCGGCGTGGTACCCCAGGAATTTAATTTTAATCAATTTGAAAAGCCCATCGATATCCTGATTAATCAGGCTGGATACTTTGGTATTCCCCGGGAAATCGCTTTCGAGCGCGCAGAAAAATACCTGCGTCAGCTGGGTCTCTGGGAGAAGAGTCATGTACCATCGCGAACCCTGTCTGGCGGGATGAAGCGCCGCCTGATGATCGCCCGTGCTCTGATTCATGAGCCCAGGCTTCTGGTTCTCGATGAGCCTACAGCCGGTGTGGATATCGAACTGCGTCGATCGATGTGGGAGTTTCTGCGCGAAATTAATGCTCGGGGAACAACCATTATTTTAACGACGCACTACCTTGAAGAAGCCGAGAGCCTGTGTCGCAATGTGGCGATTATTGATCATGGCAAGATTATCCAGAACACCAGTATTCGCCAGCTCTTACAGCAGCTCAACAAAGAGCTTTTTGTGCTGGATACTCGCGAACAGCTAGACGAATGCCCGAGTATTGAAGGGTATCCAATAACCCTGATCGATAACCACTCACTTGAGGTCGAGGTGGAAAAGTCTCAGTCCATCAATGAGCTCTTTGATGCCCTGAGCCAGGTTGGTATACACGTGTTGAGTATGCGCAATAAAGCCAACCGCCTAGAAGAGCTATTCTTTGATCTGGTTGAGAAAAATTTGTCTGGAGAAGAAAATGACCAATCTTGAAAAATGGATTGCCTTTAAGACCATTGTGCGTCGCGAGATACAGCGCTTCTTGCGTATCTGGCCGCAGACATTGTTGCCACCGGTGATCACCATCGTGCTCTATTTTGTTATTTTTGGCACATTGATTGGTTCGCGTATTGGTGAGATGTCAGGCCTGCCCTATATACAATTTGTCGCTCCGGGGCTGATTATGATGTCGGTAATCACCAACTCCTATTCCAATGTGGTGTCTTCTTTTTTTGGCTCTAAATTCCAGCGCAATATCGAAGAACTGCTAGTTTCGCCCACCCCCAACTGGATTATACTGCTCGGCTTTGTGGTCGGAGGCATGTGTCGCGGCCTGGGTGTTGGCCTGATAGTCACAGTGCTATCGCTGTATTTTGCCGATTTCAATATTCACAGCCTGCCAATTACCATCGGCATCGTGTTGATGACCTCATTGATGTTTTCGTTAGCCGGCCTGATCAATGCTGTTTTTGCCCGTAACTTTGACGACATCTCGATTATCCCTACCTTTGTTTTGACACCACTAACATACTTGGGTGGCGTCTTTTACTCTATCGAACTGTTGGGTGATTTTTGGAGCAAGGTATCGATGATCAATCCGGTACTCTATATGGTCAATGCCTTTCGTTACGGAATTGCCGGAATTAGTGATATCCCGGCTTACTGGGCATTTGCAATGGTAGGGTTGTTCTCGGTACTGCTGTTCTTTACTGCTCTTCACCTGCTTGAGAAAGGTTCGAGGTTGCGCAGCTAATGACCGATTACTCCGATACACAACTGGGTCGAGAAACCCGTTACAGCGACCAGTACGACGCTTCACTATTGGGTCC
>JAYOUA010000023.1:0-18090 GCA_038150705.1 Porticoccaceae bacterium | reverse complement strand
GCGGCCGTACAGTTGGCGCAGGTGTTGTTGCCAAAATCATCGAGTAAGTCGTAGCTGTAGTTGATAGCGCAAAGCCGAGGCATCGAAGATGTCTCGGCTTAGCTGTCAGATAGGGATGCAATAAAGCAGGGAAAAGTAAAAGGCCAGTAGTTCAATTGGTAGAGCACCGGTCTCCAAAACCGGCTGTTGGGGGTTCGAGTCCCTCCTGGCCTGCCATTAATTAGTTCGGGACCCGCGAATGAACGTTGAAGAAGAAGGTAAGCAGTTTCAATTGGATTGGCTGAAGTGGTTGGTTGCATCTGCCCTGTTGGCTGGTGCGATCTATGCTAACTGGTACTACGGTGCCGAATCAGCACTTTATCGCGCGCTTGGCATGATTGTGGTGGTTTTGGTGGCAGCTTTTATTGCTGCGCAAACCAAGAAAGGTGCAGCGATCCTCGAGTTAGCCGTGGGCGCCCGCACTGAGTTGCGCAAAGTGGTATGGCCTACTAAGCAAGAGCGAAACCAGACTACGTTGATCGTTGTTGCGGTTATTTTATTGATGTCACTGATTCTTTGGGGAATAGATTCCCTGTTGAGTTGGGGCGCTTCACTGGTAATGGGCTAGGAGAAAAGGCATGTCGATGCGTTGGTATGTGGTACATGCTTACTCGGGTTACGAGAAAAAAGTTGCTGTTGCGCTTCAGGACAGAGTTGAGTTGCATGGCTTGCAGTCGCGCTTTGGTGAGATTTTAGTCCCCACCGAAGAGGTCGTAGAGATCAAGGGCGGCGAAAAGCGCACCAGTGAGAGAATGTTCTTTCCTGGGTATGTGTTGGTGCAGATGGAGCTCGATGACGATACCTGGCATCTGGTCAAAGAAACGCCGCGGGTTATGGGCTTTATTGGGGGCAAGGCAGACAATCCTGCGCCGATCACTGATAAGGAAGCCGATTTAATTCTGCAGAGAGTGCATGATTCTGAAGAGGCGCCTCGTCCCAAGACAATGTTTGAGCCCGGCGAAACAGTGCGGGTTATCGATGGGCCGTTTAACGATTTCAACGGAACTGTTGAGGAAGTAAATTACGAAAAGAGCAAGCTGAGGGTAGCTGTATCAATCTTTGGTCGTGCTACGCCAGTTGAGCTTGAGTTTACGCAGGTCGAAAAAGCCTGATAAAGATTTGGTAGGTTGCAATTCGGCAGCTTATCGGGGAGCCGTTGAAGGAGTGACACTATTTATAGTGTAAGTCTGGAGGCGCTAACACCCATAATTGGAGAAGAGAAATGGCTAAGAAAGTTACAGCTTATATCAAGCTGCAAGTGCCTGCAGGTCAGGCCAATCCAAGTCCGCCGGTTGGTCCAGCGCTGGGTCAGCACGGTGTTAACATCATGGAATTCTGTAAGGGTTTTAACGCCCAGACTCAGGGCACTGAGCCCGGAGCTCCGGTTCCTGTAATCATCACTGTATATGCTGATCGCAGCTTTACCTTCGAGATGAAAACGCCTCCAGCGTCTTTCCTTCTGAAGAAAGCGGCTGGTATCAAGAGCGGCAGTGGTCGTCCAAATACTGAAAAAGTTGGCAAGGTATCACGTGCCCAGCTTGAAGAAATTGCAAAGGCTAAAGAGCCCGATTTAACAGCAGCTGATATGGACGCTGCAGTACGCACCATTGCTGGCTCAGCCCGCTCAATGGGCCTTGAAACGGAGGGTGTGTAAATGCCTAAGTTATCCAAACGCCGTCGCGCAATTAATGAAAAAGTTGAAGCGGGAAAATTGTACTCTGCTGCAGAGGCATTCAGCCTTCTCAAGGAACTCTCATCAGTAAAGTTTAATGAAACTGTTGATGTTGCCGTCAATTTGGGTATCGACCCACGTAAATCTGATCAGATCGTCCGCGGTGCAACTACCCTGCCAAATGGTTCAGGTAAAGATGTTCGCGTCTGTGTCTTTGCACAGGGTGATGCAGCTGAAGCAGCAAAAGCTGCCGGTGCTGATTTTGTTGGTATGGATGAGCTGGCCGATGAAGTTAAAGGCGGCATGATGGACTTTGATGTCGTTATCGCTGCTCCCGACGCCATGCGCGTTGTTGGTCTGCTGGGTAAGGTTCTGGGTCCACGTGGCCTGATGCCAAACCCCAAGTCTGGGACAGTAACTCCAGATGTTGCAGGCGCAGTTAAGAATGCCAAGGCTGGTCAGGTGCGCTTCCGTGCTGACAAGAACGGTATTGTTCACGGTGGTATCGGCGTAATCGCTTTCGATGCCGCTGCTCTTCAGCAAAACCTAGAAGCATTGATGGCTGATTTGGCAAAAGCCAAGCCGGCATCGGCCAAAGGTGTCTATGTGAAGAAAGTAACAGTTTCTTCGACTATGGGCCCAGGCTTGTTAATTGATCAGGGTTCATTGAGCCTCTGATCATCTGGCAGCGCTGTGCTGCCAAACTAAGGACTTTGGGGTCTGAGCTGACAGCAATTCGTTAGCTTGGGCCGTTAAAGACCGTAGGTTCCCGCGAGGGTTTAATAATCAGCAGCGGTTTTTAAGGCTAAAGATTTCCTACGCAAACGGTGAACCCAGTACAGATTATGTGCACTGGTTGCAATTCGCCGAGGTGGCCGAGGTTTGTTTCGGCTGAAACTCAGGTAAAAGCAGGAGATTTATTGTGGCATTGAATCTCGAAGGCAAGAAAGCGATTGTTGCTGAAGTAAGTGAAACAGCAGCCAATGCTTTGTCTCTAGTGATTGCCGACGCCCGTGGCGTTGATGTTACCAATATGAATGCTCTTCGCGCTAAAGCTCGAGCAGAGAACGTGCAATTGCGCGTTGTCCGCAACACTTTGGCCAAGCGAGCATTCGCAGAAACTGACTACGCTTGCGTAGAAGAGGTTCTGGTTGGTCCATCATTGTTCGCCTTCTCTATGGAGGATCCCGGTGCAGCGGCGCGACTGTTCAAAGACTTTGCGAAAGAAAACGAAGAATTTGAAGTAAAAGCGCTGTCGGTTAGTGGTCAGTTACTACCTAGTGAGCAGATCGACACCCTTGCCAAACTACCGACCCTTGAACAGGCTCTTGGTATGTTGGCAAACGTTACTCTGGCTCCGGTTACTCAGCTGGTTCGTACTCTCAATGAAGTGCCAACCAAGGTAACACGTGTAGTAGCTGCAGTTAAAACTCAAAAAGAGGAAGCGGCGTAAGCGCTTCCGGTGTAAACATAAAAATTTAGGAGGCCCGAAATGGCTTTATCAAACGAAGATATCTTGAATGCAATCGCCGAAATGAGCGTTATGGACGTTGTTGAGCTTGTAAGCGCGATGGAAGAAAAATTTGGTGTTTCTGCACAGGCTGCTGTTGCAGTTGCGGCTGGTCCAGCTGCTGCCGCTGGCGGTGAAGCTGCTGCAGAGAAGACTGAATTCGACGTAGTATTGAGCGCTGTTGGCGAGAAGAAAGTAAACGTAATTAAAGCAGTACGTGCGATTACTGGTCTCGGCCTGAAAGAAGCTAAAGAAATGGTTGACGGTGCTCCATCAACTATTAAAGAAGCTGCTTCTAAAGACGACGCTGAAGAAGCTAAGAAGCAACTGGAAGAAGCTGGCGCTACCGCTGAACTTAAGTAAGGCTGTGGTGTTGGTCGCCTGATTTATCAGGCTGGGCTGAAGGGGCTTTTCCCTTCGGCCCTTTTCTGCTTGTAAGTATGGGAATTTGCAGGCAGATATAACTTGAGATCGAACTCAAGATTGGTGATTCCCTTTTAGATAATCCCGAGGAATACAGATGGCTTACTCCTTCACTGAGAAGAAACGTATCCGCAAGAACTTTGGCAAGCTGCCAAATGTAATGGATTTGCCCTACTTGCTGGCAATCCAACTTGATTCCTATAAGAATTTTACCCAGACAGGTGTTAAGGTCGAAGACCGCCTGAACACTGGTCTCCACGCTGCACTTAATTCAATTTTTCCAATTGTTGGTTACTCTGGCCACGCAGCGCTCGAGTATGTAGATTATGTCCTCGGCAAGCCTGCCTTTGACGAAGAGGAGTGCAAACTCCGTGGCGTTACATTTTCAGTTCCACTGAGAGTTAGAGTTCGCCTGGTTATCTACGATAAAGAATCTGCAAACAAAGCAATTAAAGATATCCGCGAGCAGGAAGTCTATCTTGGTGAAATTCCGCTGATGACTGAAAACGGCACGTTTATCATCAATGGAACCGAGCGTGTAATCGTCTCCCAGTTGCATAGATCACCTGGCGTTATCTTTGATCACGACAAGGGCAAGACTCACTCATCTGGTAAGTTGCTCTACACTGCCCGTGTAATTCCCTACCGTGGTTCTTGGCTCGACTTTGAGTTTGATCCCAAGGATCTTCTCTACGTTCGTATCGACCGTCGCCGCAAATTGCCTGCGACTATTTTGCTGCGAGCGCTGGGTTACACCTCTGAAGAAATTCTCGAGATGTTCTTCGATACCAGTACTTTCCACCAGACAAAGGACGGCTATACCCTGGATCTGGATCCTGAGAGGCTGCGTGGTGAAATTACTGTCTTCGATATCAAAGACAAAAAAGGTACCGTGGTTGTTGAGAAGGGCCGTCGTGTTACCGCCCGTCACATTCGCGATCTTGCCAAGGGCAAGGTTACCTCACTGGAAGTGCCCGCTGAGTACCTGCTCGGCCGTGCTATTGCCAAGGATATCGCCGATCCAAAAACTGGCGAACTGCTGATCGAATGTAATACAGAGATCACCGAAGAGCTTCTTGGCCAGCTGGCTGAAGCCGGTATCAAGGATATTGAAACCCTTTACACCAACGATCTGGATTGCGGTCCGTTTATCTCGGACACCTTGCGCACAGATCCGGCGCGTACCCAGCTGGAAGCACTGGTAGAAATCTACCGTATGATGCGCCCCGGTGAGCCGCCAACTAAGGAATCCGCAGAGAACCTGTTCTACAACCTGTTCTTCAATCTTGAGCGCTATGATCTCTCAGCTGTGGGACGCATGAAGTTTAACCGTCGACTGACCCGTGAAGAAGAGCAGGGCAGCGGCATACTTTATGACCAGCGTTACTTCTCACTGCAGAAGACTGAAGAAGCTCAGGAGTTGTTTGAGCAGTACGGTGAAGGATCTGATATTGCCGATGTTATGAAGACATTGATCAATATCCGTAACGGTAAGGGTTCTGTCGATGATATCGACCACCTCGGTAACCGTCGTATTCGCTCTGTGGGCGAAATGGCAGAAAACCAGTTCCGCGTTGGTTTGGTGCGTGTTGAGCGCGCGGTTAAAGAGCGTCTCTCCATGGCCGAATCCGAAGAGCTCATGCCGCAGGATTTGGTCAACGCCAAGCCTGTAGCTGCAGCGATGAAAGAATTCTTCGGTTCAAGCCAGCTGTCCCAGTTTATGGACCAGAACAACCCTCTCTCAGAGGTGACCCACAAGCGTCGTGTTTCGGCCCTCGGCCCCGGCGGTCTAACCCGAGAGCGTGCTGGTTTTGAGGTGCGAGATGTTCACCCGACTCACTATGGTCGTGTTTGTCCAATTGAGACGCCGGAAGGACCAAACATTGGTTTGATCAACTCTCTGGCAACCTATGCGCGCACCAATAGCTACGGTTTTATTGAAACGCCTTATCGCAAGGTAGTGGACAATATTGTTACCGATGAAATCGAATACTTGTCGGCTATCAACGAGGCGCAATATGTTATCGCGCAGGCCTCAGCGAAATTGAATGACAAGGGTCAGTTTGTTGAAGACGTTGTAAATGTACGTCATCAAAACGAATTTACCGTTAAGTTGCCTCAAGATGTTGACTATATGGATGTATCACCGCGTCAGGTGGTCTCCGTTGCTGCATCGCTAATTCCATTCCTCGAGCACGACGATGCTAACCGTGCACTGATGGGCTCAAACATGCAGCGTCAGGCAGTGCCGACGCTCTGTGCTGAAGCGCCACTTGTAGGTACCGGTATCGAGCGAGTTGTAGCAAGCGACTCCGGTGTTTGTAAGGTAGCCAAGCGCGGCGGTGTGATTGAATCTGTCGATGCCAGCCGTGTTGTGGTACGCGTTAGTGATTCAGAAGTTGAAGCTGGCGATGCGGGTGTGGATATTTACAATCTCACCAAGTACACCAGATCTAACCAGAACACCTGCATTAACCAGCGTCCTATTGTTAAGCAGGGTGATTTGGTCGCCCGCGGTGATGTTCTCGCAGACGGGCCTTCGGTCGATCTTGGCGAGCTGGCGCTTGGCCAGAATATGCGTATCGCATTTATGCCTTGGAACGGATATAACTTTGAGGATTCAATCCTTATCTCTGAGCGAGTTGTTCAGGAAGATCGCTTTACTACTATCCACATTCAAGAGCTGACCTGTGTGGCTCGTGACACCAAGCTGGGTTCAGAAGAGATCACAGCGGATATCCCTAATGTCGGTGAAGTAGCACTTTCGCGACTCGATGAGTCGGGCATTGTTCACATCGGTGCTGAAGTGTCCGCCGGCGACATTCTGGTTGGCAAGGTAACGCCTAAGGGTGAAACCCAGCTAACTCCAGAAGAAAAGCTGCTGCGTGCGATCTTCGGCGAAAAAGCCTCTGATGTTAAGGATACGTCTCTGCGCGTACCGACCAGCATCAAAGGTACGGTTATCAATGTTCAGGTGTTTACCCGTGATGGTCTTGAGAAAGATCAGCGCTCACTGGATATTGAGTACGCCGAACTGGAACAGTATCGCAAGGACCTGAATGACGAGTACCGCATTGTCGAAAATGCCACTCTCGGTCGTCTGTTTACCGCATTGATTGGCAAAAAAGTCTCCAAAGCGGTGGGTCTCAAGAAAGGCGCACTTCTGACCGAGGAATCCATCGCCGAATACAGACCTGAAGACTGGCTCAATATTCGTATGGAAGACGCCGAACTCAACGACCTTATTGCGGCTGCAGATGCGCAGTTGGCAGAGCGGCGTGTTGACCTGGATGCGCGTTTTGAAGAGAAGCGTGGCAAGTTGCAGAGCGGTGATGATCTGGCCCCTGGCGTGTTGAAAACAGTTAAGGTTTACCTCGCCGTCAAGCGTCGTATTCAGCCCGGTGACAAAATGGCTGGTCGCCACGGTAACAAAGGTGTTATCTCGGTTATCAAGCCAATCGAAGATATGCCCTATGATGAGAAAGGCGAGCCAGTTGATATCGTGCTCAACCCTCTTGGTGTTCCGTCGCGTATGAATGTCGGACAGATCCTCGAAACTCATATGGGTATGGCCGCCAAGGGTCTCGGTGTAAAAATCGACCAGATGATCAAGGTTCAGAGTAAAGCTGCGGAGATTCGCAAGTTCTTGCAGGAGATCTACGATGTCGGTGATAGCGTTTACGGAACCGACCTCAAAGAGCTGAGCGATGCAGAAGTACTGGAACTCGCTGCCAACCTGCGCAAAGGTGTTCCGATTGCGACACCGGTGTTTGATGGTGCCAACGAAGTTGAATTGAAGAAGCTTCTGAAGCTCGCCGACCTTCACGAGAGTGGCCAAACCACTCTTTATGATGGTCGCAGTGGTGACAAGTTTGATCGACCTGTAACCGTTGGTTACATGTATATGCTCAAACTCAACCATCTGGTTGACGATAAGATGCACGCCCGTTCAACTGGCTCTTACAGCCTGGTTACCCAGCAGCCTCTCGGTGGTAAGGCACAGTTTGGTGGTCAGCGATTTGGTGAGATGGAAGTATGGGCACTGGAGGCATATGGTGCCGCCTACACCTTGCAGGAAATGCTTACCGTTAAATCGGATGATGTTGCCGGTCGAACCAAGATGTACAAGAACATCGTCGATGGCGATCACAGAATGGAGCCCGGCATGCCGGAATCATTTAACGTGTTGGTCAAAGAAGTTCGATCGCTCGGTATCAACATGGAATTGGAAAACGAATAAGCGCAGTATTGCTTACTGATGGCCGGGGCGTAAGCCTCGGCAAACCCAGTTACTGGAGGAAAAGCCTTGAAGGATTTAATCAACCTACTCAAGCAGCAAGAACAAAATACTGAATTCGATAATATTCGAATTGGTCTCGCATCACCTGAGATGATCAGATCCTGGTCATTTGGTGAGGTCAAGAAGCCCGAGACCATCAACTATCGTACCTTCAAGCCAGAGCGCGAGGGTCTTTTCTGCGCCAAAATTTTTGGTCCGGTAAAAGACTACGAATGTCTGTGTGGCAAGTACAAGCGCATGAAGCATCGCGGCATAGTCTGTGAGAAATGTGGCGTTGAAGTGACACTGACGAAAGTTCGTCGTGAGCGTATGGGCCACATCGAACTGGCGTGTCCGGTTGCCCATATCTGGTTCCTCAAATCACTGCCATCGCGCATTGGTTTGATGCTGGACATGACCCTGCGTGAAATTGAACGCGTACTCTACTTCGAATCCTATGTGGTAACTGACCCAGGTCTGACGACGCTGGAAAAAGGTCAGTTGCTGACTGATGACGAGTACTTTGAGTCTCTCGAAGAATTTGGCGATGAGTTCAGTGCCACCATGGGTGCTGAAGCAATTCAGGCGCTGTTGAAAGAGTTGGTTCTCGAAGATGAGATTGCGGATATCCGAGAAGAAATCCCCAACACCAAATCAGAGACCAAGATCAAGAAGTTCTCCAAGCGCCTCAAGTTACTTGAAGCCTTCCACGGATCTGGCAACAAGCCAGAGTGGATGGTTCTTGAAGCACTGCCAGTTCTTCCACCAGATCTGCGTCCGCTGGTACCTCTGGACGGCGGCCGTTTTGCGACATCCGATCTCAACGATCTCTATCGTCGCGTAATCAACCGCAACAACCGTCTCAAGCGTCTGCTCGAGCTGAGTGCACCAGATATTATCGTGCGTAACGAAAAGCGTATGCTGCAGGAATCTGTCGATGCGCTGCTGGATAACGGTCGACGCGGTCGCGCCATTACCGGTTCCAACAAGCGTCCATTGAAGTCGCTGGCCGATATGATTAAAGGCAAGCAGGGTCGTTTCCGTCAAAACCTGCTGGGTAAGCGAGTAGATTACTCGGGCCGTTCGGTAATTGTAGTTGGTCCTACCCTTAGACTGCACCAGTGTGGTCTGCCCAAGCGGATGGCACTGGAATTATTCAAGCCGTTTATCTTTAGCAAACTAGAACTGCGCGGTCTGGCGACCACTATTAAAGCTGCCAAGAAAATGGTTGAGCGTGAAGAGCCAGTGGTCTGGGATATTCTCGAAGAAGTCATTCGCGAGCATCCGGTACTGCTTAACCGAGCACCAACACTTCACCGTCTCGGTATCCAGGCTTTTGAGCCGGTATTGATTGAAGGCAAGGCGATCAACCTGCACCCATTGGTCTGTGCGGCCTACAACGCTGACTTCGATGGTGACCAGATGGCTGTTCACGTGCCACTGACAATTGAAGCGCAGATGGAATCTCGCGCCCTGATGATGTCGACCAACAATATTTTGTCTCCCGCCTCCGGTGAGCCAATTATTGTTCCCTCGCAGGACGTCGTATTGGGTCTTTATTATATGACTCGCGACAAGGTTAACGGACTTGGCGAAGGCATGGTGTTCGCCGATGGCCGAGAAGTCTCACGCGCCTACTACTCAGGTAAAGCGGAACTTCAGGCACGCATCAAATTGCGTATCACTGAAACTCTGGTTGACGAGGAGAGTGGCGAGCAGACTGAAAGCAACAGACTGGTAGACACGACTGTTGGACGTGCGCTGCTCTGGGAAGTTGTCCCCGCTGGCCTGCCATTTGAACTGGTCAACAAGCCAATGGTTAAGAAAGCAATCTCGACGGTTATCAACGAATGCTACCGCCGCGTTGGACTGAAAGATACAGTTATCTTTGCCGACCAGCTGATGTATACAGGCTTTAACTTCTCGACCCGCTCTGGCGCGTCTATCGGTGTTAACGACTTTGTTATCCCCGAAGACAAGCAGGAAATTATCGGTGCTGCCGATGAACAGGTTCGTGAGATCGAAGGCCAGTTCGCCTCAGGTCTGGTGACCCAGGGTGAAAAATACAACAAGGTTATCGATATCTGGTCTCAGGCCAACGATCGTGTAGCCAAGTCGATGATGAAAGGTATTAGTACTGAGAGCGTCACTAATAAAGATGGCGAAGAAGAGCAGCAGGATTCCTTCAACTCTGTGTTTATCATGGCCGACTCAGGTGCCCGAGGCTCCCCGGCGCAGATTCGTCAGCTGGCTGGTATGCGTGGCCTTATGGCACGTCCGGACGGCTCGATTATTGAGACGCCAATTACAGCGAACTTCCGTGAAGGTCTGAACGTACTTCAGTACTTCATCTCAACTCACGGTGCTCGTAAAGGTCTGGCCGATACTGCACTGAAGACCGCTAACTCCGGTTACCTGACACGTCGACTGGTTGATGTCTCCCAGGATGTGGTAGTTACAGAGATCGATTGTGGCACTACCGACGGCCTGTTGATGACACCAGTTATTGAAGGCGGTGACATCATTGAATCCCTCGGTGATCGTATCCTTGGTCGAATTGTCGCCAAAGATGTACTCAAGCCAAACAGCGACGAGATCGCCGTTCCGGCCGGTACCATGATCGACGAGCAGTGGGTAGTTCGCATTGAAAAGATGGGCGTCGATGAGGTTGCAGTACGCTCGCCTATCACCTGTGAAGTGACTCATGGTATCTGTTCCGCCTGTTACGGTCGTGACCTGGCTCGCGGACACCGCGTCAACCAGGGCGAGGCAGTGGGTGTTATCGCTGCACAGTCTATTGGTGAGCCCGGTACACAGCTTACTATGCGTACCTTCCACATCGGTGGTGCGGCATCGCGTGCATCTGCCGTTGATAGCGTAAAAGTTAAGCAGGACGGTGTTATTCGACTGATCAACTTGAAGACAGTTGAGAACAAGGCCGGCAACTTGGTTGCTGTATCACGTTCCGGTGAGCTGGCAATTGCCGACGAAAATGGTCGTGAGCGCGAGCGCTACAAGCTCCCCTATGGTGCCGAGATCAAGGTTAAGGAAGGCGCCAAAGTAGCCGCTGGCGATATTATCGCCAACTGGGATCCACACACGCACCCAATCGTCACAGAAGTTGCCGGTAAGGTCGCCTTCTCGGGAATGGAAGAGGGTTTGAGTGTTCGCCAGCAGACTGACGACATGACCGGTCTGACCAGTATCTCTGTGATCGACCAGAATGAGCGTCCAGCAGCGGGTAAAGATCTCAAGCCGATGATTACCCTGACGGATAAGAAGGGCAAAGAGCTGATCTTCCCCAACTCAACCGTACCTGCACACTATCCGCTGCCGGCCAATGCAAGTATCAATATTGCCGATGGCGATACCATTGACATCGGTGAGATTATCGCAAGAATTCCTCAGGAATCTGGCGGTACCAAAGATATTACTGGTGGTCTGCCGCGAGTTGCCGACCTGTTTGAAGCGCGCAAGCCAAAAGATCCAGCCATCCTGGCCGAGATCACCGGTACTGTTACTCTGGGTAAAGAGACCAAGGGCAAGATGCGCTTGGTGATCACTCCAGACGATGGTCAGCCGCTGCCAAACGGCAAAATGCATTACGAAGAGCTGATTCCAAAGTGGCGCACTCTGGGTGTGTTTGAGGGTGAGCATGTCGAGAAGGGTGAAGTTATCTCTGACGGTCCACCAACGCCACACGATATTCTGCGCCTCAAAGGTATCAGTGAGTTGGCCAAGTATATCGTCAACGAGATTCAGGAAGTTTACCGCCTGCAGGGTGTAAAGATTAATGACAAGCACATCGAGGTCATTATTCGCCAGATGCTGCGCAAGGTTGAAATTACCGATATGGGTGATTCATCAACCATGATCCGCGGTGAGCAAGTTGAATACCGTCGTGTTCTCGAAGAGAACGAGCGTCTGCGTCAGGAAGGTCTGCAGCCAGTTAAATTTGAGCGTCAGCTGCTGGGTATTACCAAAGCGTCGCTGGCCACCGAAAGCTTTATCTCGGCGGCATCGTTCCAGGAGACTACGCGAGTGCTCACGGAAGCGGCAGTTACCGGTAAAGCAGATCCACTGCGTGGCCTCAAAGAGAACGTTGTAGTCGGTCGTCTGATTCCTGCGGGTACCGGTCTGGCTTATCACGCCCAGCGTCGTAAGGACCGAATGGCTGAAGAAGCAAGCGAAGCTTCAATGACGGCAGCAGATGTTGAAGCGGCACTGAGTGAAGCGCTGAGTGCGGATTTAACTGAAGAATAAGGAAGATCGCGGGGCCCCAAGTCAACTTATCCTCGGATAGCTTGTAGGTAGAGGGAATCCCCGCTTGACTCCCTGTAGTGCGGTAATTAGAATGCCGCTCCCTTTTGCGTCTTGATACCAATTTGGTAGAAAGATTCAAGGAATGTATGGCCTTCACAAGAAGGCATTTTTAAAATTTGGAGAAAAATTGCATGGCAACGATCAACCAGTTGGTTCGTAAGCCGAGAAAGCGCAAAGTTAGTAAAAGTGACGTACCAGCACTGCAGGCCTGTCCACAGCGTCGTGGTGTATGTACCCGCGTTTACACAACAACTCCCAAGAAGCCAAACTCAGCATTGCGTAAAGTTTGTCGTGTTCGTCTCACCAGTGGTTTTGAAGTAACTTCATACATTGGTGGTGAAGGCCACAACCTGCAAGAGCACAGTGTTGTTTTGATTCGCGGAGGTCGTGTAAAAGATCTTCCAGGTGTTCGTTACCACACGGTACGCGGCACATTGGATACAGCGGGTGTAAACGGTCGTACCAAACGTCGTTCTAAGTATGGTACCAAGCGTCCTAAGTAAGGGCATTAGTATCCAGAGTGACAAATTGCGTAACAATCGGTAATACAACCAAGTAAGGCTAGGGCCTATCCCTAGAAGAAACCTGAAGAGAAGGGCAAAACGATGCCAAGAAGAAGAGTAGCGGCGAAACGTGACATCCTACCGGATCCCAAATTTGGTAATGTCACCCTAGCTAAGTTTATGAACATGGTTATGGTCAGCGGCAAGAAGTCAGTTGCTGAGCGTATTGTGTACGGTGCACTGGACCTGGTTGAGCAGCGTCTCAAGAAAGATCCGGTCGAAGTATTCCAGGAAGCGCTGGATAACGTTGCGCCAATGGTGGAAGTAAAATCCCGCCGTGTTGGTGGTGCAACCTATCAGGTGCCAGTTGAAGTACGTCCTTCGCGACGCACTGCACTGGCAATGCGCTGGTTAGTTGAATACGCCCGTAACCGTGGTGAGAAATCAATGCCACAGCGTCTTGCAGGCGAACTGATTGATGCAGTTCAAAGCAAGGGTGGGGCAGTTAAGAAACGTGAAGATGTTCACCGTATGGCGGAAGCCAACAAGGCGTTCTCGCACTTCCGTTTCTAATAAAGGTTAAAAGTATCTGATCTTTTCGTGAAAAGGTGGCTTTAATAGCCGCCTTTTTTCGATTTTAAAACAAGGAAAAAATTGTGGCACGCAAGACCCCTATCAGTCGCTATCGAAATATCGGCATCTGCGCACACGTAGATGCGGGCAAAACCACCACTACCGAGCGAGTACTGTTCTATACCGGCATGTCTCACAAAATAGGTGAGGTGCACGACGGCGCCGCAACCATGGACTGGATGGAGCAGGAACAGGAGCGGGGAATTACTATTACCTCTGCAGCAACCACCTGTTTCTGGAAGGGGATGGACGCCCAGTTCGATGATCATCGAATCAATATTATCGACACCCCGGGGCACGTAGACTTCACCATTGAGGTCGAGCGCTCACTGCGGGTACTGGATGGCGCAGTTATTGTGCTCTGTGGTTCCTCAGGCGTTCAGCCGCAGACTGAAACTGTCTGGCGACAGGCCAACAAGTATGAAGTGCCGCGAATGGTATTCGTCAATAAGATGGATCGCGCCGGTGCCGACTATATGATGGTTGTCGAGCAGCTCAAAGAGCGTCTTGGCGCCAGCCCGGTGCCACTGCAGCTGACGATAGGCTCAGAGGAAGAATTTAAAGGTGTCGTCGACCTAGTCAAAATGAAGGCCATCTACTGGAGTGAAGCGGATCAGGGTATGAGTTTCGAGTACGCTGAAATACCTGCCGATATGCTCGACGAATGCCAGGCTATGCATGAGCATATAGTCGAGTCAGCAGCTGAAGCCAATGAAGAATTTATGGAGAAGTACCTCGAGGAAGAGGCGCTTACAGAAGCAGAAATAAAACAGGGTCTGCGTATCCGCACCCTGGCCAACGAAATCGTTCCCGTGCTTGGCGGTTCCGCTTTTAAGAACAAAGGTGTCCAGGCCATGCTCGATGCAGTTATCGAATACCTGCCATCGCCCACCGAAGTTAAAGCTATTGAAGGTGAGTTGGACAATGGCGAAAAGGGTACCCGCGAAGCGGATGACAGCGCCCCCTTTGCTGCACTGGCGTTTAAAATTGCCACTGACCCTTTTGTTGGGACGCTCACGTTTATGCGCGTCTATTCCGGCACATTGGAGAGCGGCACTGCCGTGTATAACTCAGTGAAAATGAAGCGCGAGCGCATTGGTCGAATGGTTCAGATGCACGCCAACAGCCGTGACGAAATTAAAGAAGTACTGGCCGGCGATATCGCCGCCGCGATTGGTCTCAAAGACACTACTACCGGTGACACCCTCTGTGCGGAGAGCGATAAAATTGTTCTCGAGCGCATGGAGTTTCCCGAGCCGGTGATATCGGTAGCGGTCGAGCCGAAAACCAAGGCTGATCAGGATAAAATGGCCGTCGCTCTCGGCAAGCTTGCCCAGGAAGACCCTTCATTTAGAGTTAAAACCGATGAAGAGAGTGGTCAGACTATTATCTCCGGAATGGGTGAGTTGCACCTCGATATTCTGGTTGACCGCATGCGCCGCGAATTTGATGTCGAGGCCAATATTGGTCAGCCCCAAGTCGCCTATCGTGAGACTATAACCAGCAGTTGCGAGATCGAGGGCAAGTTTGTTCGCCAGTCTGGTGGTCGTGGGCAGTATGGTCATGTCTATCTCAAGTTTGAGCCCGCAGAGGACTCCAGTACTGAAGGGCTGGAGTTTGTCAGTGAGATTGTTGGGGGCGCAGTACCCCGGGAATATATTCCTGCCGTGGAAAAGGGTATTGAAGAGCAGATGCAGAACGGTGTCCTCGCTGGTTACCCGCTGCTGGGAATCAAGGCAACTCTGTTTGACGGTTCCTATCACGATGTCGATTCCTCCGAAATGGCCTTCAAGATTGCCGGCTCACTGGCCACCCGGGATCTCAGGGATCACGGCGGCGCAGTACTGCTCGAGCCACTGATGAAAGTTGAAGTAGTCACTCCGGAAGAAAATATGGGCGATGTTGTCGGCGATCTGAACCGTCGTCGCGGTATGATCCTGGGTATGGAGGAAAGTCCGATGGGCAAGGTGGTCTCCGCAGAGGTTCCATTGGCAGAGATGTTTGGCTATGCCACCGATCTGCGCTCGGCAACTCAGGGGCGCGCAACTTTCACCATGGAGTTTGATAAATACTTTGAAGCGCCAAAAAATATTGCCGAAGCGATTATGGCGAAAAATATGGGCTAAAGATTTTCGTTTCAGGGCCCGGGTTCTGCTCGGTTATTCCGGACGCCTAGGCTGTTGCAAAAAGTCCACGCATTAAAAAACCCCGCTGGTTTCCACCAGCGGGGTTTTTTGATAGAGCTTAAGGAGGCATTTACTTAGCGTCTTTAAGTTCCTTAGCCGCCGCAATAACTTCTGCAGAAACATTTTGCGGGCAAGGCATATAGTGCGAGAACTCCATAGAGAACTGGCCGCGACCAGAGGTCATGGTACGCAGGTGGCCGATATAGCCAAACATTTCCGACAGCGGAACATCAGCTTTAATACGAACACCAGTTACACCAGCTTCCTGATCCTTGATCATGCCGCGACGACGGTTCAGGTCGCCGATAACATCACCTACATGATCTTCCGGTGTAAATACATCCACCTTCATGATCGGCTCAATAATCTGAGGGCCAGCTTTTGGCATAGACTGACGGAAAGCGCCCTTAGCGGCGATCTCGAAGGCTACAGCCGAGGAGTCAACGGCGTGGAAACCACCGTCAAAGAGTTCAATCTCAACATCCAGAACAGGGTAGCCAGCCAATGGGCCCTCTTCCATCATGCCGTTAAAGCCCTTCTCAATCGCCGGGAAGAATTCCTTGGGAACGTTACCACCGACAACCGTTGAGCTGAATACAAAGCCTGAACCTGGCTCACCAGGCTTGATGCGGTAGTCGATTTTACCGAACTGACCAGAACCACCAGACTGCTTCTTGTGCGTGTAGCTGTCTTCGATTGGCAGAGTAATAGTCTCACGGTAAGCAACCTGCGGCTGACCTACGTCCAACTCAACACCGTAAGTACGCTTGAGGATATCCACCTTAATATCGAGGTGAAGCTCCCCCATACCTTTAAGGATAGTCTCACCAGAGTCTTCATCGGTTTCAACGCGGAAAGAAGGATCTTCTGCAATCATCTTGCCGATCGCAACACCCATCTTTTCGGAACCGCCTTTATCCTTGGGCTTAACCGCAATCGAAATTACTGGCTCAGGGAAGATCATCGGCTCAAGAGTAACTGGATGTTTCACATCACAGAGAGTGTGGCCGGTCTGAACGTTCTTCATGCCAACGATTGCGAGGATATCGCCGGCCTGAGCGCGGTCAATTTCATTGCGATCATCAGCGTGCATTTCAACCATTCGGCCAATACGCTCGGTCTTACCAGTGTATGAGTTAAGAATGGTGTCGCCCTTGTTCAGTACACCAGAGTAGATACGCACAAAAGTCAGTGCACCAAAGCGGTCATCCATAATTTTAAAGGCCAGTGCCTTCAGTGACTCATCGGTAGTCACAGTCGCTACCTCGCCAGTCTCTTCACCATTTTCATCAGTCAGCGGCTGTGGCTTAACTTCGGTGGGTGAAGGCAGGTAGTCAACAACTGCGTCGAGAACCATCTGCACGCCTTTGTTCTTAAATGCAGAGCCACAGTAAGTCGGGAAGAAGTCCAGGGCGATAGTACCCTTGCGGATACAGCGCTTGATTTCTTCAATTGAGGGTTCTTCGCCCTCCATGTAGGCCATCATAAGATCATCATCCTGCTCAACGGCAGTTTCAATCAGCTGCTCGCGATACATCTCAACATCGTCAACCATATCGGTAGGTATATCGACAATCTCGTAGTTTTCTGGAAGGCCAGAGTCATCCCATACATAAGCTTTGCGCTCGAGAAGATCAACTAGGCCAACAAAATCATCTTCGATGCCAATTGGCAGGCACATTACCAGCGGGTTGGCGCCGAGGACATTTTTAACCTGGTCGACAACGCGCAGGAAGTCGGCGCCCATACGGTCGAGCTTGTTAACAAAGATAATACGTGCAACTTCAGACTCGTTAGCGTAGCGCCAGTTAGTCTCTGACTGAGGCTCAACACCGCCAGAACCACAGAATACGCCAACACCGCCGTCGAGTACTTTTAATGAGCGATAAACTTCAACAGTAAAGTCAACGTGCCCTGGCGTATCGATGATGTTAAAGCGGTGGTCTCTCCAGTAACAGGTTGTTGCAGCTGACTGAATAGTAATGCCGCGCTCCTGTTCCTGTTCCATAAAGTCAGTAGTAGCTGCGCCATCATGAACTTCACCGGTCTTGTGGATTTTGCCGGTAAGCTTAAGAATGCGCTCGGTAGTGGTAGTCTTACCCGCATCAACGTGGGCGAAGATACCGATATTTCTGTAGTGAGATAAATCAGTCATTGGTCTGCTCGTTATATTCGGTTACAAATCTGTTATTTAAAAGCTGTCATTTATAGGGGACTAAAAACGCGCGCGAGTATACAGGATATTGCTGCGAGTACAGAGAAAAAAATAACGATAAAAGCATCATTTAATCGAAATCGTCGCATTTGCTAGTCGAAATTAACTAAAAGCGCAAAAAATTTAGCGATTTAAGCTTAAAGATCGTTGACTCTGGCGATCCGATGTATAAGATGGCGTGCCTTGCGTGCTGCATGAATTTGTCCGGCAGTGCTAAGACCAAATTTAGGTTCAAACCTGTAATACCTGCTGAGGAGATGCTGAGATGGGTAAAGAAAAATTTGAAAGAAGTAAGCCGCACGTAAAC
>JAYOUA010000022.1:0-26141 GCA_038150705.1 Porticoccaceae bacterium | reverse complement strand
CTATTGATGAAAACACCGGCGCTGGTCAGGTTATCTACACGGCAACTGCGGATGATTCAGCTGATGTTAGTGGCGGTGTAACCTTTAGCCTTGCTGAGGGCAGCGATGCTGCACTGTCTATCGATGCAGCCTCAGGTGCTGTCACACTCTCCGCTGATTCAGATCACGAAACTCAGGACTCTTATACCTTTACTGTGGTAGCCACAGATGCGGCGGGTAATGCCAGTGAAGGTCAGGCAGTCACTTTATCGGTTAATGATCTCGATGAAGTCGCTCCAGGCATCACTTCAGGTGCAACAGCAGCTGCTATTGATGAGAACACGGGTGCCGATCAGGTTATCTACACGGCAACCGCGGATGATTCTGCAGATATCAGTGGCGGTGTAACCTTCAGTCTTGCTGAGGGCAGCGATGCTGCGCTCAATATCGATGCTGCCACAGGCGAAGTTACGCTTGGTACAAATCCAGATCACGAAACTCAAGATACTTATAGCTTCACAGTCATCGCCACAGATGCTGCGGGTAATGCGAGTGAAGGTCAGGCAGTTAGCTTGGTTGTCAATAATTTGGATGATGCGGATCCTGTGATTGATTCTGAAAACACAGCCAGTGTTTCTGACTTCAGGGAAGTTATTTATTTGGCATCTGCGGACGATTCTGGCGATATAACGGGTGGTGTTACATATTCACTAGGTTCCAAATCAAGTGAGGATCTGGAGATTGACAGCGTTACCGGAGAGGTTCGTCTGGTTGGTTCGGTAACAAATCATTCGGCAGTAGACGCTTATAGTTTTGTGGTCGTGGCAACTGACTCTGCCGGAAACTCAGGGCAGAAAGAAGTCAATGTTTCAGTGAATGAACCCGTATCTGTAACAGGTCCTGGTGTGGTAACTGCTGGTGCCCTTGTTCCAACCTTAGATACAACTGATTCGGGTTCCCTGGTGTTATCTATAAACCTCGATGAGTCTCTGGTGGTTAACTATCCGGGTGGTGTCGGTAATTATGAGTTTGTCATGAAGTATGATACTGCTGAGCTTGGTATGATCGATATTGGTCAGCTCTCTTATCCAGCGGGCACCTTCCCTGTCTCAAACTTGACTATCCCAGGAGAGATCAAGGTGGGAGTAATCGCATTGTTCCCCATTGCTGTTGACGCACCACTATTCAATATTTCTTTTCAGGCTGATACTGAAATAGCTGGTGCATCGATAGAGTTGACTGAGGTCTTACTTGGTCAGAATGATTATCTATCAAGCTCCTCTCATGTTATTTCTTTACTTGAGGCTCCTCTTTTTGAGGGCACAGATGACTCGGAATCATTCCTGCTCAATGGTGGTGAAGCCGTTATCTCTGGAGGTGCTGGACCTGATGTGTTCGTGTTAAACCAGAATTCTGGCTCTTCAATCACCATCAGTGACTTCACGGGCGGTGAGGACACTATTGAGTTGAGTACTTTAGCCGGTGGCTTTGGTTATCAAGAGATAAGCGCAGACAGTCAGCAGGCACAAGATAATATTTTGATCAGGTACCAAGGCAGCCCAGATGGCATTGCCGATCTAATTGATGGAAATGACGCTACATTGGACAATGTCTTTGGGGCATTCTTAACTGATATTGACGCTGAGTCTGATGTGCTTTCGGTGTTTGTTGACTCCTCTTCGGAAGCTGGTCAAGTGGATATTCAGACCTATAAGCTGACACTGCCGGAGGATTCTATGGCTGACGATGAGGATGTAACTTTGTCGTCTTACTCGTTTATAGCGTAAATACTTAATGTAATTTGGAGAAAAACATGACAGATATATTTGTCGATAGGTTCATGAGATTTAACGTCGGGCAGGGCGTCGTAAGATTAGATTTTGCTCGGATAGAGGATGTTGATGGGGATAAAAATGAAATAAAGATGTCCCCATCCAACCGCATGGTAATGCCTCTTGATGGCTTTATGCATTTCGCTGATCAAGTGGAAAAATTGAAAGGAAAAATATTGGAGCAATCAGGATCAGCTGAGGCTCCAAAGAAAGAAAAAAAAGCCAAGAATAGTAAATCTTGATGAAAGTTTTTTTCTCGCGCGCTACTCACTTTCGTATTAATATGAGCAGGGGTTTGTGCTTATTGGTTTTAGTTTAATGATTTAATTTGTTGAGGCCTAGCTATGGCAATTGTTTTTGATTCTGTGCAAGACTATTCTATTGATGAGGATCTGCCTACCGCATTGATTCCTGGGTTGCTAGATCTTGGCCCTCTAGAAGTTGGTGCGCTGTCCTTGTCACTTAATGCAAGTGAGGATGGAAGCTATTCTGTCTCGGTCATGCTGGCTCCAGATACCGCAAATGCCTATGCCTCGGGTCTCTATAACTTCGACTTCGTCTTACATTATGATGTTGGCCAGCTTGGGTTAATTGACGCTAGTCAGATAAGTTCGCAAGGGTCACTAGTAGCTGCCAACTCTCAAGTCCCAGGTCAAATTACTGTTAGTTCTACTAGTTTTCCAGACGCGTTTCTGATTGATTCCCCGCTCATAACGATCGCTATCGATCATATTGCCGACCTTTCCGCAGTCTCTTTTCAAGTTGATAATGTAATTATTGGTTTGGAATCACTTGCACCCTCCAGTTACAAGTTTTTGCCCGGGGTTGTGATATATACAGCTGCAGCCAGTTCAGATGATGGTGCAGTTGAATATACGCTTGCTGAGGGTAGTGATGCAGCTTTAGGCATTGATAGTAAAACTGGGGATGTGTTTGTAGAGGGCGGCCTTGACTATCAGGCTCAGCCTAGTTACGAATTCACTGTGGTGGCAACAGATAGCGACGGTAATGCAATTGACCAAGTGGTAACTGTGGTGGTTAACGATATTGATCAATCTGCTCCAGTGATTTCGTCCGACGATACAGCGACAGTTATTGATGAGAACTCAGGTACTGATCAGGTTATCTATACGGCAACCGCAGACGACTCTGCAGATATCAGCGACGGTGTAACCTTTAGCCTTACTGAAGGCAGTGATGCTGCACTGTCGATCGATGCTGATACAGGTGCTGTAAAACTCTCCGCAGACCCAGATCATGAAACGCAGGCTTCATACAACTTTACGGTAGTGGCTACCGATGCTGCTGGCAATGCCAGTGAGCAAGCGGTGACGTTGGGTATAAACGATCTTGATGATACCGCACCGGTAATTACCTCAGGTGAAACAGCGATAGCTATCGATGAGAACTCGGGCGCAGCACAGGTTATCTACACCGCAACCGCAGACGACTCTGCAGATGTTAGTGGCGGTGTAACCTTTAGTCTTGCTGATGGTAGTGATGCTGGGCTAGCTATTCATGCGGAAACAGGTGCTGTAACGCTTGGCACAGACCCTGATTATGAATCAAAAGACTCCTATAATTTTACTGTGGTCGCTACCGATGCTGCTGGAAATGCTAGTCAGCAGTCAGTCACGTTGAGTGTGAACGATATTGAAAGTGTCGTGACCGGCTCGTCTGGGGATGACCAAATACTGGCTACAGATGAGAGAGACTTGATTGACGGAGCCGATGGAGTTGATTCCGTTACCTATAGCGGGCCAATCGCTCAGTACAGTATTTCTAGAGATGCCAACGGCACAATCCTTGTGCGTGATCTCTCAAATAGTGCCAATGACGAAGAGATCGCTGATGAGCTGACCAACGTTGAAAGTGTGATATTTTCCGACGATTCTTTAGCCCTATCTGCCGCATATTTCGAGGGAGCTGAAGTAGAAATAAATAGTGATCAAGCATACGAACCAGAGATCACAGCCTTAAACGGTGGTGGCTACGTTGTTGTATGGCAAAGTGGCGACAATACCGTCTCTGGTCAGCTCTTTGATGAGACTGGTTCTAAATTGGGTGATGCCTTTACGGTTAATGACGCTTCCCTATCAAACTCCGCTGGTGCCCCGGCGGTAGCTGCGCTTTTAGATGGTGGCTTTGTTGTCACTTGGCAAAGTCATGACGGTGATAAGTGGGAGATCTACGCTCGCAGGTACGACTTCGATGGCGTGGCTGAGCAAGGCTTTGAGGTAAATGCTGATTTTAGCGGAGATCAAGAGCGACCTGCCATCATCGGGACAGCTGGTGGTGGCTACACGGTTTCATGGCAAGGTTACAGAGCCAGTGACGGTAATTTCGATATCTTTGCCCGGCAGTTTGATGAGTCAAATACGCCAGGTGTCGTCTTCGATGTCAATCGACTCTACAGTGGTCAGCAGAAAGCACCATCCATAACAGAGCTATATAACGGCGACATTATGGTTACTTGGCATAGTTATGCTGGTTTCAATGATGACGACAGTGGCTGGGGAATCTACGGTCGTCTTTTTAGTAGCGAAGGTATCGCTTTAGGCGAAAAGTTTTTGGTCAACACCCACACGGATAATGATCAATTTAATCCGTCAGTCTCTGCTCTTGCGACTGGAGGCTTTATAGTTGCTTGGCAGTCTAATAATCAAGATGGAAGTGACGGTGGTATTTTTGCTCAGAGGTTCGATCAGGCCGGTGTGCAGGTTGATCAAGAATTCAGAGTCAATGATGTAACCAGTAATAGCCAGTTTGATCCTAAGATAGTCGCAATGCCTGATGGTGGCTGGATGCTGGTGTATGTTTCTTATAATCATCCGGATGGAGAATACGATTCAATTTTTTCCAAGAGATTCGATGCTGATGGCCTGCCAATAGGGGGTGAGACACTCCTAAGCTCTATGGATGGAAATTATCAGCAGCAGCCTGCAGTGGCCGTTCTAGCAGACGGAAGCTATGTTGTAGCTTGGCGAGAAAATCAGACTAATAATGTGGAGTTGCGTCAATATACAGCGATAGAGCAGCTTTCTTCAAATAGCGTAGTGATTGGTACAGAGGGCCCGGATTTTCTCTTAGGAGATGCCGGCAGTGATCTAATTATCGGTGGAGCTGGAGATGATACCGTCGATGGCGGCTCTGGCTACAATACTCTCCAGGTCTTCGGCACAGCAGATGCCTTCTATTGGACAGTTAACTCGAGTGGACAGGTCATTTTCTCAGACCTGGTAGCTGATCCGGATGACTTGGTAAACGGATCAGGCCAAGGCGTGGACACGCTAACTAACATCCAGTCTATTTTATATGTAAATCCTGTTTCTGGAGAGACTACAACTTTCGAACTCGATGATCATGGCAACAGCTCAGACGCTGAAAACTTAGAAATTCAATTTGGTGTGCCGGTCTCCGGGCGCACGAATTTTTATGGTGATAAAGACTATTTCCTTATCGATATCGATGAAACCGCTAACTATATCTTCACAGGATCCAATGATTCTGTATATGTTGAGCTAGGCGATAACAATTTCTGGATTTACTCCAACAGCTCTGAGCGTGAAATCAAGGGAAGTGACGAGCTTCAGGATCTGGTAGTTAGAACAAACTTAGACTCGAATTCGCCTCGTGCCGGCAGAAACTATGAGTTTACTATCCGCCGTGCATTGGATCGCTCGGATGTGGTCCAGGGAGAAACCCTCCAAGCTGGAGACTCGTACGAGTATATCAAGGCAGGATTGGGCGATGATATCGTCATAGGCTCGGACCGATCAGACATTATCTATGGTGGTGAAGGGAACGATGTCATCACCGCTGGGCAGGGAGATGACTTCCTGTATGGTGATGGTGGCGCAGCTAATGTTGCCCTGTTCAGCGGCGATAGAGGCGACTATGCGATTGAGTGGTTTAGTTCAGACCTAGATCTTAGGTTGCGGATAACGGACAGTGTTGAGGGACGGGACGGAGAGGATACTCTTACAAATGTCCAGATCCTTAGGTTTGCAGATGGAGATTTAGTTTTAGACTCTGACTCCAATTCGCCTAACTTCAACAGTTTTTTAATTGGGGATGTAATCGAGGGTAGCCTGCCTATCGCTGGAAGCAGCTTGAGCTTGGATCAGGACTATTTTCAACAGGTATTTCCTGGTGATGTGTCTTCAGACACCACCTTACGAATCCGATTTGAGGTGATTGATCGGAGTGAAGTCTCTAATTTCAATCTATATGCGTACTTTTTGGCTCAGGGTTCTGACGATGTACTCATGTTCCATGATGAAAATGGCAACGACAAATATCAATTTAGGCTGGACGGACAAACAGCGTCTGAGTGGTTTGTCAGCCCTGATAGTTGGGGCTACGATGGTGCGGTTGAGTATGTTGCAATGCCTCAGCGAGCTGATGTCAAAATCTTTGGTTATGCGCGTGATTACGGCGAGTGGCAATTTGGCGATCAACTTGAATACGAACTTGTGGTCGACAAAGTCATCCTGGGCGAGAACTCAGATGATGTGATTGCTGGCGTTGAAGACGTTGGCTATATCGATGCGCGAGGCGGTAATGACACCATCACGGGTAGTAGTGCAAGTGAGGAGATCCTTGGCGGCTCTGGGGACGACATCCTGTCTGGTGGTGATGGAGATGATCTTCTCCGCGATAGCCAGGGAAGTAATGTCCTGTCAGGTGATGCGGGTAACGATGTTATTGATATCACTGGTAATAACAGCCCAACTGCCACTGTCGATGGTGGTGAGGGGACTGACACCCTTCGCGTTGATTCGAATGTCAACTGGGATAACGTCACCGTTCAGAACGTAGAAATTCTTGATGGTAATGGCGGGCAGAGCTCTCTGACCGTTCAGGAAGTGCTCGATAAAGGCTTCACCAGCGCACAAAATATTGAATTTAGGCTGGATCAGAACCAGAGCAATGGTGAGATTGATGCCAGTGGTCTGTCGGGTGATCTGACTCTCCGAGGCACTAACTATTCTGATGTTCTTATTGGTAATGATAATAACAACACAATTTTCTTGAATGCTTATGATCACAGAAATTCGAATGGCGCTGGCTCAGATTTAGTCTCGGCTGGGGGCGGTGATGATGTTATTGCTTGGGTTGCCAGAAATGGCGGTCGATGGAATGATCACTTCAGCGCGGCCGATCAAGCGTCCCACACCTACTTCCTTAACGGTGATATTGATGGCGGTAGTGGCGCAGATGCCCTAACTCTCGACTTTAGCGCCTATCATTGGTATCAAATCACAGGTTCATATACTCACTCTGATAACGCTCAATCTTGGAATCTCGATCTCACTGGTTTGAACCTTACAGGTATTGAGACTCTCAATGTCTTTGGTAATGTGGGTGACGCGACTAAATACCCGTCAAAATTTTTCCTCACAGTTGATCAGCTAGCCTCTTTAGACTCAGCGACGGGCCTAATTTCTGTCGTTATCAAGGGTGGCGGCACCATCGATCTGGCGCATCTTGCTGCTCTAAATATTACTGATTGGGAGATCGGAGACGATCTTGCCTACACATTTGAAGGTACCTCAGGATCGGATTCTGTTGAAGTAGGGACAGGTCAATCGATAGTTAATGCCGGTGATGGCGACGATACGATTCGAATATCGGATGAGTCAGATCCCATCAATGTTCTTGACGGTGGAGAGGGTCAGGACACGCTTGTTATATCAGGCTCTGACGTTGACCTCTCGAGCGTCTCAATCGACGGTATCGAAGCAATTCGTGTGTCTTCCGAGTCGCTGGCGATTAGCTCTGAGCAGTGGAATACATACGGCGAGAATATCACACGCGCGCCTGGTGCCTCGACAGAGTTCACCCTGGCACTTGATTCGGCGTCTGTAGAGACCTTATCGGATGACTCGCTGTTTGTTGGTTTTAGTGGATCTGACGAAGGCGACCAGTTAACAGGTAATGCGGCAGATAATATTATCCTCGGCAATGCTGGTGACGATGTCCTCATTGGCGGTGCAGGCGATGACCGCCTTGTGGCTGGAGCTGGCGTAGATGAACTTCATGGCGGTGAGGGTGCAGATAGCCTTGATGTAACTGGCAAGGCCGTTGTTACTGATGTTATTGCTGGCGGTGAAGGTGAAGACACCTTGACTGTTGCTGATGGCCAGGATCTCTCTGGCGCCTCTCTATCGGGTATCGAAATTATTGCTGGCGAGGGGACTATTCGCCTAACGGTTGCGCAGCTGTCTCTGCTGAGTGAGGTTCGTGGTGTTAACGTCCACCTTATCGGAGAGGATGCAGGCTTCCAGACGCCGTCCACTATCGCGCTAACTCAGGGTGCCTGGGTAGCTCTTGCGGATGGAACTATCCTTGGAAGCGAAGGCGATGACGTGCTATCGGCGGGTGCTGGTGATCAGGTCTTCGCGCTTGGCGCCGGTGATGATGTCATCGATGGTGGCTCAGGTTACAACACTGTCCAGGTTTCAGGATTGGAGGATGCGTTCTACTGGACGATCAATAGTAGTGGTGAGGTCGTACTTACTGACCAGATTACTGGTTCAGAAGACCCAATAGATGGATCGGATGAGGGGACTGATACCCTCACCAATGTCCAAGCAATTCGTTATGTAAACCCTGTTACCGGTGAGGCTGAGGTATTTGAGCTTGATGACCATGGCAACAGTCCCGATGCTGGTAATCAGCAGATCGGGTTTGGCGAGATCATTGCTGGCCGAGCTAACTTCTATGGAGACAAGGACTACTTCACAATCGACCTTCCTGATTCTGGGGAGTACGTCTTCACGGGTCTGTCTGGTAATAGCTTTAATGTCCAGATTAATGGTAGCAATGTATACGTAGATAACAGCAACCAAACGGTTACCCTTGCGGGAGATTCGAATATTCAGGATGTGGGCGTTCACGTTAGTTTAAACTCGAATGCACCGTTAAATTCTGCAGCGTATAGTTTTGTTATCAGGCGAGCTCTTGAGGGTACCGACGGTTCAGATCTAGCTCTGGTTGCGGGTGATGCATATGAGTATATAGATGCAGGCGATGGCAATGACGTTATCGTTGGGTCTGCCCGATCCGACTTGCTGTACGGTGGTGATGGTAATGATGTGATCACCGGTGGAGCTGGTGATGACTGGATTTATGGCCAGGGTGGCGCTCAAGATATTGCAGTCTTTGCGGGTAACCGTGAAGACTATGAAATCGAATGGTCTAATGGTAATCAAAATCTTGGGCTTACGATTCAAGATACTGTTGCAGGGCGTGATGGTCGAGATACTCTTTTAGACGTTCAGATCTTGCGCTTTGCCGATGGAGATCTTGTTCTTGATACCGAATCCAATGAGCCCAACAGCAATGCCTTCCTTATTGGTCAGGCGATAGAGGGAACCCTGCCTCTGGGAGATAGTTATCAATATATAGATCAGGATTATTTCCAGCAACGCTTCACCTCGGATATCTCTCCGGACACCATGCTTCGTGTCAGGCTAGAGATTCTAGATACAGATGTTTATTCACGAGTGTATGCTGAATTCCGTCTGATGGGTGCTGGTGATCGACTGGTGTTCGAGGATGATAATGGCAATAGCATAAGTCAGTTTGAGCTTTACGGAAATGTAGGTGGGGGTGTCTATCAAGACTGGTTTGTCAGCCCGCAAACTTGGGGTAGCAGTTCTCAATTCCTGCCAAGGGGCCAGCGCGCCGATATACGCATCTGGGGTCAAGCGCAAAACAATGGTGCGGAATTTGGTGATGAAGTCCAGTATCGACTTGTGGTCGACAAAGTCATCCTGGGCGAGAACTCAGATGATGTGATTGCTGGCGTTGAAGACGTTGGCTATATCGATGCGCGAGGCGGTAATGACACCATCACGGGTAGTAGTGCAAGTGAGGAGATCCTTGGCGGCTCTGGGGACGACATCCTGTCTGGTGGTGATGGAGATGATCTTCTCCGCGATAGCCAGGGAAGTAATGTCCTGTCAGGTGATGCGGGTAACGATGTTATTGATATCACTGGTAATAACAGCCCAACTGCCACTGTCGATGGTGGTGAGGGGACTGACACCCTTCGCGTTGATTCGAATGTCAACTGGGATAACGTCACCGTTCAGAACGTAGAAATTCTTGATGGTAATGGCGGGCAGAGCTCTCTGACCGTTCAGGAAGTGCTCGATAAAGGCTTCACCAGCGCACAAAATATTGAATTTAGGCTGGATCAGAACCAGAGCAATGGTGAGATTGATGCAAGTGGTCTGTCGGGTGAATTGACCCTTCGGGGCACAAACCAATCTGATACCCTTACCGGTAATGACGACGCAAATAGATTCTTTTTGCTTAATGAGTCCAATCAGGGCTCGGGCTTGGGAACTGATATTGTTTTAGCCGGGGGCGGGGACGACGTCATATATTGGGATATGGTCCAATATTCGGATTGGTATCGAAATTTTTCCTCCGTTGATGAGGCCTTGAAAACCTATTTTTTGACGGGAACTATAGATGGCGGAGAAGGAGAGGACACCCTAACTCTCAATTTTTCGAATAACTACTTCTATCATGCTTGGGGAGGAAATACCTGGGACGGTAATAGTTCTTACACAGACTGGCTTCTCGATCTATCCAATTTTGATCTGACGAGTTTAGAAAATTTAGAGATCATTAGTGATCTTAATAGGGAATTCGCGACACCGTCTGAGGTTGTCCTTACAACTGACCAGCTAAAATCTTTAGAAACCGCCAAAGGTTTATCTGCCGTCATCATTAAGGGTGGCGGCACCATCGATCTGGCGCATCTTGCTGCTCTAAATATTACTGATTGGGAGATCGGTGATGATCTCTCCTACACCTTCGATGGTACCTCAGCGTCTGAAACTATCGAGGTGGGTGATGGCCCGTCAACCGTAAACAGTGGAGCTGGTAACGACTTTATTAGGATCAATGACACCTCTAGTCCGTCAAATATAATTGACGGTGCTGAGGGCATGGACACGCTTGTAATATCCGGCTCAGATGTTGACCTGTCAGATGTTTCGCTCTCCAGCATCGAGGAGATAAGGGTTTCCTCTCAATCGCTTGCCATGAATGAGGCTCAGTGGGCTGAATTTGGGGCGATTGTTCAGGTAATACCCGGTGCGGTGACGGAGTTCACGCTCTCTCTGGACGACGCGGCGACAATGAGCCTAACAGAGGATTCCCTCTATGCCGGCTTTAGTGGTTCCGCTGGAGATGATCGACTGATTGGTAACTCTCTCGATAACATCTTGGTCGGCAACCTTGGCAATGACGTTCTCGAAGGAAAGTCGGGCGACGATGTACTCGTGGCTGGTGGTGGCGTTGATGAGCTTTCTGGTGGGTCGGGTGATGACATGTTAGACGTCAGAGGAAAGCAGGTCGTAAGCGATACGCTTTCTGGTGGCGATGGTACCGATACCTTGCGCGTTGAGGACGGGCAGGACCTCACGGGCGCTAATTTAGCGGGCCTTGAGGTACTCTCTGGTGATGGCACTGTCCTTATGACGGTGGGGCAGCTAGATCTGTTTACCGAAGTTAAGGGTGTCTCAATTCAGCTAGTTGGTGACTTTACTGAATTCACTATGCCCCAGCACCTTGTGCTGTCTCAAGGTGCCGAAATATTACTTCCTAACTCTGACTCCAACCTGGCAGGCGATGGCGGAATACTGGGTACCGTTAAAGATGACGTCATTACAGGGTCTTCTAACGACGATGCTATTTTTGGTGGCGTGGGAGCTGACGTTCTGTCTGGTGGAGATGGAAACGACACGCTTGATGGTGGTAAGGGCACTGATACTCTAATCGGGGGAGCTGGTGATGATCATGTTATTGTTGGTGGCGAGCAATTCACTGACAACAACCGACATATTGAGGGAGAAATTCTTAGCGGTGGTGCTGGCAATGATATCCTTGAGATTGTCTTTAATGTAACTACAAATAATGCTATTAGTTGGGGCAGCTACCGTCTTTCTGAGGGTGCCGTTTCTGGCTTTGAAACTCTTGAAATTACTCAGCCCTATTACAGCCACCTCTATTTGACTGCGGAACAGTGGCTATCTTTCTCTGATATACAGAATTCGCCTGACAATAGTTGGGATGATCGGTTCCAGATATCTGTACTGGGCTCGCTTGAGGACTTTGAAATTTCTAATTTCTCGGCTGAGAGACTCCGAGAGTTTACTTTTAATGGATCGTTTGGAGACATAGACCTCACTCATGACTCATTGTCAATCAGAGAGTGGATCTACAACCGAGCAAGTTTCGACAACTTGATCTTGGGCGACCAAGATGCGCAGGTATACATAATTGAAGATTCAGATTACTCGGTGACAGCTGGCGACGGAGACCACGTAATCAAGCATGTACGAGGAGGGGCACTTCAGGCGAGTATAGATGGTGGGGCAGGGGATGATACCTTCGATGTAAGCAATACTGGCTTCATTGATTTAACTGGCACGACTCTTGAAAATATTGAAACCGTTTACTTCGGTAACGCCACTATCGTGCTCACAGACGAGCAGTTTTCCTCATGGACCCTTGAGGGCTCGGGCGCTATTTACACGAGTGCAGATGGCATTATCACAGGCTCCAATGGCAATGACTCATTTAACGGTGATATTAGAGACCTCTTTGAGGGCGGTGCCGGGGATGATTCAATCAATGGCATCCAGGCTGCCATCTTCTCAGGTAATTATGCTGACTATGATTTTGTGCGCAATGGATCGACGCTTACTGTTCAGCACTCAAGAGGCACGCTGACAGACGGTACTGACACCTTGAACGATGTGTTGGAGATGCGTTTTGCTGACACCACGGTTACCGTTGATGATGCGCCCAATAATCCCTACAACTTTATTAACAATGGTGAGAATGGTATTACGGGTGCTGACCTTGATGAGCTGCTATCTAATCTTACTGAGGCAACCTACGGCAAGCAGATTACAGGAAAAGCGGATTACCGAGGTGACCCCGATGTCTATTTCTCTGAGTTAGCGCCTAATTCACCACTTTTCGTTGAGATGTCAACCGTCAACGGTAGTGGCTGGAATCTACAATTTTTTGATGCGGAAACAGGTCGTCAAATCCAGCTCAAGTCACTCGTGTATGGTTGGGTCGAGGGATCTTATAATAACTACATGTCACCGGATGCCAAGTGGCTACCGGGCTTTAACACAAATGATGGTTTTGAAGCGTATCAGGGTGGCAGAGTTATCGTCCGTCTTGGAGTCAACGCGAATGATGACTTCCCGATTGAGGACTATGCCTTCACACTTAACTACCTTGATGACTATGCGGGTAGCAGAGAAACTCTGGGTGAGATGGACCCCCAGGAAGGGGAGATCCGCGGCTATATTGGTGACATCAATGATCAGGACTGGATTCGCACCGAACTGATTGCAGGTACCAAGTACGAATTCAACCTGCTGGGTGTCTCCTCCGGAGGCGGAACGCTTGTTGATCCGCTGCTTCAGCTTCTTGATGACCAAGGTCGGGTAATAGAAAACGGCATCGGACAGGCGACTGACACTGCGGGAACTGACGACTCGATTATCTTCAGGCCAACGGAGTCCGGGACTTACTACCTGTCCGCATCTGATGTAGCGGGTATTAATACAGGCTCATGGACTCTGACGCAGGAAAGCCTAGACACTATTGCGGGCAACCTGACCACCACTGAGCGCGTCGAGTTAGGAGCGTCTAACTCCTTCACAGTTGAGAGTGAAATCAACCAGCTCACCGATCACGACTGGTTCAAGGTATGGCTTGATAAGGGTGTTACCTACAGCTTTACTCTGGACGGTACGTCGCTTGGCGGCACACTTCAGGATCCTCAACTATCCCTTCGCTCGGTGACCGGACGCCTGCTCACGCAGGATGATAATAGCGGCACAGGTTCAGACGCCGAGATTTACTACTCAGCCTCTGACAGCGGTTGGTACTATCTAGATGCTGGTGCCAGTGGTAACGCGTCTCGTGGTACATATGTGCTGCGCGGCTCTACCTTGGCTGATGACTACGCCAACTCCATTCTGACTGAGGGTGCTATAACGCTTGGTGAGGAAGCATCAGGTCTGATCTCTTATATTGGCGACAGCGACTGGCTTGGTGTTGGGCTAAGCGCCAATACTACCTATGTGATCGACTTGTCCGGTGATATTAGCGATGGTGCTCGTCTGGATCCTCTTAAAGATCCACTGCTCACCATCCGTGATGCGGATGGTAATGTTATCTTTAGGGCGGACGATTTTGACGGATCACTAAATGCCCGGGCTTACTTCACGCCAGAAGAAAACGGGCTATATTTTGTCGAGGCTCGAAGTGCATTTAAGTATGATATCGGTGCCTACACAATTAATGTCGATCTTGCACCTGCTGATGATCACGGCTCTTTACTTGACCAGACGGCTACAAGCGTAATCCTTGGCGATGACTCATCAGCCCTTATTTCAGGAGATATTGGTATCCCCGGTGATAAGGATGTATTCCAGGTGGAGCTTGAGGCTGGAAGGGTATATCTAATTGGAGCGTCGGGATTCGCTGGGTTTGGTGGCACGCTCAAAGACCCCTACATTCGGGTATTCAACAGCGACGGCAACCTCATAGATTTCGATAACAATGGTGGCTCGGGCACTGATGCAGAGTTTTATTTTGCGCCTGAGTCTTCCGAGACCTTCTATATCGAGGTTTCATCAGGCCAAAGCACTGGTCAGGGCACCTATGAGCTGTCTGTGTCGCAACGCAATCTGCCGCCGGATGATGTTCCCAACGATCTTAGCACTCAGGTCGTACTCAACCCTGGCGATTCGTTTAGCGGTTCACTCCTCACGCACAATGATGAAGACTGGTTCGCCATAACGCTGGTCGAGGGCGAAAGCTACGTATTCCGGGCTAATGCTTCTCATAGCGGTAGTGGTAGCCTCGAGGATCCAGTGCTTGAACTACGAAATACTGATGGCACGTTAATCAAGGTTGTGGACGATATGCTCATTAGTAATGAGCCTGCGTTACAGCATGTCGCCAGCTACTCAGGCACCTACTACCTCGTCGTGAGGGCATCTAATGGTCAGGAGGATACCGGCACCTATACACTGGTGACGCGTGCACCTGACGACCACAGTAATACACAAAATGACACAACCGTTATTGAATTAGATCAGACACTTACCGGTGGCATACAGTGGAATGATGGATCATTTGGTATACGGGCGTTTGATTCCGTTGGGTTGGCGAATGACTTTGACGAAGATTGGTTCTCGTTTGAGGCTGAGGCAGGACAGGTTCTATCAGTTAACGTGCAACTTGCCGATGACTCTAAATTAAGTCGGCCAATGGTCGAAGTTGTTGATTCACAGGGTCGGATTATTGCTTTTGGCGACGGTCTTGAGACCGATAATGGTCTGGCTGCAGCGACGTTCAGGGCCGAGGGTGGTGGCACTTATTTCGCGCGCATAGTCGATGGCGCAGGCGCGACGGGAGACTACATCATTCAGCTGGTTGAGGGCGATGCCTCTGATGAAGACTCAGATGGTCCTATTAGTGTGACTTTCACTGACAATGGTACCTTTAGGCAGAGTGTGACAGTGGCAACGATTGGGCTGTCGGGTGACACAGATAATTTCGACGTTTCTCTTCAGGAAGGACACAGCTATCGTATTGAGACTGTGGCAGTCAGGGATAGTAGCGTTGCGCCACTTGCCTCTGCGTCTCTGGCAATGGAATGGCTTGCTGAGGGTGCAAGCGATTCTATATCCGTGAGTGCTGGATCAGATGTAACCAACCCGTCATTCTTTGACTCGGCTGAGTTTACAGCCTCTGCCAACGGTACGTTAAGTATAAATGTCGCACCACTTGAGTCTACACAAACCGGACGCTATCAGCTGCGTATTATTGATCTGGGTACCTCCCTAGAAGATGACTTGGTTGATACGGTTGCTGAATTTAATGATTCCGGTCAAGTTGTAATTGCGATTAATGAGAACGTCGAGGGTAGGATTGATACTGCTGGCGATGTCGACTTGGTCGCCGTTAACTTAACCCAGGGTAATATCTATGATTTCTCTGTGAAGAGCTACCAGGATGGCTTGGGTACCCTCGCAGAAGCCCAGTTGAGGTTGGTTAATGAGTCCGGGCAGCTGGTTTCAGTAGGTACCTATGACCCAGTAACAGGGCGCACTGACCTCTCAATATCTGTGTTTGCTGATGGCCGTTACTTCCTTGAAATTACGGCGAAGGATCTACCAGGTAATACAGGCACATACACCTTGGATACGCGGCTTAGAGGTTCAGATGAGAATATCGCTGATGATATTTCAGCTGATACCCAGTCTGGTGTCGTTGTTGGGCCCGGACAACCTGCTACAGGTGAGATTGAGGTTGCAGGTGATCATGATTGGATGGCGGTCACTTTAGAGGCTGGCAAAGTTTATGTGATCGATATACTTGGTGACGGGAATGGTGCGGGCGGAACGCTTGCCGACTCGTTGCTGCGCCTGATAGGACCAGATGGTGTCGAGGTTGCCGCCGACGACAATAGTGGTGCTGGCAAGGACTCTCATATCCAGATTGCTCCAACAATGTCTGGGACTTACTATCTGGATATTTCATCACGTTTTGGTGAGCTGGGTACCTACACAGCTAGGGTCAGAGAGCTTTACAGTGGTGTTGCTGACCCGCTTGCGGCAGCTCAGTGGTACCTTGAGCAGTCGGGCGTGCTTGAGCTTGATGGTCAGTACACGGGTGCGGGGATAACTGTGGGTGTGGTTGATGATGGTATTGACACCTCTCACCCTGATTTGCAGGAAAACCTGAATTTTTCTCTGGCATACGATACTCAGTTTGATACGCGCGACGGCATGCCTAAGTATCCTAATTTGGTTGGTCCGCCGGACAATCACGGTACCCTAGTAGCTGGTATTATTGCCGCGACGGCTAATAACGAAACAGGTATAAGGGGTGCCGCTCCTGATGCCGAGCTTGCCTCAACGCGTGTGAAGTGGGCTTGGGATCATATGATTCAGGCACTTAGCCTCCAGTGGCAGTTTGATATTAGTAATAATAGCTGGGGTGCAATTTCTCCCTTTAGTGACAACTTTAATAGCACAGGCCTTACTTTTGCGTGGGTTGCCCTTCGCAAGGGCGTTGAGGATGGTAGAGATGGTCTGGGCACTAACTTTATTTTCTCTGCAGGTAACAGCGCAGGTGCTGGAGATAATACAAACTACCACAACTTCCAAAATGCTCGAGAGGTTATCACAGTCGGTGCTGCCAAAGCTGATGGCACCATGGCTGGGTTCTCGACGCCGGGCGCTAATGTTTTAGTAAGCACCTATGGCGTGGACATGATAACTACAGATAGGCATCAGCCAGGCTGGGGTGTCAATGGTGCAAGTGACTACCATGGAAGCTTCAACGGCACATCAGCCTCCGCGCCACTTGTAGCTGGTATCGTTGCTATGATGCTCGAGGCTAATCCTGAGCTTGGCTACCGCGATGTGCAAAAGATATTGGCTTATGCAACGACTCATCCAGATAGCCAAGATTGGAAGGAGAATGGTGCCAGCGATTGGAATCTGGGTGGTTTGCAATACAATGATAAGGCTGGTTTCGGGTTGGTTGATGCCTACGCGGCTGTTCAGCTTGCTAGAACCTGGACTGAACAGAATACTTCTGTAAACGAGGTATCTGCTTCTGCACGTCAGTTTGGAATGCTTGAGGCGATTCCAGATGGCACTGGCTCATCATTCTCGATGAACTTTGAAATAGATTCGTCTCTCTCGGTCGAGCATGTTGAGCTGGGGATTGATCTTAGGCACCAGCGTATGGGTGATTTAATCATCACACTTACCTCGCCTGATGGCACTACTTCTACCCTAATGAATAGGCCAACCGTAAACTCAGAGCGCCCATTTGGCTTGAGTGGTCAGGACAGCGGTGTTCCATCACACCTACTTTGGGACTTTTCCAGCGTTCAGTTCTGGGGAGAAGAGGCTGCAGGTACCTGGACCGTAACTGTCACCGATGTCAGGGCGGAACAGACTGGCACTATCCAAAGCCTATCCCTGAGAATCTATGGCGAGCGCGGTGATGGAAATGATACCTATGTATTTACCGATGAGGGATTCGCCAACCAAACTGGGGGGCTTCTTGAAGACGAGATGGGTGAAGATACCATCAATGCGGCGGCAGTTCGTTTTGATGCCTATATTGATTTATATGAGGGCATTATCGCGGCTAATGCCACGTCTCACGGTATTGCAGACTGGACACTGGTAGAGAACGCCATATCAGGATCCGGGGACGATTCCCTTGTGGGTAACAGTGCTGATAATTATCTCGACGCTGGCGCCGGTAAGGACGTCTTAGAAGGGCGCGAGGGTGATGATATCCTTGTCGGTGGAGCTGGACAGGATACGGCCTTCTACTCCGGTCTGATTGCAGAATATAGTGTGTCTTGGGATCCTAATTCTGAGACAGTCACTGTAGTAGATAACAAGACTTCTAATGGAGATGACGGAACTGACAAGCTCAGTGGAATTGAACGGCTTGTCTTCCAGGATGGTGAAATTAGTTTATCTGAAGCAGTCGGCAATGCGCCCCCTGTCGCCAACTCCTCTGTCTTTGACAGTCCGGTTTATCTGCAGAGTGGTATGGGTATAGATTACTCTTTGCCCGATGATGCATTCACTGACTCTGATGGTGAAGAGTCTCAAGATATGGAAATTATTGTCAGTGATGCCGCTGGTGGCGAACTGCCTGAATGGCTTTCTTATGATCCCGATACCGGCACTTTCTCTGGTGTTCCGCCAGAGGATTTCCAGGGCACTATCAAGCTCAAAGTAGAAGCAATTGATGAGTTTGGTGAGTCGGCTGCTGACATGCTCACGCTGCAGTTTGGTGATAATCAATCGCCGATACTCGATAATCCCAAGGAACTTGTGGTTAGTGAAGATGAGGGCCTTATTTCCCTTGGGCTCTCCATGCCGTTTGATCCAGAGGGAACCGACGTCGCGATTGAGATTACAGAAATACCAGGGTTTGGTTCGCTGGTTGACAAGGCTGGTAATCAGGTTTCTGTGGGTGCAACCTTTACCGCGGATGAGTTGACCGAGCTCTTCTACCAAACCTCAGCTGATTCCAACGGTGACGGGGGCTATGTGCGCTTTGTAGCGACCGATGAGGATGGTGTTTCCTCTGAGTCATCGGTGCACATTTTCGTGGATGCTGTTAATGACGCGCCAAGGTTCACAACGGATACCAGTAAGCTGATCATAGACTATCCAGATCAGGCGACAGTTGCACTGGACATTCAGTTACCTAGCGATCCGGAGTCAATTTTGGAGACGGTAAGGCTGACAGAGCTCCCGCAGATGGGGCAGGTAACTCTGGATGGCAATGTCGTGACTGTGGACCAGGTATTGTCCTTCGATCAGCTTTCCAGGCTTGAATTTACCCTGAGTGAAAACGTCAACGGGCCGATTGGAAGTGTCACTATCCAAGCGACAGATCCCGAGGGGCTTGCCACCAACTGGAGTCTTCAGCTTGAGGTTCAGGGGGATTCTGAATATAACTCGGGAACTTCAGGACAAGATGAGCTCTACGGTAGCATAGGTGAGGATATTCTCTACGGACGAGGAGGAGATGATCTGCTTGTTGGTAATGCTGGTGATGACCGGCTTTTGGGAGGCTTGGGTAATGATTCTCTGCTGGGTGGCAGCGACAACGATAAGCTGGATGGCTCGGCTGGTAACGATTACCTTGACGGTGGGTCTGGGCAGGACTTCATGACAGGTGGCCCAGGGCATGATACTTATGTCGTGGACAGTCTTGGTGATGTAGCGCTTGAAGTTATTTCTGGTGGCGCTGGCGGTAAGGATCTAATTATGACATCCATCAGCCTGGCTGCTCCGGATAATATTGAGAGCTTGCAGGCGACAGGTGCGGAGTCAATTAATCTCACCGGCAATGAATTGGACAATGTTCTATTGGGTAATGCCGCTGATAACCTACTCAGCGGCGGCGCAGGTAGAGATACATTGTTCGGCGAAGAAGGTGACGATGAGCTGGACGGTGGTCTTGGCGTAGACCTTATGGCAGGCGGCCTTGGTGATGATACCTACCATGTGAGCTCGAGGGCAGATAGAGTGGTCGAGCAAGTGGGGCAGGGTACGGATCATGTCGTATCTGCTTCAAGCTATACACTCTCATCAAATGTTGAAAACCTGACTTTGACTGGCTCAGGAAACTTTACCGCAGGTGGTAATTCTCTCGACAATCACCTTACAGGTAACAGTGGTAATAACCTTCTTGCCGGCGGTCTTGGAGCTGACATTCTTGAAGGTGGATTGGGTGACGATATCTATGTATTGAGTGACTCTTTGGACACCATTATTGATACAGGTGGTGAAGATACCATTAGGTCCAACCTCGATATTACCCTGATTAGTGATATTGAAAATGCTGACCTCGTTGGTATTGCAGATACTATTGCAATCGGAAACGGCCTCGATAATAAGCTCTACGGCAACATGGCCGATAATATCCTCGACGGAGCTGGCGGTGTTGATACCCTCACCGGTGGTCAGGGAGCAGATACCTTTGTAATTTCAAATAATGGCGATGAAATTGCTGCTGATACCATTTCGGACTTCAATTCAGGCGAAGACTTGATAGTTGTAGATCTGGCGTCGTTCGGAATTGATCCCGAGGCACTTGGTCTACTGTCTTCTGGTCTTGTCAGTAATGACTCTTTTGTATCCGGTGCGGGGGCTAGAGCTCTGGATGCAAACGACTACTTCATCTTCGATACCGCGCAAGGTTTGCTGTTATTCGATGCTGATGGTTCAGATGAGGGAGATCAAGTTGTGATTGCCCAAATTGATATGGAGAAAGATGACGGTACTGTAACCGCAGGTGATGTATTTGTTGGAATATAACTATGGATGATTATCGCTTGGCATACGTGATGACAAAAAATCAGTGTATATGCGATAGAGGTTTCAGCTGATGGCATTTTTTCAATTGCCTGCACCTGACTTAAGCAACCTTTCTCTGGGGGGAGCCGACCTGCACCTCCTTGAATGTTATGGCTTCACGTCAGATGAAAGGTACATGATTGTTAGAGGAACTTTCACTGACGCTAGCGACAGCTCTTTTGGTCTTCATTATGGGTTTTGGTTGTATGGCGCCCAAACAAGAGAGTATGTCTCCAACTACAATGCCATTATTGCGGGTTACGACTATGCTCGGGAAATTGATGTCTTGGACGTCCAAGTTGCCGGTTCTTCAGATGATCTTTTTGCTGTGGCATTGGTAGAGGATAAGAATACAGGTAATAGCTATCTTGTTTCTGTTCAGGGCGATCAGATAATTTCCTCGAATGTTGTTCAAGACATTACTGGTCAAGAAATAGATGTAAAAGTTGAGGCAATGTCATTGAGTACTGATGGCAGGTTCCTAGCCGTGCAAACTTCTAGTGAACAGTTGGCGCCGGAAATGGCGCCTGACACTAATGATAGCAGTGATATTTATTTATTTGACCTAATCAAGGAAAGCGTTGATCGTGTTAGTTTTGTAGGAGGAAGTGAGGTAACCGACCCGACTTACCTTAAGGATATTAGAGTAGACGGTGACACCCTTCAGATAGCGTTTGTTACTGACGCCGCATTTGTATCACCCTCAAAGTTTGATATTAACTCATCCGAGGTTAACTCAGAGGCCAATTTCAGGTCAGATGCCTATGTTTGGTCATCCACCTTTGATGTCGATGGTCTCATGAGTGGTGCAGAATTCGACCTGATTTCTATAGATAGAGACGGTTACGCGTCAGGTTATGTTGATAAGGCCAGTGAGGTTCAGATAACCGACATAGGTACCTACTATACAAGTAGTTCCTCGACGATCCTTGCCGAAGACGCTAATAATTCTGATGACGTCTTTCTTTATTCAAGCGCCGGTGTAACCAGCAGTGTTACCTCATCCGAAACTATAACTTTGTCCTCTGGAGGACAGTTTGTATCAGCGAGTGATGATGGACGCTATGTTTCCTTTCTATCCTCTTCCTCAGAGGTCTCTGGAAACACAGGTGCTCAGCAATATTTAACAGTAGACCAAAATTCAGAAGTATTGGAAACGATATCTGAGAACGGCGAGTTAGCCAATGGCTGGGTTATTAATGGTGCTATATCAGATTCCGGTTTGTCTGCAGCTTTTACATCTGATGCGGATAATCTCTCCACACTTGATCCTCAGACCACATCTGGGAATTTATATGCTGATATCGCCGACGCAGCAATTCTCTCAGGAGTGACCTATCACTGGGCTAATCATTCCTTAATTGGTGATGTTACGTTATCAGTTGAGAACTTCCAAAGCGGAACTCTGGACTCGGTCACAACCAACCCAGATGTTGATGTCGATCAGTATTCCCTGCAGGCACTTTTGACTGGTGACAAACAGCTTGCGGCCGCTAAAGAGCCAACTGCAGCGGATCAGGACTCCGTAGTGAATACATTTGATGCTCTTTCCGCGCTCAAGATAGCTGTGGGCTTAAATCCCAATGCAGATGGAACCTCTGTTTCACCATACCAATTTATAGCTGCTGATGTTAATCAGGACGGTCTGGTAAACACATTTGATGCGCTACAAATTTTAAAAATGGCAGTTGGTCTTCCAGACGCTATCCCTCAGGAGTGGCTATTTGTGAACGAGGGGCAAGATTTCTGGGATGAAGAGGCAAATAACGGCCAGGGTGAGATGACAATAAATAAGAATAACGTTGATTGGGATGCTGAGGGGGTTCTTTTTACTGACCCACAGGATGTAAATCCTAATTTCGTTGCCGTAATGCTGGGAGATGTAGATGGCAGTTGGTCGCCGCCAGAGGGAGCTCTCTCATTGGATGATAATTATTTTGTCGAGCTTAAGGAAGAGGGTCTAGGTCCCTCCGAGCAGTGGTTCGCCTTTCCTATCCCCTAGTTAAATTTTCTGGAGTTATTTGCAAGCAGGGCAAACAATAAAAAAGATTGGTGCTCACCCAAAGCCAAATAAAAAAATAAAGGCGAAATAAAGTGAAAATTATTTCCAGAAAATCCCCATACTATTTTTCGAAAGTGTTTGTCCTAGCAAGCCTGGCGGTGTTGTTATCCGTTGGCCCAGTGGATGCAACAGGAACAGCTGATGATGGTGATAATGCCCTAATCACCTTCTCTGCATCCACCAAAATATCCGGCGTAAATCCTAGTGATATAAATACTAATACTTATTTCAATACCCCAGAGTTTCTTCAATTCCGAGTATCCACCAGCGTCGGCATTGTGAACCCTGATGACGTCAATAATAGTTCCTCAGAGGATGATATGGATGCCGTCGTCAAGCAGGCCTTTGAAACTGTATGGTCGGAGCTGTCGAACGCTCGCATAACGTTTGTTGGGGAATTTTCTACATCGTCTGCACCTAGCTACACCAATAACAGTAACCTCTACAAGTGGGAAATGTCTGGCTCTGAAAAGACTTATGTCGAACTTCTCGATGCGGGTGTTTTAAGTGGCACATATTATATTGATGAGTATTTGGGCGAAATCAATCAGTTAAGTTCCGGTAGCGATTTGTATAACAGTATCTATTTTGAGACTGCAAGGTTTTCCGTTACGGTTAATGGTGTTGAGCTCCAAATATCAATCCAATCTCCGCGACTTAATTTTTCAAGCAATATACGAAGTCAGAGCCTAGCGTCAGTAATCGGCCTTGCAGCAGACGTTGATGGAATGGTTTCCATCAATGTTGAGCATATGGGGATGGAGGCCTCTGTCACACAGTCCTACAATGGTACGGACCATGATGCGACTGCAGAATATTATGGTGTGTTGTCAAGCGATGCTGAAGATGCCTTTGAAGCTGTATGGTCGCAACTGTCGAACGCTCGCATAAGGTTTGTTGGGGAATTTTCTACATCGTCTGCACCTAACTACACCAATAACAGTAACCTCTACAAGTGGGAAATGTCTGGCCCTGAAAAGACTTATGTCGAACTTCTCGATGCGGGTGTTTTAAGTGGCACATATTATATTGATGAGTATTTGGGCGAAATCAATCAGTTAAGTTCCGGTAGCGATTTGTATAACAGTATCTATTTTGAGACTGCAAGGTTTTCCGTTACGGTTAATGGTGTTGAGCTCCAAATATCAATCCAATCTCCGCGACTTAATTTTTCAAGCAATATACGAAGTCAGAGCCTAGCGTCAGTAATCGGCCTTGAACCAGACGTTGATGGAATGGTTTCTATCGATATTGAGCTTATAGGGATGCAGGCCACTGTTACACAGTCCTTTAATGGAATGGGCAGTGATGAAACAGCAGAAATTTTGCATGATGCTGATGGTGATGGTGTTGCTGATGGTGCTGATACGTTCCCAAATGACTCATCCGAGGTTATCGATACCGACGGAGATGGTGTTGGAAACAACGCTGACTCGGATGATGATGGCGATGGAGTTGAAGATTTTTTTGATGCACTTCCTTTAGATTCCGCAGAGACTACCGATACCGATGGTGATGGAGTTGGTAACAATGCCGACAATGACGATGATGGAGATGGCTTCTCCGATACCTCAGAAAATGATGCGGGCACAGATCCACTGGATAATACCAACTGCATCGACTGTCAGCCCATAAACGTTCAAATTTCATTATCCAACAGTGTCGTCCCCTTTCTGGAAGCCGATGTTGAGCTATTCAGCTTAAATTCTTCAGATCAAGCCTCCAAGCTTGAAACCCTTCAGCAAGGAGAGCAGGGCAACTATGAGTTTAGTGAAAAATTTGTTGGTCGTAATCTAATTACTGTTAGTAGAGCTTATGATGGGGCCTTAGATAGTCACTATGTAAATACGCATGATGCGCTATTTGCAATCAAAATTGCTGTGGGCTTAAACCCCAATGAGGATCCGGATGGAGATGGCCCATTGCTAGCCCCAGAGGTCAGTGCCGAACAGATTCTAGCAGCTGATATTAACGGTGATGGCAGCGTCACCTCCTATGATGCCCTATCTATCCTCAAGGCTTCTGTAAATCTTGCCTCTGTTGATGCGCTACCTCGCTGGGTATTTTCCGCAAATTCTGATCAGGATGTTGAGTCAACGAGCTTGTCTGAGGCTGAGATAAATTGGCCGATGACCAGAACGGTTAATTTTAAGGCTGTCCTGTTAGGTGATGTCGATGGTAACTGGCTAGATCCCAACGTCACTGATTCTGATTTAGATGGAGTAGTAGATGCCCTTGATAGGTTTCCATTTGATGCCAGCGAAACGGTCGATGCCGATAACGATGGTATTGGTAATAATGCAGATCTGGATGATGATAATGACGGCGTTGCAGATGAGCTCGATGCCTTTCCACTGAATCCCACTGAATCTGAAGATTATGATGAAGACGGGATAGGTAACAATAGTGATTTAGACAACGATAATGATGGCGTTGAAGACCTTAGTGATGCCTTCCCCTTTGATGGCACCGAGACTCTTGATACAGACGGCGATCAGATCGGCAACAATGAAGATACAGATGACGATGGCGACGGTGTTGCTGATGTCGATGACTTCTTCCCTCTGGATGCTACAAGGTCAGAATCAGATGGCGATCTAGTAGTTTTCAAAGATGGCGTTGTAGGACCTATCTGGGATGCAGGTATCAGAGCATTTGACTCTGCAATAGATTGGACTTCGTGTGTCCAAGATGGCGGTGCCGGTTGCCCGAGCATAGGTTGGGAGGTTGTGACCGATGCCGAGCGCGGTGACGTTCTGCAGGTATCTCATTCGGTCGAAGGTCATATGGCAGGCCTATACTTTAGGGCATCACAGCCAGTCGATCTGTCTGATTACTCTGCCGGGGCTATTGAGTTTGATATAAAGGTTGTCAGCGGTGACAGCAAGATCACCATGAAGTTGGACTGTGTGTATCCTTGTACATCAGGTGATAAAGCGCTTGGTAGTAAAGGCAGTTCAGGCTGGGAAGCAGTCAGTATTTCTTTGTCCTCATTATCTGCGACTGGTTTAGTGCTGTCCTCAGTAGATACTGGCCTTGTGATCTGGGCTACTGATGCAGCAGGCACGGTTTTCTTGCTAGACAACGTTCGATTTACCGGAATCGCCGATGACGCTGAGCCACCAACTGAAGTTTCAGGCCCAGCTCTCCCGCCAAGCTCATCTAGCTATGAAATTCTTTCCTATGGTGCCGGTAGTATTTCTAATTCCTTTAATCCAGAAAGCTACAGATGCGTGGTTGATTACGGTAACTGGATTTACAATGCTGGCGTTGTCGAGCCGGCGATCGCAGCCTGTG
>JAYOUA010000021.1:0-26176 GCA_038150705.1 Porticoccaceae bacterium | reverse complement strand
GATCGCTGGATTATCTCGCGGCTGCAGCAGGCAGAAATTGATGTAACCGAAGCCATCGACAGCTACCGATTTGATCTGGCCGCACAGGCGCTCTACGACTTTGTGTGGAATGAATACTGCGACTGGTATTTGGAACTCTCCAAGCCAGTACTCTGGGACGAGAACGGCGACCCGCAACTTAAAAAAGGTACACGCCGGACACTGGTGCGCGTTCTTGAGGCTATTTTGCGACTGGCTCACCCCATGCTGCCCTTTATCACCGAAGAGATCTGGCAGACCATCGCACCCTACGCCGGCGTTGAACTTAATCCCGAGGGCGACACTATTATGTTGCAGGCATTCCCGGTAGCCGATCAAAGCAAAATCGATCAGGCCGCCCTGGCCGATATCGAATGGCTAAAAACCGTGATTGTCGGTGTGCGCAATATTCGCGGCGAGATGAATATCTCCCCCGCCAAAGCACTACCTATCTTTATGACCAAGGGCGATGCCAGCGATCAGCGTCGACTGCAGGACAACCGCCAGTTCCTCAGCAAACTCGCCAGCCTGGAATCTATTACCTGGCTAGATAACCCCGAGGAGGCACCACTGTGCGCCACAGCACTGGCCGGCGACCTGGAAATCCTTGTGCCTATGGCTGGCTTGATTGATGTGGATGCGGAACTGGCGCGCCTCGATCGTGAAATTGAAAAAAATGCCCTCGAAGCCAAGAAGCTCACCGGCAAGCTAAGCAATGCCAAGTTTGTCGATAACGCCCCCGCAGAGGTGGTCGCCAAAGAGCGTCAAAAGCTCAGTGACTTCGAGAGCTCCCTGACCCAATTACAAGAGAAACGCACCGCAATCGCTGAAATGGCTTAACCCGGGATATGTCGCAAAATCTTAATCCCCAACAGCATGCAGCGCTGAAATATATCGATGGTCCGCTGCTGGTGCTCGCCGGTGCGGGCAGCGGTAAAACCAGTGTGATTACGCGCAAAATTGCCTATCTGGTAGAAAAGTGCAGTATTCCGGCACGCAATATCGCCGCCGTGACCTTTACCAATAAAGCCGCCCGCGAGATGAAAGCGCGCGTCTCTACCCTACTCGGTAAAGCCGAGAGTAAGGGCCTGACTGTCTCCACTTTCCACAACCTTGGCCTGAATATTATCCGCAGCGAGATCAAAACACTGGGCTTTAAACCCGGCTTCTCGATTCTCGACCAGGAAGACTGCAAAAACCTGCTTAAGGAACTACTGGTGCGCAATACCGATCTCGATGAAAAACTGATCGATACTGCCCAGAACACCATCTCCAACTGGAAAAACGGCCTGCTGGAACCTCACCAGACCGCCAATGCCTCCAACAGCACCGGCGAACAGGCCATCGCCATGCTCTACGAGCGCTACCAGCGCGCCCTGAAAGCCTATAATGCCGTCGACTTCGATGACCTGATTATGATTCCGGTGCTGCTGTTTAGAAACCAGCCCGAAGTGCTTGCCAAATGGCAGCGACGTATTCGCTATCTGCTGGTCGACGAATACCAGGATACAAATTTAGCCCAGTACGAACTGGTGAAAACCCTGGTCAATGAGAAACAGGCGCTGACTGTGGTGGGCGACGATGACCAATCGATCTATGCCTGGCGTGGCGCCAGACCGGAAAACCTGATGCAGCTGCAGGAAGACTTTCCAGCGCTAAATATTATTAAACTCGAACAGAACTACAGATCCACCGGACGTATCCTTAAGGCGGCCAACACACTAATCGACAACAACCCTCACCTGATCAGCAAAGCGTTGTGGAGTGAACTGGGACCCGGCGACCCGCTGCGTTTTATTAGCAGTGACAATGAAGAGGCCGAGTGCGAACGGGTGGTCAATGAAATAATCGATATGCGCCTGAAACGCCGCTGTAAATACAGCGACTTCGCCGTGCTCTACCGCGGTAACTATCAGGCCAAGATGGTGGAAATCAAACTGCAGGCGCAGAATATCCCCTATGAGATCACCGGCGGGCAATCCTTTTACGCCAAGACCGAGATCAAGGACATCATGGCCTACCTGCGGCTGATTATTAACCCGGACGACGACAACGCCCTGCTGCGAATCGTTAACACCCCGCGACGCCAGATCGGCCCCACCACTCTTGAAAAATTGGGAGAGTACGCCAATAAACGCCACCTCTCTCTTTTTGCGGCCATTGATGAGGTGGGCCTGACCGCCACCATGCCGGCGAATAACCTCGAGCGCCTGAAGCGTTTTAAGCACTGGGTAGAAAACGTTAATCGCAATGTCTACAGCGGCAACCCGATCAGCGCCATCAATGAAATGCTCGACGATGCAGACTACCAAGGCTGGCTGCACCAGAATGCCAGCAGCGACCATGTGGCACAGAAGCGCTGGGACAATGTGCAGTTTTTATTAGCCCAGCTCTCCCAGGTACTGAAAAACGATGACTCTGACAGCGACGGCGAAAACGGTGACAGTAAAATTGAAAATGCCATCGCCAAACTAGTGCTTCGCGACCTCCTTGACCGCGAGGAAGAGGAATCCGCCGATGACAAAGTACAGCTGCTTACCCTTCATGCCGCCAAGGGACTTGAGTTTCTTCATGTCTTCCTGATCGGTATGGAAGAGGACATCCTTCCCCACCGCAACAGCGTGGAAGGTGGCCAGATTGAAGAAGAACGCCGCCTCGCCTATGTGGGTATCACCAGAGCCCAGCGCACCCTGACTATGACCTGCGCTAGGCAGCGCACGCAGTTTGGGGAGACTTCAGCGACAACGCCCAGTCGGTTTATTGATGAGTTGCCGGAGAATGATTTGATTCGAATTGGCGGTGGTGAGACATTAAGTGCTGAGGAGAATCAGGCCAAGGCTGAGGAGTCACTGGCAGCGTTGAAGTCGTTGTTTGGGTAAACGTCTGTCATCACGAACCCATTTGAGAGATTCCAAAGTTCAATTGAATAACAACTACAGGCTATCGTTTACGCGAGTGCGCATATCTTTACCAGGCTTAAAGTAGGGAACATATTTACCGGTTAACTGCACTGCATCGCCGGTCTTGGGATTGCGGCCCACGCGGGGTGCGCGGTAGTGAAGTGAGAAGCTGCCAAAGCCGCGAATTTCGATGCGCTGGTTGTTGACCAGTGCCTGAGTCATACGTTCCAGAACCATTCTTACCGCTAGCTCTACGTCCCGAGGCTGGAGCTGGTCCTGGCTGGCGGCAATCTTTTCAATTAATTCGGATTTTGTCATGCTCAGTTCGTAGTTTCTTATGGTTCTTTGACGGAACTGGCCCCAATTGCGGTATCGGAACCTGAAAATTATTACTCCTTGATTTTATTGAAGTTTTAGATTTATACAAGTAAAAGTGGTCAGTTTCGGTATTTTTGGCGAAAAAAAAGGGTGGCAGAGCCACCCTTTTTCATTCTCAGTCATCAACTCGCTGGAAGTTACTTGTCCATCTGAGCTTTGATGAGATCACCGATGGTTGTTGCTGAAGAAGATGTTTCAGCTTCGGTCTTGCGATGTGCTTTAACAACTGCTTTCTCGTCAGCGACGTCCTTAGCCTTAATAGACAGGCTGATGGCGCGAGTCTTACGATCTACATTGATAATCTTGGCTTCTACTTCCTGACCTTCCTGAAGCTCTTGACGGGCATCTTCTACCTTGTCACGAGACAGTTCCGAGGCTTTGAGGTAGGCTTCGATATCATTGCCGAGATCAATGGTTGCGCCTTTGGCGTCAACTTCTTTGACGGTGCCTTTTACAACAGCACCTTTGTCGTTGACAGTCACATACTCATTGAATGGGTCGTCAGACAGCTGCTTGATACCCAGTGAGATGCGCTCGCGCTCTGCATCGATGCTGAGTACAACTGTTTCAACTTCTTCACCTTTCTTGAAGTTGCGAACCGCTTCTTCACCGGATTCATTCCAGGAGATGTCGGAGAGGTGAACCAGTCCGTCAATACCGCCATCGAGACCAATAAAGATACCAAAGTCAGTGATTGACTTGATCTTTCCAGAGATTTTGTCGCCTTTGCCCATAGTTGTGGCAAAGTCATCCCATGGATTGGTGTGACACTGCTTGATACCTAGAGAGATACGACGACGCTCTTCGTCAATATCCAGAACCATAACCTCAACTTCGTCGCCCAACTGGACAATCTTGGATGGGTGTACGTTCTTGTTGGTCCAATCCATTTCAGAGACGTGTACCAGACCTTCAACACCATCTTCCAGCTCGGCGAAACAGCCGTAGTCTGTGAGGTTGGTAATCTTGGCTTTGGCGCGGGCGCCCTCTGGGTAACGACCTTTGATGTCGCCCCATGGATCTTCACCCATCTGCTTCATACCCAGGGATACGCGGTTACGCTCGCGATCAAACTTGAGTACTTTAACGTCGATCTCGTCGCCAACATTGATCATCTCGGAAGGATGCTTGATGCGCTTCCAAGACATATCAGTGATGTGCAACAGACCATCGATACCACCCAGGTCAACGAACGCACCGTAGTCGGTGAGGTTCTTGATAACACCTTTGAGTGATGCACCCTCTTCGAGGTTGGCAAGCAGTTCTTCACGCTCTGCAGAGTTTGCACTCTCCATCACGGCACGACGGCTGACAACAACGTTGTTGCGCTTGGGGTCGAGTTTGATAACTTTGAATTCGAGTTCAATGTTTTCCAGGTGGGTGATTTCACGCAGTGGGCGAACATCAACCAGTGAACCTGGCAGGAAGGCACGCAGGCCTCGAACATCAACTGTAAAGCCACCTTTAACCTTGCCGCTGATAACACCGGTAACAACTTCGTCAGCTTTGTGGGCTGCTTCAAGTTCGATCCAGGATTCTGCGCGGCGGGCTTTTTCACGAGAAAGCTTGGTCGCACCAAAGCCATCTTCAACGGCTTCGAGAGCTACCTGAACTTCGTCGCCGACGGCAACCGAAAGTTCACCTTTCTCGTTGTAAAACTGTTCTGCGGGGATAACGCCTTCTGACTTCAGTCCGGCGTGTACGGTTACCCAGTCTTTATCGACATCGATAATGACGCCAGTGATAATGGCACCGGGATTCATCTCAACGGTTTTGAGACTTTCTTCAAATAGATCTGCGAAATTTTCGCTCATGGAAAAATACCTAAATATGACAGAGACACGACAGAGGAACTGCAGGCGTCGCTCTCTTTTTTCCGCGTGGCCAGTTTACGCGGGTCAGTTAAAATAAAGGCTTACAGCAATATAAGCTGGCGATTACTGCAGTGCCCATTGAGTTTATAACTCCCTTACGGATGTGGCATAAACCCTTTCAGAGAAAGCAGGTTTAAGACTTCATCCGTCACTTCTTGAATCGACATTTCCGAGGTATCTATCTGTATGGCGTCCTCTGCAGCTAGCAGCGGGGAGGCCTCTCGGTTGATATCGCGTTCATCTCTGGAGCGTACCTGCTCCACGAGGGCGGGCAGACTAACATTTTCGCCCTTTTCAAGCAACTCTTTGTAACGCCGTGATGCGCGCTCTTCGACGCTGGCGGTAAGGTAGAGTTTTACCGGTGCATCGGGGAATACTTCGGTGCCCATGTCGCGCCCGTCGGCAACCAGACCCGGGGCGCAGGCAAAGGCGCGTTGGCGCTTGAGCAGTGCCGAGCGCACCTCTGGATACTTGGCAACTTTAGAGGCCAGGGTGCCGGTTTCTTCAGTGCGAAGCTCGCGGGTGACGTTCTCCCCTTCCAGATGAACAGTCAGATTACCCGCTCTGGTGGTCTGAAAGCTGATATCCATATGCTCTGCCAGGGTTGCGAGGCAGCTGACACTGGTGAGTTTGACATTGTGACGTTTACTGGCAAGCCCGAGCAGGCGGTATAGGGCACCGCTATCAAGATAGTTAAAGTCGAGTTTTTTGGCGATTATACGACTGATTGTCCCTTTGCCAGCACCACTGGGGCCGTCAATAGTGATAACGGCCACATTGCTTTTGCTAGAGTTATCAACAAACACTGATTACTCCGCGCTATCCACATTGATATTCAGCCCTACAGCAGCGGCCAGTAGAACAAAATCGGGAAATGATGTCGCGACATTGTTACAGTCGTGTATGAGAATTTCACTTTCGGCGCGCAGGCCGGCAATCGCGAAGGCCATGGCTATTCGGTGATCGTCATGGCTGTGGACTTCACCGCCACCCAGCACACCACCCTGAATACGTATACCATCCGGTGTCGACTGGGCATCAATACCCAGGGTTACCAGGCCGTCGGCCATGCTCTGGATACGATCGCTTTCTTTAACTCGCAGCTCTTCGGCACCGGTCAATACTGTCTCGCCTTCGGCACAGGCCGCAGCAACGAAAAGCACGGGAAATTCGTCGATGGCCAGGGGCACCTGGTCTTGCGGAATCACAATACCTTTGAGCTGGTCGTGGCGTACGCGGATATCTGCCACCGGTTCACCGCCTACTTCTTTCTGGTTAGAGAGTTCGATACTGGCGCCCATCTGGCGGAGGATATTGATCACACCAACACGAGTTGGATTGACGCCGACATGACGCAAGGTGATATCGGATCCCGGGGTAATTGCTGCAGCAACCATAAAGAAAGCAGCAGAGGAGATATCTGCAGGCACATCAATACGGGTTGCTTTTAGTGTTCCACCGCCACGCAGGGAGGCCTTGCTGCCCTCGCTGGTGACATTGTAACCAAAGCCACGCAGCATACGCTCACTGTGATCACGGGTTGGCGCCGGTTCTACGGTCGAGGTTTCACCCTCGGCATAGAGACCAGCCAGAAGCACAGAGGATTTCACCTGAGCACTGGCCATAGGCAGTACATAGTCGATCGCTTTTAGCTTGTTACCACCTTTAATACGCATTGGCGGTGTGCCGCCGGGAGCGGTTTCAATAACTGCACCCATCTCAGCAAGAGGATTGGCAACACGGGCCATGGGGCGGCCAGAGAGAGAGTCATCGCCGGTTAGCTCCACATCGAACGCCTGTCCTGCCAGCAAACCACTAAGCAGGCGAATGGAGGTGCCGGAGTTACCCATGTAGAGCGGTTTTTGCGGGGCTTTCAGGCCGTGCAGGCCAACACCGTGGATCACTACGCGCCCCTCATCCGGGCCTTCAATTACAACACCCATATCACGGAATGCCTGCAGTGTGGCGAGGCTGTCCTCCCCTTCGAGGAAGCCGGTTACTTCGGTCATGCCCTCGGCAATCGAGCCGAGCATAATCGAGCGATGAGACATGGATTTGTCGCCTGGAACGCGAATATCACCACGCGCTTCTCCCCCGGGAGAGACGGTGTAATTTATTATTTTCTCTGACATAGGTTGTTGTAGTGCCTTACTTTCAATTAATTGTCCAAAATGATTTCGCGCATCACGTGCGCGGGTAAATACGTCCATCAGGTATTTCTGGTCGCCACTGTCAATGGCGCTGCGCATCTCGGTAAAGTCGCACATAATCCGGTCGAGCACGCTGAGAATGGCTTCGCGATTGGCCAGAGCAATATCGCGCCACATAATCGGGTCGCTCGCAGCGATACGGGTAAAGTCGCGAAAACCGCCGGCGGCGTAACGAAAGATTTCGCGGTTATCACGCATACTGGCCAATGTATCGACCAGCGAGTAGGCGAGAAAGTGTGGCAAATGGCTAGTGGCAGCCAACACTTCATCATGTTCTTTAATATCCATAGAAGAAACGATGGCACCGACGGACTGCCAGAGTTTCTCAACCCGCTGTATATGCTCTTCAGCGGTGTTGGCATGCGGTGTCAGGATAACCCGATGATCTTTAAATAGCTCGGCTTTGGCGGCGGTAACACCACTTTTTTCCGAGCCGGCAATGGGGTGACCTGGTACCAGCTGGGCGGGTAGCTCACCGAAGATACTCTGCGCGGCATCGACCACACTGCCCTTGACGCTGGCCACATCGGTAATGGTGACATCTGATGAGAGCAATTTATAACAGTCTTCAAGAATGGCTGGCACAGTGAGGGTTGGAACACCAATTACCACTATATCGCCATTGCCAAGCTGCGGGGCAATGGCCTCCAGGCTCTGTTCGGCGCGATCAATCACCGCCATTTCCAGGGCCAGATCAAGTGTCGATGTGCGCCGGGATATTCCCACTACCTCTGATACCAGACCGGCATTTCGAGCAGCTACAGCTAGACTGGAGCCAATCAGGCCCAGTCCGATAACAACCAGTCGATTCACGGAGTTGTCAGCTGTGTGAGAATTTTCCACCATTAAAATATCACTTTGAGTAAAACCGGTTATGGGCTAGTACAAACCCGAAAATGCTTACAGAACTCCTCGGGGATAAGAGCCGAGAACCTTGATCTCTGCAACATCTGCAGATAACTCTTCAAGCACCTTGGTTGCAGTGGGATCGTCGCGGTGGCCAGCGAAATCAATAAAGAAGACATAGGACCATTTGCTGCTGCGCGATGGGCGCGACTCAAGGCGCGTCATATCCAGATCATGCTTGCGAAACGGCTCGAGCAAATCGTGCAGTGCGCCCGTGCGGTTCTGCACAGAAACGACGATTGAGGTTTTGTCATCACCACTTGGGCCGACCGCTTCGCGACCAATGATCAGGAAGCGTGTGGAGTTATCCGGACGGTCTTCAATATTTTCCCAGAGTTTCTCCAGCTCATAGAGTTCGCAGGACATATCGCCGGCAATCGCCGCTGAGTTCCACTCGCCCTTGACGCGCCGCGCCGCCTCGGCATTGCTGCTCACAGCTACCCGCTCGATATTCGGGTAGTTTGAGTCCAGCCACTTGCGGCACTGGGCCAGGGACTGGGCATGTGAGTAGACACGGGTAATATTGTCCCTGTTGGTATTCGGGCCAATCATAAAATGCTGGTGAATACGCAGCTCAACCTCACCACAGATTTTTACCGAGGAATCCATAAAGCTGTCTAATGTATGACTGACAACACCCTCGGTTGAGTTCTCAACAGGCACCACACCATAGTTACAAGAGCCAGCGAGGACATCCCTGAACACCTCATCGATAGCCGCTTTGGGCACAGTCTGCGCTGAAGCACCGAAATGCTTGATTGCCGCTTCCTGGGTAAAGGTTCCCTCGGGACCAAGAAAGGCAACCTTGATTGGCTGCTCAAGAGCTAGGCAAGCCGACATAATCTGGCGGAATAGTCGTGCCATCTCTTCATTGTCGAGAGGCCCGGTGTTTTTTTCCATCACTGAACGCAGCACTTGGGCCTCGCGCTCGGGACGGTAGTAGGCCTCATCGCCCTGCTCTTTCTTTACCTCGGCAACTTTCTGGGCACAGCGCGCGCGGGCGCTGATATTTTCCATAATCTGCTGATCAAGGGCATCAATCTGGTTTCTCAGGTCGAGAAGTGGGTTATTTTCAGCCATTGTCTTTAACCCTCGGCAGACTCTTCACTGGCGGTAGCATCGCCCTCGACGAACTCCTCTTCTTCTTGCGGCTCGGCAATGCGCGCCAATCGAACGAGGTTCTCGCCATCTTTGAGACGGATAATACGGACACCCTGGGTATTGCGACCAACCACAGAAACTTCATCGCCGCGGGTTCTTACCATGGTGCCCTGATCGGAAATCAACATGATTTCATCACCGGCAAACAGCTGGGTTGAACCAACCAGCGGGCCATTGCGCTCACTCGCCTGAATAGCAATCATACCCTTGCCACCGCGTCCTTTGGTGGGGAACTCGGTAACCTTGGTGCGCTTGCCATAGCCGTTTTCACAGACAGTCAACAGGAAGCCGTCCTCTTCGGGAACAACCATGGAGATAACTCTGTGCTCTTCCGGCAGGCGCATACCACGTACGCCTTTGGAAACACGCCCCATGGCGCGGGCATCGGTGCTGGCAAAGCGCACTGCCTTGCCCTCCGAGCTGAGCAGCATAATATCGCTGTTATCATCAATAATCGCGGTACCAACCAGATAATCCCCTTCAACCAGGTCTACTGCGCGTAGACCGACACTGCGTGGCCGCGAGTACTGCTCCAGTGAGGTCTTCTTCACGGTGCCATTGGCAGTGGCCATAATCACATACTTGTCGGCACTGTACTCTTCGACGGGTAGAATTGAGCTGATGCTCTCCCCTTCGTCCAGTGGCAGAAGGTTAACCACTGGGCGGCCTCGCGAATTGCGGCCGGCCACTGGAATTTGGAAGACCTTGAGCCAATAGACCTTGCCCAGGTTGGTAAAACAGAGGATGGTGGCATGGGTACTGGCCACCAGCAGATGCTCGACAAAATCTTCATCTTTAACCGCAGTTGCCGACTTGCCCATACCACCGCGGCGTTGGGCCTGGTAGTCGCTGAGCGGCTGTGTCTTGGCATAACCACCGTTGGAGATGGTGACTACACGATCCTCTTCAGTAATCAAGTCTTCGACGGTGAGGTCGTGCATGGATTCAATAATTTCCGTGCGACGCTCATCGCCAAATTCTTCGATAACAGCTTCAAGTTCTTCACGGATAACCGTCATCAGACGCGCCAGGTCGCCTAAAATTTCTTGGTACTCGGCAATTTCCTCAAGCTTGACACCAAACTCGGCGAGGATCTTGTCCTGTTCCATGCCGGTGAGACGGTGCAGACGCAACTCGAGGATCTCTTTAGCCTGCTCAGGTGACAGATAGTAGTTGCCATCGCGCAAGCCGTACTGCTCTTCGAGCCATTCCGGGCGCGTGGCCTGGGGGCCGGCGCGCTCAAGCATACCAATCACCGAACCCGGGCTCCAGCCTCGCGCGACCAGTGCCTCACGGGCATCAGCAGCCGTGGGTGACTGTTTGATCAGCTTGATAATTTCATCGATATTGGCCAGGGCAACCGCGAAACCTTCCAGAGTATGGGCGCGTTCACGGGCCTTGCGCAGCAGGTAGATAGTTCGGCGTGTAACAACTTCACGACGATGACGCAAGAATGCCTCGATCAGCTGCTGGAGATTGAGAATCTGCGGCTGGCCATCGACCAGTGCCACCACGTTGATACCGAATACACTCTGCAGTTGGGTCTGCGCGTAGAGGTTATTGAGAACCACTTCGCCAACATCGCCGCGTTTGATTTCAATAACAATGCGCATACCGTCCTTATCGGACTCATCACGCAATTCGGAAATACCCTCAAGCTTTTTCTCTTTGACCAGCTCGGCGATACGTTCGATCAGGCGCGCCTTGTTCAGCTGGTAGGGAATCTCGGTGATGATAATAGTTTCGCGCTTGGTTTTTTCATTGACCTCAATATCCGCCTTGGCGCGGATGCGAATGCGCCCGCGACCGGTGCGGTAGGCTTCAACGATACCTGCGCGGCCATTGATAATTGCGCCGGTGGGAAAATCTGGCCCGGGAATATATTCCATCAGTTCGTCGACAGTAATATCCGGATTATCAATCATCGCCAGACAACCTTTGACGACCTCAGTCAGGTTGTGAGGTGGAATATTGGTTGCCATACCCACAGCGATACCAGAGGAACCATTGACCAACAGATTGGGGATACGCGTTGGCAGCACCACAGGGACTTGCTCGGTCTCGTCATAATTGGGGATAAAGTCAACAGTCTCTTTTTCCAGATCCTCAATCAGCGCATGGGCAATTTTAGTCATACGGATTTCGGTGTAACGCATTGCCGCAGCAGAGTCGCCATCAACCGAACCGAAGTTACCCTGGCCATCGACCAGCATGTAGCGCAGCGAGAACGGTTGGGCCATACGCACAATTGTCTCGTAGACAGCCGAGTCACCGTGAGGGTGATACTTACCGATAACATCACCGACCACACGTGCTGACTTTTTGTAGGCTTTGTTCCAGTCATTGCCCAGTTCGTGCATGGCAAACAGTGCGCGACGGTGAACCGGCTTGAGCCCGTCCCTGACATCTGGCAGCGCCCGGCCGACAATTACGCTCATGGCGTAGGCCAGATAGGACTGCTTGAGCTCGTCTTCGATATTTACCGGAAGAATTTCTTTTGCTATTTCACCCATAAGTTTCCGTTGTATCCTGGTTTTTATTGCTATTATTTTGCTTGCGCATGTGACTCAAACCTGACGGTAAATTACCCTGCACCCTAGGGCGCTAAATCCCGCCATTTCAAAGCTCGAAATATTACCACATATATACCCCTGTGGGTCGCTTTTATTGCCCTGAAACTCACTGCAGAGCTTAAACCCCTTTAAAAAGTCGGTATACTCGCAACTCTTGCTCAGGAGGCTACATGCAGCCAACAAAAATCGATTTACTTATTAACTGCCGGTGGATTATTCCGATCATCCCGGAAGATCGGGTTTATGAAAATTGCACACTGGCTGTCGACAATCAAAAGATTGTCGGCATCTATCCTCAAGCCGAGGCTTTAAGCAAATTTTCAGCGGCCTCAGTAGTCGAGCTGGACAACCATATTTTGATGCCCGGCCTGGTCAATGCCCACGGCCATGCCGCCATGAGCTTGTTGCGCGGCTATGCCGACGACCAGCCACTGCAGCCCTGGCTGGAAGAACATATCTGGCCGGTAGAAAATCGTTTCCTCAGTGAAAGATTTGTTACCGACGGCACCAGGCTGGCAATGGCCGAGATGATAAAGACCGGCACCACCTGCTTCGCCGATATGTACTTCTTTGCCGACAGCAGTGCCGAACAGGTTCGCGCCTGCGGTATGCGCAGCCAGATTGGCTTTACCGTGTTTGATTTCCCCACTGCCGGCGGCAAGGATGCGGACGATTATATTCACCAAGGCCTGAAACTGCGGGATACCTACAAAGACAACGAGTTGATCAAGATCGCCTGCGCACCCCACGCCCCCTACACGGTTGGTGATGAAACCTTGCGGCGCATTGCCACCTATGCCAATGAGCTGGATATGGCGGTACATATTCACTGCCACGAGACCGCCAAAGAGGTCAGCGACTCCCTGCACCTGCACAGCTGCCGACCCATGCAGCGATTGGATGACCTGGGTATTCTGTTACCCCAGACTCAGCTGGTGCATATGACTCAGGTCGACAGGGATGATATTCGCCTTATCAAAGACAACAACTGCCATGTAGTGCACTGCCCTGAATCCAATCTTAAGCTGGCCAGCGGCTTCTGCCCGGTCGCCGAGCTGCTGGAGGCCAATATCAATGTCGCACTGGGCACCGATGGCGCGGCGAGCAACAATGACCTGGATCTGTTTGGCGAACTGCAAACCGCAGCTCTTTTAGCTAAGGGTGTCTCTGGGGATGCAGCGGCGCTGGACGCCCATGCCGCCCTGCGCATGGCAACCATCAATGGCGCCAAAGCGCTGGGCTGGCAAGAGCAGATCGGCAGCCTGGAAGCGGGAAAGAGTGCAGATATTATTGCCATCGAGGTCAACTCCCTGCACCAAAAACCACTGTATAATCCGGCATCGCAATTGGTCTACACCGGTGCCGGCAGCCAGGTATCCCACAGCTGGGTTGCCGGCAAGACTCTTATGGAAGAGCGCAAGCTGCTGACCCTTAACGAAGCCGAGCTGATCCACAGCGCCGAACACTGGCGTACCCAGATCAGCCCCGATCAACTCTAAAAAATTCTGGTAAAACTGCTTATGTCAAACGGCGATAAAAACACCACTGCAAACGTTGATCCCGAGGAAGTTGCCAAGTTTGAAAAACTGGCCAGCCGCTGGTGGGATCGCAACAGCGAATTTAAGCCGCTGCATGATATCAATCCCCTGCGTGCTAACTGGATAGACAAGCTGGCGCCAGTTGCCGAGCAGAAAGTGCTCGATGTCGGCTGTGGTGGCGGTATTCTCTGTGAGGCGCTGGCACAGCGCGGCGCAGTGGTTACCGGTATAGATATGGGCGAGGCCCCTCTGGCAGTTGGCAATCTGCACAAATTGGAATCCGGCGTCGAGGTGGATTACCGAAAGTCGACCGCTGAGGATTTTGCCCGCGACCAGGGCGCGACCTTTGATACCGTGACCTGCCTGGAGATGCTTGAGCATGTCCCCAATCCCGGCTCGGTTGTCGCCGCCTGTGCGGACCTGACCAAGCCCGGTGGCACAGTGTTTTTCTCAACCATTAACCGCAATCCCAAGTCCTACCTGTTCGCCGTTATTGGGGTTGAGTATGTATTGCGCATGCTGCCCAAAGGCACTCACGAATACGGCAAATTTATTCGCCCGGCGGAACTCGGACAGTGGATTCGCGAGGCCGGGCTGGAGATCGACCAGATGACCGGCCTGACCTACAACCCGCTGACCAAGACCTACAAGCTGGTGGAATCCGATGTCAGTGTCAATTACATGATTTGCGCACGCAAACCCGCCTGACGGATTTTTAGTATGCTCGACTTTAAAGGGTTACTGTTCGACCTTGATGGAACGCTGCTGGACACTGCGCCGGATTTTATCACCGCCCTGAACAAGCAGCTAAGCCTGCATGGTCGTGACTTACTGCCGGACGATGCTATTCGCACCAGCGTTACCAATGGTTCGGTGGGTTTGATTGAAAGCGGCTTTAAAATTGCGCCCGATCATCGGGATTTTGAGGCCTTGCGCGCGGAATTTTTAGAACTCTACTTTGCCAACTTGGCGGATAAAACAGCGCTTTTTGATGGTCTCCAGCTGGTGCTTGATGAGTGTCGCTCACAGGGAATACCCTGGGGCGTAGTGACAAATAAGCCCTGGCGCTACACCGAGTCGGCAATGCTTCAGCTGGGTTTAATGGAGGCTGCAGCTACGGTGATCTGCCCAGATCATGTGCAGCAGACCAAGCCCCACCCAGAACCAATTTTGCTGGCCTGTTCAGAGATATCCCTGGCGCCCACGGAGTGTATCTATGTGGGTGACCATATCCGCGATATACAGGCCGGTCGCGCCGCCGGCACCCGCAATATTGCCGCAGCCTGGGGTTATATTGAGCAACATGCAAATATAGCCAACTGGCAGGCCGACTGGATCGTCGAAGAGTCGCGCCAACTCCACTCCCTTCTGTTTAAAAACTGACAAGAGCACAAACTATGCTATCAGCGACGCAAATTACCGACTACCAGCCAAAATCCGATCTGCTGGCGCAGCGCATTATCCTCATTACCGGTGCCGGTGATGGTATTGGCAAGGCTGCAGCGCTAACCTGCGCCGCTCATGGGGCGACGGTGATCCTCGCCGGACGCACTGTGGCCAAACTGGAGCAGGTTTATGACCAGATTGTCGCGGCCGGAAGTCCCGAGCCAATTATCTACCCCATCGATTTCGAGGGTGCGACCAGCGAGAATTTCGATGAACTGTGCGGGCATATTGACGAACAGTTTGGTCGCCTCGATGGCCTGCTCCTCAATGCCGGCATTCTCGGCCAGCGTACACCCTTGAGCAATTATCGCCAGGATGTCTGGGACAGGGTAATGAAGGTCAATGTTACTGCACAGTTTCAAATAACCCAGGCGCTGATGCCGGTACTGGAAAAGTCCGAGGATGCGTCGGTGATCTTTACCAGTTCTGGTGTAGGTCGTGTTGGACGCTCTTTCTGGGGTGCCTATGCAGTATCAAAATTCGCTGTGGAAGGCATGGTTCAGGTCTGGGCCTCGGAACTCGATGGGTTGGGTACGGTAAGAATCAATGCGATCAATCCCGGTGCTACGGCTACAAATATGCGCGCACAGGCATTTCCGGCAGAAAATCCCCGCAGCCTTAAGTCAGCGACAGAGATTATGCCGGCCTATCTTTACTTGCTGGGTTCGGATAGCAAGGGAATTAACGGGCAGTCTATCGACGCACAACCGCACCGCTAGAAAAGTTATCTATAGGGGTTTCCGCGGGCGCGGAGTTTCTTCTCTTTGCGCTCGCGCATATCGCGCAAGACATTTTTTTCACTGAACTTTGGCGGCCGCAATTTAACTGCCTTGAACAAGGATATCACCTGCTTGGGATCCAGCTCGATAAAGTCTGAACTGCGCACAATCGACGGCAAGTCGATGGGCCCGTAACTGATTCGTTTGAGCCGGTTAACTTCCACATCCTGGGATTCCCACAGACGCCTAACTTCACGGGTTCGCCCCTCAGCAAGAATCACTCTAAACCAGCGGTTGCGACCACCTTCATCGCTAGGGCTGCGGGCATGCTGGGCTTTCACGGTCTGGAAGCGGGCAAGGCCATCTTCGAGTATCACGCCATCGGTAAGGCGTTGGATCATCGCTTCGTCAACATCGCCGTGAACACGCACCATGTACTCGCGCTTAACTTCGTATGAGGGATGCATCAGGCGGTTGGCCAACTCACCGTGATTAGTAAATAGCAACAGGCCGCTGGTGTTAATATCCAGGCGACCGATGGCGATCCAGCGACCGCGACTGAGGCGCGGTAGGCGATCAAATACGGTTGGGCGACCATCGGGATCCGAGGTGGTGCTCACCTCCCCTTCCGGCTTGCTGTACATCAGTACTCGCGGGCTGTCGTCGGTAACAATTTTAACCGGCCGGCCATCGACCAGAATTCGATCATCGCTCTCGGCGCGATCACCCAATTTAGCCACGGACCCATTGACTGAAACGCGTCCGGCAGTGATCCACTTTTCAAGTTCGCGACGCGAGCCCAAGCCAGCGGTTGCGAGTATTTTTTGCAGTTTTTCACTCATGATTGAAGCCGCTTCTCAAGCTGTCTGTATTGATACCTGAATCACTGTCCGCGCTCTCGTCATCGACACCATCGGCCTGCTGTTGGAGATCAAAATCTTCAACCGTGCTGTCGTCAGCACTGCCTTCAAATGGAACCCCATCTTCATCATTGGCCGCCACTTGCGCCGAGGGTTTATCGGAACCGGCGAGGGCCAGCTCAAGCTCTGGGTCGAGCTCGGCGAAGTCTTTAATTTCACTGAGTGCCGGCAGCTGTTCGAGGTTTTTCAGGTTGAAGTAATCGAGGAAATTCTTGGTGGTTGCGTAGAGCGCCGGCTTACCTGGCACATCGCGGTAGCCAACCACCCTTACCCAGTCGCGCTCTTGAAGCGTGCGAATAATATCCGAACTAACTGCAACGCCGCGCACCTGTTCGATATCACCGCGCGTCAGCGGCTGGCGATAGGCAATTAATGCCAGGGTTTCGAGCATCGCCCGGGAGTAGCGTTTGGGCTTCTCGGTCCACAGTCGATTAACCCATTCGGCGAGGTCCTGGCGAACCTGGAAGCGGTAACCGCTTGCGGTCTGCATTAATTCAAAACCCCGGCCGCGACAGTCTGCCTCGATCTCCTCGAGGGCTGCGCGAATCTGATCGCGGGGCGGGCACTGCTCCTCTTCAAAGAGATTTTCTATCTTTGCTATATCCAGTGGCTTGCCAGCGGCTAACAGCGCGCCTTCGATAATTCTTTTTATTAAATCTGCATTCATGATGTTCTAGCTTTTACATGTATTGGGCCAAAGGATTCGCTCTGCACGATCTCTACCAGTGACTCTTTAATCAGTTCCATAATGGCCAAGAAGGTTACCACTACGCCAAGTTTGCCTTCAGAGAGTTTAAACAGGCTGACAAAAGGCACAAATTGCTCACCCTGAAGGGTTTCCAGCACTCTGGTCATGCGCTCCCTGGTAGAGAGTTTTTCCATTTCCACCTGATGGCTTTCAAACATTTCCGCACGCTGCAGGACATCGGCCAGTGCGGCCAGCACTTCGCGCATATCAACTGCCGGATGCTGAACTTCCTGGTTGCGCTCAGGGGCATGGGCTGATGCCTGGTGGATATCGCGACCGAGGCGCGGTATCTCATCGATATCATCAGCGGCTTTCTTAAATCGCTCATACTCCTGTAGGCGACGAATAAGCTCTGCTCGTGGGTCTTCTTCGTCGTCCTCTTCGGTTACCTGCCGCGGAAGCAGCATGCGCGATTTGATCTCTGCGAGCATCGCAGCCATCACTAGATACTCCGATGCCAGCTCAAGCTGAATAGACTCCATAAGGCCTATATAGCCCATATACTGGCTGGTAATCTCGGCAACATTGATCTCCAGGATATCGAGATTTTGCCGGCGGATAAGATACAGCAGAAGATCAAGAGGCCCCTCAAAGGCTTCGAGAAATACTTCCAGAGCGTCTGGCGGGATATACAGGTCTTTGGGCACCACAGTGAGCTCTTTGCCCTGAACCATGGCAAACGGCATCTCCTTCTGCTCGGGGCGCGGGATTGCGCTGGCAATTTCGCCAGTCGATTCGAGAGAATTATTTTCTTCAAGAGGGGTGGCTTGGCTAGTCACAGTCGACTCAATTAATCATTTGACGCAATTATAACCACAATGCGTCACTTGACCATCATGATTATCAATTAGCGGAAAAATCGCCCATTCCCTGGCGGGTAATCTGTGGCAGGTCATCGGTCATGTCGACCACGGTAGTCGGCTCGAGCCCGCAGTATCCGCCGTCGACTATCACATCGACATGGGACTCCATAGCTGCGCGAATATCGTAGGGGTCTGACAAGGGGTAGTCATCACCGGGCAGTATCAGGGTGACGCTCATCATTGGCTCGGCCAGTTCCTCGAGCAGCGCCTGGGCAATCGGGCTATCGGGCACTCGCAGGCCAATGGTCTTGCGCTTGGGATGCATCAGTCGCCGCGGTACTTCAGAGGTGGCCGGCAGGATAAAGGTAAAGGGCCCGGGGGTGCTGGCTTTGAGGCTTCGAAAAGCGCTGTTATCAACTCTGGCATAGCTGGCCAGTTCCGAGAGGTCCCGGCACATCAGGGTAAAGTTGTGGTTTTTGTCGACATGCCTGATCGCGCGAATACGATCGAGGGCCTGCTTGTCACCTATATGGCAGCCAATGGCGTACACAGAGTCGGTAGGATAGACAATAACGCCGCCCTTGCGAACAATCTCTGCGGCTTTAACGATCAGACGCTGCTGGGGATTTTCCGGGTGGATAGAAAAATATTCGCTCAAAAAAATTTCTCCAAGAGAGGCATTGACACGGACAGTTTATAAATCAATAACGGGCGTATTATCCCATACAGCAAGGCTAATAAGTTGATTTATATTTGTTTTTCTGTGGCCAGGAACTTTCTGGTAAACAACATAGAGGGAAGTGGTTTGCTAAAAAGGTAGCCCTGATAATTATCACAACCCAATTCCTCAAGTATCTGGCGCTGCTCCTCGGTTTCAACACCCTCGGCGACTGTCTTCATCTTTAGGCTTTTCGCGAGTCCAATAATTCCTGCCACTATGGCGCTATCACTGGGGTCTGACTCGATATCATAGATAAATGAACGATCGATTTTCAGCACATCTACTGGCAGGCGCTTGAGATAGTTAAGCGATGAATAACCACTGCCAAAGTCATCCACAGCAATAGTGATACCCATACGCTTGATCTTATTAATTTCGGTGATCATTAACTCCGGGTGATCCATCAATGTGCCCTCAGTGATTTCCAGCTCAAGGAAATTTTTCGGCAAACTGTTGCGCTGCATCAGGTCGTGCAATTTAGTGTGTAACTCTTCAGCCATTACGTCTTTGACCGACAGATTGACCGCAAGAGTCAGCTTATGCCCATCCTGAATCCAGCGCTTTAGCTGCAATGCAGCATTTTCCAGCACCCAGTCGCTGAGCTGATTGATCAAACCACTCTCCTCAGCAAGTGGAATAAATACATCCGGGGATATCAGACCTTTTACCGGGTGCTGCCAGCGCACCAGGGCCTCGGCACCAATAAGTTCGCCGGTCTTTAAATTAATTTGTGGCTGGTAGTGCAGGGTCAACTCGTTTTCGTCTATTGCCTTGCGCAACTCCTGTTCGAGTCGCAGGCGCTTGGCAATCTCTGCCTCCATGCCCTGCTCATAAAAACAGAAATTATTGCGCTTCTCTTTGGCACGAAACATCGCCGAGTCCGCATGCTTGATCAGGGCGCTGACATCCTCTCCATCATCGGGGAAAACCGATATGCCAATACTGGCGGTAACAAACATCTTCTGCTGCATAAACACAAAGGGTTGACCAATAGATCGACAAATTTTTTCAGCAACACTGGAGGCACTATCAGGGCTCTCTATATTTTCCACGACAATGGTAAATTCATCACCGCCAAGTCTGGCAATAAAGTCACTTTCGCGCACACAGTGACGAATGCGATCGGCAACGGCTTTCAACAGCAGGTCGCCGGCATCGTGCCCCATGGTGTCATTGATCATCTTAAAGCGATCCAGATCCAGAAACAGAATGGCGAAGCGTTGCTTCTCTATGGCCGCACGATTCACAATTATATGTATCTGCTGCTTTAACTGGGCACGGTTGGGAAGCCCTGTCAGCGGATCATGGTAGGCGAGCTTCTTGACATCTTTTTCGGCCTTATTGGCTTTTATAAGACGCGCCACCCTCTGTTTCATCACCGAGAAATTTACGGGTTTGGCAATATAGTCTGTCGCACCACTGGAAAACGCCCTGACGATTGAGTCCTCGTCCTCGAGAGCGGTGACCATCAAAACAGGTATATCTGCACCCTGTGCTGTCTCACGGATCATTTGACAGGCATCAAACCCGTCCAGCTCGGGCATAATGGCGTCCATCAGGACCAGATCCGGCATGCGCCGCTTACAGATATTCAACGCATGCATACCATTGCTCGCCTCTTCCACTTCGTAGTTGTCTTTTAAAAATGCATCGACCAGTGCCAGGCGCATGGTGCGATCATCATCTACCACTAAAATTCTGCTGTGACGATCATTTTTAAACGACACTTTTGCAACCTGACTAACCGGCGAAATCTCTTGCTTGAGATCCTCCTTTAAAATACTAAAGGCATCAGAAATTTCCGCCACACACTCCAGTACTCGACTGAGGTCATTCTTGGCGGCACGATCCTCGAGAGCCTTACTCAAACCGACAAGGTTATGAGCACCAAAATTTGCCGCACTGCCCTTGATGGTATGAGTCATCTCCCGCACGTGGCGAGCATTTTTTTCGATGGCAGCCGATCTTAACTTTTCAAGATAGACCGGTGTATCTTCGACAAAGGCCGCAATCATCGACGATACAACTTCACCCACAGCCTCGCGCAGCGCTTCAATGAGTTTGGGATCATAACTCAGTGGCCGGTAAAGGGTTTCGGGTTGCTGGACTTTACTGGGACTTGTCTCCTGGGCTTTGGGCTCCGGCTGCTGCACTCGCCTGTATTGACTGCCTGCCCACTGCTCCAACTTGGCACTAAGACCGCTAAGGCTGAGAGGTTTGGGCAAAAAGTCATTCATGCCGACATCCTTACAGTGCTCCTCTTCAGCTTCACTGTTATTGGCCGTCATGGCAATGATTGGCAGAGTTCCGGCTTTGTCGCCCTCGAGATCGCGTATTTTTTCTGTGGCATCGTAACCATTCATCACCGGCATATTGCAGTCCATCAATATCAGGTCATAGCGCTCGCGACTCACTCGCTCAAGAGCTTTCTGGCCATTTTCTGCAACCCTGGCATGACAGTTAAGCTTTTCCAGCATCGCCACGGCGACCTGTTGATTGGCTCGATTGTCATCGACAACTAACACTCTGCAGCCAGTGACCTGTGGTTTTTCCAATTCTTGATAGTGCTCAGATTCATTGAGCTGTCCGGTAACAAAATATTTAACCAGCAAATCGGCAAAGGAATTCGAGCGCAGCGGCTTATTTAGACGCGGTAGTGAAAGCTCGCGAATCTGCGGATCCACCGCCCAGGGATTGCTCAACATCACCACCAAGCGCTGGCCAAAATTTTCTTCATGTTTAATTAAGGCAATAAAATCATTGACCTTGATATCGCCGATATCCTCATCGATAAATAAAATATCGAATCGCTCTGCAGCCTTGTTGTGGCGAATCAGATCCAGTGCTTCAGAGCCGCAACGGGCAAAACTGACATCCAGACCCAAAGCCTGGAGCTTTTGATCAGCAACGGCATTGAGTATTTCACTATCACTGACAAACAGCGCATTAATACCGTTTAGCTCTTCATAGGTAGCCGCCTCCTCGCTGGTCTGACGGGTTTGCACAGGCAGGGTAAAACCAAACTCACTGCCAACACCTATCTCGCTTGAGACAAAGATTTCACCACCCATCAGCTCAACAATTTGGGCGCTTATCGCCAGCCCCAGGCCGGTTCCCTGGTATTCCTTGGTAGTGGAGGAATCTAACTGCGTAAAGGCTTCAAAAATGCGCGACTGATCTTCCTGAGAAACACCAATACCTGTGTCCTTGACTACAAACTTTAGCTGCACCAGCCCTTCGCCTTCCTGAGAATTGACGATATCGCGGTCTACACTGACATGAATGGATACCTGCCCTGTCTCGGTAAATTTCACGCCATTGCCAGCGAGATTAATCAGCACCTGACGAATTCGTACACTGTCCGAATGCACTGTCTGAGGTACATCATTATCGACAATATAGCCAATTTCCACATGCTTTTTGAGCGCCGTGCTGGACAACAAGCCAATGATATCGTCGAGGCTTTCGTTGAGCTGGTAATCGTGGTTATTAATGCTGATCTTTCCGGCATCGCCCTCAGAGAAATCGAGTATCTCGTCGATAAGACTGAGTAAACTCTCACCAGATGACTTGGCTGTCTCCACATACTCTCTCTGCTTGGCGCTTAGACCCATAGTCAACAGCAGGTCGAGCATACCCAAAACTGCATTCATCGGTGTGCGTAGTTCATGGGTTACATTAGCGGCAAATTCACCCTTGACTCGTGCAGATTCCAGCGCCGAGTGCATCACTAGCTCCAGAGCACTCTGGCGATCCTCGAGCACTTGCATCATGCTATTAAATGAATCCTGTATCTCGGTGATATCCACCGGCCCATTTACCTGAGCCCTGATCTTTTTCTTTTTACCGTCCCGGGCCAACTTCATCACCGCTGACAAACGCTCAATAGGCCGAGTCAGGCGATGAGAAAAATACAACAGGACAGACAGCAGGATCATTGCCCCGACAAAAGAAACTAGCAGGTTATTTTTCAGGGTACTCTGCTGCATTAGGCGCAAAGTATCCTTACCGACAATAACCGTAATATAGCCGAGTAAGATCTCTTCCTCAGGCGTGTTCTGAGTCTGCAGATCAACGTCGTCATTACTAAAAAAAACCGGCGATCTATATTTCCAGAAGTTTTCACTCTCCTCAATCAAGCTTAGCTTATCGGATCTGGCAGACTGCGTTTCTGGTGAATTGGCTAGGGATGTCTCAAGAGATGTAACACCTATATCAAACAGCAAATCAGATTTTTCTGTCTCAATAATGATTCCCTTCACACCGGGAAAATTAATCGCACTCTTACCGATATCCTCAGCGCTCTCAACACTTTGGTAGAGCAGTGCCACCTCACTCTGTCGGGCTAAAGATTCGGTTACCTGCATTCCTTGAAGAACCTGATGCTCTTCAATAATGCCACTGGATATTTTGCTAACGACCATCGAGGTTATAAAAGCCAGCAGCAGGATGCCAACCACAAACACCAGGGCCAACTGAGTTTTAAATCGCAGGCGGTCAAACCAGCCTCTTTTAATATCTCTTTTCATCGTTAGCGTGCCGGAAGAATCAAATCAATATGGGCGCGCATATCGTCGCTAAGATTTATACCCAGATGGTTACTAGTGCGCTCGTTCAAAGTTATAAAAACGTCCTCTAATGCCTGCATGCGGCGCTCGGACGGCTGTGTTTTATCGGCAATACTGCGCGCCAAATGACCCAGGCTGAGACCCATTTTGTAGTTGTTGGGATAGATGGAAAAAAGCGCGCCGCGTTTCACATGAACAGGATTAGACGAGAAAACCACAAAGTGTTTTTCCCATGATTCATGAAGCAAAATAGATAGCATCGCGTTGTTGACAAAGGAGCCGGTCGGAAGAATCCACACCGCATCATCTTTATCCAATGTCTGCATAAGCGCCCTGTATACGCCAGCTGCATCTCTGATATTTTCAGCCTGATGAATTGATAGCTGGATACTCTGCTGTGACAGCGCCTCTGTTGCCCAGGCAAAATCCATCAAGCTGCTCTCAGCATTGGTCACTATATGGACAGTCTTCACACCGGGCACTAAAACCGGCAATTTTTGGGCGATCACCTCGACATCGGGAATCAGCTTAATACCAAATACATTGCTGTATTCACTGCTGACCGCACCAACAATTAAATGTCGCTCGTGATTGTGTTCGGTAACCTGCCGTGCCAGCCGATTACCGAGCACTAACACCGGAGAACTCTTGTCCAACACATGCACAAAATCCACAGGCGACTGGTTGTCAGCCATAGGAACGCGCCTGACTTTATGCTGATAGCCCTCCTCTGCACCTCTAACAACCTCTTCATAGATTCTGGCAAAGGGTTGGCGTACCTCTGGATATATAATCACCAGATCAGCTGCTTCCTCAGAAGCAGCTGCAGCACTGGAGTGAGTCAGCAGTCCAATTAAATTAAGGCCGATCAAAGTCAACCAAAACACAGTGTCCATCTGTTTAATTTTTATAGCACCACTCCCTGTACTGCCGTAAAAACAAAGTCAGCCCACCGCTCGGGCTTGCGCTGACATCAAGTTCTGCAATCTAGGCTGCCTTTAAAAGCTATAGCGCATCTCAGCCAGAATAGTTCGCCCTGATAGTGGAAGATCATTGGGTATAAAAGGCATTGGGGCCGAGTTGGGGCTCGGCTCTCGAGCATCCTCATCAAAAGCATTATTGATTGTTATTCCCAGCTCGACTGAGTTTGATAAAAGCTTTCGAACTGATACGTCGACAACCACGTAGTCATCAATTTGCGGTCGCAAATCATCTGGCATGCGATTTCTGTCCAGCACCCAGTTCGCCTGCATATTCACCCGCCACTCATCGGGCAATACCCAATCTCCGCGCACATAGAGCTGCTTTTCCGGCGATTTTGAAGCCGGCTGATCATTGGTTTCATCAGTAGAGTTTTGAATGGAAAAGTTACTGCTAATTGCCAGGTTTTCCGTCGCTGTCCAGTTGACCTCAAACTCCATACCGTAACCACTCTGTTCACCGGCATTTTGCGCTGTTCGCGTGCTGTCATTGAGGTCAGGTATAAACTGGATAATATCTGTCCAGTTGTAATAAAAGAAATTTGCATTCAAGATCAGCTGGTAATTGGGACGGTAATCAAAGGCCAGCTCATAACTCTCCATCTCTTCCGGCTTAAGGTCTAAATTTCCCAGAATCAATGGATTGTTGATTGCCCTGGTCTGGGCGAAGGATGGCGCCCGAAATGCCTCGCCGTAGAGAAACTTGGTAGTGAGTTTATAACTGGTTGACCAGACCAGTGCGAACCGCGGATTGGTGGTTGAACCAAAGTCGGAGTACTTATCGTAGCGTATGCCCGCAGTTAGCTCCCAGTCATTATCCAGCAACCAGACATCCTGAACATAGAGATAGTGATTTTCCCGACGATCCTCGGTCAGAAACACCAATGGCGTATCGGAGACATCCACCAGAGGATCCCCCGGCAGAATTGGGAAACCTGTATCCGGGTTGATACCGAAGTTTTTCTCTTCGGTGACCCTGTCGATCTCGCCATGGTAATAGCCACTGCCCATACTCAGGTTATGATGCTTGATGCCCCTGTAGTCAAGGCGCAGGCCGGCGCGAAGATGATTTTCAAAAATTCTCGGATTGCCTATAACACCTTCGGGGAAAGGGGGAAATATCGGCGCGCCAAACGGATCAAAAAATGGCCCTCTGGATCCCGATGGATAAAGAATAAAATCACCTTCAACCTCTTGAGAGGTATCGAAATAACTTGCCTGAAATTCCAGAGAGGTATTTTTAGCTAGTTCGGCTTCTGTATAAGTAAAGTCAAAATTAAATCGCTGACTGGCAAATTTATTGGTCGGGTTCAATGCCTCGGCAGCACCGGCACCATCGCCAATATCCTTTCTAATCTGGCTACCCAGTCTAAAGCGCATTTTTTTATACAGCGCCTCGAGGCGAATATCGATATTTTGCGCTGAGCGGTTAACTGACCCCGGTGCATTTGAAACTGATGTTCCCGAAAGAACATCCAGCAGCGTTTGCGCATCGCTTGCAATCAGTTCATCGGTGCCATCGGTTTCACCCAGCTCAACCACCGCCGAGTAGGCTAACTCGCCCTCTTTACCCTTGGCTGACAGCCACATATTTCGTGTAGAAAAATCACCGATTGCTGCACCGAAAGAATTACGTTCGATTTCCTCGGGACCCTTGGTCACTATATTGATAACCCCGGCAAAAGCATCTGCACCATAGAGAGCTGATCCGGG
>JAYOUA010000020.1:0-27159 GCA_038150705.1 Porticoccaceae bacterium | reverse complement strand
CCAGTTGAAAACCAGCGCCTGATCTTCAATCAGCAGATTAAATTGATAGGCCTGTTCGACGGGAACAAATTCATTACTTCTGGAAGTGGAAAAGCTGTTTGAGGGGCTGATATTAGCGTTGCTGGATTGCTCTGCGAACAGGCCTTGCGTTGCTGATGCTGTACTGGCAAGCATCGCAAGACACAAAAAAATGATTCGCAAGCAGATGTTCATAAAAGTTCCAGGCAATTTTCAGTTAGCCATTATAGAGCAGGCAGTTGATTGAGTGTTTGAATATCTTTTATTAACACTTTGGGTTTCACTGCAGTTTGTCCTGTTGCACAAGCGAGCGTTTAAGTAATATTTAGCCAGACGACTTAAAACTGTTTACGCGAGGGATTAACATTCATCTCACATGCTATAGTTTGAGCAAGGAATCATATGATGCAATTAAAATATAAAAGTTTACTATTCGGCCTAGCCAGCTGCGTGGCAGTCACTCAGCTTTCGGCTGGTGGGCATTCCGCGGAGGGCCACTCTACAGAGGGTCACGCTAAACAGACCCTCTCAGCAGAGCAGGCTTATATACGCGCCATGCCCCCCGGGCAACAGGTGACAGCGGCCTTTCTTAAATTGGTTAACAACAGCGATCGTGCCTGCAAGGTTACCGGTGGCAGTTCAGCTATAGCCTCAGAAGTGCAGATTCACGAGCACCAGCACAGCGACGGTATGATGAAGATGCGTCCGCTGCCCTCAGTAAACGTGGAAGCCGGGCAGAGCCTTGTCTTTGAGCCGGGCCAGCTTCACCTGATGCTGTTCGGTATAGATACACCCCTGAAGCCCGGTAATAAACAGGAACTGACGCTGGTGACTGAGAACTGTGGTTCCATAAGGGTCCAGGCGGAGGTTCGCAGCCTGTTCAAAAAAAGGCCCCCAAATCACCATGGCCATGATCACAGTGTCCATGAGCATGGCGCTCATGCTCACAAAATGCACATTGGCAACCACACTCAGGACAGCAATCAATGAGATTTTGGCGTCGACTCAAAATGGCCGGACGAAAACCGTTTCTCGATTCCAATGAAGAAATAACCGACGGCTATGTCGATGCGAAAAAATTTCGAACCCTGCGCAGCGGGATCGCTGCAGTATTGTTAGCGTTGCTACTAATCACCGGTCTTGGATGGTACTGGAGCGGTGAGCCGGGCCTGTTTGATGTGCGCGAGCAGACAGCAAAAATAATTGGCGATCGAACGCCAGTGATCGGCGTCACCACCACTGCCACCCTCATCCACAGTTTGGATACATTGCTGCACAAACCGGGGGGCTATCTGAGCAATGATATTCTGCCGCCCGGTGTGCTGCTGGATAATATTCCCAGTTGGGAATTTGGTGTTCTGGTGCAGATGCGCGATCTCAGTAAGGCCATGCGCGAGGCCTTTAGCCGCTCCCAGTCCCAGTCAACAGAGGATGCCGATCTGGCCATAGCCGAGCCGCGCTTTCATATTGACCACAGAAGCTGGGCAGTGCCCTGGCCGGAATCGGAATATGCCGAGGGCCAGGAGTATCTTGCTCGCTATCTTGAGCGGCTAATGGATGACCAGGCCTACGACGCTCAATTTTTTGCCCGCGCCGACAATCTTCGCTATTGGCTGGGTACGGTGGAGACCAGGCTCGGCAGCCTCTCCCAGCGTCTCTCCGCCAGTGTTGGCCAGCGTCGTATCAATACCGATCTCTCTGGTGATGCAGCGGGCCGTCAGTCCACACAGGCATCTGCAGAAGTGGTAGTGAAAACCAGTTGGCTGCAGATTGATAATGTTTTCTATGAGGCCCGGGGTACTACTTGGGCGCTATTGCATTTTTTAAAAGCGATCGAAGTGGATTTTGCCGAGGTTCTGGCGCGAAAGAATGCCCTTGCCAGCCTCCAACAAATTATTCGCGAGTTGGAAATGAGTCAGCAGCCGGTGCATGCGCCGGTTATTGTCAATGGCGAAGGCTTTGGCCTACTGGCTAATCACTCTCTGGTTATGGCCTCCTATATCAGTCGCGCCAATGCGGCGATAATTGATTTACGGGAGCTTCTCTCACAGGGTTGATGCCACAGGGACGGCTGTCGAGGCAATGCCTCAAGGTAAAAAGGGATGAATAGTATTTTCCACACAAAGGGAGTTAGTGGAGCCGGGTCAGAGTTGAGTCGGGCCCTGGTAGCGGCGCGCTTAAAGGGCGGTGTGATGGTTGTAGACCGCAACTTAAGAGTGGTTATGATCGATCGCAAGGCCGCCGAATTCTGTGCAGTTTCCCCGGGTCAATCTCAAGGAAAGCGTTTCTACGCACTTTTCCCCGCCCTTCTGGGAACTCAATTTGCCGCCACCCTCCACCAGGTTACCGGCACCCTGGGAGATAGGCGCTGCTCACGCCCTACAGATAATCTGCTTATTGACCAGTTTGTCGAGGCCTTTTCACGGGATCGCTCGGCACTGTTGGGCATTTCGATCAGGGCTTATGAGGATGAGTCAAATATCTATGGCCTGATACAGCTCAAATTGCAAAATATGCCACGACAACCAGCTGTGTCCGACAGCTCGAAAAACTCATCGGAGGTCAGCAATCAAGAGCCAGATGCGCTGCTTCTCGACAGCCATTCTGCCTATATTGTGTGCGATAACTACGGCTTTGTTTCGCGAATTAGTGCGGCTGCAGAGAGTCTGTTTATCTACAGCAACAAGCTGCTCAAGGGCAGTTCGGTACGCATTTTATTTCCCGGGCTGGATGAGATGGAGAGTCTTGATTTACGGGAAAATTTCGCCAACCTGAAAGACCAGCATATCCAGGGCTATGTCCTTGCAGCAACCTCCCAGGGAGAAAGTCGCTATGTGGATATAAGCCTGTTTGCCAGTGCCGACAGAAAAGATGAACTTGTCATAGTCTGCCGTGACTGGACTCATGCCAGTCAGCAGGCAGATGATCTTATTAACCGTGGCCAGCTGTTCGATCTAACCTCTCGGCATATAGCAGACGGTGTTTTAATGGTCGATGCCGAGGGCTTTCTGGTGGAGATGAATCCAATTGCCGAGCAGCTCTTGGGCTTCGAACTGGATAAATCCAAACCGACCCAGATTCATGTTGCCATGCCGTTGGCCAATGAAGATACGGGCGTTGCCGTTACTCCCGTCCATGACGCGCTAAATAAAGCAATGGATGTAGAATCCAACCAGTCACTGTTGCTTAAAGTGCGCGGCGCCACGCCCATGAGTGTCTCTGTCTCGGCATTTCCGCTGCGAGATTCCATGGGCAGGATCACCAAGTGCCTGGTAATTTTCCGGCCCCTAAGTGAGGCGCGAAGAGTCTCCAGTCGCCTCAAGTGGCAGGCTATGCATGATCCGTTGACGGGGCTGCCGAATCGCGCCTCGCTGGCCAAGCGTATTCAGAAGGCGATTGAAATTGCCAAGCTTGAGGGCGCTATTCATGCGCTCTTGTATATTGACCTCTACAACTTCTCGGTGATCAACGACACCAGCGGTCACCATGCTGGAGACGAACTGCTAAAGCAGTTCGCACATCTTTTGGTCAAACTGGCCGGTCCCAGCGACATTACTGCACGGATTGGCAATGATGAATTTGCCCTGCTGCTGCACCGCATAAATTATGACAAAGCCATGGCTCTGGCCGAGCAAATACTCAATGAATTAAAAGCGTTGAGTATTCCCTGGGAGGGTGAGGTGTTGAAAATCGGTGCCAGTATTGGCGGCATACTCATTGATGCCAATGCCGTCTCGGATATTGACCTGATGATCTCCGCCGGCTCCTCCTGTGCCACCGCTCGCGACAAGGGTAGAAATAAAATCCACTTTCAGTCATTTAATGAAGAGGTCGCGCGACGCCGTAACCTGGCCACCAGTATGCCGAAAATAGTTTCGGCACTGGATGAAGATCGCTTCACGTTATTCGCTCAGCCGATCGTGCCGATGAACAGAGCAACTGGGGCGGCCAAATACTATGAAGTCTTGGTCAGAATGCGCGATAGCGATGGCAGTATTTTACAGCCCTCGGAATTTATTCCAGTCGCCGAACACTTTTCGCTGATTGATGATCTTGATAAATGGGTATTTAACCATTCATTAAAATTTTTGCAGATGCTAAAAGCCAAAGGGGCCGCGTTGCCAATGCTCTCGGTAAATTTATCCGGTAGTACAGTGGGTGACGAGAATGCAATCGACTATATTCTCAGCGGCTTTAGCGACAGTGGAATTTCACCCCGGCAAATCCAGTTTGAGATTACCGAGACAGCAGCTGTAAAGCATTTGCAGGAAGCGAAAAGATTGATCGCAACACTGAGGTCTGTAGGGGTATCGATTGCACTGGATGATTTTGGCAGTGGATTATCATCGTTCGCCTATTTAAAGGAGCTGCCGATCGACTGCCTGAAAATTGACTCGAGTTTTATTCACACCATGGAGAACAGCGATGTCGACTACTCGGTAGTCAGCACAATCAACCACCTCGGCCATATTATGGATATTCCAACCGTGGCCGAGGGAGTTGAAAATGAAAAACAACTGGAGCTGTTGAAAAAAATTGGCGTCGACTATCTTCAGGGTTTTCTGTTTCAGCACCCGCAGCCACTCAACAATATAACCGCCTAGAACTGTTGCCTAGGCGTTGCTAAGTCCCTCTTTTAAACCGTTGTATTCAGCGCTGTGCAGGCGCGGCCCATACTGGCCGACCACTGCACTGGCTGCGCGATTGGCAAAAACTGCTGCCGACAGGCTGTTGTACCCTTGGGTTATCCCGTAGAGATAGGCGCCGGCAAACATATCCCCGGCACCATTAGTATCGACTGCGGTAATAGGTTGTGCAGGCGCCGTCAGGTATTGATTGCCGTCAAAGACCACAGAGCCACTGCTGCCGCGAGTGACCACAAACTGTTTGGCTGTGTCCTGAAGGCGCTCCAGTGCCTGGTCAATATTATCGGTCTGACACCAGTTGAGGGCTTCCTGTTCATTGCAGAATAAAAGATCAATTCCCGGCGCTGTAATCTCCTCTAAGCCTGCGCGAAAAAATTCAACAATACCGGGATCCGAGAGACTTAACGCAATTTTGGTGCCGGCCTGTCGCGCTATCATAGCCGCCTCAATAGCCGCCTGCTTGGCACTGTCGCCAGTGACCAGATACCCCTCTATATAAAGGTATTCAGAATCTGCAATCGCATCTCCATCGAGGTCAGCGGAGGAGAGTTCAGTGCTAGTGCCGAGAAATGTATTCATGGTGCGTTCGGCATCGCCAGTAATCATCACCAGGCATTTGCCGGTAATTCCGTCAGAGATCTGCGCATGGGCATTGTGGTCGACGCCGTTGTCGACAAGATCCTGCATATAGAAATGACCGTTATCATCATCGGCAACTTTGCAGGAAAAGAAGCTTTTGCCGCCAAACTGGCTGATTGAGATCACTGTATTGGCCGCGGAACCCCCACAGGCGCGCTTGGACATCACCATATGGTCGGCAAGGTTATCCAGTAAAAAATGCTGTCGCTGCTCATCCACCAGAGTCATCAGTCCCTTTTCGATACCCAGGTCACTGAGGTTGCTATCGTTGACTTCAATTTCGGTATCGACCAATGCGTTACCGAGACCATAAACATGGTACTTTTTCATCGTTGCTTCCTGTCTTTAATCAAACATCAATCATTAGCGCGGTGGGTAACAATACCCTGCTGAGTTGCCAAAAATAATATATCAGCAGGCTTGCAAGCGAAAAACCCATTGGTGACTACGCCGGTTATCTGGTTAATTTTTTCTTCCAGGTCAGTGGCTGAACCAACCGGGTAGAGGTGGTGTACGTCAAGAATCTGGTTGCCATTGTCGGTGATGACATTTTCTCGCCACACCGGATCACCCCCCAACTTGACCAGTTCGCGGGCAACATGACTGCGAGCCATAGGAATCACCTCGACCGGCAGTGGGAAGAGGCCAAGGTGATCGACCCACTTGCTCTCATCAGCAATGCAGACGAATTCGCTGGCAACAGCAGTGACAATCTTTTCACGTGTCAGCGCGGCACCACCACCCTTGATTAATTCGAGGTGAGGATTGGCCTCATCGGCGCCATCTATATAAATGGCAATTTCCGGTGCAGAATTTAATTCGATAACCTCGATGCCATGACCGCGCAGGCGCTCGGCAGAGGCTTCAGAGCTGGCTACAGCAGCGGAAAATTTATTCTTGTGTTCAGCGAGCAAATCGATAAAAAAGTTAGCTGTTGAACCGGTACCGATGCCGACAATGCTATCGCTATTAATCTTGGTTAATGTGTACTCGACAGCTGCTGCTGCAACCGCTTTTTTTAATTGATCCTGATCCACCCTTTGCCTCGATAATTATCCGCCTGAAGAAGTTGAAGATTATACGGTGATAGCAGCAATAAAACAGATTGATTGTTTTGGGGTGGCGTAAATTGTCTTATCAACTTACCATTGCTTTAACACAAGCTTTTTAGTCAATAAGCTATTACTTAATTAACAGGAATATCCATGCCGACCAAGTATGTGAAAAAAATTCTCGACGCACGCATCTATGACTTGGTAGTTGAGACGCCGATCGACCCGGCGCCATTACTTTCCCAGCGACTGAATAATCAGGTGCTGCTCAAGCGTGAGGATCTGCAGCCGGTATTCTCGTTTAAATTGCGCGGCGCCTACAACAAACTGCGTCAGCTGTCCGATCAGCAGCGAGCCAATGGCGTCATTGCAGCTTCGGCGGGTAATCATGCCCAGGGTTTGGCGTTGGCGGCAAAACAGATGGGTGTAAAAGCCACTATTGTGATGCCCAAGACGACACCGCAAATCAAAGTTGATGCCGTGCGCTCACGCGGAGCAAAGGTTGTACTGGTAGGCGATAATTACGACGCGGCATCGGCCCATGCCGACAAACTGGTTGAAGAAAAAGGCCTGGTCTACATCCACCCCTTTGATGATCCGGATGTTATTGCCGGTCAGGGCACCATAGGTGTCGAGATCCTGCGCCAGTTGCCCGGTGATCTCGACGCCGTCTTTATCGCCGTGGGCGGGGGTGGACTCTGTGCCGGTGTTGCCGCTTACATAAAGTATGTACGCCCCGATGTAAAAATTATCGCAGTCGAAGCTGATGATAGCGCCTGCCTGGATGCCGCTCTGAAGGCAGGCCGCAGGGTGCGACTAAAAGAAGTGGGCATTTTTGCTGATGGCACAGCGGTAGCGCAGATTGGCAAGGAGACGTTCAGGCTTTTAAAGCAGCTGGTCGATGAAGTTATCACCGTTAGCACGGATGAGATCTGTGCGGCGATCAAGGATGTCTACAACGATACCCGTGCGATCTGTGAGCCATCCGGTGCTATGGGGCTGGCCGGGCTGAAAAAATATGTTGAGCAAAAGGCTGTTGAGGGTCAGACATTGCTCGCCGTTCAATGTGGCGCCAATATAGATTTTGATCGTCTGCGGTACATCTCCGAGCGCACTGAAATTGGTGAAAAGCGCGAGGCGGTATTGGCGGTGACCATCGATGAGAAGCCTGGCAGCTTTAAGGCCTTCTGCACGGCCATGCAAAAGCGCAATATCTCGGAATTTAACTATCGTTACAGCGATGTCAGCCAGGCACATATTTTCGTCGGTGCCCAGGTGACCGGTGATGAAGATCGTCACCAGCTGGTCGAAGACCTGCGCAGCAAAGGCTACCAGGTTGCGGATATGACTGAAAACGAGGTCGCCAAATTGCACATTCGCCATATGGTTGGCGGTCGTTCACCGCAGGTGGGCGAAGAGCAGGTGTTCAGATTTGAATTCCCTGAGCGCCCTGGCGCCCTTCTGAATTTCCTCAACCAGTTAGGCAGTGGCTTTAATATTTCGATGTTTCACTACCGCAACCATGGCTCGGCATTTGGTCGGGTTTTGGTGGGTGTGCAGGCAACGAAAAAGGATGTCAAAAAGCTCTCGGGCTTCCTCGATAAGCTGGGTTATCAGTATGTTAATGAGACTGATAATGAAGCCTACCAGTTTTTTCTCGGCTCCTGAGGATCCATTTCTGTAATCTCCTAGGCGTGGATAATTTCGCGATCAGTGATAATTTTATCCAACGGAATATCCCAGCGCTGCTGTGAAATACGGTCAATTTCCTGGCAGCCATGGGCCAGTCCAATCAGGCTCGGCCGGGCAGGGTGGTTGATGCAGGTTGCCAGCGTGCGATCATAAAATCCACCGCCCATACCAATTCTGCTACCACTGCGATCAAATGCCACCAGCGGTAGCAAGATTAAATCCAAGGTCCAGATTGGCGCGATTGTTGTCGCGCTGAACTGCGGTTCCAAGATGCCAAAGCGATTGGGTTTCAGAGCCCCCCCCTCGCGGTGCTGGCCAAAATAGAGACGATTAAACTGCAGTGGATGAAGGATCGGTAGAAAGCACGCCTTGTTGGCATTCAGTGCTATGCCCATCAACAGCGAGGGATCGATTTCACCATCATTGGCAAGATAGATACCGATACGTTTCGCGCGCAGAAAAAAATTCTGTTGTGAGACAAGGGCGGCAAGATTTACGCTCGCAGTCCGCTGCTGAGCAGTGGTTAATGCGCGGCGCTTGGCACGAATAGTTTTGCGTATCTCGCCATTGTTCATTGGCAGGCAACCGTTATTGTAAGGCGCTTTTTTGCTGTATTTCTTTTAATAAACCCCAGGGTGCCGCTGTCAACGTGGCCTTGAACCGAAGAGTTCAAGGTGGCTTCGCTCGCAATATATCAGGCTTTCCGACGCACGGAAGTGCACAACAACATTGACGGAGAAAAACCGAATAATAATTATCGGCTCAGGGACTTCTTGACTGGCGAACACCCCAGGAGTGTCAAATTATAGCAGAGTGAGAAAAAAGGGGCATTTAAAAGGTGGATTTCAATGCTGATGAAGGGATATTCCGCAAAAAAACCGTGACTGAGATCAGCCGTTAAGATCCAGGAGCACTGAGTTTAGCTTGGAATTCATTGATTGCAGCAGGTGAGATGTCTGTTCATCCGCTTTTACGTTCTGTTCACTGCGAATCAGGTCATGGGCAAGATTTAACGCTGCCATAACCGCAATACGCTCAACTCCGATAAGATGCGAGCCGCGACGAATCTCTTCCATTTTCTCATCCAGAAGTTTTGCGGATAGCTCCAGAGCCTCGCGCTCTTCTGGCTTGCAGTTGACCTGGTACTCTTTGTCGAGAATGCGTATTTTAAGGGATATGGATGACATAGTTACTCTGCATTGAGGTTGCGTAGACGATTGATCATGTTTTCGATTTTTTGTCTCGCCATCTCATTTTGCTCCATCAATTTGCCACGTTCGCCAGACAGGGCAGACTCGCGCTCGCGCAGCGCCTGGTTTTCATGCTTAAGCTGCTGACAGAGCTCAATCAAGCTATCGAGTTTTTGTTCTAGATTTTCATAACCAATCATAAGCAGAAGGCTTTTCGTATTTACCACTTGAAACCGGCTAACTATAGGCATTGTGGCGGATTTGGTCAATTACAAGATTAATAAACTGGCGTGCAGTGCTATTTATAGAATGTTAGGATAAACGCTAAATTTCGGGGGAAGTTAGATGACATTTGAACAGCTGGAAGACTTATTCTTTGCACTGCAGGTTAAGGCCGATCCATCCGGATTTCACGGCTTTTTGTGCGGTCGCCTGTGTTGCGGAACTATGCCTCTGGAGACGCTGATAACTACATCGACCAATTGGTTGGGGCTCACTGAAGAGCAGAGCGAGGCAGCCGAAAATCCGCTTCGTGATTTCTATGAAGAGTCGCTGACTAGCCTTGAAGATATCTCCTTTCTCTTTAAACCCATCCTGCCCGACGACGAACTGCCTCTGCCCGAGCGTTTAGTCGCTGTGGGTGCCTGGTGCAGCAATTATATTTCCGGTCTCGGTGAAGGCATGAGCAGCGAATTTGAGGTTTCCGAGGACGCCAAGGAAGCCCTTCAGGATATAGCTGCCATAGGACAGATTTCGGTGGATTTTGATACTGATGAAGAAGATGGCGAGCGCGATTACGCGGAGTTAATCGAGTATATTCGCATTGCCGTACAGTTGATATTCTCTGATCTACACCCGGACTCAGGCTCAAGTGCAGAACCCACCCTTCATTAAACTAGTCGATATCAACGCGCGATCGGGAAAAAGTCACAGATCAAAAGCAACGCAGTGAAGTGGGTATAGGGTATTGGGTAAAAGGTATTGAGAATATGATCACCGCCAGAGAATATACCGCAAGGCGCAGAGAGCTCATGTCGACCATGCAGGGCAACAGCATTGCGATTATTGCTGCGGCGGCGGAAAAAATTCGTTCCCGAGACACTCTCTACCCCTACAAACAGGCGGCCAATCTTAGCTATCTCTGTGGATTCCCCGAGCCGGAATCCGTATTAGTGTTAATTCCCGGGCGTGAGCGGGGCGAATCGATTTTATTTTGCCGTGAAAAGGACAAACTGCGTGAAACCTGGGATGGCTACCGGGTTGGCCCAGAGGGTGCAGTTGCCGGTTTTGCCGTGGATGATGCTTTTCCAATTGGCGATCTGGACGACATTTTGCCCGGCCTGTTAGAGGGAAAAGACCGCGTCTACTATTCTATCGGCAAAGATGCTGATTTTGACCGCCAGCTAATGGGATGGGTCAGTGATATTCGCGGCTCTGAAGCGCCCGGAGAATTTGTCGACCTGGATCATATCGTCAACGAGATGCGCCTGATCAAAACCGCTGCGGAACTAAAGCTGATGCGCAAAGCTGGAGAGATTTCCGCGCGCGCCCATTGCCGCGCCATGCGTGCTGCAAAACCCGGCATCTTCGAGTATCAGCTACAGGCAGAAATCGAGCATGAATTTATGGTTTCCGGTGCCACTGCTCCAGCCTATACCAGTATTGTTGGCGGTGGTAAAAACGGCTGCATACTGCACTATATTGAAAACCGCGAAAAAATTAACAATGGCGACATGGTGCTAATTGATGCTGGCTGTGAATATGAGAATTATGCTGCTGATATCACCCGCACCTTCCCGATCAATGGCAAGTTCAGTCGCGAGCAAGCCGCTCTTTACGATATCGTCCTGGAGGCCCAGTTGCAGGCGATGGCGTCCATTGTTCCCGGTGCTGCTTACAACGTTGCCAACCGCACAACGATTGCCGTGATTACTGAGGGACTGAGCGATCTGGGCATCCTCTCTGGCGATACCAGTGAGCTGATTGAGCGTCATGCCTGCAGTGATTTCTACATGCACAGTGCCGGTCACTGGCTGGGTATGGATGTGCACGATGTCGGGGACTATAAAATTGATGGCCAGTGGCGAGAGTTTGAGCCGGGCATGGTGTTAACCGTTGAGCCGGGCATTTACATTGCGCCGGACAATAAAATGGTTGCTGAAAAATGGCGCGGGCTGGCAGTGCGTATCGAGGATAATGTCGCAGTGACCAACACCGGCTGCGATGATTTAACTGCTGGCGTACCAAAAAAGCGCAGCGAAATTGAATTACTGATGGCAGGCTAAATGTGAGCGAGACAGCAGCACCGAAATGCATCAGCACCAGTTATGACATTATTATTGTCGGCGGTGGCATGGTGGGTATTAGCTTGGCGCTTCTGCTTGCCAAGCAACAGCATCCATGGAAAGTCCTGCTGCTGGAGGCGCAGGCTTACCAGCAAGCGGATAAAGCCGAGTATCGTCCCAGCTTTGATGCACGCTCCACGGCGCTGTCTTGGAGCAGCCGCAAGATTTTTGAGACCGCGGGTCTCTGGTCGGCGCTGCAATTACAGGCCTGCAAGATTGAAAAAATTCATGTCAGTGATCGCGGTCATATGGGGCTGACAAGAATTGATGCACAGGAGGCCGGTGTCGAGGCGCTGGGTTATGTGCTCGAAAATCAATGGATAGGTTCGGTGCTCGTAGAGCAGTTGGCTGCAGCCTCGGTGGAGGTCGTGGCGCCAGCGCAGGTAGCATCCATTGTGCCGCTCAAGGGAGGTATGCGCCTGACACTGGAGGGAAGTGAGCGCGCAATTGAATCCTCTCTGGTAGTGATTGCCGACGGTGCCAACTCGCAAACCGCACAGAAAATCGGTATCCACAGTAACCAGCAGCCCTACGGGCAGCAGGGAATAATTGCCAATATAGCTCTCGAAAAGCCCCACGAGGGTGTTGCCTATGAGCGCTTCACCGATCAGGGACCTATGGCCATGCTGCCGCTTCCAGACTACCAGGGCAGAGCACGCTGCGCCCTGGTGTGGACAGAGCCCAGCGAAAAAGCCGCAAGAATCATGGCGGCAAGCGACCAAGAATTTCTTCAAACCCTCCAAGAGCGCTTTGGCTATAGGTTGGGCATGCTCGAACAGGTGGGTGAGCGCTATGCCTATCCGCTGGCGTTAACCACTTCGACTGAGCAGGTGCGCCGCAATCTGGTTGTGCTTGGTAACGCGGCGCATAGTCTGCATCCGGTAGCCGGGCAGGGCTTCAATCTCTCCCTGCGCGATGCTGCGGTGTTGGCCGAAGTATTGGGTGGTGCCAGATCTGCCGGTAATGATTTCGCCGCGCTGGAAACTCTCGAATCCTATCAGCAACGACAGCTAGCTGATCAGCAGAATACCCTGAGATTTAGTGATAATTTACCAAAGCTTTTTGCCCAGACATCATCTGCCGTTGCGTTGGGGCGCAATTCCGGGTTGCTGGCAATGGATCTTATTTCCGGGCTGCGCAGTCGTTTTGCGCGCTTTGGCATGGGGTTAGCAGCCCAGGAGGCGAGTCGTGGTTGAGCTAAAAAATCGTCAATACGACGTCATAGTTGTCGGTGCCGGCATGGTCGGTGCGGCATTCGCAAACCTTTTGGCCCGAGCTAACCCCGAGCTTAAAATTGCGCTGTTGGAGGCGCGGCAGGCAACAGCTTATAGCCCTGATAATTTTGATCCACGGGTTGCCGCACTTACCGAAAAATCGCGCAATCTGTTGGAGCGCTGCGGAGCCTGGGAGCAACTAATCGAAAAAAGAATCAGCCCTTACACAGTTATGGATGTTTGGGATGCCGAGGGAACGGGGCGAATTCGCTTTAACTGCAAGGATGTTCACCAACCCAATCTGGGGCATATTGTTGAAAATTCTCTGGTGGTTGAGACACTACTTGAGCCTATTCAACAGCTGAGTAATATTGATTTTCTCTGCCCGGTAACAGTTGCCAGCTACAGCAACTCACAGACTCAGGTAACGGTGATGCTAGAGGATGGTCGAGCATTATCTGCACCATTGCTCGTCGCTGCCGACGGGGGTAATTCAGCGATTCGCCAACAGTTTAATTTCCCCACCCGTGAGTGGGACTACGGCCATAGCGCAATCGTTACCACGGTGCAAACCGAGCGAGACAATCAGCAGACCGCCTGGCAGCGGTTTATGCCGACTGGTCCGCTGGCCTTACTGCCGCTGAATAAAGCTGGTGACACGCATTACTGTTCTCTGGTCTGGTCACAGGAGACTCATGAAGCCGAGCGTTTGATGGCTCTGAATGATGCTGAATTTTGCCGGACTTTAAGTCTTGGCAGTGAACACTGTCTGGGTAAGATTATTGCCACAGATAAACGTTTTTCTATTCCCCTGCGGCAACGCCATGCAAGTGATTATGTGCTTGAGCGAGTCGCTCTGCTGGGTGACTCTGCCCATACTATTCATCCGCTGGCGGGGCAGGGAGTCAATTTGGGGTTTGCAGATGTTGCCGCGCTGGTCGAGACGCTCTCGGCTGCTGCCAGGCGCGGAAATGACCTAGGATCGCTGCTCACGCTGAATAAATATCAGCGTCAGCGCAAACCTGAGAACCTGGCGATGATGGCGGCGATGGAAGGTTTTAAGCGGCTTTTTGCGGCTGATAATCTGGCGGTGCGGTTGTTGCGCAATATGGGATTAAGCCAGGTTGATAAATTGAAGCCGGTGAAAAATGAGATTATTAAGCAGGTTATGGGGTTTTAAGTTCTTAGCGGTCGCGATGCTTGGCAATATCGAGCGGTTATTGGGAGACTTTTATAAGTTTGAATGAGCCGCTTCTGGCTACTTCTTCTACACTGGCAAAATAATCCCTGGCCTTTTTTTCCAGTGGGATAAAGTTATTCACTACAAATAGTGCTTTACCTGAAGGGGCTAACAGACGTTTGCTGGCGTTAAGAAATTTATTTGTCAGTGCGCTATCTATATTAAAGCCCTGGTGGAAAGGCGGATTGCAGATAATCGCATCGAACTTTTTATTGAGCTGACTGCCTGCGTCGCCAGCAACAATTTCTCCATCAATCTTTAAGCTGTCAAAGTTTGATTCGCAGGCCCTGAGAGCCGCGGCGTTATTATCGGTTGCAGTTATCTGTTGAAAGCCATGCAGACTGGCTGCGCAGCTTAAATAACCATAGCCGCAGCCCAGATCCAGAAGAGACTGTGGTGTTTTAGCGGCGGTATAAGACCGAAGAAAAGTTGGCAAATGCTCAATTAAAAATGCACTGCCCTGATCAATTTTATTCCAGCCAAAAATTCCCGGTTTACTTTGTAATGGCAGCTCGGTGTTGCTTTTAAGAGGCCGCAGTTTTAAATAATCTTTATCGTCGAGCAGCTTGTGGCTGACAGCGTATTTAGTGATAGTGGCGAGATAATAGTTGCCATTTTTCTGCGGCTTGCAGCGATCGCCAAATAGTTTGCAGGCGTTCTCTGCGTAAGTTTTAACGCCGTCGCTTTTTTCGCCGCTGAGAAGTAATTTACCTTCAGTTACCAGCAGTGCAGAGGCCTGATTGATAATATGGTGGCTCACAGGTCGCTCTTTGGAGACGCGAAACAGAATGTGATCAAAACTGGCCGCCTCAAGTGTGGAAAAATCAAAGTCATTGAAGCAGGTTTCAATGTCTGCCTGCCTAGCGCTTTCGGCTATTTCATAGCGGTTGCTGTAAAGAGTGCGATTTGAGCTGCCCGAATGGGCGATGGTATGCCATGAGGTTGCCGCCCAGTTTTCATCGGCGACAATAAGGCACTTTCCCTGAATATGAGAGAGCTGCTGAACCAGTAATTCAACACTTTGATCATCCATAGATACTGGCAACTTCCCGTTCAGTCAATGGGCGATAATCCCCCGGTTCGAGATCTTCGTCTAAAATGATGCCGCCGACCTGGATGCGATGCAGAGCCTCGACATGATTGCCCAGTACAGTAAACATGCGCTTGACCTGATGGTACTTTCCTTCAGCAATGCTCAGTAACACATGCTGGTCATCGATAATTTCCATGATTGCTGGCCGGCAGCGATGTTTTTCTCCCTCCAGCCAAATGCCCTTGGTAAGCTTATCCTGATAGTCGGAACTGATGGGCACTGCCAGTTTAACTTGATATATCTTTTGGCAATCACTGCGTGGCGATGTCAGGCGGTGGTTCCACTGCCCGTCATCGGTGATTAACAGCAGCCCGGTAGTATCTATATCCAGTCGTCCGGCAATTTGCAGTTCGCTACTGCGGTGTTCATAGATTAGGTCGAGGGCGGTGCTGTTATTGTGGTCTTTTGTAGCCGAGACCACTCCGGCAGGTTTGTTAAGCATAAAGTAGCGGTTTTGCGGCATGCTGATCGCCGAGCCTTCGATGCAGATCTCTTCGCTGCCGGCGACTTTTTGTGCCGGATTGGTTACCGGTTCGTCGTCGACAGTCACTTCACCATGTTTGATTAGGCGCTTAACGTCGGAGCGCGAAAGATCCGTAGCATTGCTAATATATTTATCGACTCTAAGCATTATTAAGGCTTGAGCAGCTCGGCGGCCTGTTTGGCAAAGTAGGTGAGAATGCCATCGGCACCGGCGCGCTTAAAGGCCAGCAGGGATTCCAGAATAACCGCGTCGCGTTGCAGCCAGCCATTTTCAAAAGCGGCACAGTGCATCGCGTACTCACCGCTAACCTGGTAGGCAAAGGTAGGCGCTTTTAGCTCATCTTTAACCCGTCGCACTATATCCAGATAAGGCATGCCGGGTTTAACCATAATCATATCGGCACCTTCTTCCAGATCCAGTGCGCACTCATGGAGCGCTTCATCGCTATTGGCCGGATCCATCTGATAGGTTTTCTTATCGCCGCCTTTAATATTGCCGGCTGAGCCGACCGCATCGCGAAAAGGGCCGTAGTAGCTGGAAGCGTACTTGGCGGCATAGGCCATAATCATCGTGTTGACGAAACCCTGCTCTTCCAGCTCTTCGCGGATTACACAGATGCGCCCATCCATCATATCCGAAGGGGCTACTATATTGGCACCGGCCTGGGCATGGGATAAGGCTTGTTTGGCGAGGGTTTCGACAGTGATATCGTTGAGTACATAGCCGCTCTGTTCATCAATAATGCCATCCTGTCCGTGGGTGGTAAAAGGATCTAGTGCGACATCGGTGATTACGCCCAGCTCGGGTGCAGCTGCTTTAATGGCGCGAACCGCGCGCTGTGCCAGACCTTGAGGATTGTATGCCTCTTCAGCAAGCAGGGATTTTTTGTCCTCCGGGGTTACCGGAAACAGCGCGATAGCGGGGATACCCAGAGCGGCAACAGCGCAGGCCTCCTCGACCAGCAGATCGATAGACAGGCGCTCGACGCCGGGCATAGAGGCTACAGCCTCTCTCTGGTTGGAACCCTCGATAACAAAAAGCGGCAGAATCAGGTCATTGACGCTAAGTGAGGATTCGCACATCAGACGACGGGCAAAATCCGCAGAGCGCGTCCGGCGCATTCTGGTATAGGGGTAGGCGCCACGGTTGCTTGAAAAGCTCATCAGTACTCCAAAAAATATTTTCGTCTTGTCACCACTGCGCCATGATACGGAAAAATCACAGCAACAGCATACCTATATAGTATCTATAAGCCTGAGTGTTTGTTTTACCGACTATTTTTACAGAGTTTTAAATACGCGCTCAGCGGCATCCAGCGTATATTGAATATCCTCATCCGTATGCGCAGCAGACATAAAGCCCGCTTCATAGGAAGCCGGTGCCAGATAGATACCCTCATCTAACATACCGTGGAAAAATGTTGAGAATCGCTCTGTGTCGCAGTTCATCACCTGAGGATAATTAATAATTTTCTCTTCTTCAGTGAAGAATAACCCCCACATGGTACCTACATGGTTGCTGCTCATAGGAATACCTGCAGCAGCGGCACGCTCGCGAAGTCCGTTGACTAGTTGATCTGTATGGGCAACCAGCGGCTCCAAAAAGCCCGGCTGTGAAACCTGGTTGAGGGTTGCTAGGCCTGCAGCCATAGCCACCGGGTTGCCAGATAAGGTGCCGGCTTGATAGACCGGCCCCAGAGGTGAAATCTGTTCCATAATCTCGCGCTTGCCACCAAAGGCACCAACCGGCATGCCACCGCCAATCACCTTACCCAGGCAGATTAGATCTGGTTCGATATTGTAGTAGGCGCTGGCACCCTGAGAACCGATGCGGAAACCGGTCATCACTTCATCAATAATCAATACTGCACCGGATGCCGTACAGCACTCGCGCAGGGCTTGCAAAAATCCAGGAATTGGCGGTACGCAATTCATATTGCCGACAACCGGCTCAACAATAATGCAGGCAACCTGTTCGCCGATCTCGGCAAAGGTCTGTTTAACCTGCTCAATGTCGTTATAGTTCAGAGTCACTGTGTGATCTGCCAGAGACGCGGGAACGCCGGGCGAGCTTGGAACACCCAGGGTAAGGGCGCCGGAGCCAGCTTTTACCAGCAGGGAATCTGAATGGCCATGGTAGCAACCTTCAAACTTTACAATTTTATCGCGGCCGGTATAGCCCCGCGCCAGACGTATAGCGCTCATGGTTGCTTCGGTGCCAGAATTGACCATACGCACCATATCCATACCCGGAACCTGCTCGCAGATTTTATCCGCCAGTGAAATTTCCAGTTCGGTAGGGGTGCCAAAGGTCATAGCTTTTTCCAGCTGCTCGCGAATAGCGTCTAAAACGACCGGATGACCGTGGCCCAAAATCATCGGCCCCCAGGACATGACATAGTCGATGTAGCGCTTACCGTCAGCGTCGAACATATATGAACCCTGGGCACGCTCAAAGAATACTGGTGTTCCACCTACAGCACGAAAGGCGCGCACTGGAGAATTCACCCCGCCGGGGATATGTTTCTGTGCCGCTTTGAAGAGTTGTTTGGAGCGCGATTGTGTCATTTGGTTTTCCTGAAAGGGTGGAAGCTACTGTAGGGCAAAACTATTGAGTTTGTATTATCCTGAATAAATCCTGCTGATGCTATCTGAAGGACTATCTAAAGGACAATATTCATGGAAATAGAGCAAGTCATAGAGTTTTGGTTTGGCGAAGATCTCAGTGATCCAAAATTGGCTGCACGCCAATCACCACTCTGGTGGCGAAAACATCCGCAGACTGATGCTCTGATACGACAAAAGTTTGCCGACGGATTACAGATGCTGGTCAGCGGCGATTATCAACACTGGCTTGAGAGTCCCAGAGGTCGGCTTGCCGCAATCATTGTTTTGGATCAGTTTTCACGCAATATGTATCGCGACACAGCTCGGGCATTTGCCCAGGACGCGCTGGCCTTAAGCTGGTGCCTTCAAGGTCTGACTTTAGAGCAGGATCTCGAGCTACCCTTTATATGCCGAGTATTTTTTTATCTGCCACTGGAACATTCGGAATCCACTGAGATGCAGGATCTCTCGGTGAAAAAGTTTACTGAGCTGGCGCAGTTGGTGGGAAGAAAAGAGGGCGATACCTTTTTGCGGTTTGTCGATTTTGCCCATCGCCATCGCTCGGTAATTCGGCAGTTTGGTCGCTATCCTCACCGCAATGCTATTCTCGGTAGAGAGAGTACCGCGGCAGAGCAGCGCTATCTTGATCAGCCCGGCAGCGGGTTTTAGGTATAGTTTAGAAATAAAGCCTAAAATGGAAAGTTCTTGGCAAGAGTCCTTTAGGTAAAGGGCTTCACAATAACCAGAATCACAATGGCCACCAAAAACAGCACGGGAATTTCATTGAACAGGCGAAAAAACACATGGGACTTGGTGCAGCTGTCGTGGTTTAGTTGTTTCATGTAGACGCAGCAGGCAAAGTGATAGCCAATTAGCACAGCCACCAACAGCGCTTTAAGTTGAAACCACAGTTGGCTTATATAGTATTCAGGATTGAGCGCAACCAGCCAGCCGCCAAAGATCAGCGTGGCGACCATTGAGGGGGTAGCAATGCCATTGTAAAGTTTGCGCTCCATCAGCTTGAATCGTTCAAGGCTCAAGGTATCTTCAGACATCGCGTGGTAGACAAACAGGCGCGGCAGATAAAACAGGGCGGCAAACCAGCAGATAACGGCGATTAAATGGAAGGACAGAACCCAAGCGTACATTTAAAACCCCTGTATTAATTGTTGGTCGCACGGCTGTTAAAAACGCCGATAAAAGCACAGATAGCAAATATTCGGGTATTATAGACCGATGATTTAGTTCTGGATAATGAAAAGAGAAGACACGTGATTAAAGTTGGAATTGTAGGTGCAACCGGATATACCGGCGTTGAACTTTTAAGGCTATTGTCTGGCCACCCACAGGCAGAGGTAACGCTTATTACTTCGCGCAGTGAAAGCGGAAGGCCCGTTGCAGATTTGTATCCTAATTTGAGAGGTATAGTAGATTTGGCCTTTTCGGCGCCCAATGCCGATGAGCTGGCCAACTGCGATGTGGTGTTTTTTGCCACGCCCCATGGTGTAGCGCAGAGTATGGTGGCAGATATATTGGCGCGCGGCGTCAAGGTTATCGACCTTTCTGCAGATTTTAGAATTCGCGATGCAGATCTCTGGGAGAGCTGGTACGGGCAGGCCCACAGTGCCCGCGACTTAATTCCCCAAGCGGTCTATGGCCTACCCGAGGTGAATCGTGAAGCAATTAAAGATGCCAGCCTTATTGCCTGCCCGGGCTGTTATCCAACCAGTGTTCAGCTCGGGTTTCTGCCGCTGCTAGAAGCGGGCTGTATTGATCTTGGTGACCTAATTGCCAACTCAGCTTCAGGGGTTAGCGGTGCAGGCCGTCAGGCGAGTGTTGGCACATTGCATTCCGAGATGAGTGACAGCTTTAAGGCCTATGCTGCATCCGGTCATCGTCACCAGCCGGAAATTGTTCAGGGGCTTGGTGATATTGCCGCCGCAAGCTCTAATACTGGTGATATCAACCTGACTTTTGTGCCTCATTTATTACCCATAAACAGAGGCATTCATACCACACTGTACGCCAACCTGACTAAAGAAGTTGATATCCAGTCGCTCTTTGAACAGCGCTATCAGAATGAGCCCTTTGTCGATGTGCTGCCCGCTGGCAATCATCCAGAAACCCGCTCGGTGCGCGGCTCCAATATTTGCCAAATCGCAGTTTATCGTCCCGATGGCGGCAACAAGGTAGTAGTTCTGGTTGTTGAAGATAACCTGACCAAAGGTGCCTCAGGTCAGGGTATTCAATGTATGAATATCATGTTTGGATTGGCCGAAAATTCAGGGCTATTGGCGCCCGCATTGTTGCCCTGATGAACGAGGTAAAATCCATCGTTCTTCCCTACCGGCCACAGCTGGTATACCTGCTGCTGGTGGTGGTTGCCGCGCTTATGACCGGAGCCTTCTTTTTTGGCAAATCTTCAGAGAGAGGTATTCTCCAGGATGAAATGCTGGAGAAGACACGCCTCGAAGCCTTGGCGAACAAGCTTGAAAAAACAGTTGCCCTTCAGCAGCAACAGCTGAGTCGCGTCGAACTTAGCCTGCAAGTGGATTCTGCGGCGCTGGAAAATACTCGTCAGGAAATGCTCGTTCTGCAGAAGAATATTTATCAGCGCGACGAGGAATTAAAGCTCTATCGCGAGCTGCTTCAGGATGGCAGCCAGCCCAATGGCCTCTCAGTGGCAGACCTCAGGTTGGACAGGCTGGAAGATGGTCGGGTCAGTTATCGCTGGGTGGCCAGGCAAAAAACCGAGAAGATGAAGACCCTGAGTGTCCTGGCAACTTTTTGGGTTTCGGGATTACTCGATGGGAAAGAGACGAAATTTTCGCTTGCGGAACTTGATCCCGGCGTTGAAAAGTTACCACTTAAAATGGCGTTTAAATATTTCTCAATCAATCGGGGCGTTATTACGCTGCCGTATAACTTTGAGCCCAGTCAGGTACGAATAACGCTACGCTATCCGTGGATGGAAAAGACGCAATTCGATAAAAAGTATGATTGGAAAATTGAGGGGTAAAACATGTTTGCTTCAAAAAGCTTTAAAAATGACAGTGGTTTTGGTGCCGGCACCACAACGTTAATTGCTGCCGGCACAAAGATAGCTGGCGATATTAGTTTTACAGGTAATCTCGAGATTGAGGGAGAGGTGATTGGTAAAATTAGCGGTGAGGGCGATCAGCCCAAAGTCAGGATTTTGCAGAGCGGTAGGGTAGAGGGTGATATCGAGGTTGCCACGATTATTGTCAATGGACATGTTAAAGGCGATCTTCACGCCAGCGAGCTGGTTGAATTAGCTGCCAAGGCGGTGATCGAAGGGAATTTACACTATAACTTGATAGGAATTGAGAAAGGCGCTGAAGTTACAGGCAGTTTTGTTTATCATTCGGCGTCCACAAATATCTCAGAATTCCCAAGCGGTCGCGACGAAGCAATTTAAACTAAACACGGAGAAAAAATGTCAGGTATTGAAACATTTACACCCTCAGTGCTAGAGGTTACTGAAAGCGCGGTAGCCAAGGTGCAGAGCCTCAAACTAGAAGAGGATAACGAAGAGCTGAAGTTGCGCGTCTATGTTACCGGCGGTGGCTGTTCGGGGTTTCAGTATGGATTCTCCTTTGAAGATGTCATGGCTGAAGATGACACCGCGGTGACTCGCGATGGCATCACTGTGTTGATCGACTCACTCAGCTATCAGTATCTGGCTGGATCGACCGTCGACTATGAAGAGGGATTGATGGGGTCGAGATTTTTGATCACCAACCCGAATGCCTCCACCACATGCGGTTGTGGCGCCTCTTTTTCTATTTAGGATGAATGCATCACGCGGCTTTCAGTCTTTGAGGTGACATATATTAGAGTTTGCCAGGTGAGTTATGAGTCTGAGGGGTTGGATATATCGATCTTATTTCCCTTTGTCAGCACCGTACCTTTTGGCCCGGTGGAGATCAGCCGGTTGCTTGAGGATCAGCAGTACGAGTTATTTTGAACTCAGGGCAAGAACAGTCCGCCTAAAATAGTCTCTCTGCTGGCACCAGTTACCGCTGGCAGATTACCCGTTTTATTTTCAATGCGGCGCTTGGCCAACCAGGCAAAGGCGCAGGCTTCCACCCAGTTTGGATCAAGCCCCAGCTGCGCTGTTGAGTCGAGGCCTGTTTGCGGTAAGGCCTTGGCAAGCAGATCCATTAGCGCGCGATTAGAGACACCCCCTCCGCAGACAAAGACCTCACTAATCGGCAGGTCGAGGTTATTAATCTGGTCGGAGATGCTGTCAGCGGTGAGCTGCATCAGGGTTGCCTGAATATCCTCGGCGGGCAAATCAAACTCGATAAGCTGGCCGTTGAGCCAGGCCAGATTAAACTCCTCGCGGCCAGTGCTCTTGGGCGCAGGCTGGGCAAAAAAGTGGTGGGATTTAAGCTGCTTGAGCAGTGAGCTGTCCGCAGTTCCGCCAGCACCCCAGTCGCCGTTATTATCGAAGGCAGTGCCCCGGTGGAGCTGGCACCAGCTATCCAGCAATATATTCCCCGGTCCGGTATCAAAGCCACAGCAGTCGCCATTGGCGGCGAGCACGGTAATATTGGCGATACCGCCAATATTCAGGATAACGCGGTTCTTTTCGGGCTGTGAAAAAAGCCGCTGGTGAAAAGCCGGTACCAGAGGTGCACCATGGCCGCCCAGTGCCATATCGGCGCGCCGGAAATCGGCAACGACAGGACAGCCTGTTTGCGCAGCGATGACGGTTGGATCGCCAATTTGTTGGCTGTAGGCAAGGTTGTCGCCCATTGGCGGCGCGTGGCGCACGGTTTGTCCATGACTGCCAATAGCGGCAATCTGTTTCGGCTTGATATTGAGAGCGGTCATTAATGCCAGCGCAGCTTCGGCAAATAACCTCCCGAGTAAGTTGTCGGTCTCGCAGTAGAGTTGCACGCTGTCACTGCCGGGCAGGCATAGACTGAGGATCTGCTGCTTGAGGTTTTCCGGTATCGGGTGCGAGTGTGAGCCAATAAGATTTGGTCTATCCCGGTTAAAATCAACAGCCACGACATCAATGCTGTCGATACTGGTGCCGGACATCAATCCCAGATAGATAGTCGCGTTATCCATTAGAGGTGCCTAGTTGGCACTGGAGGTGCCGCTAATACTATCAGTGTCAGCGCCGCCTCTGGCAAAACGGGTTGTGCCCCCGGACTGCGCCAGCTGTTTAAGCATTGGTTGGGTGGCAGTTTGGAATGCCGCTAGCTCACTTTTAGGTATTGGGTCGGCCTGTGGCAGCTTTACTGTGCGCGGATTGCGATGAACGCCATTGACTAAAAATTCATAGTGCAGGTGCGGGCCAGTTGCATAGCCGGTTGAGCCAACAGTGCCAATCAACTGTCGCTGGCGAACGCTCTGTCCCTTGCGCACTTTTTTCTTATGCAGGTGGACATACTTGGTAATGTAGGTCTGGCCGTGCTGGATAAAGACATAGTTCCCGTTGGGTTTGCTATAGCCGGCGGCGATAACTTTGCCATCGCCGGCAGCATAAACCGGCGTACCTGTCGGCGCAGCATAATCCACGCCGCGATGAGCTTTAATCTTTTTGTGGATAGGGTGTTTTCGCTTGAGGTTAAATCCCGAGCTGATGCGAAAGATATCTAGGGGCGTGCGCAGGAAGGCTTTGCGCATGCTCAGCCCCTCTGGCGTGTAATAATTGGTTACACCCTGGTCGTTAGTATAGCGAACCGCCTGATAGGTCTTGCCGCGATTAGTAAATGTGGCGGCAACAATATCGCCGACCCGAAATTTCTCGCCGTCGAGAAACTGTTCTTCAAACAGCAGCGAAAAGGCGTCTCCCTTGCGAATATCGAAGACAAAATCAATATCCCAGGCAAAGATATTGGCCAACTCCATAATCAGCTTGTCGGGCAGATCAGCCTCGAGGCCCGACATATAGAGAGAGTCCTTAATAACCCCCTCGCGATAATTTAACAATGTGTCTGGTTCCAGCACCCGCTGTTCGGAGCTGTAGTTTTCGCCATCTCGAATAAATACCCGGCTGACCAGTTTCGACTGTATATGATGTAATTCCTGAAGCTGTCCAGAGTTGTCGACGCCAAAGCGAAACAGTTCGCCAGGATAGAGGTTGCGCAGAAGCTTGCCATCTGGCGATGTAGAGACCTGATAGACATCCGCCGCAGTGAGTTTTGCGCGAGTAAATAAGGTAGAGAGGCTGTCGCCGGAGGAGACTTGCTGTTCAGTCCATACAAGTGTTGGTTTTATCTCTTCCGAAGGAATTGTTGCTGGTTGCGCAGCAACGGGTATTGCTACAGGCTCTGCAAGCTGGCGATTGGCTTCGGCATCGCTAACCGGGTAGAGCGCCAGAACCAGCAAGCAACAGCCAATGGCCGAGGCCATAATGAGATGTTGTCGCGGAAAGTTCCTGAGAATCGAATGCATAAAACTAACCGTTTTGTGCAGTTTCTTCATTGCCATAAATAGCCAATGCTGTGAAATTTTGGCCAGTTTAGCTCAATAAATTAACAAGTTACAGAGACAAGCTCGAGCTTTTCGGCAGTTAACTGAGAGCCTGATCAGAGTAGCGCGATATATGTAGGTGAGAAAATCTTGTATTTGCGCCCTCAATGTGTAGAGTTGGCGCTCCTAATTAGTGACCAGTGAAATCAGTTCCGATGAATCAAAGTGGCAGTCAGTTAATCAATCAATTGCGCCAGCGAGGCCTTGTCGCGCAGGTATCTGCAGAAGAAGAATTAGAAACGCATCTGGATGAGCCCCGTGTGCTCTATTGCGGGTTTGATCCCACCGCAGATAGCCTGCATCTCGGTCATCTTGTCCCGCTACTGGTTTTGAAACGATTTCAGCAGGCTGGCCACAGGCCAATTGCTCTGGTGGGTGGGGCAACAGGATTGATTGGCGATCCGAGTTTTAAGGCCGCTGAGCGCAAACTGAATACGCCAGATGTGATTTCTGGTTGGGCCGACAAGATTAAAAGCCAGGTCAGCCAGTTTATTGATTTTGACTGTGGTGAGAACTCGGCGATTGTCGCCAATAATCTCGACTGGACAGCCGAGATGTCTGCGCTGGAATTCCTGCGTGACGTAGGCAAGCATTTTTCGGTCAATAATATGATCAATAAAGAGTCAGTAAAGCAGCGTCTGGAGCGCGAGGGGACAGGTATATCCTTTACCGAGTTTTCCTATGCCCTGTTGCAGGGAATGGACTTTGCTGAACTCAATCGTCGATACGACTGCACCATGCAGGTGGGTGGTAGTGATCAGTGGGGCAATATAGTTGGTGGTATTGATTTGGCGCGGCGTCAAAATAAGGCTCAGTGTTTTGCATTGACCGTACCACTTATCACCAAAGCCGACGGTACAAAGTTTGGTAAGACCGAAGCCGGTGCAGTCTGGCTTGATCCAAATAAGACTTCCCCCCTAGCGTTTTATCAATTTTGGTTAAATGTCGCGGACGCAGATGTCTACAAATTCCTGCATTATTTCACTTTCCTCTCTATTGAAGAGATAGCTGCGATCGAAGCAGCCGACCGTGAGGCTCAGGGTCGTCCCCAGGCGCAAGCTGTGTTGGCCAGAGAGGCGACCAAGTTGGTGCATGGAGAGCAGGGCTTGGCTGCTGCGCTGCGAATAACCGAAGCGCTGTTTAATGGTGAGCCAGATCAGTTGTCCGAAAGAGATTTTGAGCATCTGCGATTGGATGGGATGCCCTCATCTGAATTCAGTGATGCAGATTTGGTGGATAAGCCTCTAACAAACCTGCTGACTGATTGCGGAATGGCCAAAGCGGGTCGCGAAGTAAAAGATGCCCTGAGGCGAAATTCGGTGTTTATAAATGGCATTTCTAAGGGCACTGTAGACAATATGAAAGCTAAGGAATGCTTCGCAGATAACCATGCACTCTTCGGGCGCTTCTTTCTCGTCCGTCTGGGCAAGAAGAAATACCACCTTTTCGAGCGGGTTTAGGCGCTTTTTTGACCACTTTTTAGACAGTCTGAAAATAATTGAAAATACTTGTTGACAGTATGCAGGCTGTCTGTAGAATGCGCGCTCCCAACCGGGTGAGCCGCAAAGAAAACCGCGGCAAAAAGTGGAAAAATAAAGGCTTCAAATTTATTTAATTCCAACTGTTGACATGAAGATTTTCGACGCTAGAATGCGCGCTCCCAACAACATTGTTGAGAAGCGCAACAGACGGCAAAATCAGAGAGTGAAAATAAAGTTAAATAATTCACTTTCACTGTTGACAAAGGGTCGGCGATCTATAGAATACGCCCCCCGCTCAGATGAGCGAATCGTTCTTTAAAAAGTTAATCAAGCAATGCGTGTGGGTACTTGCTGATTGATGTTGGATAAATAAACATCATAAAGTAAGTAACTCATCGATTCATTTATGAATGTGATAAGCGTACAGTTTTATGAAACTGAGATTTTGAATGGTAAAGCAAGTTTTGCGTAACCGTTCCCTCTCCTTAACAGGTGAGGTTAAACAGATTGAACTGAAGAGTTTGATCATGGCTCAGATTGAACGCTGGCGGCAGGCCTAACACATGCAAGTCGAGCGCGAAAGCACTTCGGTGTGAGTAGAGCGGCGGACGGGTGAGTAATGCTTGGGAATCTGCCCAGTAGTGGGGGATAACCTGTGGAAACGCAGGCTAATACCGCATACGTCCTACGGGAGAAAGCAGGGGATCTTCGGACCTTGCGCTATTGGATGAGCCCAAGTCGGATTAGCTTGTTGGTGGGGTAATGGCTTACCAAGGCGACGATCCGTAGCTGGTCTGAGAGGATGATCAGCCACACTGGGACTGAGACACGGCCCAGACTCCTACGGGAGGCAGCAGTGGGGAATATTGGACAATGGGCGAAAGCCTGATCCAGCCATGCCGCGTGTGTGAAGAAGGCTCTAGGGTTGTAAAGCACTTTCAGTAGG
>JAYOUA010000019.1:0-29970 GCA_038150705.1 Porticoccaceae bacterium | reverse complement strand
CAGTTATCGTGAAAGATATTGCGGTAACCGATGACAGTGGTAGCACAGCGCCATAGGCTGCCGCGCCTAAGCGTTTTAATTCAGCCCCGCACTTACTAGTTGCGGGGTTGAAAATTTAAGAAATTAATCGTTTAGATTAACCATAGGATAAAGATAAGAATGTACAAATTTAAAAGTATTTCTCGGTCTGTACTCGCACTTTCAGTTGCAATGTCAGGTCTGATCTCCGTTCAGGCTTCTGCACAGAGTGGACAGGCTGCTGAAGCGCTTGATGAGGTGATTGTCACAGCGACAAAACGTGAGACATCGCTCATGGAAACAGCAATTGCGGTATCTGCGTTTTCACAGGAAGCTATCGACGATGCGGGTGTTAAAAACCTGCTCGATATCGGCGATATGGTTCCCAATATGCAGATTGCATTGTCGCCTAGCGACTCAGGTGTTCAGGTTGTTGTTCGCGGTTTATCATCAAATAACTTTACTGAAATCGGCGATCCTACAGTCGCCATGCACTTTGATGGCCTTTACTCGCCGCGTCCCCAGGCTGGACTTGCCTTGATGTACGACGTTGAGCGCGTTGAAATCAGTCGTGGTCCCCAGGGAACACTGTTTGGTCGTAACTCGACCGCTGGTAGCGTTAACGTTATTAGTGCCCGCCCGAATTTTGATCAGCAGGAAGGTAAGATTGAAGTTGAAATTGGCAAGTACAACCAGCAGGCGGTAAAAGGGTGGTTTAATCAGCCAATTAATAATGAAATCGCTATGCGTGCGAGTTTCTTTGCTGACCAATCGGACAGCTGGTACAACCAGATGCCAGATACCTTCGACCTAGAGTGGGATGTAGATGGTGATGGGACAATTGGTTCGGGCGATATCGCAGCTGATGGTATCCCCAATGTTGACCAGCGTCGCCTTGAAAAGGACGCTGAAGGTAATCCTCTTCCATTCAGTGCATCTGAGGCCTACGGTTCTACAGAGCGCTACGGTGCACGCGTAGGTATGCGCTTCGAGCCAAATAATGATGTCAGTCTGGATCTTGTTGCTGACTATTTCCAGGACAACTCTCCTGGCACACTTGGCTTGAAAGACTGTGATAAAGCAGAGGGTACTTTCTTTGCATGTGATCATGGCCAGTGGGACGTCAATGTAAATGTTCCCGGCAAGATGGACATGAATATGGTTGGTATTCGCGGCGTTTTGACATGGGATATCAACGAAGATGTTCTCTTTGAGGGTCGTCTTGGATATTCTCGTCAGCAGCGCTCTCAGGAGCACGATGCCTCTGTTGTTTACGCTGATCCCGATCACCCCGCTTACGGTCTTATGCGTACATGGTGGTCAGCTGGTGCACCTCCAGCTGGTTGTGAGGGCGGCAATGGCACTATGGTGGTTTGTCCGAACCTGGTAAATAATCTGCCATTGCTTCAGTCTCTCGGCTATGAAGATACTGCAATGCAGCCGTTTAACGATCTATCTTTGACTACTAACTACTCAGACTACAGGTCTATCGTTGCGGAGCTGCAGTTAAAGTCGACTTCTGATTCAGATTTACAATGGATCACTGGCCTGTTTGTGATGCAGGAAGACAATGAAATCCGTTTCGATGTTGAAGATCCATTCTGCTGTGGCATTGTTTTGCCACTGGCTCAGTCATTTGTACAGCCTGAGCGTATTGTTGAGTCAGCTGCGGTATTTGCCCAGTTTGACTACAAGTACAGCGAAAAGCTTAACTACACCTTTGGCGCTCGCTATACCCATGATGCCAAAGAAGATGTTGGCGGCAGAAACTACATTACAGCTGGCTACCGTCAGCCAAATATCGGTCTTTACGATCCTGCCTTTGTGCCCGGCGTAAGTGGCCCATCATTTGATTATGAAGCATGGACTAAATTCGGTATTCAGACTTCTTCAGCTGATCTTTATCAGTCTGATGTTCTGACGGCCGATATGGGTACTCTTGGTGATGGATTCCTTGGTCGTCTGCAGTATTCTGATAACAGCCACAAAGGTGAATGGAGCAAGGTAACCTGGAAGGTTGGTTTCGACTACCTGGTAAGTGATGATATCTTTGTATACGGCTCAATCGGAACCGGTTACAAGTCAGGTGGTTTCGGTGACGCAGTTGATATCTGTGACTGTAATATTGTTGATACCTTCGATTACGATCCAGAAGAAAATATTACTTATGAATTGGGCTTCAAGAGCACCTGGTTGGACGGTCGCCTGAATATTCTGGGTAATATCTTTTTGCTAGACAATACCAACCTGCAGGATACTTTCTACGCAATCGTTGGCTTCAGTGGCGAAGAGATTGCAGTACCTGATACTTATATCGATACCGAAAACCGCCAGGTAGATTGCTCAAATCAGGAAGTGGTTGATGTTGCTGACGGCGAAGTAGCTCCTGATCCAGTTCAGTGTGTTGTTGTGGGCCGTGATATCGGTACCCTAATTACACAAAACATCGGTGAGACTCGTAATATTGGTGCTGAAATCGAGTTTGATTGGGCGCCTTACTACGGTGGTCGAGTCACTGGTTGGGTTGCATGGCTGGACTCTGAAATTCGTGAGCTGGAAGATGTGCAGGATGGTTGGTACTGTCTTGAAAGAGCGCTCTTGGGTCTTACTAACTGCCCTGAGAAAACAGTTAATGAAAATGGTGATGAAGGTCGTTGGACCAGCTACGTAGGCAATGCTATGCCATGGTCACCAAAGTACTCAGCGACTGTTAACTATGAGCACAACTGGTTCCTCAGTAATGGTCTGCGTCTGAGCCCATACATTTCCCTTAACTGGACTGATGAAATGTTCTTCGATAAAGGTAATTTCGATGAGGGTGCACTGCACTCTGGTCAGGCAGCGGTTGCCACAGGCAGCTTCGCTCTGCGTCTGATCAACGAAGAAGACCGCTGGGCAGTTGAAGCCTATGTGCGCAACGTAACAGATGAACTTGTCCGCAACTGGGCTGATCGTGGACCCGGTTATATGCGCGGTTCCTTCTACAAGCCACGTCATTACGGCTTGAAGTTCAACATGGCGTTCTAATTTGAAAGATTACAATTAGCAGTGTAGGTAAACGAAAAATGCCCTTTATTTAAAGGGCATTTTTTTTGTATAAATTTTGTGTCTTTTTTATTCGTCACGACCCCCAATGGCAAGAATAAATTTTTCAGTTTTCCACGGCTGATGGATTTTTCGAGTAATAATTTCAGCACCCAATTTCTCGACACATCGATCCGCCAAATCCCAAAATGGCGGTCTTCCGGGATCGGCTATTAAAATCTGCTGGGTGCCGGCACTGCAGGCAAGTTTGATGAGATTAAACAGTGGTGTCGTTAATTCATCCCAAAAGCAGATATCAGTACCCATAAGTGTATGAAAAGTGGACAGCTCCTGTTTGCGGAGTGACTGAAAACTGCGGGCTGCAAAGTCTATTTCACAGCCATTGATTTCAGCCTGTAGGCGCAAAAAAGGTTCCACACCTTTATCTATATCCAGTCCACAAACTTTCGCGCTGTAATTTTTCGCCAGGTAGATACCAGTAAGGCCCCAGCCACAGCCTATATCCAAAACTCTGGAGTGCTCAGGAATTGCCCAGGTACTGAGATAATCTATCAAGACAAAGCTCGAGCGCCACACTTTATTGCCGTGGGCAGAATGACCGTTTTGCATACGTTTTAATTTACGGACGCCCGGGTGGCCCGAGCGCAGAGCCTTGATCCCTCTGTAGGTGAGGAAATGTCTGTCTTTTATATTTCGATTGCCCATCGGGTTTGCTCTTTATTTGACGACAGCGCAGCCTACTCTATCGGCTAATTCACCGTGTATTTTGCTCTGCACCTCAGGTAGCGACAGGTTAGGGGTTTCCTACTCAGGCCTTGCTGTTATACTGCGATCGATTTTTCAGGTCATTCTGCGTACTAACTATTATGAATGAAATACACTTTTCCAAGCCGGTAAGCAAATTTTATCGTGATAACGATATGTTTTTTTGGGTACTGCAGTTTATTGGCTGGCTTAGTCTCTCCATCATAACCTACTTTAGCTTGACTCTTTGGTATAACCAACAAAGCTTTGATTACATTGCCCACCCACTTATACAATCGCTGATGGGAATTCTTGTTTCCTGGCCGCTGAGACCGGTATTTAAGCTTATTTGGAACAAATCACTTTTTCCACGATTAATTTTTGCGCTGTTTTCCGTGTTTATATGTTCGCTCGTCTGGACGATCATGCGTGTCGCGGTTTTTATGTGGATGACTAATGAAACCGGCTTGTGGGATGATTTTGGTGGTTGGCTGTTTGCGTCTATTATGATCTTTTTATGCTGGGCTGCATTTTATCATGGCATTAAGTACTATCAGTTATTGCAGACTGAGCATGCCACGCTGTTGACTATTGAAGCGGAAAATAGAGAGGAGCAGCTTAAGCGCAGCAGGGCTGAAACCATAGCTCAGGAAGCTCAACTAAAAATGCTACGCTATCAACTCAATCCACACTTTTTGTTCAATACGCTCAATGCTATTGCCTCTTTGGTTGAGGGTAAACGTTCTGCCAATGCCAATACCATGATTGTGCAGTTGAGCAACTTTTTACGTTATTCTCTGGAAAACGATCCAATTCAGCGCGTAAGTCTTGCCCAGGAATTGGATGCTTTGCGGCTTTATCTTAATATTGAGAAAACGCGTTTTGGCGAGCGTCTTAAGCTTAATTTTCAGGTACAACCAGAGGCCAATGAAGTGATGGTGCCAAGCTTGCTTTTGCAGCCCTTGGTTGAGAATTCTATCAAGTACGCCATTGCACCTATGGAAAATGGCGGCGAAATCAGTATTCTTGCAAAATTGGATGGTGATTATCTTATTGTCGAAGTTAGTGACACAGGTCCCGGTGTTTTGTTGTCAAAAAATGACAAGTCGGCTGGTGTTGGTATAGGCTTGAAAAATACTATTGATCGATTGGATACTTTTTATGGTGATAAGTATGTATTCCAACTGGGCGCTTCAGAGCTCGGTGGGTTGAGAATATTTATTCGTATGCCTTTGGAAAAGCGGACCGACATAACCCCTGTCGTTCAGAATATGCGTGATAACAATGTTAATCAATAATTTTGGATTTCTATGCAAAAGCTAAGAACTCTGCTGGTTGATGACGAGTCGTTGGCTATGAACCTTCTGCGTTCTATTGTCAGCAAAATTGATGATATTGAGATAGTCGGCGAGTGTAAAAATGGCCGGGAGGCTGTCGAATCCGCCATGTTGCTGGCACCAGATCTGATGTTCCTGGATATTCAGATGCCCAATTTAAATGGTTTTGAGGTGGTTAAGGCCCTGCAGTCCGACACTATGCCGATGGTGATCTTTGCTACCGCCTACAACCAATATGCGATTGATGCCTTTGATCTGCACGCAGTTGATTACCTGTTAAAACCCTTTGATCCAGAGCGCGTTATGCGTGCCGTAAAGCGTGCTGTGGAAAGGCATAAAACTCAGGGGGAAGTAAAGGCACCCCTGATTGGCGCAATAGATGACATAACAGTACGCTTAGATAAAGACCAGCCGTCATCGGTTGATTTGAGCGTCGAACAAGAAGATGTTCCTGAAGGAATGCGTCGAAAGTTATTGATCCGCGATTCCGGTGTCGTAAAAATCATTCCCTTTGATGATATTGATTGGGTCGATGCAGCTGGCGACTATATGTGTGTCCACGCACAGGGCCACACGCACATTGTGCGCAGTACTTTGCGGGACTTGCTCAAGAAGTTGGATGACAAGCAATTTGTGCGCATCCATCGTTCTACCGTAGTCAATATTGCCCGGGTAGTCTCAATGTCGTCTATTCAGAAAGGTGGCAGTCTGCTTCATTTGGCTGAGGGTCAAACGCTTAAAGTGAGTAGAAATTATCGGGAATCTACCCGTAAGTTATTCCATTAGTCTGTCATTATCCCTTTAATCTCAGTTTCTAAGCTAGTGGTCGCATCTGACCTTCCTTACATCACAGTCCCGTGAAAAGATCGATCAATAAGTAGCCAGATTATGATTTTTGCTTGGGACATCCCTGCTGTTTTAATAATAAAGGCTAGATGTACATTCCTAATACGCGCTATCAATATCAAGCATACACGCTTTATGTTGACTGGGTTTTGCGAAAAAATATCTAGAAGCGCAAGACAGGTTTGTACTGAATAAAACAATAATAAATTTAATCAAAAACTGCGAATTACTATGTCAAAGCTTAGAACGCTTTTGGTTGATGACGAGCCTCTTGCCCGAGATTTACTCCGCTCTATTGTTGGCGAGTTCGACGAAATTGAAATCGTTGATGAATGTAACAATGGTCGCGAGGCTATTGATTCAGTGATGGCCTTGGCTCCGGATCTCATTTTCCTTGATATCCAAATGCCTAGGGTTAATGGTTTTGAGGTGGTCAAAGCACTTCAGTCTGACACAATGCCGATGGTGATTTTTGCCACTGCCTACAATCAATATGCCATAGATGCCTTTGATCTCCACGCCGTTGATTACCTCTTAAAGCCCTTTGACTCAGACCGTGTATCCCTAGCTGTAAAGCGTGCTGCGGCGAGGCGCAAGATTAAGCAGGAGGGCTTAAAAGCACCGCTAATCAATGCTATTAATCACATTGATTTTCACCAAGATCAGCAGCATGCAGCTTCCGGAAATTCACATAATCAGCCCGAAGATCTCATAGAATATAATCGAAATGTCTCGGAAATCATGAAGCGCAAGCTGTTCATACGCGATTCAGGCACAGTAAAAGTTATTGCTTTCGACGATATTGATTGGATTGATGCAGCTGGTGATTATATGTGTATTCACGCGACGGGCGAGACACATATTATGCGCAGTACATTGGTTGATTTGCTAAAAAAACTCGATGAAGAGCAATTTGTTCGTATTCATCGTTCAACTGTGGTTAATATTTCCAGAGTAGTCTCTACATCCTTGAGTCAGAAACGCGGAAGCCTAGTACATTTATCCGACGGCCAAACATTAAAAGTAAGCAGAAATTACCGCGAATCAACGCGCAAATTATTTCAATAAGCCTGTCTTCCCCTTTATCGCAGGCAGGTAGCTTGTGGTCGCATCTTATCTTCCATCGCGTCTTTCCCCGTGAAAAAATGTTTATTTGGGTTCGGGTATTAAAGATAATTTCTTGGAAAATAACCGCTTATTCAAAAAGCACGAATAAATTTTAGAGAAAATTACAGTGTTAAATAAACAATAATTTTAACACTGATCTGTGTTTTTAAGTTTTCTATTGAGGTAAAGGGGAATAATTTTGTTAGAAAAAAAATGGTCGCAGACTTCAGGTTTGCTGGTGAAAGCTGTAGCGTTCATCGCGCTTATATTTCCAGTTCCAGCACTTGCTGAACAGTCACCTGAGGCAACAGAGGCCCGCATTACAGCTATTATCTCAAAGATGACAATTGAGCAGAAAGTCGGTCAAATGGTGCAGCCAGAGATTCAGGAAATCTCCTACGCCCAAGTTAAAAAATACCATATTGGCTCGGTTCTCAATGGTGGTGGCTCCTTCCCGGACGATGAAAAAGATGCCTCTATCGATGACTGGCTGGAAATGGCTGACAAGTTCTATAAAGCATCAACTGATACTTCAAATGGCGGTAGCGGTATTCCTCTTATCTGGGGTACCGATGCGGTGCATGGTCACAACAATGTTATGGGCGCGACACTGTTCCCCCATAATATTGGCCTCGGTGCTGCAAACGATCCCCAGTTAATGCGTAAAATTGGTGAAATCACAGCGCGCGAAGTGGCGGTAACTGGTATCGATTGGATATTTGCACCCACAGTTGCGGTTGTCAAAGATAATCGCTGGGGGCGCAGCTATGAAGGTTACAGTGACGATATTGCTATTGTTCGCTCCTATGCTGGGGAGATTGTAAACGGTATACAGGGTTATGGTGATGAACTGCGCACCAACCAGCAAAAAGTGATTGCTACTGCCAAGCACTTTATTGGAGATGGTGGCACGTTTGGTGGTGTTGACCAGGGTAATACCGTTTTGTCCCTTGAGGAGCTTATTGATCAGCACGGCCAGGGTTACCTGAAGGCAATCGATGCCGGTGTGCAGACTGTTATGGCATCCTTTAACAGCTGGAATGGTGACAAATTACATGGTCATAAATTCATGCTCACCGATGTCCTGAAGGGGCAGATGGGTTTTGATGGGTTTGTTGTTGGTGATTGGAATGGCCACGGCCAGGTTCCAGGTTGTGATGAGGAGCAGTGCGCCCAGTCAATTATCGCCGGTGTTGACATGATTATGGTGCCCCATGCCTGGCTGCCATTCCTCAAAAATACTATCGCACAGGTGAAGTCTGGCGAAATTCCCATGGCGCGCATCGATGATGCAGTAAGACGTATCCTGCGAGTAAAAATCCGCTCAGGAATGTTTGAAAAAGGTGCCCCTTCGACGCGTGAACTTGCCGGCAAGGCAGAGATTATGGGCTCAGCAGAACACCGTGCAGTGGCACGTGAAGCGGTCAGGAAATCCCTGGTTCTGCTCAAGAACAAAAATCAGTTACTACCTCTAAAGGGCGGCCAACATATTGTTGTAGCTGGCGATGGCGCAGACAACATCGGCAAGCAGAATGGTGGCTGGACGATCACCTGGCAGGGCACTGAAAACGAGAATAGTGACTTCCCCGGTGCGACTTCAATCTATGCCGGTCTTCAGCAGGCAGTTAATAATATCGGCGGAACTACCGAGCTCAGCGAAGACGGTAGCTTCGCCAAGAAACCTGATGTGGCGGTTGTAGTATTTGGTGAAGAGCCCTATGCCGAGGGTGTGGGCGATGTTATGTCGCTTATCTACAATAATGGCGTTAAATCCGACCTCTCCCTTATCAAGTCATTTAAACAACAGAATATCCCTGTTGTCGCGGTGTTTCTCACCGGTCGCCCCCTGTGGATGAATGCTGAAATTAATAACGCTGACGCATTTGTGGTTGCCTGGTTGCCTGGCTCTGAGGGCGGCGGTGTTGCCGATGTGTTGGTCGCCGACAGCGAAGGTAAGCCACGCTTCGACTTTACCGGTCGTCTCTCTTTTGACTGGCCGATGACTGAACTAAATGCTGATAACCATGAACTTCCAGTCACTGCCACACTCCTCAAGAGAGGTCAGGGCCTTAGCTATGGTGCAGCTGAACTGGTCGCCGATAACCTCAATGAAAAGCCATTGCTCGATAAGGCCAAAGTGGAGAGTATTGTCTTCAGCGGTAGCCCACGTCCACCCTGGAAAACCTATGTCGGTGATGGTGGCAATTGGCAAAAACTGGTCTCAGGCAAAAAGACAACTTCGAACTACGGCAAGCTCAGTGTTACCACTGTCGATGGTGCTGTGCAGGAAGATTCGCGCTATGTTGAGTGGACTGGTGGCAATGAAAGCCAATTCTATTGGCAGTCTGATGCCCTGATGAACCTTACGCCGCTGCGCGACGAGGGCGCTGCACTGGTTATGATCTTTAAGGTTGATAAGCGTCCAAAAGGAAAGGTTACCCTACGTATGGACTGCGGGTGGCCGTGTCGCGGCGAGCTGAATATCACGCGTATTCTGCGCGCAATTCCCGAGGGGCAGCCGGTGCGTATCGGTGTTCCGCTGACCTGTTTCGAGAAGGTCGGTGTTAATTTGACCAGAGTTAATTCTCCCTTCGTACTGGTCTCATCGAAGCCATTTGCTCTGACCATTGCAGATGTTCGTCTCACAGCCAAGATCTCTCAGAATTCACTGATCGGTTGTGGTTAATGTCGACATTGAGTGATTTTGTAGTAGACAAGTAAATGACGCAGCCAGCCCTTAACGGGCTGGTTTGCGTTACAGCCTGCAAACTATACACTTTCGGCAGTTTGCTCTGCGTGGCAAATAAATATCTGCACTGCTAATATCCGCCTAAGTTCAAACCCAGTTACAGGTAATCTCCAATGGCTAGAGGTCAGTTAGTTGAAATCTATGTGGCGCCGGTTAAAGACGCTGCGGTTATGGGCTATCAAAAGGTCTCACTACGAGCGGGAAAGGGTATAGAGGGAGATCGCTATTTTTCCACCACCGGTAAGAACAGGTCTAGCTATAAAGGACAGCCCGATTGGGAAATCACGCTTATTGAAGCAGAGGTTATCGATGCTTTTAACCAGCGCTCAGGCAATAACTTTCACTACAGCGATTTTCGTCGCAACCTGATTACGCGCAATATTCGACTCAACGATTTGGTTGGCAAAGAATTCCAGATAGGGGATACCAGGTTTTATGGGGTGCAGCTCTGTGAACCCTGCGCCAAACTGCAGAGAAGACTCGGAGTAAGGATTCTCCCGGATCTCGTTAACCAAGGCGGCCTGCGGGCGCAGATTCGCAGCAATGGTGTGATTTCTGTGGATCAGGTTATATCCGATTAGAAAAACACCAAGGAAAAGCAAAACAGCAGCTTGGGTTAGCTCTGCTCAAGCCTGAAAAATTTTGTTGCATTGGCCGAGGTTGCCTTTGCCAGGGTTTCACAGCTCTCTTCGCGATATTGGGCAACTCCCTTGATCACCCAGGGTAAAAATCCAGGTTCGTTGCGTTTTCCCTGCGGTGGCTCAGGCATATTCTTTGGCAATAGGTAGGGTGCATCGGTTTCAACCATTAAGCGCTCAAGGGGTATGTTGCTGGCCAGCTGTTGAAGCGCCTCTCCACGCTTCTTATCGCAAATCCATCCAGTAATGCCTACATGCATATTTAAGTCCAAATAGCCAAATAGGGCTTGTTTTGAGCCAGTAAAGCAATGTGCAACAGCATCTACTAGATGATCGCGGTAAACTTTGAGAATTTGTAGCTGGCGATCCGCGGCGTCGCGCTCATGAAGAAAAACAGGCAGCTGAAGTTCAGCGGCGAGTTCCAGCTGTGCCTCAAAGGCTTTCTCCTGCTCCCCGGGGGTTGAGAAATTGCGATTAAAGTCCAACCCCATCTCGCCAATCGCCACCACTTCAGGCCGTGCTGCGAGTTCACGGAGTATGTCAATAGACTGGCTGTCAAGGGTTTTGGCATCATGGGGATGAATACCTGCTGTCGCATAGAGCATCCCGGGAAAAGTCTCGCAATAGTCTTTACAAAGCGCGACTACGGCGCGGCTCTCGTCCACAGATGTGCCTGTTAGAACCAGTTTTGTAACTCCGGCCTGTTTGGCGCGCTGCAGTGTCTCATCAATATCCTTGGCAAACCGCGAATTGGATAAGTTGACGCCAATATCAATCATTTTAGAGTAACCTGAGCTTTTCATCGCGCTGCAGCATGGGCGGTGTCATTCCCATTTTGCGCGAGTAAATAATTGAGTACATAAGGATATTGCGTACATAGGAGCGTGTTTCATTATAGGGAATCAATTCAATCCAGATATCAAAGGGTAGTTTACCACCCGTTTTATCTAGCCACTGGTCAACCCGACGCGGGCCGGCATTGTAGGCGGCACTGGCCAGAATACGGTTGTTATCGTAGCGCTCAAGCAGACTGCGATAGTAGTGGCCGGCAATCGGGACATTGGTTTCGGGACTGTGGAGTTGGCGCTTATTACGATAGGGAATTTTGTGTTTGCGCGCTGTGCCTTTGGCCGTTGTCGGCATCAACTGCATCAGTCCCATGGCGCCTGCGGATGAGGTGGCCATCGGGTTAAATGCACTTTCCTGACGAGCCAGTGCCAGTAGTAAATAGTTGTCCAGCTGTGTATTCTCAGCCGTGTCCTCAATAACCTCGGAGTAGGCGAGAGGGAAGCGAATTTCTATATCGTCCCAGTATTTGGCTTTGCCGAGACTGGCGATGGCTTTGTCATGCCACTGCCACTGGCTTGCAATTATCGCTGCAGCCAGCCAATCCTGGTAAGTGAAATCACTGGTCGCCTGCAGCCACTCTCTATTTGCATCCAGGATATCGCGGTGAAAGAACAGCTCTCTGGCTCTGTGCATGGCCGGCTGTTTTTTAATGGTGGTTATGCGAACCTCGTCAATGGTGACGGGGCTGTGGTTGAGGCTGTACTCTTTGTCGAGTTTTTCGCTGGCCAAAAAACCATAGAAATCCCGCTCCCTGGCAAGGCTTGCTGTCATCTCCTCGAGCTTGGGATCGCTAGTGGTATCAGCCACAGCCTCCATGCTTCGTATCGCCCAGTAGCGCCAGCCAGTCTGCTGTCTTTGAGCGCTAGGTAGGTGTTTTATCCAGCGCTGAACCGCCAGCCAGTCTCGTGCTTTAAGCGCTTTGCGAATGCGCCATTCGGTCATTGCGCCATCCGTGGTCTGGTTGAGCATTTGCAGATGATCAAGAAAATAGGCATCGCCAATGTTACTTAACTGTTCCCGATAGAGCCCCTTGATAATTGCGCTGACAATTTTGCTGCGCGCAGCATGGCTAAATTCATGAGTCTGTTGGTAATGGCTCCAGGCGCTTAAGGTAGCATGGCTGTCCTTTCTGGCTAAATGCACCAGAGCATGCTCAATAATCCCTAACTCCTCTTCAGTGTCGCGATTAAATATCGTGAACTCATTAATTATTTGTGGATTGCGATCAACCTTGTAGTACTGTTTTGCAAGGCTTTTGTAGTCTTTGCTTTTAAGGAACCGCTGCAGATATCTGGCGAGGACATATTGGTGATTCAGCAGAGCCTTGTTAAAGCGCTGCCATGCCAGAGACTCGGAAATACGCCTCTCTGCCACTAGCAAGCTAAATAATTTATCGCAGGCCCTAGGCTGGGATTTGCCGGAATTCCACAGAGCCAGGGCAGAAGCGTAGGCCGGCTCTTTTGCATCTGCCTCAAGGCGATTGAGGCGGGCAAATTGGAAATGGCATTGCTGGCTAGTGTTCGCCTCAGCTTGATTATAAAACTCAATATAGGTAGTCCAGTATTTGCGTTTCACCAGATAGTCCAGCCATTTGCTGCGCAGGTGCCGGGCTTTTACTGTGCCTTTATAGTTATGCAAATAGTCGTCTACTTCGCTGCGTCTCGAGTAGCGCAAGTCAGCAATTAGATCTGCATATATAAGGTAGGGGTATAAAGGGTAATCAATCAGCTTCTGGCGATGTTTTCTGAGGCTTTGCCAGCGCCCCTTGCGAATAAGGTCAAGGGCTTCCCGGTAAAGCTGACGCTGATGGTCGAGTTGGTTATATTGCGCCTCTTGGACTACTACCCTCGATTCAGCCACCACAGGTATGCAGGTCAGCGCCATTAGCAGGCTAAGCAGGAAGATTGCCATCCTCGCTGGGCAGGATTTTTTCAGGGTATTGATCACGACAGCCTTTATAACAGATCTCCGGAAGACCAGAGAAAAGAACTAGTTTAGCGTTTGAGTAAAGAGTGTATAGCGTCTCTAGGGCAAGTTGAAAGCCCCTTTTTAAAAGGGGCAACAGTATTTGGAGCCTATTCTTTACTGTCGTCGATTCTCACAGCGAGAACATCACAGCTGGCACCATGAAGAACACTATTACTGGTTGAGCCAAAGATTAGTGCCAATCCATGGCGACCATGACTGCCGACAACAATTAAATCGACCGACTCCTCTTGCGCTAAGCGATGCATCTCTCTGGCGGGCTGGCCAAGCAGGACATATTGGTTTTCCTCGCTGACATTGAGCTCCCCGGCAAGCTCCGCAAGCCGGGTTTTTGCCTGATCTTCAAGTTGAACCTGCACATCGGATAAATCCACTGGAATATCGCCGCCGTAGGTGAAAGCAAGTGGCTCGAGAATATGGCAAACGGAAATTTTTATGTTGCTGTCGGAAAAAAGAAACTTGACGCGATCCACCACTTGCTGTGATTCTGGTGACAAATCAAGCCCGACCAACAGATGTTTGTAGCTGGACATTGTACCTCTCCTTGTTACCCTTGGGGTTACTGGTTTGATATTAACGCTTAATCCCTGACTTAAAGAGTAGTATGAAATGACCTGGTTGTTAATATTGTTTGGCATTGCAGTTGTTGTCTCACCGCTGATGTGGTTAAGGCAGTCGCCGCGCCAGACACTGATCACTGAGTTGAGGCGCACAGCGAACAGTATGGGACTACAGGTATCCCTGCACCGACGACCAGATGCCCGGGATAATGAAACCCGACTCGAGTGTGTCTGTTACCGACTTGCCTGGCTCGATGGTAGCTGCAGACAGTGCTGGGTATTGCACCGCCACAGCGAGCGTGGCTGGCAGCCAAGCAGCGCGGTTTTAAGTACTGCTGGCTGGCTGTGGACTGTTGCCGAAGCCAGCACACAATGGATGGCAACGCTGGAAAAAACCACTGCCGAGTTGCCTGCTGGCGTCAGTGCAATTATTGCCAACAAGGCCGGAATTGGCGTTATATGGAACGAGCGGAACGATGTTGCCGATTTGGAAAAAGTCGCGCACAATTTAAAAAAATTACAGGAAATCGCAAAAAAAATTGCCGATGAAGCTTGACCGAAGGGCGGACAAACACGTATATATGCGCACCTTAGTCACTAATACCTGTAGTCAGCAGGTAAAAATATCAAGTATGGCCAACAATATGGTCAGCGCAAAAAGGGAAAAGCAGCCCCTATGGGTAAATCACTCGTAATTGTTGAGTCACCAGCAAAAGCCAAAACGATCAATCGTTATTTGGGCAATGACTTCGTTGTTAAATCCAGTGTTGGCCACGTTCGCGATTTGCCCACTGGCGGTAATCGCGCTCCCTCCGATCCAAAAGAGCGTGCCCGTCAGGCCGCCCTGACACGCAAAATGACTCCGGAACAGAAGGTTGTGCACAAAGCCGCCAAAGCCAAAGCGCAGCTTATAAAGAGTATGGGCATAGATCCGGAAAATGACTGGAAGGCGGAATATGCAACATTGCCCGGCAAGGAAAAAGTTGTCGCTGAATTAAAAAAGCTGGCCAAAAATGCCGATACTATTTACCTGGCAACGGATTTGGATCGCGAGGGAGAGGCAATCGCCTGGCATCTGCAGGAGGTTATTGGCGGGGAAGATGAACGCTACAAGCGCGTCGTTTTCAATGAAATTACTAAAAAGGCGATTCGCGAGGCCTTTGAAAAGCCCGGAATACTAAATACCAACCGCGTCGATGCCCAGCAGGCGCGACGCTTTCTCGACCGAGTGGTCGGCTTTATGGTTTCCCCTCTGCTGTGGGAGAAGGTCGGCCGCGGTCTTTCAGCTGGCCGAGTTCAATCTGTAGCCCTGAAAATGATCGTTGAGCGCGAACGGGAGATCCGTGCATTTGTCCCTGAGGAATACTGGACTGTTCACGCCGACCTTGAGGCCACCAGCTCTCAGGATGCCGAATCTTTGGAGCAAAATAAGATTCGCTTTGAAGTTAAAAAATATCTCGGCAAGGCTTTCCGCCCGGCAAACAAGGCTGAAACTGATTCTGTTCTGGCGACACTCCAGGCCTCCGATTACAGGGTAGCCAAGCGCGAGGACAAGTCGACCTCATCAAAGCCATCTGCACCATTTATAACCTCAACACTTCAGCAGGCGGCAAGTACGCGACTCGGCTTTGGGGTCAAGAAAACCATGATGATGGCCCAGCGCCTCTATGAAGCGGGCTATATCACCTACATGCGAACCGACTCGACTAATCTTAGTGAGGACGCGGTCAATGCCTGTCGGGAATATATAAAAGTGCGTCATGGTGAGCGCTATCTTCCCGATGTGCCCAAAGTCTATGGTAGCAAGTCCGGCGCGCAGGAAGCTCACGAAGCGATTCGTCCATCCAATATCGATATTGCTCCCGGTAGCCTCGGCGATATGGAAGTCGATGCGCGTAAACTCTATCAACTTATCTGGCAGCAATTTGTCGCCTGTCAGATGACAGCTGCTCAGTTTACAGCGACATCGATCACCGTGACAGCCGGTGACTATGAGATGACTGCCAAGGGTCGAGTTACCCGCTTTGACGGCTATCTGGCGGTTATGCCAGCAAGTCGCAAGAACGATGATGAGCGTGAACTGCCCGATTTACAGAAGGGCGATGCTATGGATCTGCTGGTGCTGGTGCCACAGCAGCACTTCACCAAGCCGGTAGCACGTTTTTCTGAAGCCTCGCTGGTCAAAGAGCTGGAGAAGCGCGGAATAGGTCGTCCCTCAACTTACGCGGCGATCATTTCCACTATTCAGGATCGCGGCTATGTGCGCATTGAGAACAAGCGTATTTTTGCGGAAAAGATTGGCGATGTGGTCACCGATCGCCTGAGCGAGAATTTCAACGACCTGATGGACTACGGCTTCACTGCCACCATGGAAGAGCATCTCGATGAAATTGCCAGTGGTACCCTGAACTGGAAAGATCTCCTCAACCGTTTTTATCGTGATTTTAGTCAAAAGGTTGAAAGTGCAAAAGATGCCGATGCCGGTATGCGTCCCAATGCCCCCACTGAAACCGATATAGCCTGTACCCAGTGCGGGCGTCCGATGATGGTTCGCACCGCCGGTACCGGTGTGTTTCTTGGTTGTTCAGGTTATGCCCTGCCGCCTAAAGAGCGCTGCAAGCAAACCATCAATCTGACCCCGGGTGACGAGGCGGTTAATATCGATGAAGATGATGAAGCTGAATCCAAGCTACTGATGCACAAGCATCGCTGTAAGATCTGTAACACCTCGATGGACAGCTACCTGATTGACGAAAAGCGTAAACTCCATGTCTGTGGCAATAACCCAGACTGCAGTGGTTTCGAAGTCGAAGAAGGTCAGTACGTCATCAAGGGCTACGAGGGTCCGGTTCTCGAATGTGATAAATGTTCAAGTGAGATGCAGCTTAAAACTGGCCGCTTTGGTAAATACTTCGGTTGTACCGGTGTGTCAGCCTCCGGAGAGCCCTGCAAAAATACGCGTAAATTACTCCGTAATGGTGAAGCGGCACCGCCTAAGGTTGACCCAATTGTGATGCCTGAATTGCGCTGCTTGAAGGTAGATGATCACTATGTGTTGCGCGATGGTGCATCAGGTCTGTTTTTGGCAGCCAGCCAGTTTCCAAAACACCGAGAAACTCGTGCCCCAACTGTTCAGGAGTTGCTGCCCTACAAAGACCAGATCGACCAGAAGTATCAGTTCTTGCTCAGCGCACCGCAGACAGACCCCGACGGTTTGCCATCCATCGTGCGTTATAGCCGAAAGACTAAAGAGCAGTATGTGCGCAGCGAAAATGATGGCAAGCCCACGGGTTGGAGTGCTTACTACAATAACGGCAAGTGGGTGGCTGCTGAAAAGGGTAGCAAGTAAAGCGTGGTCACAACCTATCTTTCGGCCGTCAACCAAAAGCTGTTGTTTGCCCGACTGCTTTTAACCAGGGTTTCTCAGGCCGATACCAATGCAGCTAAATCCACAGCACAGCACAGCACAGCCCTGACTCAATCAGTTGCCGTTCAGTTACATCAAGCCTGGTTGTGGCACTGCCGAAATATCGCTGAAACCTATAAACTGCAGGATCTGGACGCCATTGATTGTGCCGATACACTGGTGCAACTGCTCGCGGAGCAGGGCAAGGCACCAGGTGAGGCTACTGAGCTGCAAAACCTGCAAAACGATCCCCATTCCTGGCTCAGTGAATTACTCAAGGCGCATAGCCATATTTACCTGCTGCCAACCATTCGCAAGGCAGAGATGGATGTGGATCGTCTGCCGTTGATTGCTGTCGACGCCCCGGACGTAGTTGACTGGAGTATTGAGCGCGCGCACTTATGGCTCAGTAAAATGCAGGAATTGGTTGAAAGACACCGCGAGATGATGGTCGAGTTTTAATAATCTCCCGGCTAGTGGTTAACAGCTCTTGTCACAGCTGTTAAACTACTCTTCTAGTCTTATTGAGTTGTGAACTGTGCCGTTTTAGTGCCTAGTTTCTATCTCACAGCACGTTATTGAACAACAGAGTACATTATCTATGCCCCTTGCAGAATTCGAATTAGTTATGTTGGAAAGTGGTGAAGTTGCCCTGCAGCGCCCTGGTTCCGACGAGCCTCTAGTACGTATTAACTTCGCTCCTGAAGTTTTGGCCTATCTGGATGGCAAGCATATCGAAGTGGCCAAGAGCATGATGGATGCGGGACTGCAAAAAGCCTTTGATGTCGGCGAAGAGCCATTTCCACAGTCTGAAGCTGGTGAGTCCAAGACACATACCCTGCACTGAGTGCAGCAAACGCCTTAGCACCCTTAAGACCAATGATTTCCGACGATATTCTTAAACACCTTTCTGAGCAGCGTAAAATCAGCAGCTACAGGCAGCACCTTTTCTTGTGCACGGCTGGGAAATGTGCATCACAGCAAGCAGCAGATCAGTCCTGGGACTATTTAAAGCGTCGTATCAAAGAGCTTGAACTCTACGATGTGGAAGAGGGCGTTTACAGATCCAAGGCCGACTGTCTGCGAATCTGTGTTCAGGGGCCTATTATGGTCAGCTATCCGGATGGCACCTGGTACCACAGCTGCACGCCTGAAGTTATAGAACGTATTCTTCAGGAGCACGTGATTGCTGGTACCCCAGTGGCCGATTACAAGTTTGCAAGCAATCCAATGCAGGCTTGAGTCAGGAGCACAGCCGCAACATTTTTTTTAGATCCTAGATACCTTATTTACATACCGACTCGAACCACGCCTACCGCAAGCCCTTCAATAGAAAACTCCTGAGCCCGCAAGTCCACCACGATGGGTGAGTAGTTGCGATTCTCCGGCAGCAGTTGTATTTCGTGCTTGCGGCTAGTGTGCTTGAGTCGTTTCACCGTCACCTCACCGTCGACTCGGGCTACCACGATCTGCTGGTTCTCAGCGGTCGGCTGCTGATGTACGGCGAGCAGGTCACCATCCATAATTCCGACATCCATCATGCTCTGCCCCTGGACACGCAAGAAGTAATCGGCGTGGGGCTGGAAGGTGCTGGAGGGTACCTCCTGGTAATCTTCGATATGCTGCTCGGATAAAATAGGTTCGCCGGCGGCAACGCTACCGACGATTGGAATACCTGAAAACTGCTCAACAATTCGAATACCCCGCGATGCGCCGGGGATCATCTCAATAACTCCTTTTCTGGCCAGCGCACGCAGATGATCTTCAGCGGCATTGGCTGAACGAAAACCCAGTTTTTGGGCGATTTCTGCACGAGTTGGTGGATAGCCAGTCTCATCAAGGTTATCGCGAATCAAATCAAAAATTTGTTGCTGTCGGGCGGTTAAGCGTTCCATAGAAATATCCTCAATCGGTTAACTGTGATTATATACAGTAATCTCCAGTGCGCAAGTTAAACTATCTTTAAGGAAAACAAAAGGAATTTTTTATGCTTGAATCAAAGGTGCAGGAAGCATGGAGAGTACTGCGTATACAGTCTGAATTGGTCGACGGCACAGAGAAATTACTCAAACTTGGTGTTGCGGTTACGGTGTTCGGTGGTGCCAGGCTCGACGAGGGGAATCGTTACTACCGTCAGGCTGAAGAGCTTGGTAAGTTACTTGGGGAGGAGCGTATTCCGGTGATTACCGGTGGCGGCCCCGGGATAATGGAGGGTGCTAACCGCGGCTGTTACGCAACACCGACGCCATCAGTGGGTTTAAATATTGATCTTCCTTTTGAGCAGGCTCCCAATCCCTATCAGGATATTGCTCTGGATTTTCGATATTTTTTTGTGCGCAAGTACCTGTTTGTAAAACACGCAGTGGGGTTTGTTATTTTCCCTGGCGGATTTGGCACGCTCGATGAGTTATTTGAGGCTCTTACACTGGTTCAAACCCGCAAAGTTGAAGCGTTCCCAATAATCCTTGTGGGAACTTCTTTTTGGAGTGGTCTTATTGACTGGATGCGCCAGCGTATGCGCTCAGAGGGCTGTCTTACAGAGTCGGAGCTCAATCTTATTGAGGTGGTTGACGATGCCGCCAGTGCTGCAAAAATTATCCTGCGGCATATTCGTATGAGTGAAGCTGGAGAGCGTCAAAAGTCCGGTAATTGAATATCTTAACCTAAACCCTTTACCGGCAGTGCTGGCGCGGCGCAGCACTAGGGGTAAAGGGGATTTTAGAACTCATCCCAGCCGAATAAATAGTCAGCAGCCTCGATAGTATCCATTGTGCTGCCCTCGGGACTGGGCATCACTATATTGTCGCCGAGCATCCTCAAGTTTGTATCCCAGCCAATAGCACTGCGCCAGTCCTGTGGTGGGCGGGCCGCAACCACCACCATTTGTGACCATTCATCAAAACTCAAAACATCGAGGTCACAATTTTCATCGCTGCCGCCACTGTATGCACCGTATTCATAGCAGGGCTCTGCATAGCGAATATCGATTAGGGCTGTATATTCATCAACTGCAATAACTTCAAATAGTCTTTTGTCAGCTATATTTTGGTACCACTGATTTAGAGTAGGAACACTGTTAGCCATAATTCACCTCCTTCTGCTCAGTCGAAAATATCACTTTCTCAGTGCCGCTGCATAAGATGGGTTTTCGATTTTTCTGCTCAGTTGCGGGAGTTAGCAAAAAATCTGGTTGAACTTTTTTTGGTAACTAACTGGAAAACATAAAAATAATTTTTAACTTCACTAAAGTATTTTTCAGGTAAAATTTCTTTATGGAATAGCATTACGCTGTGAAAGAATAAACTTGTCTAAAAACAGGTGTAACTTTTAAGCCAACAGATTTGTTTTAATAATTTAACCGAATAACCCACTTTTGCTGGAAACCATGATGCCCAATAGATTACATGGACGACTTATGCTCGATCTGACTGGCACTGTATTGGCCGATGATGAGTTTCAACTACTGCAAAATCCGCAGGTAGGCGGTGTTATCCTGTTTGCGCGTAATGTGCAAAGTCGTGAGCAGGTTGCGGCCTTGGTGACGCAAATAAGGTCGCTAGCTCCTCATCTGTTAATTGCTGTAGACCAGGAGGGCGGTCGAGTGCAGAGATTTCGCGATGGCTACAGTCGACTGCCAGCCATGCAGCAGTTGGGTGACCTAGTGGCCAGGGATCGCAAGACAGGATTGAATCTCGCGCGCGACTGCGGCTGGCTCATGGCCTCTGAAGTGATTGCCAGTGGCTTGGATATCAGCTTTGCTCCAGTGCTCGATGTCGATCGAGATATCAGCAGTATCATTGGCGACAGAGCGTTCTCTGATCAACCTGAACAGGTGATTGATATTGCCAGCGCATTTATTCAGGGTATGAACGAGGCCGGTATGGCGGCGACGGGAAAGCATTTCCCCGGCCATGGCGGTATTTTTGCCGACAGTCATATCGAAGCGCCGGTGGACCAGCGTGACTGGCAGCAGCTCTGGGATCATGATCTGCGGCCATTTGTTGCCCTGAGTCCGGCGCTGGGTGGCATTATGCCCGCCCATATAACCTTTCCTGCAATCGATGCGAACTCGGTGGGCTTTTCACCCTTTTGGCTGCGCGAAATTCTCCGTAACAAGCTCGGGTTTAATGGGGTTATCTTCAGTGACGATCTAGCGATGAAGGGGGCAGATGTCGCCGGCGGCTTCCAGCGCAAAGCCGAACTTGCCCTGAAGGCTGGATGCGATATGATTCTGGTCTGCAATGACCGTAAAGGGGCGCTTGAAGTGCTGGACTATATGACTGCAAACAGCATCCCCCAGACTGAGAAAATCGCGGCTATGCAGAAAACAACATCTGTCAGTTGGTCCGTGCTTGAGACTGACTCGCGCAGGGTCGATACCCTGACGCGCCTGAAAAAAATTATAAAAAAATAAATAGCAGGTCAAACAATAGGTCAAATGATGGGCAAAATAGAAAGCTGGTTGGTCAATTTAACAGGCGAGCAATATCTCTGGATTATCGAATTATTTGTTATTGTGGTTGTTGCTCTAAGTCTCGGCTACGCAGTCAACCGGATTGTCGACAAACTTGAAGCGCATACTGCGAAAACCTTTACCGTCTGGGACGATGCCCTGATAGAAGCCTGCCGCAAACCGCTTATTTGGTTGATATGGATTCTGGGTATCAACTTTGCCGCAGGTGTTGCTGCACAGAAGATGGACTCCGGGCTCTACGCTCTGGTCGACCCAATTAATCGCATTGCCCTAATTTTTCTGGGATCGCTGTTTTTAACCAATTTTATCAAGCGCGCCGAGCGCAACCTGGTTCACCCCGACTATATTGCCAAACCTCTAGATGAAACTACGGTTCGTGCGGTCGGCAAACTATTGCGTGCGGCGGTGATTATTACCGCAGTACTGATCGCCATGCAGCTGTTTGGCTATAGTATTTCAGGATTGCTGGCCTTTGGTGGTATCGGCGGCATAGCCATGGGATTTGCGGCTAAAGACCTGCTGGCAAATTTCTTTGGCGGCCTGATGATCTATTTGGACAGACCCTTTTCTGTGGGTGACTGGGTGCGTTCGCCAGACAAGGAAATTGAGGGAACCGTTGAAGATATCGGCTGGCGACTGACCCGCATTCGCACCTTCGATAAGCGTCCGCTGTATATACCCAATGCTGCCTTTACCAATATATCGGTTGAGAACCCTTCGCGGATGACCAACCGCAGAATTCATGAAACCGTGGGCATTCGCTACGATGACTTGCACAAGATGGATGCCATTGTCGATCAGGTCAAAACCATGCTCAGTGAACACCCGGACATCGATAATAATTTAATTATGATGGTTAACTTCAACAAGTTTGCCGCCAGCTCGCTGGACTTTTTTATCTATGTGTTTACCAAGACCACCGACTGGGCGAGATATCACCAAGTAAAGCAGGATGTGCTGCTAAAGATCGCTGCGATAATTGAGGCCAATCAGGCTGAAGTTGCCTTCCCGACGTCGACATTGCATATGCCCAATGGGCTTGAGGTTGCCGGCAATTTGATCGAGCCGGAAAAACAGCAGTAGTCTGCTGCAGTTTCAGATTCAATAGTTGGAATCGTTGGTAAAGGTCAGCTAAAGTTTAAATAAAGTTGCCCTGAGCATTGGACAGGGCGAAGCTACACAGGGCATACAGGTGTTGCAGTAAGCACCTAAAACGACACTGCATACAGGGACAGGCCTAAATGATTTGGGCTCGGGATAAGGAGATCTTGTCATGGATTTGACAGTATTTTTCAGGCATAGAAACGCCTGTGAGATTTGCGTATATGGCACTGGGGATAGCCAGTGATTGGTAAATTGCAGCGCGTGTTTCTGGTTCTGGTCGTGGTAAATGCCTGGTGCCTTCTCGGTATAACAGCCACCGATTACATATTTGGTAACCTTTTCGGTCTCTTCTCCACCTCAATATACACCCAGGCTTGGGCAATTTTTCTGCTGGTTAGCCTGTCCTTTTCCCCGGCGCTTTGGGTTACTCAACTTAAAATAAAACAGTGGTGCCTAACCACCGGGATAGGGATTTTTCTCGCACAATCTCTGAGTATCTACCAGACCGTTGCGGCAAGGTTTTTACACTACCTGTACACCAATCTTTATTTACTGGCAGATGTAGTTTTTTGTGTTGGTGCCCCGATGCTGATTATCACCGCAAGTGCCGGCTGGTTGTTACTTGATGAGGTCGATTACCTGGCTCTGTTCGGCTACTGTTGTCTGATATCGCTTATAGTGTTGCTGGGTCTCTACAGTAATTTGGTACGCCTGTTGTCGTTGGGCTACTTTTTTGGCTGGTGGTTGCTGTCAGAGGATATGCTGTTGTACCCATTTATGGCACCGGCGCTGGTGCAGGATAATGTTGTCAACATGCTCAGCAACTCAGGTAATAGTTGGTTGCCGGTTATTGGTCTCGCGCTGATTCTCTACCTATTGATACACAGGGACAGGATTTATGCGCTAAAACACAATGATAGCCAAAAGCGCCCTGGATTTTTGCAAACTCTGGTGAAATTATTTAACAGACCTTTTGACCGTAAACTGTTTGGTAGCTACATCTCACTATTGTGCCTGTTGATGGCTGTTCCCATGTTGCTACTGCTGCTTAACAGTATTATCGGTTATCTCAATCCACATGTGCTGTTTGCCGGCTTTGTTATCTGGATACTGGACAGACTGTGGCAATCCGATGTGGCCAATGAGCCGGCTCTGTCCTCTGACTTTAGATATTTCGCCAATCTGATTTGGAAACACTAGGTAGTCATTCAGTCATCCTTGATAAGTTATAAAGGCCGCCGCTAAATTTAATTCTCGCCTGGCTCTTGCCCTATAATTGCCCCTGTACTTAATTTGTCGAGGATAGTGTGTTGCTAAAAATTTTTCTCTCAGTACCGATTTTCACTGTTCTTGTCGCACTGCTTGCTGGCTGTCTGGGTTCACCGCAGGGCGTGGTGGCCATTGATGGTTTTGACAAGCAGCGCTATCTGGGCCGCTGGTACGAGGTGGCGCGTCTCGACCACTCTTTCGAGCGCGGGCTGAGCAATGTCACCGCTGAATACTCTCTCCGTGATGATGGCGGTATCAGAGTGGTCAACCGTGGTTACTCGGTGGAGGAGAGTACCTGGCAAGAAGCAGAGGGCAGAGCTTATTTTGTCGGCGATAAGCAGCAGGGGCATTTAAAGGTTTCGTTTTTTGGTCCCTTTTACGGCTCGTATATTATTTTTGAATTGGACAGGGTTGACTATCAATACGCCTTTATTGCCGGTAACAGTAAAGATTACTTGTGGCTATTGGCGAGAACCCCAACCATTAGTCCTGAGTTGCGGGAACAGTTTGTACAGCGGATTGCCGAGCTTGGTTTTGACCCGGAGGCACTAATTTTTGTTGACCAGGCTCTTAATGAGCCAAAAGAGGCCTTATAAGCCACAGGCGCTTAACCAGCCGCAGGCTGCTGAAATTGACTAGTCTCTAATTGCTTGTAGCTTGGGCGTCAATGTCTTGCTCTTGTTGGGGGGGATTGGTTATCACAACCTGATGGGATTTGATAGTGACCAGTATACCCATTTTGGGGTGATCCAGGTAATAGCTCTGCTGTTCTTCCAGACGTTTTGACTGGTCAAAAACCCACAGGCTTGAAACCGGGTAGCTGGATGGTTGCAGTGGGGCTGGCTCTTGTGGCTGTTGCTCAGTTTTATCTAATGCCGCGCTGTCTTTTGCCGCGCTGTTTAATGCCACCCTTTCCATACCCAAGGTGCCAATAAAGAAATTCTCCAGTTCCGCCTCATTGATTGCAACGTCTAGACTCTGCAAATTCGTTTGACCATCACTTAAGCTGGGTTCGGGTATATAGGGAAACGCCGGGGGCTCAATCCATGTTGCTGATTGTGACTGGTTTTCCGCAAAGCTTGCCAACCAGAGATCCGATTGAAAATGTAAAAAACGCGATTTGTAAAAGCGCAGACTACCTTCAATCTCGAAGCGATCCTGATACTGTTTGCCAGCCTTGATTAGCACCCAGGGATCAGCGGAATTTTTATCGGCGGCAAAACGCCAGGCCTCGTGAAAAACCACATTGTATTTTGCGCGACGGTCCAGGGCTCTGGCACTGTCATTGAGGTCACGCAATTCCCTGTCCAGTTTAATAAACGGTTTTTCATATTGTGGAATGTAGATTTGCTCTTGTTCTTCTGCTGGCTCCATCTCTGGTGTCTGTGCTTCTGCATCAGCTTGAGTCAGCGACGTTTGGCTATTGACCTCATTGTTTTTTGAGGGTGGCAGAAGAGGGGTCAGCAGAGGCTCGGCATCTGCCGGTTTGCCTACCGTGAAATCAAAGGCATTAGCGGCGAAGGTCAGCGCAGGGTCTTCGATTTCAACCACAGGTATAATTCTCTGAGGCTCTGGTGCATCGACGTCGACGACCGGATAGTTGTTGCCGATATAGTCAGTATCCAGCAATTGAAGAATATTTTCCGGGAAGTCGAGACGGTATTCTCGCGGTGGCTGTTCACTGCCGGTATAGCCCTGCTGGGTAAAGATAACCACTTCAACCTGGTACCAGGGGAGTAGCTGGGGATCACTGGTCTCCTCGGCAGTGACCGGGCTAATGGCTATTGTTGGCGCGAGCAGAGCACATGTAAGAGTCCACAGGCGCACTGCGAGCCGTGAAGAGTTGTGCTGATAATCCCTGTTGATGCTTGGCCTGTTCATATCTGAGCCTGTAAATACTTGAGCTTCTTCATTTACTGCAATCTTTTGAACGCTATTTATGCACTCGGTTGCGGTAGCAGCTGGTTAAGAATCTCAGCTACCCCGTCAACACGCTCTGCAGCGCTTTCCATAGGCATAGTGAAACTCAGTTGATCATTGTTTTGCAAGCGATATATATGCGGATGTGTCTGAACCATTTGGATAATGGTGATCGGCTCGACACTAGTGCTGGCGCTGAATTTCAATCTGCCGCCATTGGGGCCGGCCTCAATTTTCAACAGTCCGAGCTGCTCGCCGGTCTGACGGAGTTTTGCCAGTTCAAACAGAGTTTTGAGCGGATCCGGTAACAGGCCGAAGCGGTCGATCATCTCAACTTGAAGCTCATGAAGCTGGGTGTCGCTCTCACAGTTGGCCAGGCGTTTGTAGAGGGTCAAGCGCATATTAACATCCGGCAGATAGTCATCAGGTATCAGCGCCGGCAGATGCAGGTTGACCTCTATACCCTGATCCAGACCGGCGCCAAGTTCAGGCTGCTTGCCTTCCCTGATAGTTTTAACCGCGCGCTCAAGCATTTCCATATACAGTGTAAAGCCAATAGCCTGAATATGACCGCTCTGTTCCTCACCGAGAAGTTCGCCGGCACCGCGAATTTCCAAGTCGTTGGTAGCCAGGGTAAATCCGGAACCGAGATGATCCGCTGCAGAGATAGCGTCGAGGCGTTTCCTGGCATCATCGGTCATTGCCTTGGGGTGGGGGGTCAGCAAGTAGGCATAGGCCTGATGGTGAGATCGTCCCACACGTCCGCGCAGTTGGTGCAGTTGCGCCAGACCAAAACGATCAGCCCGTTCAATAAGGATGGTATTGGCACTGGGAATATCGATTCCGGTTTCAATAATGGTGGTGCAGACCAGAACATTAAAGCGCTGGTGGTAGAAGTCTGACATCACCTGTTCCAGCTGCCGTTCGCGCATCTGCCCGTGGGCAATATTAATCCGCGCCTCCGGCACCAGCTGTTGCAAATCATCGGCAATACGCTGAATATTTTTTACATCATTGTGCAGGAAGTAGACCTGACCGCCACGCAGAATCTCACGTAGTATAGCCTCGCGGGTAACCCGATCTTCCTGCTGGCGAATAAAGGTTTTCACCGACAGGCGACGGGCCGGGGGTGTGGCAATAATCGACAGGTCACGGACCGCATGCATGGACATGTTCAGAGTACGCGGGATAGGGGTGGCGGTCATAGCGAGAATATCCACCGAGGTGCGCAGGGATTTGATCTTGTCCTTCTGGCGCACACCAAAGCGGTGTTCCTCATCAATGATCAGCAGGCCGAGACGTCTAAAGTCGATTCTTGCATGAAGCAATTTATGGGTGCTGATAAGGATGTCGACCTTGCCATTCTCGGCATCGGCAATAACCTGTTCCTGTTCCTGGGCTGTGCGGAAGCGCGATAGTTCTTCTATAACCACTGGCCAGTTGGCAAAGCGGTCGCGAAAATTCTGCAGATGCTGATGGGCCAGCAGAGTGGTAGGCACCAGTACTACCACCTGTTTGCCGCTGGAGACAGCGGTAAAGGCGGCGCGCATTGCCACCTCGGTTTTACCGAAACCAACATCGCCACAGACCAGGCGATCCATTGGTTGCGGGCTGAGCAGGTCGCGGCGCACGGCTTCGATGGCCTCGAACTGATCGCCGGTTTCCTCAAAGGGGAATTCACTACTGAACTTTCTGTAGTCCTCTTCATTACTGGCACAGGCAAAGCCGGTTTTAGCGGCCCGCCGGGCATAGATATCCAGCAGTTCGGCGGCGGTATCGCGCACCTGTTTTACTGCTTTCTCCTTTGCCTTTACCCATTTGTCACTGCCGAGTTTATGCAGTGGCGCAATTGCCTGGTCACCGCCGCCAAATCGACTGATCAAGTGCAGGGAGGAAACCGGCACATAGAGTTTTGCCTCGTTGGCATAGACCAACATCAAAAACTCCTGGGGGGATTTGTCGACATCCAGGGTAACCAGGCCCTCGTAGCGGCCAACTCCGTGATCCATATGTACCACTGGTGCACCGTGTTCGAGTTCGGCAAGACTTTTAAAGACATAATCGGGTGATTCAGAGGCCTTGGAGCGACGGCGCCGCTGCATTACCTGCTGGCCAAATAGTTCGCCCTCGGTGATCAGGCAGAAACCCTGCTCCGGACAGTAGACTCCCTGGTCGATGGGGTAGGTAGTTATGGCGTAGCGCTCATCGCTATCGATAAACTCCTGCCAGTGCTGTACTTCACCGATCAACAGACCGGCTTTTTTCAGCATGTCACTCAATACTTCACGGCGTCCCGCAGACTCTGCGCAGAATAGCACCCGCCCCTGAAAATTCTTTACAAATTCCTCCAGTTTCGACATGGGGTTGCTGAGTTTGGCATTCACCGCTACATCGGGAACTGCTCGCAGATTGATATTCTGGCTGCCGGGTCGGTCCGCGACTGACTGGCGATCAATCTCGGTGCGCGGCAATTTTTTGATTTGCTGAAAGACTTCATCGACAGCCAGGAACAGCTGCTTGGGAGGCAGAATAGGGCGGGTGGGGTCTACGCTGTATTCGGCGTAGCGCGCTCTTGCATCCAACCAAAAAGTCTCCGCTGCCTGTTCTATGCCAACATGGCTGAACAGCTGGGTGTTCACGGGCAGATAGTCGAAGAGACTGGCCGTGTTCTCAAAGAACAGACTGAGGTAGTACTCGATACCCTGGGGCGCAATGCCATCATTGATATCCCGATAGACAGGGCACTTTGTCACGTCGTTATCAAAATTATCATGCCAGTTGTTGAGGAACAGGTTGGTCGCCTTTTTATCGAGGGGAAATTCTCTCGCCGGCAGTAGCTGGATCTCCGCGACATTTTCCGAAGTGCGCTGGGACTCTGCATCAAACAGTCGCAGTGTTTCAATTTCATCGTCGAGCAGATCAATCCGCAGGGGCTGTTTCTCACCCATTGGGAAAATATCGATCAGCGAGCCGCGGAAGGCGTATTCACCGTGCTCATAGACTGTATCCACGCGCTTGTAACCGGCAATTGAGAGCTGTTCTTTGAGTTTTTCACGATCAAGCTCTTCGCCAACCCGGTAGGAAAAGGTTCGCGAGACAATAAAATCGCTAGGTGCCAGTCGGTGGAGTAAAGTGGGCAGTGGAACTATTAATAGTGCCTGCTTTGCGCTGGGCAGGTTGGCCAGAGTTTGCACCCGCGCCGAGATAATATCCTGGTGGGGCGAAAAGATGTCGTAGGGCAGCGTCTCCCAGTCAGGGAAACTCAAAATGTCGAGATTTTGCCCGGCGGTAAAAAACTTAAGGCTTCTACTTTGTGCCGCTGCTTCTCGGGCAGTTTCGGTAATCAGTACGCTTAGGCCGTTGTGTTGGCAGGCAGCCTCGGCAACTGCCAGTGCGCGCCCGGCCGCCTGAAGCTGCCCCCAGTAATTCTTATCGCCTGGCTTGGCGGCTGTGTTGAGTGTTAGACCTGTCATAAAACCTGTACTTTAAGTAGTTGCCCCGGGGTAGTTATTTTTCCCGGGCATTTTACTTGGCTGGGGCTATTGATAATAGGAATATTCCCTATGCATCAAAGTTAGTCTGATTATCAGCTTTGTGTGACTATACTTTTAGGACACCACATAGGATTCATGTGATTTCTTTAAATTGACAAAAAAGGACCTTTACTGTGACAGAGCAAGACCGCCCCACACCGAAAGATTTCTTTAAGGACTGGAAACAACGAGAAGCCCTAGCCGAGGGAATGATCCCGGTTATTGGCAAACTCTACCGCGAGCGCAATGTCTCTACCTACATGTACGGCAGTAGCATGGTCAACAAGTCAGTTATAGACCTGATGAAGGCGCACCGCAGAGTACGTCAGGTCGAGCAAAATGAATTGTCCGAGTTTGACTCGTCGCCAATGATTGAGGCTATTGC
>JAYOUA010000018.1:221-30357 GCA_038150705.1 Porticoccaceae bacterium | reverse complement strand
TGGGCATAGTTTGTGAACCTCTTATCGGTTCAAGTCCCGGTTGGAATAATCTGCAATAGTGTAGGGTGTTCAGCCGAATTAGCTTTAAATATCTATTGGTGCCCAGGAGAGGACTTGAACCTCCACGCCCTTTCGAGCACTAGCACCTGAAGCTAGCGTGTCTACCAATTTCACCACCTGGGCATATAACTAGATGGATTTTATCAATCTTATTCCGCGCAATATCTTAGCCGACACGCGCGTGGTCGCTCTCAGGCTTCCTGCCTTACGCGACACTTGGTCGTCCTGACCGTCGTCTACCAATTTCACCACCTGGGCATATAACTAGATGGATTTTATCAATCTTATTCCGCGCAATATCTTAGCCGACACGCGCGTGGTCGCTCTCAGGCTTCCTGCCTTACGCGACACTTGGTCGTCCTGACCGTCGTCTACCAATTTCACCACCTGGGCATATAGCTAGATGGATGTTCTAACTAACCACCAGAACTGTTTCCGTGGTCTCTGTGATAGGTTTTTGTGGCCAAATTGCACCAGCTCTCACAGCGGGCGCGAACTATAGTAATCGCGGAAGTTTTTGTCAATTAGAAGACGCGAAATTAATTAATTTGTGATCTGTTTTTGCTGAATGCCAACAACTTTTTGCCAGTATTAAACGGTCACAGGCTGTTGGTGATGATAACCCTGTGAAGATGCACTTCAGGGGATAACAGCAGGGATGATCATTGATGGGTGTGACGCCTATATCAATCTACAAGGAGTTAGACCATGTTAAAGAAAAGCAAAAAGAATCTTCTGATCGGTGCCGCTGTAGTTGCCCTTTGCGGTTCTGTCTCAGCAATTGCCGCGCCAGCAGATCAAAGCAGGGCGATGGTAGCCGAGCAGACCCAACAACAGATCAATATCAACAGCGCCAACGCCTCTGAGATTGCAGGAACCCTAAAAGGCGTGGGTCTCAAGACAGCTCAAGCTATCGTTGCCTATCGAAATGCCAATGGCGCTTTTAAAAGTCTCGATGAGTTGACCATGGTTAAGGGGGTAGGGCAAAAAACAATAAAGAAAAACCAACAAAAAATAGTGCTCAAATAAGACTTTTGCACTGTCTGAGAAAACGGTCGCCGCGGCGGCCGTTTTTTTATCCCTGGTTCCTTTTTTGCTGGGCCTTCGGTAGGATGCGCGTGCATAATTACTATAAATTTTACGAGCTATAACATGCATTCGCTATCGAAATCTCTCTCCAAACCCTTCTCCAAATCCCTCTCCAATCCGTTTTCTCTGGATCTGCGGGCACTGGCGCTGATGCGTATTGGTGTCGGAGCATTGATTTTGATGGACCTTCTGCTGCGCGCGTCCAGTTTTACAGCATTTATGACCGACAGGGGTGTTATGTCCCGCGAGATGTCAATGTCTGTCAATTCCGATTGGCACTGGTCTCTCTATTGGGTCAACGCCGAACCTTTCTGGGCGATATCGCTAATGGTTATCGCCGCCTGTTTTGCACTGATGCTGATGTTTGGCGTGCGTACTCGCCTAGCATCGGTGGCCAGTTTTATACTTCTTGCATCCCTGCACAATCGCAACCCCTACATTCTTCAGGGTGGTGATAATTTACTCCTGTTACTGTGCTTTTGGGGTTGTTTTTTACCCTGGGGTGAGCGCGCGTCTATCGATGCCTCGATGGTCCGCGAGCCGCGAACGTCGAACCGTTATTTCAGTGCTGTTAGCGTGGCGCTGGTACTGCAGGTGATGTCGGTATACTTCTTCTCCGCGCTGCTAAAAACCGGGGTTGAGTGGGTGCGCGATGGTACTGCTATCTATTATGCGCTACACAATGACCAGGTCGCGTTTGGACTGGCATCGCTGTGGCGAGACTGGCACGGGTTTACTGCGGTTCTGACCCACTATGTCTGGTGGCTGGAATTGATTGGCCCGATACTGGCGCTGAGCCCGCTGTGGTTTGCCGGCTTCCGTACCCTGGTGGTGGTTGCTCTTGTCGCCATGGAAATAGGCTTTATATTTAATTTGCGCATCGGTCTGTTTCCCTTTGTCTCAAGTTTGTCCCTGATCGCCATTTTGCCAACCTCGGTGATGGATTATCTCTGGCCATCGAAAAAACAGGATCAGCCTTTAATCCAAATGTATTTTGATAAGCAGTGCGCTTTTTGCGAGAAGACCTGTTATTTGTTGCGCTACCTTTTGGGGATCAATGCAACAATCGCAGCGGCTCAGGATGACAAGCAAATTGGTCCGGTTCTCGAGCGTGAAAACAGCTGGGTGGTGGTCGATGAACAGGGTGTTCAGCGCCTGCGCTGGGAGGCGCTGGTATTTGTCTTTGCATCGAGCAGACGATTTTCCTGGCTTGCAAAACCCATGCAAAAAGCTGGTGCCGCTGGTGATCGTGTCTACAATTGGATCGGTGATCATCGCTACGAATTTGGCTCCCTGACGGCGCGCTGGATGCCCTGGCGCAAAACCTATCCGCGCATCGGTATTCTCAGTTCTGTGTTTGTCGCCGTGCTGACTGCGCTGTTGTTTTGGCAGAATCTCGCCTCAATCAAAATCTGGAATCCCGTGCATGGCATAGATACCGGTGTAAGCAACGGTTATCGAATTCCCGCACCAAGGTTTTTTGAACCGCTCTATCGAGGGCTGCGTCTCGAACAGTACTGGAGCATGTTTGCGCCATACCCGCAAAAAAAGGAGGGCTGGTTTATTCTTCCAGGAGTGCTGAGCAATGGCACATTGGTCAACCTCTCCGCAGATACGATTGAATTGCCAACCGCTGAGCGTCCCGAGAGCAGTGAACAGTTTGAAAGCTATCGCTGGCGAAAGTACATGAATTTTCTCTGGTCAAAGCGCAATGCGAGATATCGCAAGCCCTTCGGTTACTCGGTTTGTCAGGATTGGAACAGCCGTCATGACTGGTCGGAAAACCTTGAGGCGTTTAATATGTACTTTATCGAGGACACCACCATGCCCCCGGGCAAAACCTCGTCGCTAAAAACTCACAGGCTCTTACGTTATCACTGCAGAAACTCCGGGCTGCTGGCTCAAAATCCGCTCGAGAAAGCAGTTAAGGCTCAGGGTGATAAACAGCTTATAGAGACACTACGAATCAGGTAAATATTATTTGCATAACCCGCAGACATTACCTAAAGACAGAGTACCAATTTATAATAGCGGCACCCCTGGTTTGGTTATGGAAAACGTGACTGCGACTTTAGGGCTCTGTACACAAGAGATAAATAGTTTGGATTTTAAATAGCGTGGCAAAAATTTTATGAGCCTAGACGCCACCATCACACTGGCCGTTTTATCCTGTTTTATGGCTCTCGCTATCAGCGGCCGCCTGGCCGTGGATATCGCCCTGGCCGTGGCCATGACCGTGCTTCTGGTTTTTGGTGTGCTCACGCCGCATGAGGCGCTAGAGGGGTTTTCCAATCCCGCGCTGTTTATTATCGCCTGTTTTTATATTGTCTCATCGGCACTCAAGGAGAGCGGAGCTCTTCACTGGTGGATAATGCGCTGGTTGGGAGAGAAGCGTTCCGTCAGGGGTGCGATGCCGCTAATTATGGGGCCGGTCGCCGCTAGTAGTTCGATCATCAGTAACACTCCGGTGGTGGCCATTTTTATTCCGCTGATTCAGGACTGGGCCCGGCGTCAGAAAATCTCTATCTCGAAACTGTTAATACCGCTGAGCTATGCATCGATATTGGGTGGTACCTGCACGCTGATCGGCACCAGCACCAATATCATTATCGTCGGCATGTTGCAGGGATCTGCAGAGGCTGAAAAGCTCAGTCTGTTTAGCCCTGCAGCTGTGGGCATACCCCTGGTACTTTTGGGTATTCTCTATTTTGTCTTCATTGGTCACCGCTTATTACCCGAGCGCAAGGGTCTCGGGGAAAAAATCGTTGATACCCGCCAGTACGCTGTGTCCATGCGTGTTGAAGAGGGCGGAATACTCTCCGGTATGTCAATCGCTGATGCCGGATTGCGACATTTACAATACAGCTTTTTATCTGAAATCCAATCCAAAGGCCATGTTATACCGGCGGTAGGTCCAGAGGAAATCCTCGGCGACAATGATATTTTGGTCTTTGTCGGCCAGCCGGAAGCGGTCAGTGAGCTGCGTCAGTTTCGCGGTCTGGCACCAGCCGAAAACGAAGTTCTGGAGCTGGATATTCCCTACAGCAGTCGCGCGCTGATAGAGGCGGTGGTCTCACCAGTCTCCAATATGATTGGTCAATCAGTAAAGGACACAACCTTTCGCACCATGTTTGGTGGCGTTATCCTCTCTATTTCGCGCAACGGCAAGCGTATCAACGAGAAGGTCGGCAATATCGTTATCAGGCCCGGTGACACACTGCTGCTGGAGGCAGCTCGGGGGTTTGTGCGGCGCCACCGCTACAGTCGCGACTTTATTCTTCTAAGCCGAATTGACGATGCCACCATTCCCGATGTCTCAAAGGCCCCGGTGGCACTGGGATTATTGGCAGCTTTTATTGTTGTCGTAGTGCTGGGGTTGCTGACGCTGCTCTCTGCCTCGCTGTTGCTGGTTGCAGCATTGGCTGTAACTCGATGTATTTCCGTTGAATTTGCCCAGCGCAGTATTGATATGCGGGTTATTCTGGCGATTGGTGCATCCCTGTCTCTGGGCTTCGCGCTGCAAAAAACCGGCCTGGCTGATATGGCAGCTGACGGAATAATGTCTCTGGCCGATGGCAACCCCTACATAAATCTTCTACTTTTATACTTGGTAACGGTTGCCGCGACGGAGCTAATCACTAATAATGCCGCGGCAGTTTTAATGTTCCCTATAGCCCAGGCACTTAGCACTGTGCTGGATGTCAGTCTCTTGCCGTTTGTGATGACAATAATGTTTGCTGCTTCGGCAAGTTTTTTGACACCCTTTGGTTACCAGACCAACTTGATGGTTCAGGGGCCCGGTGGTTATCAGTTTTTTGACTACTGTCGGGTAGGGGGCGTATTGAGTCTGCTGGTTGGAGTGGTGGTGATTTTTTTGGTCCCGGTAATCTGGCCTTTCTAGCGAAATTAACGATCTCGACTATACTGATTAGAATAATCTTGAAAGGTTTTTTCAAGTGATATGGTCTTGTATAGCAGAGTAATTTATTGAGTTGACAGTACTGTTAACCACACTAAAAGAGAGTCTCGCAGGAGACATTTTTAAGAGAGAGATTGATGACTGAATTAACCTGTTTCAAGGCCTATGATATTCGCGGTCAACTGGGCGCAGAGCTCAATGAAGAAATAGCCTATCGAATTGGTCGTGCCTATGCGGAATTTTTACAACCGAAAAGCATTGTACTGGGCGGTGATGTTCGCCTGACCAGTGAAGCGCTCAAGGCAGCACTCAGTGAAGGAATTCGCGATTCAGGTTCAGATGTTATTGATATAGGCATGGTTGGTACCGAAGAAGTTTACTTTGCCACCTCTCATCTCAATGCCGATGGTGGAATAGAAGTCACTGCCAGCCACAACCCCATTGACCATAATGGTATGAAGCCAGTCCGTGAGGGGTCTCGACCAATCAGTGCAGATACCGGCCTACTGGATATAAAGCGCCTTGCGGAAGACAACCAGTTTGCTCCGGTGGATCAGCAAAACCGTGGAAGTTACACAAAGGTCTCGGTACTGCAACCCTATCTCGACCACCTGCTTGGCTACATCGACACAGCTAAGATCAAACCCCTAAAGCTGGTGATGAACGCAGGTAATGGCGCCGCTGGCCATGTTGTCGACGCCATCGAACAGCGCTTTACCGAACTCAATCTGCCCGTTGAAATTGTCAAGATTCACAACCAGCCAGATGGCACCTTCCCCAACGGAATCCCCAATCCGATCCTCCACGAAAACCGTGCCCCGACGATCGATGCAGTGCTGGAGCATGGCGCAGATATGGGTATTGCCTGGGACGGCGATTTTGATCGCTGCTTTCTGGTTGATGAAAAAGGTAACTTTATTGAAGGCTACTACATCGTCGGCCTGCTGGCAGAAGCTTTCCTGTTAAAAAATCCCGGCGCCAAGGTTGTCCACGACCCACGGCTTACCTGGAATACCATCGACGTGGCCGCAAAGAACGGTGGTCAGGCGATTCAGTCAAAGACTGGGCACGCCTTTATCAAAGAGCGCATGCGCGCTGAAAATGCCATCTATGGTGGTGAGATGAGCGCCCATCATTATTTTCGTGACTTCTTCTACTGCGACAGCGGCATGATTCCCTGGCTATTGGTTATCGAGTTGATTTCCAGCACCGGAAAACCGCTCTCTGAACTGGTCAATGATATGGTCATCGCCTATCCTTCACCCGGCGAGATAAATCGCAAGATTGCCGATCCCGCGGCAGCTATCCAGAAAGTTCGCCAGCACTTCGAAGCAGACGCAGTGGTTATTGATAACACCGACGGTATCTCCATGGAGTTCCCCGAGTGGCGCTTTAACCTGCGTATGAGCAATACCGAGCCGGTAGTGCGGCTCAATTTGGAGACCCGGGGTGACAAAGAATTGCTAGCCAAGTGTCAGAGTGAGATCCTTTCACTGCTGGATCAGACATAAATTTATAAGTGGCAATAACTCAGGGATATAGAGTATGGCGAGCTGGTTTTTACTTCAGACCAAGACAAGGCAAGAGGGCAGAGCGATAGAGAATCTGCAGCGCCAAGGCATCGATTCATTCTGCCCAATGATACGCCTGGAGAAAGTCTCTCGCGGCAACAGGGTTGTAAAACTTGAGCCTCTGTTTTCCGGATATATATTTGTCAATCTCACTCAAACCTTGGTTTCGGCAACCACCGTTCGATCCACCAGAGGTGTCAGCCGTTTTGTTACCTGCGCTGGCTCACCAGCCATAGTGCCAGATGCTTTAATTGAACAGTTGCAAAAGCGCACGGATCCCAGCAGTGCTGAACTGGTCTCCAAACTGCCTAAAATTGGTGAGAAACTGGAAATTATCGAGGGTCCCTTTAGAGGGCTCAACGCAGTATTTTCCCAAGTCGACGGTGACCAGCGTGCCGTAGTTTTGATTAATCTCTTAAATCAACAGGTAAAAGCTTCAATACCCTTTAGCAGTCTGGCTGCCAGAGATGGGAGTTCAGAGAAGGAATAGAATAAGAGGCGCTAGCGCCAAGACAACAGATACAATTTGAATGGATGCGAAATAAAAAACATGGAACTGTTTATGAACAAGACAAAATCTCTTTTTGCACACTGCATGAGCCTGGGTTTACTCGCTTTAGGCGTAGCCTTACCCGCAAATGCGTTGCCAGACGGCGCAGAGGACAGCCTCCAGGAGGCACGACAGCTCTGCCAGGGGATAAGTGAATCCAACAAGCGTCTGGCAAAATCTGCTGGCTATGATGTAGACAAGCTGTGCAGCAGCCTTGATCTGTTTGAATTACCAGAAGACGATAGCCGTGATAAGCAGCTGGTCTTACCGCGCAATCAGACAACAAATGCAGCGGCAAAAACACAGCCTTGGCAGTCGTCTATTGTTGAAGAAACCCCTCAAGGCACGCCGCGAAAAGGGTTGCGCGCCTTTGGCTATGAGCTATTTGCCGGAGAGCCCACCAGTTTTGAACCTGCCACACGAATTCCCGTATCGCCAAGCTATATCCTCGGTCCAGGAGATACGGTAAAGGTTTTGTTTTATGGCAAGATCAATGACTCCCTTGATCTTGAAATCAACCGCAACGGCTATATTGAATTTCCCCAGCTAGGTCCAGTGAGTCTGGCGGGAATGACCTTTAGTGACGCCAAGCAGCTGTTACAGCAGCGCATCAAAGAAGAGATCATCGGCATTGAAGCCAGCATTAGCCTTGGCGAATTGCGCTCGATGCAGGTGTTTATGTTGGGTGAAGCTTACAAGCCAGGTACCTATACCATCTCGGCACTGTCAACCATTACCAATGCTTTGTTTTTGTCCGGCGGGCTTAGCGATATCGCCTCGCTGCGCAATCTGCAGTTAAAGCGCGCCGGCAATGTCATCGCACAGCTCGACCTCTACGACCTGTTGCTGCATGGCGACACCAGCAATGACGCACAGCTGCAATCCGGCGATACCATCTATATACCCACCGTCAGACATACAGCATCCGTCGATGGCGCGGTTCGGCGTCCTGCCATCTATGAGCTCAAAGGGCCAGTGACAGCTCAGCAGTTGATCGATCTGGGCGGCGGCCTAACACCCACCGCCTACCGGAAAAGTGCCCGAATCCACCGGGTTACCTCTGCGGGTTTCAGGAGCGTTATCGATATCGATTTGACCAGCAGTCAAGGCAGAAACACCGCTATCAAAAGTGGCGACCTATTGATGGTTGACAGCGCCGTCGAGCAGCAAGAGATGATAGTTACCCTATCGGGTCATGTGCATCATCCCGGGGAGTTTCTTTGGCGTCAGGGATTACGTATATCAGACATCGTAAAAAGTATTAAAAGCCTGAAACCCAATGCAGATCTGGACTTTGCCCTGATTCGTCGCGAGCTGCCGCCAATCGGCAAAATTGAACCCCTGTTTGTCGACCTGCGAGCAGTGCTTGCCGACCCCAATAGCAGTGCCAATAGGCACTTTTCCCCCCGGGATGAATTGATCATCTTTTCCAATGAAAGTAATCGCGCCGCTAGCCTTGCAGAATTTGTCCAGTCCCTGCGATTGCAGTCAAAATCCGGGGAAATGGCACAGATAGCCACCATTACCGGCACCGTCCGCTCGCCCGGTGAATATCCCCTGACCAAAGGCATGACGCTGACGCAATTGATCGCTGCGGCAGGAGGGCTTAATGAAGAAGCCTACACGCAGGTTGTTGAGCTCTCCCGGCATGACTTTTCCAATATCGAGAAAGCTGCAACCGATCATTTTTCTGTGACCCTGACAAAGGCCCTGCAAGACCCGGGTGCAGACCCGCAACTTCAACCCTATGATGTGATTTCGGTGCGCACAATCCCGGAGTTTCGAGAAAACCTGAGTATTACCCTTAAGGGTGAAGTGCGCTTTCCCGGGAACTATAAATTTCGCCGCGGTGAGACATTGTCCGAGGTTATTGAACGAGCCGGCGGATTAACGAAAATGGCCCATGCCAATGCAGCAGTTTTTACTCGCAGTAGTCTTCGCGAACAGGAAGCAAAACGGCTTCAGGAACTGCGCAAGCGATTGCGGGCAGATATTGCCGCCAGAGGTCTTGAAAAAACCAACGAGGGCAAGTCAGCGGGCATCGACGATTCGGCAAAAATACTCACCGAGCTCGAGGCCACAGAGGCTCTGGGACGTCTGGTTATCGATCTTGACGCCATATTGGAACAAAATGTCGATGATGTGACATTAAAAGATGGTGACCTGCTGGTAATTCCCGAGTACCGCCAAGAGATATCTGTAGTTGGCGAGATCCAGCATCCCTCTGCACATCTTTTCAATCGCCAGCTAAGAATTGACGACTATATTGATCTCAGTGGCGGCGTTAATCACCGAGCAGATCTTAAGCGACTCTATGTGGTAAAAGCCGACGGATCAGTAGCGCTACCCGGTCGCACAGGTTGGTTCAGGCGCCGCAACAATAGAGTTGAACCAGGCGACACCATTATTGTGCCACTGGATGTCGATCGTCGCCGCACCCTGACAGTGTGGAGCGAAGCCAGTGCCATTATCTACCAGTTGGCTCTGGGTGCAGCAGCAGTTAATAGTTTTTAGAGCGCTTATAAAAAAATAGCAAAACATAGGAAATCACGGATGGCGATCAAAGGACGATCAGCGAAAAACTGGGTGCAAACTCTCTGCAGAACTGTGTGGCTGATACTCGCACTGGCCACTGTCAGTCTCTCACCATTGGCCCATGCAGGACCATGGATGGATACCCGGGATTCTGGTCTAAGAGTCGATATAGAGCGGTTGTCCAGTGCAGGGGTTATAAAAGTGCCGATCAACACCCGACCGCTGATGTGGTCGGCTATCCTCAATGACCTTGAAGCCACGAAGATAAAAAATCTTCCAGAGCAGCTAAAAAACAGTTTTGCCCGTGTTAGCAGCGCAGGCAAAGAGGCCACCCGTATCAATAGTCCGCAGCGTTCATTACGACTTTCTGCTGCCAACCAGACACAGCTTTTACGCCACTTTGGTGACAGCGCCCGCGAGCAGGGCGAACTGAGTTTGCGGCACAGTGCAATTACCGAGCACTTTGCCTACAACCTCGAAGTCACCCGCGCCATTAGCCCCTGGGACGGCGACAGAATCCATTATGACAACAGTTACTTCGGCGTTGTCCTGGGAAATTGGGTTGGCCTGATTGGCAGTGTTGAACGTTGGTGGGGGCCCTCCTGGAACAGCAGTTTAATCCTGACCAACAATGCCCGGCCAACCCCCGGCCTGACCCTGCAGCGCAATTATTCAGACCCATTTGAACTGCCTCTGCTGCATTGGCTGGGTGCCTGGACCACCTCCATGTTTATAACTGAGCTCGATGATCAGCGCTTTATCGATAACGCCAAACTGCTCGGCATAAGTGTTGGCTTTCGTCCCACCCAGAGGCTGGAAATAAACCTGCGACGAACCGCGCAGTGGGGAGGTGAGGGCCGACCGGAGAGTATTAAAAACTTCTTTGAGCTGCTGACAGGCATCGCCGATAACTGCGGGGCGATTAGCTGTAAGGCCGATGAGCCGGGAAACCAGCTGGGCGGCATTGATATTCGCTGGGATCTTCCATGGCTGGATGGCTCGGTGTATGGCCAGACTATTGGTGAAGATGAAGCGGGTGGACTCCCGTCACGTCGCGCGTACCAGGCGGGCATGCAGATAAACCTCAATCGCCCGTGGTTTGAAGGTGCAGTGTTTATTGAATTCGATGAGACCAGCCTGAGATCAGCGCCAAGCCCTTACAACACACTCTATAACCACAGTATCTATCGCAGTGGTTATCGATATCAGGGGCGGGTTATCGGCGCCACCTGGGACAATGATTCCCAGATCACCAGCATCGGTGCAGTCGGCTATCTCGCCAATGGTGATAAAGTCGAAGCGCGATACAGCCTTGGCGATATCAATAAGGACAGCATAGGCGCTGTGTCATCAGGACACTCAATTAGCACCAGCGGTGCAACCATTAATACAGTCTCGGCAAAATGGCAGCGGGTATTTTACTGGGGAGAACTGGATGTTGAGGGACGCTATACAGATCAAGTTATGGATGAGTTTGGCCGCCAGGAAGACAAATTGCGTGTGGCGGCATCGCTTAACTACTACTTTTAGTGTTGGGTGGCGGTTGCTTTGTTGGAGTGAAGAGAGATCTCAAGCATTCATAATCCCGCTACAAAAAGTCAGGAAACGCTAAACAAAGGAATTGTTTACAGTTTATGGAAAAAACAAAAAGCGCAAATACCAACGGCGCAAATACCAAAAGCAAATACACCAAAGGAATCATCCTCGCCGGTGGCTCCGGAACGCGCCTGCATCCGATCACCCTGGCCGCCTCAAAGCAGCTATTGCCAGTTTATGACAAGCCGATGATCTACTACCCACTATCTGTTCTAATGCTGGCCGGTATTCGTGAAATACTGATTATCTCAACGCCTATCGACCTGCCGGGCTTTCAGCGCATGCTCGGCGATGGCAGTCAATTTGGTCTCAGTATCAGCTATGCCGAACAAGCGTCACCGGACGGACTGGCACAGGCCTTTATTATTGGCGAAGAGTTTATCGGCGACCACAGTGTCGCGCTGGTGCTCGGCGACAATATCTTTTACGGCCAACATTTTACCGACAAACTCGAAAACGCCGTCACCAAACAGCAGGGTGCCACAATCTTCGCCTACCATGTCAACGATCCGCAGCGGTTTGGCGTGGTTGAATTTAGTCCCGAAGGCAAAGCCCTGAGCCTCGAGGAAAAACCCCAGAAGCCAAAATCCAGATACGCCATCACCGGCCTCTATTTTTATGACAATGACGTAATTGGTATCGCCAAAAGCATTGAGCCCTCAGCCCGTGGTGAACTGGAAATCACCGATATCAACAACGCCTATCTAGCCCGCGGCGACCTGCATGTCAGCCTACTCGGGCGGGGCTTTGCCTGGCTCGATACCGGCACCCACGACAGCTTGCTCGAGGCCAGCCAGTTTGTGCAAACCGTCGAACATCGTCAGGGCCTGAAAGTCGCCTGCCTTGAAGAAATTGCCTATCAGCGTGGCTGGATCTGTGCGCAGCGACTGCAGGAACAGGCCAGTGCACTGCATAAAACCGGCTATGGCCAATATCTGCAAAAAGTTGTTGAGGGCTACCGATGAATATTATTGAAACTGGTGTCAGCGGCGCAGTGATAATCGAACCACAGGTATTTGGCGATGCCAGAGGCTTTTTTATTGAAACCTTCCAGGCCGAGCGCTACAAAAAGCAGGCGCATATCGACCTGCAGTTTGTACAGGACAATCACTCGCGCTCCAGTCGAGGTGTACTGCGCGGCCTGCACTTCCAGAAAAGCAAACCACAGGGCAAGCTGGTCAGGGTAGTGCGCGGCGAAGTCTTCGATGTGGTTGTCGATCTGCGCAGTGACTCACCAACCTTTGGCAAGTGGCACGGCGTCTGGCTGTCCGAAGAAAACCACCGACAATTGTGGCTGCCGCCGGGCACCGCCCACGGCTTTGTTGTCACCTCGCAGAGTGCCGACTTTGAATATAAATGTACCGACTACTACGACCCCAATGACGAAGGCTGCCTGCTGTGGAATGATCCGCAACTCAAGATCGACTGGCCCATAACCAATCCAATCCTCTCGGACAAAGACAGGGCAGGGCAGAGCTTTGCAGCAGTGGCTGGGGAGTTGGGCCAATGAGGCTGTTAATCACCGGCGCCGCCGGCCAATTGGGAAAAACCTTTGTCAGCCAGCTTAAAGCCACGAAAGAGATTCAATTTTCGGCCTACAGCCGCGGCGACCTGGATATCACCTGTGTTGACGAAGCCTACACCGTCATTGCCCGCGACCGCCCGGACTTTGTCATCAATGCAGCCGCCTACACCCAGGTGGACTTAGCTGAATCTGAAAAAGAAAACGCCTACTTGGTCAATGAAACAGGCCCGGCCAATCTCGCCGAAGTCTGCAAGCGGCTCGATATCCCTCTCGTGCATTTCTCCACCGACTATGTATTCGATGGCAGCAAAAAATCCCCCTGGCTAGAAGATGACCCAACAGCCCCGTTGGGAATTTACGGCGCCAGCAAACTGGCCGGTGAGAGAGCCATTACTCAAATACACAGTAAGCATCTGATCTTTCGCTCTAGCTGGGTATTTTCAGAATACGGCCACAACTTTGTTAAGACCATGCTACACGTGGGTTCCATGCGCGAAACGCTCAAAGTCGTCGACGACCAGATAGGCAAACCGACGTCCGCCAGGGAAATCGTCCGCCTGGTATTGGAGATACTGCCAAAAATTGAACATCACTGGGGCATCTACAACCTCGCCCAGCCCAGCCCGATCAGCTGGTATGACTTAGCCCAGGCAATATTTGAGCAGGCCCGCAGTCTCGATAGGCACTACTGGGAAAACCACCTTCAGATCAGCGACCTGCAACCTATACCAAGCCGCGACTACCCCACCCATGCCCAGCGCCCCACCAACTCAGCACTGGACACCGCAAAGATCGAAAGCACCTTTGGCTTGAGCATAAAACCCTGGCAGGAAAGCCTTAATGAAACCCTAGGAGCACTCCAAGCCAATGACTGATTTTAAGCCACAAAATATCCTGGTTACCGGTGGTGCCGGCTTTATAGGCAGCAATTTCGTGCGCTATATGCTTGCCACTGACCCCGAGGTAAAGATCGTGAACCTCGACAAACTCACCTATGCAGGCTCAATGGAAAACCTGCAGGACCTGCCTGATCCAGCCCGCCATCAATTTGTGCAGGGCGATATCTGTGACCCAGTGCTTGTCGCCAAACTGCTCGAACAGAATCAAATTGATACCATTGTGCATATCGCTGCCGAGAGTCATGTGGACCGTTCGATTAGCGGCCCTGGTGAATTTATTCAGAGCAATATTATTGGCACCTATGAACTGCTTGAAGCTGCCAGAGTTTATTGGCAAAAAAGCCACGGCCTCGACAGCGAGCAATGTCGCTTCCACCATATTTCAACCGACGAAGTATTCGGCACACTGGCGCTGACCGACCCGGCATTTACCGAAACTACCGCCTATGCGCCAAACTCGCCATATTCCGCCTCCAAGGCCGCCTCGGATCATCTGGTAAGAGCCTGGCACCATAGCTACGGAATGCCCGTCACCACCAGTAACTGCTCAAATAACTACGGCCCCTGTCAGCATGCCGAAAAGTTTATTCCTACCGTCATAGCCGCCTGTCAACAGCGCAAACAGATCCCCATTTACGGCGACGGTAGCAATATCCGCGACTGGCTGTATGTGGAGGACCACTGTTCCGGCATCGATGCCGTAATACGCCGCGGCCAATTGGGAGAAACCTACAATATAGGCGGCATCAACGAATGGTCAAATATCGATATCTGCCGCCTGATCTGTGACCTAATGGACAGGCAAAACCCCGATGGCGCGCCGCACAGGCAGCTGATTAGTTTTGTCCCCGATCGCCCCGGCCACGACTGGCGATACGCCATCAATACACAAAAAATTGCCACAGAGATCGGCTGGCAACCCAGAGAAACCTTTGAGACCGGAATCGCCAAAACAGTGGAAAAGCAATGTTTGGCAGAAGCTTAGTTAATCCTGAACTCTGCCAGTCAGCAAGATCAAACCACAACCCAGGGAAATAAATTAGGAATACAATCATGCATTATGAACTGCAACCCACACAGCCAATCGACGATGAAATCGACCTGCGAGAACTGGCAGCCGTACTCTGGGCCGGCAAAAAACTTATAGTCAGTATCATCACGCTTTTCGCCATCATCGCGCTGATAGTTGTGGTGCAGATACCCAATCAGTACAGAGCCACAGCCGTAGTCTCGCCATCGCAAAAGGGCGGTTCCTCGGCATTAAGTTCAATGGCATCACAATTCGGTGGGCTTGCCTCCTTAGCCGGAATAAAAGTTGCGACAAGTGAGGGCGACGAAACCGAAGCCGCTATGGAAATAATGCAATCCTGGAGCTTTATTGAAGAATTTATCCAGAGTAATCAACTCGCCGCCGAGATCTTCGCGGCAGATAACTGGGATAGAGAAACCAACAGGCTCAGTTATAACAATAGCCTCTATGACAGCCAGCAAAAGCAATGGGTAAGAAAACCGCAAGCTGGCAAAACCATCGAACCCACCAGCTGGGAACTCTTTCAAGCCTTTTCCAATCGCCTGACAGTCTCCACCGACAAGAAAACAGGCATGATTACCATCGCCATTGAATATTATTCGCCTGTACTTGCCAAACAGTGGCTGGATGCTTATGTAGCCGCGATTAACGACTATATGCGCAGCCGCAAACTTGAGCAGGCCAATCGCAATATTCAATATCTGGAGGCGCAAATAGATAAAACCGCCATAGCAGGCATGAAAGAAGTCTTCTATCAAATTATTGAAGGACAGATTAAAAATAAAATGCTCGCTGAGGCCAGTCCTGAATATGCCTTTGTCACGGTAAATCCGGCGATGGTGCCAGAGGAAAAGTCGCAACCCAAGCGAGCGTTGATTTGTATTCTCGCTACACTTCTAGGTGCTATGCTTTCAGTGTTGGTGGTTTTGATAAGACACTATGCCTTCGCTGAAAGGCGTTAATTGTATACGCTTTTATACGCAGAAATCAGCGCGCTAACTGAGTGTGATTTGACGCTACAAGCTCGGCGCAGAACCAGCAAAGCGTCTTTGGTTATCTAATATGCTCATGATCGAGACCGGTCGACTGATGAGTATTTAATTATTTTTTCTTTATATCTGCGGCTTCAATACGCGCTTGTTGATTGTACAAATGAGCCTGTGTATAAAGTGTCGCTGCTTATTCGTAAAAAACTCTTAAAAGATTTATCTGTCTGCAAATTCCTCGTCAATGGGTTGCTCTAGCCTTTATTAGTAAGCTAAATAAATAAATAAATATGAATGGTAGAGGCGTTGTAAACGCTGGTGATTATGCATATTATGCAATTATCAATAACTAAATTTCACGAGGATGTTGGTCATGATCGCTAAAGAAATTATCAAAGGAATTTTCGCGCCGCTATTCACAGCTTTTGCGTTAATTCTCATGCTCACGGGTTGTTCCGACCCAGACGATATTTTGGATCCAGTTGATCCTGTCGATCCGATAATTGTCACGCCACCTGAGCCGCCGTCCGAGCTTTCGGTTGTGGTATCGGGTTCTGTCGTCGATTCTGCCTCTGGTGCCGTTGTTGACGGCGCGACAGTGAGCTTCTATGAGAGCGGTGAAGTAGCGACAAATATCCTTGATATTGATGGCAATGCGGTGACCTCGCTTGTGGTTACTGACGGCTCCTTCGAGGTAACCACGGCAAATGACATAACTTCCTTCAAGATGGTGGCATCTGCTGACGCTTACAGTTCAGACTCACTGGACGTGAGCTTTGGAGTCGATGATAAGACCATCACTGTCCAGCTGGAACTTCTCTCTGATGAAACTGAGGGTGTTGCGGCTGTGGCGGTGGAGGCCGCGGTAGTTGACGCAACTGTCGCTGAAGAGATCACCGTTACCACCGAGGAGCTAGAACCCGGTGAGGATGCCCCGGACGGTTCTGTTGATGTTGTAATTCCTGCTGCTGTCCAGCTGCAGGATGCGGATGGTAACGCTGTTGCCGGTGATACGCTTACCGTAGATGTAACCTATGTTGAGTCAACCGAGGCAGATGATGCTCAGCCAGAGGATGAGGGTACATCGATTGCAGACGTTATTCCCGAGGGCCTTAACTCCGATGCGGCTGCCGATGAGGTGCTTGTGCCGGTGGGTGTTGCAGAGGTTAATATGGATATCGACGGAACCGCTGTTAAAGAGTTCAGCTCTCCAATTACTATTACTATCAACCTGCCCAGTGACACTCAAGTTCCATCCGCAGGCCGTGTTGTCGCTGAAGGCGACCAGTTTGGCGTTCGCTCATACGATGAGCAGACATTGACTTGGAAAACTGAAGAGAACAACGCCATTGTCGGTGCCGCGGTTGGTGATACATTCCCTGCGGCGCTGGAGATTGATCACCTGACATTCTTTGCCCTGACAGATGCGGTTGCGGCTTGTGAGAGCGATATTAACTTTTCGTTCTCTGGTGATGATGTGCCTGCATCCGGATTAAAGTTAGTCGTTCGTTCTAATGAGTATTCAAACACCGATTTCTTCTCTGAGGCTGACACCACTGATGTCGCTTTCAACACTGTGACTGCTGCCGAGGCGAAGAGTCTGGGTATCACTGCCGATACGAATGCCAGTGTCAAGGTTAAGGATTTCGATGGTAATGTTTGGTACACCTCTGCAGGTGATATCTCCCTCTGCGGCGCGTCCATCGATATTGTCCTGGATAACCCGGTGGTAACGGTGAATGAGAATCTGAGCCTAACCCTGTCATGCTCAAATGACGAAACAGTCTCATCTCCGCTACAGAACGCGGTTGTGTCCTACCGTAAGAATGCATCTTCGCCTAGCATTGTTGCAGTTGAAGGTGAAGCTGGCGTCTACAGTCTGGTGTCCCTTGACAGCAGTCTTGGCTCTTATCTGGTAAAAGTTAATACCCGTGGTGAGAGTGGTATTGTCAATACCAGCATAACTCCTGATGGCGCTAACGAGACCTTCGATATTGCCAATGAATGTGATGTGGCCACCGGCTCAGGTGCTGGCTAATAGTCGCGCCTGGAAGATAATTGATAGGGGTGGCCTTGCCACCCCTTTTTTATAATTCAATTTAAACTGAGATTAATTTCCCTATGTTATCCGGTAGTTTTTCAGGCTGTCAGGTTTCAATGTCAAGGGCGCAGCGCGGCTGTATGGCACTTGGCCTGTGTATGGCTCTGGCCCTTGCGCCTGTCCATGCCGATGATATTACCTTTGATAATGAACTTAATTACCTCGGCTCATCGGGTCTGTTTTTTACTCCCAGCGGGTCGTCTCTCGACTACGGAGAGTTTCACTTTTCTTACTCTAGCTTTGCTGATTCTACTTATCGAAGTGCTGTTGCTAACGAAATAAGCGCGGGACGATCTCCCTATGATGGTAATACCTTCTCCATTTTGGCTAGCCCCTTTCCGGGCGTTGAAATTGGTCTGAGCAACATAGGTTTTGATTTGAGTGGTGGCTCAGATTTGGCGGCCAATATTAAGTACTCGCCGACATTTATTCCTGATCACTGGTTCGACCTCTCGATTGGGGCCGTCGACTTGGGTGGAGAAACTGGTACCCAGAGTGCCCTCTATGGTGCGCTGTCAAAACAGTTTGGACGCTTTCGGCTGACCGCTGGAACCGGCACCCAAAAGCAGTCAAATACCCTAGCCCGATATCAGGGCGGCTTTGCCGGAATAGAGTACCAGCCCCATGAGACGCTGACGCTGCTGGCAGAGCACGACGGTGCAAATACCCACTATGGCCTTAGGCTGAGGACGCCGCAACACTGGATGAATGGCAAGACTCAGGTGTTTGGGTCAGTCATGCTTGGCACCGACCTCGATGGTGCCGCCGCTAATCACTTTTCTTTAGGTGTTAGAACGTCGTTGTTTTCATCCTCGTCTATTAAATTTGCTCAGTCAGAGCCGCTCGAGTCGAGCATCAGGAATGCTCTTCCCTGGTTGTTTGCATCCGCAACGGTCAGTGAGAATAGAGTGCAGATAAAGAGTAATGGCCAACGTGACGACCAGCTGCCGATAATTGAGAGGCTGGGCTACCTCAAGCGTATCATTGCCGGGCATGGTTTCGAGGATGTCTGGGTTGGTCAGGAGGCCGGTCGCCTCTATGTGCGGTTTGAAAACTCGATCTTTAATCGCAACCAGATTGATGCATTGGGTCTGGTGCTTGGCGAGGTGGCTCAGCGAGCAGCTGAAGATATCACTGACGTTGATATCACTCTCTCTCGTTATGGGGTTCCCTCGCTGAGGTTTAAGGTCAGCGCCCCGGGGCTGCGTGATTTCTACGAGGAGGGCATAGAACTGCCTGCACTAGTGCCGTTGGTGCCGGCAATTAAGTCAGTGGGCCAGTCAATGGGTAATGCTCTGTGGGTGGGCGGCAGCATGGGGCAGTTTCTAAAGCCAAGGGTGAGTCTGTCGCCGCAATTTCGCTACTTTCTCGGCACGGAGCTGGGTGTTTTTGACTACTCACTCGCATTGAGATCGAGTGTGGAGCTGCCGCTGTGGCCGGGCGCTACTCTATCGGCAGATTATGATCACAAGGTGTCGCAAACCCCTGACTTTGAGCGCGGGCGATCCTTCTACCGCTGGTCGATGCCATCGCGCTGGACCAATGTCGAGCTGCGTCAGGTTATAAAGCTGCCACTTAACCTCTACGGTGCTGTTGGTGTCGGGCAGTTCAAGGGTATCTACCGCGAGAACTTTGACGGGGTCTTTGGGGAGGCTCTCTGGCAAAGCCCCAATGGCATCCATCAGATCTCTTTGAGTGGCGGTCGCTACCAGAGTAATGAATACGATGGGCTGGTCAGAGAGGTGGGGCTCGGCCGTTATCGCTACTACTGGTCCGATCTCGACCTTTCCATCTCTTTGGAGGCTGGCCAGTACTGGCGCCAGGATCGCGGGGCTAGAGTTGAGTTCGCATTTAACTTTGGAGACACCAAGGCTCACTTTTTTGTTCAGGATACAGGATACCAAAAGGTCGGTATCGCGTTTACAGCTCCGCTAGGTCTGCGCCGTGATATGGCGCCAAGGTTTGGGCAGCTAAAGGGCTCCTCCGAGGTGCGTTTGGGTGCCCAGACTATGGTCAACAACGACAGTGGTTGCAACTGCCTGATACCCGGCCGGGCTCAGGACGGTCCGGGGCTAAGTTACCTAAGTCGGCAGGTGTTTAACAGAGATCGGCTCAGTGTTGAGTATCTCCGTGTCAACCAGGCAAGATTGAGAGAGGCCTTCAGGCTTTGGGGCGTGCGGTAAGGCCAAGAAATCATGCGAATTCGTATTTTTTTTGTGTCAGTGTTTGTACTGATGCTGATACAATGCATATTTGAATGACGTCGTTAATTCGCCTGTTTCGTTGATGGAGATGTAGCAATTTTTAAGAATATTTTAGTGGTCTGTATTGGCAATATCTGTCGGAGTCCCACTGCGCAAATCATTATGCAGTGCAAGGCGCCGTCACTGAATATTTCCTCCGCAGGTCTGTCGGCTGTAAAGGGGCACGGCATCGACGCCCTCGCCAACGGGCAGTTGGTTGATGCCGGCTACGAAAATGACGGCCACTGTGCAGTGCAGATCAATGACAAGATGGTTAGGGATGCCGACCTTATTCTTGTAATGGAGCTCGCGCAGCAGCAGCAGTTGATGAAAGACTACCCGGCCTCGTCCGGTAAAATAATGCTCCTCGGTAAGTGGATGGGCGACACCGAAATTAACGATCCCTATGGAAAGAGTGCAGAGGCGTTTGCCTCTGTGTTTGCACAGATCGAAAGGGCAAGTGAGCTCTGGGTAGAGAGGCTCACCCAGGGCTGATATTGTCGGGATGTAATATTTAGCCCTGACTAATGATAGAACGGAATGGTTATGAAGATTGATGTAATACGCGGAGTAGGACGCGCGGTAACCCTGGTTGCAGTGTTCGCCATTAGTGGCTGTACGGTTGTGCCTGGTGCACATATATCGGGTGAGGGTATCCTCGGGATGGGTGCCTCGGATAGTGAGAGGGTCGACCTGATTCCTATTACTCAGGGTCTAATCCGCGAACTGCAATCAGAGCATGCTGAGGCCGTTAGCAGCTTAAATCTGACTCTTCAGGAGCAGATGGGCGGTTACATCTATCGGGTGGGTGTGGGGGACGTGCTAAATATCACGGTCTGGGATCATCCCGAGCTGACGATTCCCGCTGGGCAGTTCAGGTCGGCTGGTGAAACCGGCAATGTTGTGCATCCGGACGGCACTATTTTCTATCCCTATGTTGGTAAAATCCCTGTAGTGGGTAAGCACGTCACCGAAATTAGGTCACTGATTACACAGAATCTTGGACGCTACATAGAAAAGCCTCAGGTCGATGTCTCCGTTGCCGCCTACCGATCCCAGCGTGTGTTTGTTTCTGGCGCGGTCCTGGCTCCCAGCACCGTTCCTGTTACCAATGTGCCCATGACCTTACTTGATGCGCTAAATGCCTGCGGTGGTATGGCGCCCGATGCGGATTGGCGGTCGGTGACGCTAACCTCTGTCCGGGATGGTGTGCCGGTCAAGGAGACTCTGGATCTCTATGCGCTATACCAGCAGGGGGACCTGAGTCAGAACAGGTTGCTTGGATCAAATGATGTACTGCATGTGCCGCGCAATGACGCGCTCAAGGTCTTCGTTATGGGCGACGTAATCAAGGCTGAGACTCAGCGTATCGACCGCAGTGGTCTTACTCTGGCCGAGGCGCTCAACAATGTTGGCGGCATCAATGAAGCATCAGCCAACGCCTCAGGTATCTTTGTCTTAAGAGCGAATAATACGGCCTCGAAGGTTGTGGATATCTATCAGTTGGACGCCTCCATGGGCCCGATGCTCGTCCTGAGTACCCAATTCAGGCTCGAGCCTATGGATATTGTTTATGTGACCTCTGCGCCCATTGCGCGCTGGAATAAGCTGCTGACTCAGTTGACCAGTAGCATCAATGGTATCTACCAGATCGACCGCATTCAGAACGGCAACTAACTAATTAAAATAAGATTCTGCCCCGACCCATCGGGGTGGCAGCAACAGAATAGGAACCAAGCTATATGGTGAACGAGACAACTCAAGGGCAGGGAGCCGGTGCGCAGCCAGATGACGAGATAGACCTGCGTCAGTTGTTGGGTATCCTTCTGGACGGCCGCTATATTATTGCCGCTTCTGTTGCAGTGTTTGCGGCGGCCGCCATCGCCTACGCTTTGCTTGCGACACCAATCTACCGTGCCAACGGCATTATTCTTGTCGAGGACAACGCGCCCGGCGTCCCCGGGCTTGACGACATGGCCGAGATATTTGCTTCTGAGAGTTCGTCTGCAACTGAGCTGCATGTCATAAAATCGCGAATGGTCGTGGGCAAGGTGGTTGATGAGCTAGACCTCACCACATCCGCCAAGCCAATCTATCTGCCCGTTATTGGCGCAGCTATGGCAAGGCGTCATGTTGATACTATGCCTGCCGATTCCGCGTTTGGACTTGGCAGTTATGCCTGGGGTGGTGAGGACATTCAGGTCTCCTATCTGCAGGTGCCAAAGGGCTACCTTGGCGAGTCACTCGAGCTGGTTGGCCTTGGTGATCAGCGGTTCTCGTTGTCTCATAACGGTCAGGAGCTATTACGCGGCTCGGTTGGCGAGCCAGGACTTGGTTTGGATGGTGAGCTGGAAATTGTTGTCGATAATTTGATCGCGCGCCCCGGAACCCGTTTTGAGGTGATAAAGTCGGGTCGCCTTTATACTGTTCTGAAGCTTCAAAGTGAACTTTCAGTGTCTGAAAAAGGCAAGGACACGGGCATTATAGAGATCGCCCTTGAAGGCGCCGACCGCGAGTATATTTCAAAGGTTGTCGACTCGGTTGCGGCCAACTACTACTTTCAGAACGTAAAGCGCCTGGCAGCGGAAGCTGAGAGCAGTCTTGCTTTTCTGGATCAGCAGATCCCCAGAGTTCAGGCGGACCTCTCGCAGTCGGAGGAGGCCCTGAATGACTACAGAAGCGAGCGCACCTCGGTGGATCTGTCGCTAGAGGCGCAGGCCGCTCTGGATAGCCTGGTGCAGATCGAGGCGGATATCAGCGCCATGTCAATCAACGAGGCGGATATATCGCGTCGCTTTACGCCTGAACACCCCAACTACATCTCGTTTAAGCGCCAACAGGAGAACCTGCAGCAGCAGAGAGATAAGCTCAACGGCAAGCTCGAACAACTCCCGGATACACAGAAAAAAATCCTCCGCCTGAAGCGTGATTTTGAGGTTAATCAGGCAATCTTTATTGCCCTTGAGAACCGACGTCAGGAGCTTTCGATCCTTAAAGCAAGCACTGTAGGCAACGTCCGGCTGCTGGATAGCGCCGAGGTTATGCCTAATACCGTAGCCCCGAAGCGTGCGCTGATCGTGGTGCTTGGTACCCTGTTAGGTGGCATGTTCGGTCTTGTAATTGTTGCCCTGCGCTCCTTTTTGAAAGCGGGGATTACAGACCCGAAAGCGTTTACCGATATGGGTCTGATGGTTCACGCGACAATCCCATACTCTGACAACGAACTGTCCATAAGGCCAACAGATACCCCGTTCAGGCATTTCCGCTCCAAGGAAAAGATCAAGAAAAAACTCAAATACAACCTCCTGGCCCATGACCATCCCGCGGATCTCTCTATTGAAGCGCTAAGAAGCCTGCGTACCTCTCTGCACTTTTCGATGATGGACGCCAAGAACAATCTGGTGATGATCTCGAGTGGCAGTCCCGCCGTGGGCAAGTCTTTTGTAAGTGCTAATTTGGCGGCCGTGATTGCGCAGTCAGGTCAGCGCGTGCTGATTGTCGATGCGGATATGAGGAAGGGCTATCTGCACCGCAGGTTTGGCGTCGATCCAGACAATGGTCTGTCTGAGGTGCTGGCGGGTACATTGGGCCTAAAAGCGGCGGTTAGAAATACAGTCGTGGATAATCTTGACTACCTGCCGCGGGGTAAGGTTCCCAGCAACCCGTCTGAGCTTTTGATGGGGCCACTGTTTACCAAACTGGCGGAGGAGCTAAGTGGCACCTATGACCTAGTGGTCTTTGATACGCCGCCGATCCTCGCCGTTACTGACGCCTCGATTATCGGCACCTACTGTGGTGCCAGCATGATGGTGGCGCGCTTTGAATCGTGCACGGCCAAGGAGATTAGTGCTGCGAATAGCCGCTTTGATCTGAACGGTATTGATATCAAAGGCATTATCTTCAACGCGGTGCAGAAGAAAGCCGGTAGCTACTACTACGATTATGGCTACTACAACTACGAATACAGATCGGACGACAAATGATTAATCTGTCGACAACAGCTTACAGCCCCGGCCACGCTACACAGCCAGTGGTAGCCATGGTGTCGATAAATGGGAGTGCCGTATAGATGGGCAGCCTGATGTTTGAAGAAGGCGAAATGGCGCGTCAGCTTATTCTTGCGCTGATCGTCTCATTTGCGTTTGGCCCCATGGGTCTAACCGTCCTTGTCGCGATGGGCTGGGTCGCGCGGGGTCGCTTCGCGGTGGACTCGGCTACAAAGCACGGCATTGGCCACCAGGAGTCGTCGCGTTTAGGTGGGGCTGTGATTCTGCTCTCAGCGCTGGCGTGGATAGTCTATGTGGCGCTAACTGAGGGCGGTCTCACTTTGGCTGCCAAAAGCAGCTACGTTACTTTTGGCATTACCGCGACGCTATTGATTACTGCCCTCGGGGTAATCGAGGACGTGCAGAACGATAGCCTGTCACCCCGGTTCAGGCTGCGGGCAATGGTGGCCATTTTTGCGGTATTATTCCTGATGCTTCCCGAGGTTATTCCGAGTAATAATGGCTTTGCTCCGCTCGACGCTTTAATGTCGGCGCCTGTTATTGGTGCGCTGCTAACAGTTGTATTTTGTGTGGGTTTTATCAATGCCGTTAATATGGCGGACGGTGCCAACGGGCTGATGTCGGGCATTGCCGCGCTGTCGTTCTACTCATATAGTTTGCACGAAGGGCCACTGGCGTGGATGTGGGTTATTCTCGCCTCCGTAGTGGCGATCTTCTTCCTTTTCAACGTGGTTGTCGGCCGGCTATTTCTGGGTGACGGCGGTTCCTACTTGGTAGCCTCTCTGGTATTGGTAGCAAGCTTTTATGCCGTCAATAATAACCTGGTGTCGCTGGGTTACCTTGCGGCTATGTTCTGCTACCCCTGTGTTGAGCTGTTGGTAACCCTGATTAGACGCTGGCGTGTTGGTCGCAGCCCTCTGCTGCCAGACAATGACCACTATCATAATAGGCTTCACCACCTAATAAGACCGCTGATAAAGTCCAGGGTCTTTGCCAACTCGGCGACTGGTATCCTGATCGCATGTTCAACCTCGGGAAGCACGGTGGCATTCGCCTTGACCGGGCTGATGCCGGCTTCTGACTCTGGCTGGTGGCTTCTCTTTGCAGTTCTGGCAACTTTTCAGGTGGTTTCATATCTGCTTTTGGGCCGCATAAATAGTAGGCAACCCCAGTTTGTGGTGAGCCCTAAAGTGGCCCATGGAGCCTAACCTGTTGTGAATCGTTTCTCATTCACTCTGCTGATCGGGCTACTGTTGATGCTATTTGGCGTTAATGGTGTTTCGAATATGTCCACTCGTGCGCTAGTTACCGGCTATGACGGATCGGTGATCAATAATGTCTACAGCCCAAATCGCCTGGCATTGATTGGGGTAGTGGGGAGTAATATTGCCAATGAGCTAATAATTCGTGGCCAGGGTACTGTAATAGTCGAAGACAGCCTGCCCCGGGGTAAGGGTCCGCAGGATGAGTCGCTGCCCCTTAAGGCAAGACCGTAAATGCTGAGCTTTCTACGACAGCAGCTGTTTGAATTCCTGTTGCCGAGAAACAAGACCATGCACAAGTTGGTCATTATGGCTATGTTGGCTTTTCTGACGTTTGGCATCACAGGCCTCGGGGCAATCATCCTGATGTACTCTCTATCAACCATGCGCGCTGGTCGTGACTCGGCGGCCTCTCACGGTATCAGCGCCATCAACTCGTCGCGGTTAGGTGGGGTGGCTATCTTGATTACCTTTTTAGTCTTCCTGAGCGGTATGGTCATGCTCAGTCCCTACACGCCCGGTGTTGTGAGGGATGTTACCTTCCTGCACCTATGGTCAACAGTCTTTATCTGTGTCGTACTAGGGATGGCGGAGGATTTTAAGGCTGACCTGTTGAGTCCGCTCTTTCGGTTGTTGGTTAAGCTAATGGCCTTCGGTATCTTCCTTTGGACAACGCCTGTCGTGGTGCCAAATGCAATCGGAGTGCCCCTGCTCGATGGGCTCTTTGCCAGTCCGGTTTTAGCCTGGGGGCTCTGTACGCTGTTCTGCGTTGGGTTTATTAATGCGTTTAATATGGCCGATGGTGCCAATGGGTTAGTGCCTGGTATTGCCGCGGTTGCCTTCGGGATCTTGTTTCACGAATACGGCCGCCCGGCCGAAGGCGTGCTCTTCTTCGTCTGTCTGATGTTTCTTATTTTTAATGTGGTATCGGGGTGGTTCTTTTTGGGTGACACCGGCAGCTATGGGCTCGGTGCCGCGTTAGTATGCTACGGCCTGCTGGGTGTTGCCGAGGGAGATTTCTCTGCAGGTTTTATGGCGTCACTACTTTCATACCCCTGCGTTGATTTTTTGGTGAGTATCATCCGCCGGGCGCGAAAGGGTCAGTCACCACTGCGGCCTGACAACGGCCACCTGCACAATCGTCTGCATCGATTCTACCAGCCAAAATTTAAATCACGCGTTATCCCTAACTCGCTTACCGGTCTGACGATCAGTTTTTTTTCTTCGGGTCTGTGTCTGCTAATCTATCTGTCCGACTGGCTACTGATTGAGAGCAATGCCTGGTTTGGCGTGTTTGCACTGCAGACGCTGCTCTACCTTGTTGTACTTTACCGTCTACGAAAAGCCCAATTCGCCGAAGATCATACAGCCGCCTAGCTTCAATCTGAGCGTGCAATTACAGGCTATCTTTGCCGTAATTAAACAAAATACATGCTGTGCTTTGCCCGGTTTTGACTTGACTTTCTATACACAAATGTATAGTGTTCAATCCGTGAACGCTGTGTTATTCTGGCGCCTCATTGAGCACGGCCCGGGTCATCCCAATCGGCGCCGTGCGGTAGCCTGTCCGGATATTTTTAGATGCCACTCTCCGATGAAAATATACTGCAAGCGCTTAGGGTCCTTGAGAGGAATCCTGAGTTGTCGCAGCGTGAGCTTGCAAAAGAACTGGGCGTGAGTCTTGGTAAAACGCACTATATCCTTAGCTCGCTGATTGATGTTGGCTTGGTGAAGGCCAACAACTTCAGGCGCTCGGATAACAAGTTAGGCTACGCCTACCTACTAACCCCCAAGGGCATTGCTGAAAAGGCTGCGGTGACGGCGAGGTTTCTAGTCAGAAAGCAGGAGGAGTACTCTGCTCTAAAGCGCGAGATTGAGGTGCTGAGGTCTGAGCTTGATGCTGAGGGTTTGGGCAGTAATAGTTGAGTGTGGCTATTATCGCTTTTTGCCCTACTTTTATTTTTAAGATAAGCACTTTTTAATAATGGTTGATAATAAGTAATAAAAATTTATGTGTGGAATTGTAGGCGCGGTTGCACAGCGACCGATTACAGAAATTTTAATTGAAGGGCTAAAACGCCTGGAATATCGCGGTTACGATTCTGCAGGTCTAGCTGTTATCGATCAGCAAGGAAACACCTCCTGTATCAGGCGCGAGGGTAAGGTAGAGGCTCTGGCTCGGGCAGTCACAGAGCAAGCGCCACAAGGCACCACAGGTATTGCTCATACGCGCTGGGCGACTCATGGCGTACCTTCAGAGCGGAACGCACATCCGCATCAGTCAGGTAACCGTTTTTCAGTGGTGCACAATGGCATTATTGAGAATCATAAGGAGCTGCGTAAATCACTTAGCGCCGATGGCTACATATTTAACTCTGACACAGATACAGAAGTGATTGTGCATTTGATCGATAAGTTGTCAGCTGATTATCCGGATTTAAGGTCGGCAGTTTTCTCTGCTACCCAGCAACTGGTGGGTGCCTATGGCATGGTGGTCGTGGACAGTGAATCACCCGATGAGCTGGTGGTTGCCCGTTCGGGTAGCCCGCTGGTAATCGGTTATGGCCTAGGCGAACATTTTGTCGCCTCTGATCAGTTGGCATTGCTTCCCGTAACGCGTCGTTTTGCGGTTTTAGAGGAAGGTGACGTAGCCCAGATAACCAGAGAGGCGGTTAGTATTATTGATGCCTGTGGCGAGCCGGTTAATCGCCCCATTGAAGAGTCAGATATTTCAGCTGATGCTGGCGGTAAAGCCGGTTACAAGCACTATATGTTGAAAGAGATCTTTGAGCAGCCAGAGGCGATTCGAAGATCCCTCCAGGACCGAATAGTTAAAGGCAGGGTAGCTGATAATGCCTTTGGTAATGGCTCGCTAGAGCTGTTTAAAGATTTAAAGCATGTGCAGATTGTCGCCTGTGGTACCAGTTACAATGCAGGCATGGTAGCGCGCTACTGGATTGAGCAGTATGTGGGTATAAGCTGCAGTGTCGAGATTGCCTCAGAATTTAGATACAGAGAGTCCTTTGTCCACAAAGATTCACTGCTGGTTACTCTCTCCCAGTCGGGTGAGACTGCGGATACCCTAGCGGCATTAAGGTTAGCTAAATCATTAGGCTATTGCGCGTCATTGACCATCTGTAATGTTGAAGCTTCAAGTCTGGTAAGAGAATCAGACTTGGTTTATCTAATGAAAGCCGGTCCAGAGATCGGTGTGGCCTCAACCAAGGCCTTCACCGTGCAGTTAACGGCATTATTGATGCTTGCAAAGGCCATATGTGAAGCCAAAGCGAATAATCAAGATTTTTGTACGGAGGCGGCTCAGGCCTTACAGGCACTGCCAGCGCATATGGAGCAAGCGTTTAGTCTGGAGCAGTCCATTAAAGCGCTTGCCGAGCAGTTTGCTGATAAGCATCATGCACTGTTTTTGGGTCGTGGCGATCAGTACCCGGTCGCCATGGAGGGTGCGCTTAAGCTTAAAGAGATATCCTATATCCATGCTGAAGCCTACGCTGCAGGTGAGTTAAAGCATGGTCCGCTGGCCCTGGTTGATGCTGATATGCCGGTGGTAGTGGTTGCGCCAAACAATGACCTGTTGGATAAGTTGAAGTCTAATATCGAAGAGGTAAGAGCGCGCGGCTCAGTGATGTATGTGTTTGCCGACAGTGATGACCACTTTGAATCCGGGTCGGGGTTGGATGTGTTGAACATGGCTCATGCTAATCACCTTGTCGCTCCAATTCTGTTTAGCATCCCGCTACAGTTCCTGTCCTACTATGTGGCGTTGGTGAAGGGGACAGATGTGGATCAGCCAAGAAACTTAGCAAAGTCGGTGACGGTAGAGTAATTTTTATGGAAGTATTTGGAATAATCGGAATGTCTTTTGGTGTTATTGGATTCGTATTCGGCCTTATTTCGTTTGTTAAAATCCAAAAACTGACAAAAATCATTCAAAACAGTGGTCAACTTAAGGAACAAATAGATAAAAATTAGTTTAGCTTGATGACATGAAAGGAGAAGGGTATGAATAAAAATAAAAATCCAATCCAAGTCTTGATAGGAGCTGCCGAGCAGGCATTATTGCTAACCATAGCACTGGCTACCATTGGCGCAGCCGTTATTGAAATCGTCCGAATCTTAAGTGTGATGACGGTTAACTTAAGTGACTTATTTTTATTATTCATCTATGCCGAGGTGCTAGGCATGGTAGGGGTTTACTACAAAGAGAACAGGATCTCTGTAACCCTGCCAATTATCATCGCCATCACAGCCCTGACGCGCTTGATTGTGCTGCATAACAAGGGGCTTGATGCGATCAATATTATCTATGAGGCCTCTGGCATCCTACTACTGGCCATAGCCGTTTACATTATCAGCAAGAAAGAAGAATTGAGCATTAATAAGCAAGAGCCCAGGCAAAAGGATTAAGGATTTTGGTTAATGAATAAAGAACCCAAAAAACCTATGAATGCTGGAAATTGGATTGGTGTCGGTGTGGCATTGGGTGGGCTAGTTTTTGTACTAACCAGCGAGCCAGTTTGGATAGCCGTTGGTGTTGCCATTGGCGCGGCGCTTGACTGGAAAAGACCAAAAAATAAAGAGTAATTTGTAGCGCTGACTGTGGCTTATTTGGTCTTTGATAATAGCTCTTATCGTATTTTAAAGGGTAGTTTTCAGAGTTTCTGGAGTCTATAAAAAAGAAATACACACATGTTTAATCTAACAGAAAAATTATTATGAAGTTACTTATCCCAGGTGGAGCAGGT
>JAYOUA010000018.1:0-211 GCA_038150705.1 Porticoccaceae bacterium | reverse complement strand
TTGGTCTTTGATAATAGCTCTTATCGTGTATCTTGCGGATTGTTAGATTTTTGGAAAATTTTTGCTGAAGTGACGACGTTAACGTTAAGAAAAACTACAGTATTAACTTCCATTTCGCCTATTCTAGAATTATTCGATATCTTGTTAACGCCATTCATAATGATGATTTATATAGCAGTTTATGGGAATGCAATTGGCAACCAGTGAACCA
>JAYOUA010000017.1:0-33243 GCA_038150705.1 Porticoccaceae bacterium | reverse complement strand
CCGGTGGTGATATGGTGCGTGGTTCAGATCTGGTTGTAACAGCGGTCTGGGAAGGAAGAGAAGCTGCCAAAGGCATACTCGATTATCTCGACGTATAAGATCTAGGGTTTTACACCGGTTTAAAAAGGAAGTTGTATGTCTGATTTAAAAAATGATCGTTTTTTAAAAGCCTTGATGCGCCAGCCCGTTGACCGCACGCCGGTTTGGATGATGCGTCAGGCCGGACGCTACCTGCCTGAATATCGCGCGGTCAGATCTCAGGCCGGGGATTTTATGAGCCTGTGCAAAAACACCGAGCTGGCCTGTGAAGTAACACTGCAGCCTCTCGAGCGCTATGAAATGGACGCAGCGATTCTGTTCTCAGATATTTTGACCATTCCCGATGCTATGGGGCTAGGGCTTTACTTTGAAACTGGAGAGGGCCCCAAATTCCGCAAGCCGGTGCAGACCGCCGCGGATATTGAGAGCCTTGAGGTAATCAATACAGCAGATGATTTGGGCTATGTTACCGATGCGGTGACCATGATTCGTCGTGAGCTAAATGGACGAGTTCCCCTTATCGGTTTTTCTGGAAGCCCCTGGACGCTGGCTACATATATGATCGAAGGCCAGAGCAGCAGGGATTTTGCCCGCGCAAAAACCATGCTCTATACACAGCCCCAACTGATGCACCAACTGCTGGATAAATTAGCGCTGTCAGTGATCGATTATTTAAACGCCCAGATTCGCGCCGGCGCTCAGGCAGTACAGATTTTTGATACCTGGGGCGGTGCACTCAGCCACTCAGCCTACGCTGAATTTTCTCTTGCCTACATGAAACAAATCGTAGAGGGTTTGATCACCCATCACGACGGCCGTGATGTTCCGGTGATTCTTTTTACCAAAGGCGGTGGTATGTGGTTAGAGGCGATGGCAGACACAGGATGCCAGGCTTTGGGACTCGATTGGACTACAGATATCGCCGCAGCCAAAAGTCGGGTTGGTGGCAAGGTAGCCCTGCAAGGCAATATGGATCCCGCTGTGCTGCGCGCCGATCCAGGCACCATTGAGGCGCAGGTTGACAGTATCATGCGCGGCTTTGGTCAGGGCCCGGGACATGTGTTTAATCTCGGTCATGGTATTACTCCGGATATCGACCCGGAAAATGTCAAAGTCTTTGTGGATGCAGTTCACAGATTTTCTGAAAACTAGCCCTTAGCTCGACCAGTTCTTGGTCTATATTTGTTAAAACTGATACCTGAGCACGCTTTTGGATTGAGCAAAGCGTTACATTTTCTGTTCAAGGTGTTTTGGCATTATTAGATGCGCAGATCTGGTAGAAAGCTATGTCTCTTCAGCAGTTAAAAGTCTTTATTCATGAGCTCGAAGTGGGAATGTTTGTTTCCGCGCTGGACAAGCCATGGGCCGAGACGCCATTCCCAATCCAGGGATTTATGATCAAGAGCATCGCCGATGCATCGAGGGTTAAAGCCTACTGTGACTATGTCTATATAGATGTGGCCAAGGGAGCATCGCCTGTAGATTTGAAAATCCCAGCCTCTGCAGGCGCTGCCGGCTTATCCCATAGGGGCTCTCTCAGTGGAGGCTTAGGCCCATCAATTTCGGTTGGTCAAAAGTCGATCGATAGTATCTCCAATAGCTTTCGTAAAAATAATCTTAGCGCCAACAACCACGACACACTGCCACGAAGTTTTGTTGTAAAACCCTATATTTATAATAAAACCGTCGAGTTGGCCAAGGAGATACCAGCGGCGCGCCGGGTAATGAGTAATCTGGTGGGATGCCTCAGTGTAGCAACCCGGCAAATTGCCAAAGGTGGCAGTTTTAATCTCGATCAGCTTCAAGAGACCGTCGACAGTATGGTGGATAGTGTTGTGCGCTGTCCCGATGCCTTTACCTGGTTGTTGCGACTTCGTGCCAAAGATCCTCACACTCACGACCACAGTATTCGCTCATCTCTTTGGGCCACACAGTTTGCCCGTCATATAGGACTGGAAATAGACCAGTTAAAAGACCTTTGTCTGGCGACGCTACTCAAGGATGTGGGTAAAGCCGGTATGGATCGTAAACTGTTGCGCAATGTGAATAGAAACGCTGAGGAAGAAGCTGAATACCGCAGTTTTGTCAGTATCAGTGTTGAGAATCTCAAGCAGTCAGATTTTAATAATCGGCGTGCCTTGAATATTATTAAGTATCACTGTGAGCGCTATGACGGCAGTGGTTTTCCCAAGGGTTGCTCAGGAAAACGCATTCCTTTCTTGGCCGCTGTCGCCGGAATAGCATCGGAATTCGATCGCCTGTGCAACCCTCGGGAAGTCGCACAGACTCTAACCCCCTCAAAGGCAACAGGTAGGCTCTACGAACTTCGCGGAAGAGCTTTTGCAGAGGATCTGGTTATAGAATTTATTCGCTCTGTAGGATTGTATCCAGCTGGGACAGTGGTTGAACTGTCCACCGGCGATGTGGGTATGGTGGTTGAACAAAACCCCAAATCCAGACTAGCACCCCGAGTAGCTGTTTTTGAGGAAAAAGATGCCAGCGACGAGGAGCCAAACTGTATTTTTGTCGACCTTAAAAATGAGGAGAAATCCCGTACGCAACTGCATAACTTTGGCTCTCGCCGAGCGTTTGAGGTGAGCAAACTGGCTATTACCAAAGATATAGATCCGCAGAGATTGAATATTGACGATCAGCTTTTAAATCGCCTGATAGGTAAGCCTTTCGACACGCCAATGTCTGGACTGCTGGCGATGGCAGGCGCAGAGAGCAGATCAAAAGGCGGCTTTTTCTCTGCCCTCAAGCAGCGGCTCTCCAGCTAGCTCATAAGCTTCGGCTAAGATAATTATTGAAAGCTCTACAGTAAAACACCTATTTTCTCGCCCATCTGGATATCAGTCCGGGGCATCAAAGAATCCTGCCAGCGAATGCTATCCTTCTGAAAAAGCACAATTACGGTTGAGCCGAACTTAAAGCGGCCAATTTCATCCCCTTTTTTGAAGTAAAGCTCGCGATCGGAAAAATCCGTTTCCCTTATCGCGCCGCGCCCCGGTGTTTCAAAACCACCCCAGACAGTTTCAATGCCAGCGACCAGCATTGCGCCGACAAAAACCACCACAAAATTACCCTGCTCAGATGCAAATTCACAGACCAGACGCTCATTTCGGGCAAAGAGATTGGGTAGTGCCTGAGCGGTCTGATCATTGACCGAAAACAGATCGCCAGGGATGTAGCGAGTGTTCAACAGCTTGCCAGCGGCGGGTATATGAACACGGTGGTAGTCGCGAGGTGAAAGGTAAATAGTTGCAAAGCTGCCGTTTTCGTAACTTTTCGCTTGCTGCGAATTACCCAGCAGACGGCTCGATGAATAATCGCTGCCTTTGGCTTGGATGATTTTGTGGTGGTTGATGGGTCCGGCCTGGCTGACTGCGCCGTCAGCAGGAGAGATAACCGCTTTCTCATCAGCATCAATAGGGCGAGCACCCTCTTTTAAGGCCCGGGTAAAAAAGCTATTGAAGTTTTCATAGTCACTGAGATCACTGCTTTCTGCTTCATCAACATTGACATCAAAGGCAGCTATGGCACGCTCAATTAAGAAATTTTTCAGCCACGGTGTTTTTGACTCCGCGGCCTTAGCGATAAGTCTCGAGAGGGCGTGTTTGGGTAGTAATCGTTGGAGTGCGACAAATAATTCTGCGCGATGATTCATAGTCTGTAACTCTTGGATTGTTGTCGGTATTTTAATCGGTAATTTAACGTCTTTAATTTAATAGTTTTAAATTTTACGGCTTAGTCGCCAAGCTCAACCGGTGTCGAGTCAAGATTTCCCCATTCAGCCCAAGAGCCGTCGTAAGCGCTAATATTTTCGTAGCCGAGAATACGCGCAGCCATATAAGTAAATGCCGAGCGGTGATGGCTCTGGCAATGGGTGGTGATTAGTTTATCTCGAGTCAGTCCTGAGCCATTGAGAATAGCCTGGGCATCACCGCGCAGGCGCAGATTGCGCTGCTGATCCATCAGGCTGGTCCATTCAATATTGATCGCTCCGGGAATATGCCCAGCGCGGGCTGAGCGCACTATGTCACCACGGTACTCGGCGGGACTACGAGCATCCCAGATGGCAAAATTGGCATCTCCAAGCTTGCTGGTAATTTCCTCAACATCGCTGCGTACCGCCGGATTGACCAGTTTGGCTTGGATATTTTTACTGGCCGGCTGGTTTATTTCGCTCTGAGTCGGGAAGCCTTCCTTAATCCACGAGACAATACCGCCATTCAGGTAAGACCAATTGCTGTGACCCAGTAAATCCAAGGTCCAAGCTAAGCGACCGGCCCAGCCGCCACCTTCATCGTCGTAAATCACCACATGAGTTTCTGCATCAATACCCAGGTAGCCAATAATCTTGCTCAACTGCTCCTCTGTGGGCAGTTTCCCTGGCGTAGGTGCAGTACCGGCCATCAAAAGACTGCCTGATAGATGCACAGCACCGGGAACATGTTTCTGTTGGTAGAGTGCCGGATTACACAGATCGACAATCAGTAGATTGTCCCGATCGAGAATAATCTCGAGTTCACTAGGCTCCAGTAGGCGTGGAATAGAATCAGTCATTGTTAACAGTCGCTGAGGTTTAGGGGCGTCATTTATAGCGCCAAGAGTTTAACATTATTTCTCATCCTGACTGGCGAGGATATTGCGATAATTCTGCAATCGCACATCGAGAATTTTTCCCTCCCGAGCAGCTTTCAGCAGTGCACAGCCATGCTCGCTGGTATGTTTGCAGTCGCGAAATTTACACTGGCCGAGGTAGGGCCTAAATTCGATAAAACCATCGATAATCTGTTCACCACTTAAATTGCTAACGGCAAATTCTCGAATACCCGGAGAGTCAATCAAATGGCCGCCATTCTCGAGATGGAAGAGCCTTGATGCAGTTGTCGTATGGGTGCCTTTATCACTACCCTCGGAGAGCGCGCCGACAAGAATATTGGCATCCGGTTGCAACTGGTTGATGAGTGAGGATTTCCCCACGCCAGACTGGCCAACAAAAATTGAAGTGTGCGCTGCTAAATAGTCTTTTAACGCATCAATCCCTGCGCCGGTCTTTACCGATACTTTAAGTACCTCATAGCCAACTCTCTGATAATCGCTGATAAGCTGTTCAATATAAGAATGTTCCCCACCCTCGAGCATATCGATTTTATTGATGATTAATACTGGCTGAATATTCTGTGCTTCAGAGGCAATCAAGTAGCGATCGATAAGATTGCTGTAGGCCGTTGGCTTGGCGGCAAAGACAATGGCGATGCGATCTATATTGGCCGCCACCGGGCGCAGCTTTCCATAGGGGTCAGGTCGCAGCAGTTCGGAGCTGCGTGGCTCGCGGGCGACAATCACCCCATTGGGCTCTGCATGGCGCCAGATAACAGTATCTCCGGTGACCAGGGGTTCAAGGTTGGTGCGGATATGGCAGCGATAAAGGTTATTCTTGTAGCTTCCCTCCTGGCCCTCGATATCAATCTGCGCACCAAAATTGGTAATAACTGTACCGCGCACTTCCGGGCCTAGCTGGGTCAGGTTCTCAAGCTCATCGTCACTGATGGTATTTTTAACCATAGCTCGCTCACGACGACGCTCCTGAATCGACTGGATACGATTTTTTTGTCGTTGGCTGAGATAGCGTTTGGCCATTCATAGTCTCTTTAGCAGTTTGATAAACACCGGATAAGATACCTCTCTGGTGTTCTGGTCCGCAAGGATATAGCATATCTGGCTGAAGTAACATTTTGCCAATCCCGAGGCGGGATCTTTACGGAAATACTAGCAATGACTAACACGACCCAAAACTCTGATCCGATGAACCTGATCTGGATCGATCTGGAAATGACCGGCCTCAGCCCCGAGCGTGATCGCATCATTGAGATTGCCACTGTGGTAACTGATAAGGATCTCAATATTCTTGCCGAGGGTCCGGTGCTTGCCATCCATCAGTCGGATCAGCGGCTTGCGGATATGGATGAGTGGAATACCCGCCAGCACGGCGGTTCTGGGCTCACCGAGCGAGTACGCCAGAGTACTATCACTGAAGCTGAGGCAGCGGCAGCAACCATTGAGTTTTTAAGCCACTGGGTGCCGGCGGGAAAATCTCCCATGTGTGGAAATTCCATCTGCCAGGACCGGCGCTTTCTGGCCAACTATATGCCTGAGCTGGAAACCTTTTTTCACTATCGCAATCTCGATGTCAGCAGCCTAAAAGAACTGGTGCAGCGCTGGAAGCCGGTACTCTCCAATGGCTTTAGGAAACGCGGTAGTCATCTGGCGATGGATGATATTCACGACTCTATCCGCGAGCTGGCCTATTACCGCGAGGAGTTTATTCGCCTGTAGGCATTTCCTTAGCCCTATCAAACTTGCGCTGCTGTTGTTGCAGCGCCCACTCAACATGTTCGCGAACCAGCGGCGACATATCATCGGCTCTATTTTTCAGGGCACTTATGATGCGCTCTGATGGTGGTGCATTTCCCAGCCCCACAGAGAGATTACGCAACCAGCGCTGGTAGCCGATCCGTCGGATAGGAGATCCCTGAGTTTTTTGATTGAACTCATCTTCGCTCCACTCAAATAAGCTGACCAGATCTGAGTTGTCGAGGTTGTGTCGTGGACTAAAATCGACTTCGCGAGTCTTTGAAGAGTAGCGATTCCATGGGCAGATTATCTGGCAGTCATCACAGCCAAACACACGATTACCCATCAGTGGACGCAGCTCCACAGGAATAGGATCCTGACTCTCAATAGTCAGGTAGGAAATACATTTACGCGCATCGAGAATATAGGGTTGCGGAAAAGCATCGGTTGGACAGACCTTTAGACAGGCGCGACAATTGCCACATTTATCGGTCTGTTGGTCTTTATCCGCCGGCAATTTCAAAGAGATATAGATCTCTCCAAGAAAAAACCACGAGCCAGCTTTGTCATTTAATAACAGCGTGTTTTTACCAATCCAGCCAAGTCCAGCCTGAGCCGCTAGAGGTTTTTCCATAACCGGCGCGCTATCCACAAAGGGCCGCTGGTTTAACTGCAGATGGGTGAGGCCGAGCTGGTCTATCTCGGCCTCGATCTTTTTGGTTAGAACGGCAAGCCGTTTACGGATCAGCTTGTGATAGTCACGACCCAGCGCATACCTTGATATATAAGCTTTATTGTCATCTTTAAGTACGGCAATCATATTGCTGTCGGTCAGATAGTCCATACGTACAGAGATAACTCGCACGGTATTCTCGACTAGCTTCTCAACCCGGTAGCGTTTTTCACCGTGTTCGCCCATCCACTGCATCGACCCCTGAAAACCATTTTCCAACCACTGCAGAAGTCGCTCGGAGGCCTGATCGAGATTCGGTTTTGCAATCGCCACCTGCTGAAAGCCAAGGGCTTCCCCCCAATCTTTAATGTTTTTTGCTAGATCGTCGAGCTTATTTGTATCGGTCATGGTTTCAGGGCTAATCTGGCATATAATCGCGCTAATCTTACTGGGAACTTGCGGATATGTCGCACATTGTTATTCAAGATGCACTCTATAAAGCCAAATCAGTTCGTGAACTTGACCGCCTGGCAATTCAACAGCTGGCTATTCCGGGCATTGTTTTGATGAAGCGCGCTGGTCGCGCAGCGTTTGATGAACTCATAGATGCCTGGGGAGTGCCTTCACTAATCACAGTGTTTTGTGGCTCGGGCAACAATGCCGGTGATGGCTATATAGTCGCAGCACTGGCTGCGGAAAAAGGTATAGTAGTTCAAGTAGTTGAGTTGGCTGCAGAAGAAAAGCTCACTGACGATGCTCGATTGGCCAGGGAATACAGTGCCAATGCCGGTGTTAGCCTCGCAGCATTTTCTGCGGATATAAATCTCGCTGAAGGTGTGGTTGTCGACGCACTGTTGGGAACAGGCTTTCAAGCCTCTGAAAACAATCCAATGCGCCAGCATTATGTAAAGGCCATTAACTGCATAAATAGTGCTGCACTTCCGGTGCTTTCAATCGATCTGCCTTCAGGGCTCTGCAGTGATACTGGCAGTGCCGCAGAGGCAGCCGTAATCGCCGATATAAGCGTAACCTTTATCGCCGCTAAACAGGGTATGTTCAGCGGTCGCGGTCCGGCCCTCTGTGGAGAGGTTATTTATCACTCTCTGGATATTGATGAACAGCTTTTTAAGCAACTGCCCTGTAGCTCGGCGTTAATGAATCTAGATGATCTGGTCGAGCTATATCCAGATCGCGATGCTGATGCCTACAAAAACCAATTTGGTCACGCCATGGTAATTGGTGGTGATCAGGGTTATGGCGGTGCCGGGATGATGGCTGCAGAGATGGCCTTGCGCACCGGTGCCGGTCTGGTCAGTGTTGCCACTCGCCCCGAACATGTCGCGGCAATTCTGGCCCGTCAGCCAGAGATAATGGCCAGCGGGGTTATTTCTGGCCAAGAACTCGAACCCTTACTGGATAAGCCAACGGTCTTGGTTGTTGGTCCAGGTCTGGGGCGCTCACCCTGGTCTGAGCAGCTGCTGCAAAAAGCCGTTGCCAGCGGGCTACCGATGGTAGTAGATGCCGATGCGCTGAATATTATTGCTGAGGGAAGGGTCGTGCCTGAGCCAGATGGCAGCCGCTGGGTGATGACACCCCATCCTGCTGAAGCGGCGCGACTGTTAAATAAAAGTGTTGCAGAGGTGCAAGCCGATCGTTTCTCCGCGGTGCGCGCGCTGCAGGAAAAGTTCAATGCGGTTGTACTCCTCAAGGGAGCAGGAACGCTTATTGCCTGTGCCGATACCCAGTTAATCAGTGTCTGTCCCTACGGAAACCCGAGTATGGCGACTGCCGGAATGGGTGATATGTTGTCGGGAATTATTGGTGCTCTTCTAGCCCAGGGCCTCGAGCCAGCTATGGCCGCTCAACTGGGCTGCTGTCTTCACTCAGCCGCCGCGGATATGGCGGTGGATGAGCGCGGTGCCCGAGGACTTACTGCAACTGATATCGCTAAATATATACCGGCGATTTTAAATGGTGCAGATCTGTGAATGAGGTGGTCTTAAATAGTGAGCGCATAAATATCACTGTGCAAAATGAGTCATCAATGTTGCAGTTAGGCAGTGATATCGCCGGGGCAATTAGCGCTGCGCATAGTTCAAATAGCAAAGCGGGCACACAGGCACTGCAAATTGCGTTGAGCGGCGATCTGGGTGCGGGAAAAACCACAATTAGTCGTGGCATCCTCAGCGGTCTTGGTCACACTGGCTCGGTCAAAAGTCCTACCTATACATTGGTAGAGCCCTATGAGCTGTCATTGGGCAGGGTTTGCCACTTTGATTTTTACCGTTTGATTGACCCTGAAGAACTCGAGTATATGGGCTTTCGCGACTATCTGGCAGAGGCCTGCCTATGCTTGATAGAATGGCCCGAGCGCGGCCAGGGATTTCTACCCGATGCCGATATAGAAATTGGAATTATTCAGGCAGGTGAGGGTCGAATTCTCAGTTTTAAAGCAGGCAGTAATTTGGGTAACCAGATTATTCAGGCAGTGCAAAAGCCATAGACAAGAGCTAATAATTAGAACAAATAAATACAGCCCTCAAAACAGCTATTGATTGGGGCCAAGTAGATAAACCACTTATTTGAGTGGAATAGCAGAGCCATAAAATGGGATTGAGATTGCGCTTTACCACAACTGCAGCACTGATTTTATCGGCAATACTGTTTGCCGGCCCAACTTTCGCCGCCGATATTGAGAGTGCGCGAATTTGGCGAGCGCCAGATAATACCCGGCTAGTTTTCGATATCAGTGATAGCTTCGACTACAAAGTCTTCTCCCTGAAAAACCCAAACCGCCTGGTTGTTGATATTAAAAGTGCCAAGCTAAAGGCAGACCTTAATAAACTGCAAATCACCCCAACCCCTATCAGCAAAATTCGCTCCGGTGTTCGTGGCAGTTCCGATCTGCGTATTGTTTTGGAGTTAAAGGCCGAGGTGAGAGTCAATAGTTTTACCCTTAGGGCCAATGAGCAATATGGCGACAGATTGGTTGTCGATCTCTTCGATACTGTTGAGGTCGCAAACAAGCCGACAAAAGAAATAATCTCAAAAGCCAATCGTAAAATTGTCATTTCCATCGACGCCGGACATGGTGGTGAAGATCCCGGAGCGCTAGGCCCAAAGGGTATTCGCGAAAAGGTGGTTGCTCTACAGATAGCCCAGCGTCTGGAAAAGCTGTTTGATGATAATCCGGACTTTAGTGGTGAGCTGGTGCGCACCGGCGACTATTATCTCGCCCATCGCAAACGCACATCGATCGCCCGCAAAAGCCGCGCTGATTTCTTTCTCTCCATACATGCAGATGCTTTTACCAACCCCCAGGCAAATGGTGCCTCAGTCTATGCTCTCTCCACTAAAGGGGCTACCAGTGAAGCGGCACGCTTTCTGGCGAAAAAGGAAAACCGGGCGGATTTGATCGGTGGTGCCGAGGGCTCATTAAATCTGGACAATAAAGATGCAGCATTGCGCGAGGTTCTTTTGGATCTCTCCATGACTGGCACACTTATCAGTAGTCTCGATGCTGGTAAATATGTCTTGAAGAATATGGGTGGTGTGGCAAGGCTACATAAAAAGCGCGTCGAGCAGGCGGGATTTTTGGTACTAAAATCTCCAGATATTCCCTCGCTGTTGATCGAGACCGGCTTTATATCTAATCCTAGGGAAGCTCGCCAGCTGAGTAGTGGCGCTTACCAGCAAAAGATGGCCGCAGCAATCTACAACGGACTGGTCAGTTACTATATGGATAACACTCCCGAGGGAACGTCGCTGGCGGCAAATAAAAGTAAACGTGAACGCAGTTATACCATCGCTCGCGGCGATACATTGTCGGAAATAGCCCAGCGCTACAACACCTCGGTCAAGAGCATACTCAGCTACAATAATATGGGTTCCAGTACCATAAGAGTGGGTCAGAAAATTATTATCCCCGCCCCATAGAAGAAAAAAGTATTTAATTAAGCAGATAAACTTCTAATAGAAGCAAACAGAAGTAGATAAAAGGTCACCCGTTATGCCGGTAATACAGGTTCTCAGTCCGCAATTGGCCAATCAGATTGCTGCGGGCGAAGTCGTTGAGCGCCCCGCATCAGTACTCAAGGAGCTGGTTGAGAACAGTCTGGACGCCGGGGCGCAGAGTATTGATATTGATATAGAGCAGGGTGGCGTTAAGCTTATAAAAATTCGCGATGATGGCTGCGGTATTGCCGAGGACGACCTGCCCCTGGCTCTCAGTCGTCATGCAACCAGTAAGATTGGCAACCTCGAAGATCTCGAAGCAGTCTCCTCGCTGGGTTTTCGCGGTGAGGCCCTCGCCAGTATCGCCTCTGTGTCGCGCCTTAGTCTTACCTCCAGCCAAAATGGTGGTAAAGCATGGAAGGCAGTCTCCGAGGGGCGTGATATGGATGTCGATATTCAACCGGCGTCTCATCCTGTAGGCACCAGCGTCGAAGTTCGCGATCTGTTTTTTAATACCCCAGCAAGGCGAAAGTTTTTACGTACCGAAAAAACCGAATATAACCGTATCGATGAAAGTATAAAAAAACTCGCCCTGAGTCGTTTTGATGTCGCCTTTAATTTACGCCATAACCAGCGGGCGCAACTCAGCTTGCGACCCGCAGTCACACAGATAGAGCAGGAAAAGCGGGTTGCTGATATCTGTGGTGCGCCGTTTATGGAACAGGCTCTGTATGTGGATAACAATCGACACGGCCTGCGACTCTGGGGGTGGATTGGGCTGCCAACATTTTCCCGCAGCCAAGCCGATCTGCAGCACTTCTTTGTCAATGGTCGTTGTATACGTGACAAGGTGGTTTCCCATGCGGTGCGTCAGGCCTACCAGGATGTTCTCTACCATGGTCGCCATCCAGCCTATGTGCTGTTTTTGGAAATCATGCCGGCCGATGTGGATGTCAATGTGCACCCGACTAAACACGAGGTGCGCTTTCGCGAAAGTGGGTCGATACACAGCTTTATTTCGCAGACCATCAAGAGAGCCCTAGCGGAGGATCGTCCCCAGGATCATCTGCAGACCAACGATACGCCCCCTGTGAGCAGCGTCGGTCAGGCGTTTATTGCGCAGCCCGACCCGCAGGCTCACCAGTGGCAGCCATCGATGCAGTTTTCCGATCACCGCCGGTCAAGTCATGTTTCTGCGACCCCAATGGCCGCCTATCAAAGTCTCTACACTACTGAACCGGCCAGTCTCGCCGAGGCTGATCTGGATTTTAATGCCCAGCAGGACGTTCCGCCTCTCGGTCTCGCCATAGCCCAGCTTAAAGGTATTTATATCCTCGCTGAAAACAGTCAGGGTTTAATTGTTGTCGATATGCACGCCGCTCATGAGCGAATAACCTATGAGCGAATGAAACGCGATTTTGATGACCAGGGACTGGTTTCCCAGCCGCTGTTAGTTCCAGAAAGTTTGGCAGTGAGCCAGCGCGAGGCAGATGCCGCTGAACAACACAATGCTATTTTTACCAAGCTTGGATTCACCGTTGAGCGGGCCGCCGCCGAGAGTATTATTGTCCGGGAGATTCCGGCAATACTGCGTGGTTCAGAAGTCGAGGCGCTGTTGCGAGATGTGCTGTCGGACCTGCTCGAGCACGGCACTTCCGAGCGAATTAGAGATCATATTAATGAAATACTCTCGACTATGGCCTGCCATGGCTCGGTGCGTGCTAACCGCAAGCTTACCATTCCGGAAATGAATGGTCTGCTCAGGGATATGGAGGCCACAGAGCGAAGTGGTCAGTGCAACCACGGTCGACCCACCTGGTCCCAGTTGACCCTCGATCAGTTAGATAAACTGTTTTTGCGAGGGCGGTAAAGTAGTGACAGTGTCTGAACTTCCTCCGGCCATATTTGTGATGGGCCCGACTGCCAGTGGCAAAACCGATCTGGCAATCGCCCTGCAAGAGCATTTTCCTGTGGAGTTAATAAATGTAGATTCGGCGCAGGTCTATCGCCAGCTGGATATAGGTAGTGCTAAGCCAGATCGGGTCACCCTAAAAAAAGCACCGCACCACCTCATCGATATTCGCGATCCATCGGATGCCTATTCAGCGGCAGATTTTCTTACTGATGCGACTCGGGTAATGGCGGAAATTACCGCCCGTGGGAATATCCCCCTGTTGGTCGGTGGCACCATGCTCTACTTTAAAGTGCTGCTTGAAGGCCTGTCTAAAATGCCCGAGGCCAATCCTACAATTCGTGAGCAGATTCAGCAGCAGGCAGACAGAGATGGCTGGCCCGCTGTCTATAAGCAATTGGAAGCCGTTGATGCAGAGACTGCTGCCGGCTTGCACCCAAATCACTCCCAGCGTATTCAGCGTGCTCTCGAAGTCTACCGGGTTACAGGCGTTCCTATGTCGGTGTTGCGCGGTGAAGAAAATAGTGGGGGAATAGCCGAACAATACGCTGTCAAACAGTTGGCGCTGATGCCTGTGAACCGCAGGTTAATCCATCAGCGTATAGAAGATAGATTCCACAAAATGATGGCGCAGGGCCTTGAGGTGGAAGTGAAAGCACTCTATCAGCGCGGTGACCTTGACGCTGATCTCCCGGCCATCCGCTCGGTGGGATACCGACAGATATGGCAGTATCTGGAAGGGCAGTGCAGTCTTGAAGAAGCAATTGAAAAAGCAGTAGCAGCTTCTCGGCAATTGGCAAAACGCCAGATAACCTGGCTGAGAAATTGGCCAGGAAGCTGTGAAATTGATATTGATTGTGAGACAGGTCTATTTTCAATTGATAGAATAAGTGAGTTAGCCTTGAAAAAGCTTTCTGATGCGCCCATATACCGTAAGAACATGGAAGGTTAATATTTATTGTAGGTCGATTTGATCTGCGTTTTTTGTTGCGGTTTTGCAACATTATTTAAGTACCTAAAGGAGAAGTATAAATGTCAAAAGGGCACAATTTACAAGACCCTTTTCTTAATGTCTTAAGAAAAGAGCGCGTTCCAGTATCAATTTTTCTTGTTAACGGCATTAAGCTACAAGGACAGGTGGAGTCATTTGATCAGTTTGTTGTACTGTTGAAAAACACTGTAAGCCAGATGGTCTACAAGCATGCAATTTCGACGATTGTTCCATCCCGTGCAGTTAAACTACCGGCGGCTGGTTCCAATGTTTCGGGAGGTGATCCCCAGACGGGTTATGACAACGGAAACTTTGCTGACGACAACTATTAAGAAATACTAAGTGTCATTATTCTTTGAACGCCCTGATTTTGGCGAAAGAGCAGTTCTTGTTCACATCAAGCTCAACAGTGAATCTGAACCCGAAGATCCGCGAGAGTTCGAAGAGTTAGTTATTTCAGCAGGCGGTGATCCAGTTGAGTTCATAACTGGATCGCGCACTGCTCCGCACGCCAAGTTTTTTGTCGGCACTGGTAAACTCGAAGAGATCAGTTCAGCAGTCAAAAGCAGTGAAGCAGAGCTGGTTATCTTTAACCATAACCTCTCACCCAGCCAAGAGCGCAATATCGAAGCCGAATTAAAATGTCGGGTTCTCGATCGCACTGGCCTTATTCTGGACATCTTCGCGCAGCGGGCAAGAACCCATGAGGGTAAACTGCAAGTTGAGCTGGCACAGTTGCAGCACCTGTCCTCCAGACTTATTCGCGGCTGGACTCACCTCGAGCGCCAAAAAGGTGGTATCGGTCTGCGCGGGCCGGGTGAAACTCAGCTTGAGTCCGATCGGCGTATGGTTCGTGAGCGCATCAAATCAATTCAGGCGCGCCTGTTAAAAGTGCGCAAACAGCGAGCTCAGGGCCGCCGGGCCCGGGATCGTGCTGAGGTTCCCGCTGTATCATTGGTCGGATATACCAATGCGGGAAAATCGACACTGTTTAACCGGCTGACAAAAGCTAATGTCTATGTCGCCGACCAGTTGTTTGCAACCCTAGACCCAACCATGCGCAAAGTGGATGTGGCTGAGAAAGGGCCTGTGATTTTTGCCGACACCGTGGGTTTTATCAGTCATCTTCCCCACCGCCTGGTCGATGCATTTCGAGCCACTCTGGAAGAGGCCGCCAATGCCGACCTGTTGCTGCACGTGGTTGACGCCTCAGCAGAGGAGAGAGCGACCAATATCACACGGGTAGAGGAAGTGCTCAAGGAAATTGATGCATACAGACTGCCCACGCTGATGGTGTATAACAAGATTGATCTTCTCGAGGACTCTGCGCCACGAATCGATCGCAATGCTGAAGGTCAGCCGGTCGCCGTGTGGCTATCAGCGCTCAATGACCAAGGCTTCGATTTACTTTTCCAGGCTGTCAGCGAAAGACTGCCGGGGCAGCTGGTGCACAAGACGCTGCACCTTTTGCCAAAGCATGGTGCACTGCGAGCAGCTATGTACAGCCATAAAGCGGTACTAAGTGAAGAGGTTGATGACAATGGCTGCATCAATCTTGAAATAAAGCTTCAGGAGATGGACTTTTCGCGTATTCTCAAGGCTGCGGGGTTGAAATCAGAGGATTTGGTCGCACTGTAGCTTGATAAAGATAAAGGCTTTAGAATTATGCCAGCGTTAAAACTGGTTAAAAAATTACTTTAATTTTGGAGATAGATTATGTCCTGGAACGAACCGGGTGGTGGCAAAGACCCATGGGGCGGCAACAGAAACAATGACGGCCCGCCGGATTTAGATGAGGCACTGAATGCACTAAAGAAAAAATTTAGTAGCTTTGGTGGTGGTGCTGGTGGCAGTGAAGGAAAAAGCCTATTGCCAGTTGTCCTTGGCGTCTTGGTCATTTTGTGGGGCCTAATGGGCTTCTACCAGATCGACGAGAAAGAGCAGGCGGTAGTTTTACGACTGGGTAAATACCACGATACTGTGGGTTCCGGTCTGCACTGGAACCCCAAAGTAATCGATTCGGTGAGCACTGTTCGAGTGACAGAAGAGCGCCAGTATTCCGCTCGCGGCTTGATGCTGACTCAGGATGAAAATATTGTCGAGATCTCGCTGACAGTTCAGTACAACATTGCCGATGCCAAAGCTTTTGTACTGAATATTCGTGATCCGGAAGTGAGTCTCAAGCACGCTACCGACAGTGCCCTGCGTCATGTAGTGGGCAGCACCGGTCTCGATGGTGTTATTTCCACCGGCCGTGAGCAGATTGCTATTGATACTGCCGAGAAACTGCAGGACTACCTGAATATCTACGGCAGCGGCATCAACGTGGTCAAGATCAATATCGAAGAGGCTCGCCCACCTACCGAGGTGAAGTCGGCTTACGATGATGTTATTAAAGCCCGCGAGGACCTCGAGCGCCTGGTTAACGAAGCGCAGTCCTACTCCAACGGTATTATTCCTGAAGCGCGAGGTGCTGCACAGCGTATGCGCGAGGAAGCCGAAGGTTATAAATCGCAGGTAGTTTCCAAGGCAGAGGGTGAGGCCCAGCGCTTTAGCAATCTATTAGCTGAGTATAAAAAGGCACCGGAAGTAACTCGTGAACGTCTCTACCTAGATGCAGTTGAGCAGGTTATGGTCAACAGTACCAAGATTCTTGTCGATGCAGAGAGCGGCAACAATATGCTCTACCTGCCCCTCGACAAACTTATCCAGCAGGGCAGCCAGTCCAAGCTTAGAGATGAATCCACCAGCGAAGAGCTGATTGACCGAATCTCTAACCAGGTTATCGAGAAGCTGCAGCGCAACGTAGAATCAACATCGGAGAGAAGACGATGAGCAATTTATTAAAGTCTGTTATTACTCTGGCGGTTCTTTTAGTTATTGCCAGCAGCACGTTATATGTTGTCAGTGAAACCCAGCGCGGTGTAAAACTGCGCTTCGGTAAACTTATCGAAGCCGATATCCAGCCTGGCTTGCATGTTAAATTACCTCTGGCCGATGATGTGCGTTTATTTGACGCGCGAATTCTCACAGTTGATGCGCAGCCGGCGAGCTTCTTCACCGTTGAGAAAAAACGCCTGATCGTAGATTCCTACGCCAAGTGGCGTATCGCCAATGTCGAGACCTACTACAAGGCTACTGGTGGCGTTGAGACAGTGGCTCACAACCGTCTCGCCAACCGTGTAAATAATGGCCTTAGAAACCAGTTTGGTACACGTACGCTGCACGAAGTGGTCTCCGGTGAGCGGGATGCACTGATGGAGGATATCACCTCTGAACTCAATGAATCTGTGCTTGGTAGCCTGGGTATTGAAGTTGTCGATGTGCGGGTCAAGCGTATCGATCTGCCTCAGGAGGTCAGCAGTCAGGTATTTAGACGTATGACCGCCGAGCGAGAGAAGGAAGCTCGTGAATTGCGATCAACTGGTAAGGAAAAAGCTGAAAGGATCCGCGCCGCCGCTGACCGTGAGCGCACCATCGAGTTGGCGAATGCCTACAGGGACGCCGAAGAGTTACGTGGTCAAGGTGATGCGCAGGCAGCAAGTATCTACGCCGATGCATACCAAAAAGACCCAGAGTTCTACTCGTTTATGCGCAGCCTCAACGCCTACAAACTCTCCTTTGCCAATAAGGGTGATGTGATGCTGGTTGCACCAGACAGTGACTTCTTTAAGTATCTGAATAAACAGGGTGGTAAATAATCGGCGCTCGCGCCGATTATTGGGCTAATTTAAAGATTTTTTGATGTAAAAATTTCTGACACATTGGCAGCACTTTGTTAAAATCCAAAAAGCCGGGTTCGCCCCGGTTTTTTTGTGCCGATTTTGGGGAACTTATTGTGGTGAATAGTTGTGCTTAAAGATATTGGTACAGCAATCTGCCTGATGCTAGTGTTAGAGGGAATAATACCCTTCTTGTCTCCAGCCAGATGGCGAAATATGGTTCAACTCCTAGCAACGGTAGATGATAGAACCATGCGCACAGTGGGTTTCTTTAGCATGCTAGCTGGCGCCGGCTTATTATTTTTACTGCGTTGATGCATATCCCCACGGATCTCGTTCAGCGCAAAGGGTATTTAGGGTAGAGGTTTAAAGACCACCATGACAATTGCAGATCGTTGGTTACTGCCAGACGGTGTTGATGAGGTGCTCCCAGAGCGCGCTCAGGAGGTCGAGTATCTGCGTCGCCAACTGCTCGATCTTTATGATATCTGGGGCTATGACCTGGTTATTCCGCCCATGGTTGAATTTACCGACTCCCTGCTCAGCGGCTCTGGTTCTGATCTCGACCTGATGACATTCCGAATTACCGATCAGCTCAGTGGTCGAATGATGGGCATTCGCGCCGATATCACACCCCAGGCTGCTAGGATGGACGCTCACAGTCTGCGTCGTGAGGGCCCGAGCAGACTCTGTTATGCCGGCACGGTTCTGCACACACGTCCCCGCGGCCCCCTCGAATCGCGCACACCAATCTCACTGGGTGTCGAGTTATTTGGTGAGGCTACGTTGGCCGCCGATACCGAGGTGATTGAGCTGTTCCTGCAAAGTTTAAAAACCGCCGGTGTCGAAAATGTACACCTGGATCTCGGCCACGTGGATATTTTCCGCGGCCTGTTGGCGGATGCCGATCTCAGCTCTGATATGGAATCAGAGCTGTTTGAGCTTTTGCAGCGCAAGGCCAGCCGTGAACTTAGTCAGTGGATAGAGAGCAATATCAGCGATCCTCAGCTGGCCAACTGGTTGAATATGCTGCCCAGCCTGACTGGCAGTGTCGAAGTGTTGACCGCCGCCAAAGAGAAGCTGGCCGGTGCTCCGGACGCAGTTCTGCAAGCCATTGTGCAACTTGAAACGATCGTTGATGCCATCGCAGGGCGCGATGTCAGTATTTATCTGGATCTCAGTGAAATGCCCGGTTATCACTACCACACAGGCATTGTTTTTGCTGCCTATGTTCAGGGCTATGGCAAGGCCCTTGGAAATGGTGGGCGCTATGATCACGTCGGCGAAGCCTTTGGTCGCCCGCGTCCCGCAACCGGATTTGCATTTAACCTGAAGTCGCTGGTCAGCAATAGTGTTGCTGGTCACAGCGCTGCATCGGGTATTTTTGTGCCCTACAGTAAAAGTCCACAGGCGGCGGAGCAAATTGCTGTCTTGCGCAGTCAGGGCAATCGAGTTGTCCAGGGCTTCGATGGTCAGCACGTTGACTACAGTGAAGTAAATTGTGATCGTCTACTGGTTGAAGTAGAGGGTCGATTTGTTATTCAAAAGCTCGCCTAAACAATCAGTTCTGGCAGCGTAATTTTTTTCGAGCAAGCAAAATTATGGGTAAAAATGTCGTTATTCTTGGTTCCCAGTGGGGGGACGAAGGCAAGGGTAAGATCGTTGATCTGTTAACCGATAAAGCAACAGTTGTGGCGCGCTTTCAGGGTGGTCACAACGCCGGTCACACACTGGTTATTGATGGTAAGAAAACCGCGCTGCATCTTATCCCGTCGGGTATTTTGCGCGACCATGTAACCTGCGTTATCGGCAATGGTGTGGTTGTAGCTCCGGATGCACTGCTAAAAGAAATTGCTATGCTCGAAGAGCGCGGTGTTGAAGTTCGCGATCGTCTCAGAGTATCTGGATCCTGCCCGCTGATTCTGCCATACCATATTGCGCTGGATCAGGCCCGTGAAGCCGCTCGCGGCAATGCGAAAATTGGTACTACCGGTCGCGGTATTGGCCCTGCCTATGAGGACAAGGTTGCCCGTCGCGGACTGCGTCTTGGTGATCTGGCCAATATGGAGCGTTTTGCTGTCAAGCTTAAAGAAGTGCTCGACTACCATAACTTCGCCCTTACTGAATACTACAAGGCAGACCCTGTCGACTTTGACAAGACATTAGCCGAAGCTAAAGAGTGGGCTGCGGCACTGCTGCCAATGAAAGCCGACGTAACAAAAATTCTTCACGATGCCCGCAAAGCTGGTGCAGACATCCTCTTCGAGGGTGCCCAGGGTTCGCTGCTGGATATTGACCACGGTACCTATCCCTTCGTTACCTCATCGAATACCACCGCTGGTGGTGCCGCCACGGGTACAGGTTTTGGTCCACTGTATATTGACTATGTCCTGGGTATTACCAAAGCCTACACAACCCGCGTTGGCTCCGGCCCTTTCCCCACAGAGCTGCACTGTGAGACTGGCACCTATCTGAGTGTTAAAGGTCACGAGGTGGGCACAACTACTGGGCGCGAGCGGCGCTGTGGGTGGTTTGACGCAGTCGCATTGCGACAGGCGGTATTAATTAACAGTATCTCGGGAATTTGCCTAACCAAGCTGGATGTTCTCGATGGCCTCGATGAAGTGAATATTTGCGTTGGTTATAAAAACAGCGCCGGTCAAGAGGTGGGCGTTCCCTCCCATTCCGATGACTTTGAAGGACTGCAGCCAATCTATGAAACCATGCCTGGCTGGAGTGAAGTCACCGTTGGTGCTCAGGATATTGAAAGTCTGCCGGCCAATGCCCGCGCCTATATAGCGCGTATTGAAGAGTTGGTTGGCGCGCCGGTTGATGTGGTATCTACGGGCCCTGATCGCGTTGAAACAATTGTGTTACGTCATGCCTTTGCTTAGGTTGTGGCAAATTTGTAAAACTAGAAAATTGTAACGATAAACAGTTGTAGTAATCATTGGTTGCGCAGCTGCTTTGTGAATAAAGCAGCTCAAACCAAGCCGCTCTAACCAAGCAGCTCTAAGCTCACGCCAACTAAACCGCCCATCACCAGGACGATATTGGTCAAGATGCTCAACACCATGCCGGGGCCTCGATTTTCGGGGCTTTCCAAATAGGTTCGCGAATACACATGACGACCAACAATAAATAATATTCCCGGTAATACTACCCAGGTTTCACTGACGTAGATGCTGAAAATAAGCATGCCGGGTATAAAGACCAGCAACTGCTCCATGGTATTTTGCTGAATCCGGTAAATTCTTTCCCAGCGTTCATTGCCCGTTGTCTTTGGTGCTTTGACATCATATTTGCCGCGGCTAAAACCGGTGCGGCCTGTGAAAAATATAAATTGTAGCAGTGCGAGCAGAATAATTGCGATGCTGTAATCCATGGCGATGTTCCTTTTCTTCAGTTTGTTGTTTAAAAGATTACGTCAGTTATAGATAAAAACCCCGCACTTGTTAAAGATAATCCCAAACCAAAATTAAATTTTGCACAGCCGGTCAAATACCTAGCACTGAGGGGCTACAGAGGCCGATTTTTGCGCATCAATAATCTGTCTTTGATTATCCAGCTGGAACAGGTAGTCGGCACGTGCCGGCATCTCCTCAAGACTAAATTCGGTGATACGCTGGTAATGGGCGATAAACTCTGCAATCTGCGCTTTCGACATTACTCCTGAACGATCGGCCTCGTTGTTTTCGGCCAGACGGGCTTCCATTTTCTCTTCCTGTTCCAGGCGCCAGTTAAAAACCGTTTCGAAGGAGGGCGCGCGTAGCATTATCAATTTATCGATAGTATCGAAAAGCGGCTGATAGTCTCTGCCCAGTGCACTGTTGACGAAATTACGCCAGCGCCCATCGGCATCCCGCTCCAGCTCAAGATTGTTGACCGCTTGCGCTAGCGCCTCTTGGGGCTGTGGTTTGGCGCCTACACACCAGCCTTCGAAAATGATGATATCTACAGCGCCGTTCACCTGATCACAGTCAGTGTCTCTATGGCGATCATCAGTGCTTTTATCGAACCGCGGAATCAGTGTTTGACCAGATCCCTCTCTAAGTCTATCGATAGTTTGCAGTGCTAGGGCTATATCATGAGTGCCCGGTACGCCGCGGGTTTTTAGCAGCGGGTGAACATTGGCTGCCAATGTTTCTCGCTCGGCACGGGTCAGATAAAAGTCATCAAGGGAGAGGGAAACGCATTTCAGTCCTCTTTCACCGAGCATGGTGCACAGATAATCCGCAAGGGTCGATTTGCCAGAACCCTGGGTGCCATTGATGCCAATAATAAAGGTGGATTTAGCGGGTTTCTTGAAATCCTCCAAAAGCGCTGAAAACCACCTGTTAGCACTGTCGAGGTAGCTATCTGGAAGACGATTGCGCTGAAGAAACTGCTGTTCGGCTGGACTCATAAAAGTACTCTGGCTCTCAGTAGATTTAGGAAGAAACGTTCTCATAAACGTTGATTTGAAAATGAATGGCTGTTTCCAGTTTATCCAGTGTGCTCAGCATCTGCTGTTGTTGCGGCTTGGCCTGCCAATAGTACGGGGTCATGGTCAACAGATCGATAATATCACTGCCTTGAACAGAGATATCGCGATTAATTTCTATACTCTCCTGCAGAGCAAATTGTGCATCGCTATCCAGTGGATTACCGGCATGGGGAACAGTCTTGTTATAGATCAGCTCGGTGAGTCCCGACAGATGTTGCTCTCCGGGGCCGACCATAATAAGAGTTCCGCCAGGTTTGAGAATTCGCGCAGTCTCCTCACCGCTTATGGGAGAAAATACCGAGATAGCCGTATCGATTCGATTCTCAAAGAGTGGGATATTAAAAGCACTATCAACCACCAGGCGTGCATCCATTCTGCGTTTTGCCGCCAGCCGCACAGCAAACTTGGAAATGTCCAACCCTAGCAGTTTTAAGTCTGAAGAGGCACTCGTCGAATGACTCAGTGAGGCATCGCGCAGCTGCTGTAAATAGTGTCCCTCACCGCAGCCGAGATCAATGACTGTCTGATTAAAGCCATTAGCTGAGTTGGCAACCAATTCAACAATAATCTCGCACAGTGGACTATAGTAGCCAGCGCTTAAAAAGCGTCGGCGACTGCGGATCATATCCTCTGTATCTCCGGGACTACGACTGCGCTTATGTTGGGCCAGCAGAAGATTGAGATAACCCTCGCGGGCCACATCAAAGCTGTGCCTGTTACTGCAACTGAATGTTTTCGACTGCGCCGCTGTATTTCGCGTAAGTGCCTGACCGCAACTGGGGCACTTAAAGTTTTCCCGAGTTGAGCGTAGCGCTGGATAAACAAAGGCTTTGGACACAGGTATCCCAATAACGGCAATTGCTAGAGAATCTTGCTAGAGCGCCCTAGCTTACAGTGCTTGCAGAAATAGAACAATGCTCAACAGAGACTGCCTGTGGGCGAAATTACTCAAGGCAATTAAGGGAGCGTCTTATACAGGGTTGGCAGTCATCACTGCGCAATGAACACATGCGAATACATTCATGAAACTTCATGGCGCAGCTGCGAGTCTGGTGATTGACAACTCGACTACTGCACTGCTGGGGAATATTCTCTCTAGACACAAAGATAATATGCCGCTCGACAAGGTCACAGTAATTATTTAGAAGAGTAGAGGTAAAGGGGTTTTGACTGCCTGCTGCTTCATCGAGCAGGGCATTGATAGTCTCTCGCTGGGTGAAAACCGCGCTGTGGGTCAGGGTGTAATAATCCAGTTTGTAGTTGGGTTGCGTAGGATTAATAGAACAGCTGGCCAAAAAGCCAGTCAAAATTAGAGTGATCAAGAGTAGGTTTAAAGACACTGTCAGTTTCACGGTTATAGCTCCTTGCTTTTTAATCGGGAGCTCGAAAATCTCCCTAATTCTTTTTCGAAATTAACCATTCCTTGTTGCGTCGCACCGCTTCATGTTACGTCAAGCATGGCGTGTTGCTCTGATTTTGAATATGCCAAGCTTGGCCAGCGAGGTCAAGGGGAATTTGAGCAAACCGCTATGCAACGCCCAAACGCAGACTCTATTTACTACGATGAGTTTTTGCAGTTTCAGGAGAAACTGCAAAAGCGTATAGTGGCGTTGCGCAACAAACGCAATCTGGTTCAGGAAGATATGGCTGAATACGAACTATCGGTTCGCCAATATCAGCGTATGGAGCAGGATCCAACAGCCATCGTTTCTCTCTGGCAACTGTTTAAAATCGCCAAAGCCCACAACCTCAATATCGACGAGTTACTGCACTTCGACTAATTCCCATCGCGGTTTTTCTCTTTCTTGGTTGTTTAAGTGTCATAATCTCCAGATAAATTTCAATATTGTGCCTATCTTGAAAAACTATGAATAAATCACTACTTTTTCTGTCTCTCTCGCTCTCCCTGCTTATGTCAGTATGGTTATTTAGCACCAATACTGCTGTTACAGGTACGAGTAACAGCAGTGATGTCGACAGTCAGCTACTGATGACCACCTCAAATGGTTGGTACAAAGAGTCGGCTGCAACAGTGGCCCAAACTAATAGCTATATTCAACTTGCACTTACCGAGCCTGGCGCGGCAAAAAATATTATTCTATTTGTCGGTGATGGCATGGGTGTCTCAACGGTGACAGCGGCGCGTATTCTCGACGGGCAGCAGAAGGGCATGTCCGGTGAGGAAAACAGTCTTAGCTTTGGCCGCTTTCCGTTTGTTGGTCTGTCTAAAACTTACAATGTAGATGCTCAGACACCGGATTCGGCGGGAACCATGACCGCAATAATCAGCGGTGTTAAAACCAATGCGGGCATTCTCGGTGTGGATGAAGATGTGGTTCGCGGAGACTGTGAATCAGTCGACGGCAACCAGCTCTTTACCGCCCTGGAACTGGCCGAGATCGCCGGACTCTCCACCGGTATCGTCACCACTGCACGAGTCACTCATGCCACACCCGGGGCGACCTATGCAAAATCTCCCGAGCGTGACTGGGAAGATAATTCCATGCTGCCAGCCGCGGCAGTGGCCGCCGGCTGCGAAGATATTGCCGCACAGTTGATTAACTTCAAAGCTAACCTCCAAGACAGATACGGCAGCGCGGGAGGTGCTCAGGTCAGTGATGGCATTGAAGTAGTTATGGGTGGTGGCCGCCGTCATTTTCTACCTAATATTCAATCAGCCAACAGCACTGATGCTATCAGTGACATTGAGGGTGATCGCACTGATGGCCGCAATCTAGTGGAGGAGTGGGTCAGTCTTTATCCACAGGGAGTCTATATTGAAGACAAGCCCGGTTTTGATGCCCTGGACAGTGAAAATACCCGGCAGCTGTTTGCCCTGTTCAACGAATCTCATATGCGTTACGAAGCAGACCGCAAAAATGATATCGGCGGCGAGCCATCACTTTCTGAAATGACCGCCAAAGCGATTGATATTCTCGATAATAATCCCAATGGTTACTTTCTAATGGTTGAATCCGGAAGAATCGACCATGGCCACCATGCTGGCAATGCCTTCACTGCACTCAATGATACTGTCGAATTTTCCCGTGCCGTGCAGGCCGCTGTCGATGGTACCAGTACAGATGAGACGTTGATTATTGTTACCGCCGACCACAGTCATGTATTTACCATGGCCGGATACCCCAAACGCGGAAACCCAATACTCGGCAAGGTGGTCAGTGTCGGTTCCGACTTGCCATCACTGGCAGCGGATGGCATGCCCTATACAACCCTGAGTTATGCCAATGGGCTGGGTTTTAGAGATATGTCAGAGCAGACAGATGCAGATCAGATTTACCATACTAAGCCGGTTGCCGGTCGTCATGATCTGAGTGACGTAGATACTGAATCTCCGGGGTTTCATCAAGAAGTACTGACGCCAATGGAGGATGAGACCCATGGCGGTGAAGATGTGGCCATCTACGCCACTGGCCCTGGCGCTCATCTGGTGACAGGGAGTAACGAGCAGAGTATCGTTTTCCATGTTATGAACCATGCCGGCAATTTATTTGAGCGGGCAGCCGCGGCGCTACAGTAACCTGGTAGTCTGCAAATCGATTGCAACTGCGACAATTTGTCACATACTGCCAACTAAACTCCGTTGATAAAATCCCTCTCGCCGATTAAGGCCACTTGAATTTTTAAAACCCCTCAGGGATATCAATTATGCATGCCATAAATTTTTTTTTAGTACTTCTAAGTTTTTGTAGTCTCTCCTTGTCAGCAGACACCAGCTCTCACTCCACTGCATCTTCCGCTGCAAGAGCGATTGGCCATGCACCCATCGGAGTTATGGCAGACCACTACCACAAAAAAGGCGAGTACATGATATCCGTCAGGCAGGGATATATGGATATGAGTGGCAATCTTCTCGATGGCGATAGTATTTCCAACTCAGCCATTCTGGCGATGCCTAACCCCTTGGAAAGCATGCCGCCCAATCTGTCTGTAGTTCCAACAGAGATGCAAATGCAAATGACTATGGTTGGTGTGATGTATGCTCCCACTGACACAGTCACGCTGATGGCAATGGCGATGTATATGTCGAAGGATATGGATCTCAATACATACAAGCCGATGATGGATAGAGGCCTTATTGGAACCTTTAGTACCTCGTCGAGTGATCTCTCGGATATTTCCTTAGGTGCATTGATTCGGTTGCATGAAACCGATGTATCGCGATGGCATGCAGAGGTAACCCTGCAGAAATCTATCGGGGAGAATGACAGCAAAGGTATGATTTTCACCCCGATGGGAATGAATATGAAAATGATTCTTCCCTATGGCATGCAGGCCGGCGACGATGCCACCCGATTGGTGCTGGGTCTTACCAATGTAAAAACAATTAGCGAAAAAGTCCTCTGGGGTAACCAGGTGAGAGGAAAATTTGTTGTTGCCGATCAGTCATGGTCGTTTGGAGATCAGCTTGAGTTCAATACCTGGTTGCAATATGAATTGAATAAATCTGTATCACTCTCTTCAAGACTTAAGGTTGTAAGCCAGGATAAGATTTCAGGTTCAAACCCGATGATTAGTGCGCCAGTGCAAACAGCAAACCCGGAAAATTATGGTGGGAGCCAAATGCATTTTGGTTTGGGCGTAAATTTTCTGGCGCATATTCTTCCCGGAAAAGCGGATAGATTTGGCTTCGAGTTAGTCAAGCCCATCGACCAGGATAAGAACAATCTGCAAATGGAAACAGACTTTCAGCTTATCTTCGGCTATCAGAAAGCGTTTTAAGTTAGTTGCTCAGAGCAAAACAACAAGCCCCTCAACTCAAAGGGGCTTTTTTTGGTGAAAGCTCTAGGGCTTTGCCTGAAAGTCGCCGCGTACAATTGTCCTAAACGCGACCAGAGATGTTGTCCCGCCGATAATCAGCTCATCGTTGGCGTCGCCATCCAAATCTTTGAGATTGATAAAAGAGCCGCCAAACGGCCAGTTGAAGAATGGCTTGGGGGGCTGAAAATAGCCATCTTGCAATTCACTGACATCGGCGAAGAGAAAGCCGGAGCGCATAGAGAAAAGCACCAGGTCTTTATCCCTATCACCATCCACATCCCACATAACAAAGTCATACAAGTCGTCACCGCGAGCATCTATCCCTGATGCAATTAGCTGAGTTCCTGTTAGGGTGACGCCATCAAACGCCATAATAAGACCATTGAGTGAGCGCACGCCTTTTTCCATACCAACAGCTTCCGGCAGACCATCTCGATTGGTATCTGTCAGGCGCCATAGCCAATTATTTCCGCTGAGATCGCCGTAACTGGCAATTTGCTGAATATCGGCACCGTCCACCGAGTAAATTGCAGGGCTAGTTGTCCCACTGTTTGTTGCAAACATTTCTAGTTCAGCGTCGGAATCAAAATTATTTATAGCATAGAAGCCACCGCTGATATTCGCCCCAGTTGTAATTGGTGTGGCAAATGTAAGATCGCCGAGATTTTCCATATAAGCGAGATCGCCAGGATCAGTGCTCAATTGACCCGCCAAAATATCGTAATCACCGTCTGAATCCAGGTCATGCAGTTGCGCGTTGCTGGCATACCACAGCTGGTCATCTGCAATTTGCATGGCTTCCGCGTAGAAACCATTGCTGTTTTCATAAACATAGGCCCCCGATCTAATTGAGCTTGCACTGCCCTCGGGAGCGCCCATGCTAATGCGAACAAGGTCATCGTCACCGTCAGAATCAAAGTCATCGGCTAAGATATGGTTTGTATAGATAGGCAAATAGAACAAAGTTTCAGAATTCTGGAACTGGCCGGATTCGATCGACACTTTAACTAGATTATCGCGACTTGAACCCAGAAATAAAACCGGCTGCCCATTCTCCTCACCCCAAGCCGAAAAGGGATTTTCCGGAAAGTTGGAATTAAGGATTGATGAGGTAACCACAATGCTCGAAGCCTCGTAGGCTTCCTCCATATCGCCAAACAGGCTATCGTCATTAAAAAAGCTGATATCAATTTCCGACGTGTCCGATAAACTGCCGTCGCTAACAGTTACAGATATTTCGTACTTCAGGTCAGCGTTGGCGTCGAACCCTGATTCATCACAGGCCAGAGGAGCAATAGATGTGATTTGGTTGGACTCGACGGTAAAAAAATCTGTATCAGGGCCCGATAGACTAATCGTTAAATTATCATTTTCTGGGTCAGCAAACCTTAGCTGCAGCGAACCCTTTGTGCACACAATGGATTCGTAGGACGTGGGGCCAGATATGCTAGGTGCGCTGTTTGCCGTGGAAGTATTGTCAGAAGGGGGGGTGTACGTCGGGTTGGCCACGACTGTGGGTGATGAGCCGCCTGAGCCACCGCAGCTTGTCAGCACGAGCAGTAATGGCAATACAATTGACACTTTAGAATTAGTCATTTCTATTTAATCGGCACTATTCAAAAATTCAGTATATATGACTCACAGTGCAACCAAAAATAATCAATCCATCGAGCTATGTGCAACAAATAAATAATAGCTAGCTCAATGATATGCTAGCCCAGTAGGGTGAACGGTTCTAACAGCCGCACAGCAGCGACAATAAAGAAACATAGAAAGCTGCCCGCGATACTTTGACGATGGTTTCTATGCCAATCATCTGCGCTCAGTGCACACCGAAAAAAGTGGATTTGGTTGAACCACAGTGGGCTGCGCGCTACAGCCCATCACGGGTACGGATAATTTTTTTGGATCCCGCCGGCATGCTGAAAGATACCCCATCTTGGCCGATGGTGTAGTCGGGGAAGATATCCTCCGCACCGTTGAGGTAAAGAGCAGCCTGTCCGGGAAATACCTGTGGTGGCACGATATGGTAGTAGAGCAAGTGGCCGACGCCGGCATCGCGCGCGGTCTCGGCGGCCTCAACAGGACTGGCGTGATAATCCAGAATATCATAGGTGATTTTCGCCATGATCTGATCGCCCACTTTGTGAGCGGCTTTATTCATCAGGTTTACCAAGTTGGGCGACAGTGCTTCATGTACCAACAAATCCACTCCCCGAGCAAATTTCTCAATATTAGCCGACTTGATAGTATCTCCCGTGATCAACAGTGATCGATCTTTGTAGGTAAACCTATAGCCCACTGCAGGATCAACTGGAGAGTGATCAACAGCCAGCGCTTCAACTTTTAGGTCATACTCATCAATTAAGAGGAGCAGTTCCCCAGCTTCGGGTTTAATAAAGCTGCTGGCAACCATGCCGGCGCCACTCAGTGGCGCAACTGTATTGCCGTGGTGTTCATGACGATAGATAAAGTCTTGGGCATAGGCCCGATTGAACCCCTCGACAATCTCTTGTACCCCCTCAGGTCCGTGAACTGTCAGCGGCTGGGTATTTGCGCTGTTCACCCAGCGAATAGTTGCCATCTCCCCGAGACCATCCAGATGATCAGAGTGGAAATGGGTTAAGAATACCGCCTCAATATCACCCGGCACATAACCCATGCGAACCAGATTGCGCAGGCCATCGGTCCCTGCGTCGACCACAAACAACCGATCACCAGCAATCACTGCAACACAGGGGCCCGAGGCGTTGGGTGCGGGCATTGGCCCACCTGCGCCACAGAGTGCCAAGTGGAGGCCATCCTGAAGATCCTCAAGTGTATTGGCTTCCATTTGCCGCTCGAGGCCAGTTTCAAAGACAGCAGTTAAAATTGTGATCCGCTGACTGTAGATGGCCAAACTAACCACTACAACCAAGGTTACGGCCACTGCAAGCTTTTTCAATTTCTACTCCCCGTCATGCCTAAGGTCGCTGCACTAGATTAAAAACGTTAAATCGAAAATCTACCATAGGCCATCACGGTCTTTTGTCAAGACGCTTACTTGCACCCCCCCCAGAGGCGGAGACAATAAAGAGAGCTGCCCGGGATAGTCCTACGGGTTCAATATCGAACCGCAGGTGAGAATGGTGGGCCCAGTAGGGTGAGGCTGTAGTAACAGCCGAACTGCAGCGACAATAAAAAAATAATGAGAGCTGACATGATGAACAATCAAAAACCTTTCAGTGGAATCGTTGCTGACTACCATGATAATGGACAGCTGAAAAATAAATTCACTGTTAAAAATGGAAAGATTCCTGGAACACCCAAAGAGTATTCCAAAAACGGTCGATTACTCACAAAGGGGCACTACAGGAATGGGGTAGAGGACGGGATTCATGAAAGGCTCCATTCCAATAACTTTTAAAAAACATTTTAGAAATCCCTTAATCAGTCTATTTCATAGGACAGGCTTTTATTATATGAAATAGTTGTGTATTCTTTCTATTCATAATTGAATTATAGTTTAATTTCCATACTTTTTGTTAAGGTCGGTTAGTCAGATAAAATTTCAGGGGTTATTGTGAAAAATCTATTATTTGTTGTACTTTTGTTTTGTGGATTAGTTAATGCTGAGGAATCGGCAAAAAATAAAGAAGCACTAATTAATGAGCTAATTGAAATTACAAATGCGCTTAGTTTTGTAGAGGTAATGAATCAGGCTCTTACAGATGGAATTATGCAGGGTATGGGTTTGCCAGAAGATTTATCAGTCTCTATTGCTGATGAAGTAAGAAAGGTCATGAATGAAGAGTTAATCGAAAATGGACTCATTCGGGGAATCATGCAGACTTTGTACAGTAAATATTATACAGATGAAGAGCTTCGACAGGTTGTAGCGTTTTATAAAACTGATGTAGGCAAAAAGACAATCTCTGTACTTCCCAATATAACTCAGGAATCTGCAGAGATGACACAGCAACATTTCGTTAAAGTAATCCCAAAGATTCAATCACGTATTGCATGGTTATATGGAAATAGGCTGTCAAAGGTTATGAAAAGATAAGGTTTCTGGTTATGAAGGTATTCTGGTAGACGTTATAAAGGCGTTGTTAAATAGCTTAATAAGTACCGTTATGGATACTCACACTCTGCTAGTTTTGGGGGGCATTAGGCCAACTTAAGAGCGATATTTTCGGCTTTAAGACGGGTATATATCTTAAGTATTTTCAGGCCTTAGTGCTTGCCTTCTGACATTGCCTGCAATATTTCCAGCAACAAGTTCAGAATGTCCAGATAAATACTTATCGCCAAGTTTAGAGCAGTGTTCCAGTCATTAATGCCACTATCGCTAAGCTGCATTAGTCGATTAAAGTCATAAACAAGAAACAAAGAAAATAATACAGCTCCACATATAGCCTTAATGCGAATCATTGCACTTGTCATACCGAAAAATATTCTTCCAAATCCAACCAGTAATAGCGAAGAAAGCCCGAAAAACAGGAAGCCTCTCATAAAGCTGAAATCAATACCTGAGTACATCCCTAATAACGCTGCGCCTACTGTTATTAGACATGTAAGTAATGTTGCACGTAATCCATCATTTTCATCCACACCGAGCATTATGATGCCTAGAATTGGTGCAAAAGTGATGCTAGATATTGTCATGAGCGTCAAGCCAATAGATGTGCTTATTGGAGCAAAGACTATCGTGCAAAAAAGACTAATAAGCCAAACTCCAAAAGTTAGAAGATAATATCTTTCTATTTTAGTAACATTTTTCCAACGTAAATCAGACAGTTTAATTTCTTTTTTTTGAGTTTGTACAATTGGAATGAGGTCTAACTCTCCCCTGCTATTTTTTCGTCCTATAAACTCTATCCCTAAAAACGGCCTTCCCGCCATATATGCTTTTTTTGCAGAGGATATTACAAAAAAACAGCCTGCGAATATCATCCCTAACTGGGTTGTTAATATGAGTGCAGTTTTGAGAAGAAGAGAGGTTTCCATTTGCATTCACCTTGTCTGTAGTTATTCAGTAATCGAAAAATAAATCATATCTGAATATCTCTCATAGTTAAATAAAGCCTAAATCATGGCTCTACTCAGGCTTTATATTGCTCAAACTGGTTATTAATAGGCATAAAATGCCGTTAATAGGTATCGTATTAGCCATACACTTATCCTAATTTAATATGCGCTAGGCTAGCTTAAGGGCGATATTTTCCGCTTTTAGGTGAGTGTATCTATTAAGCATTTTCAAGTCTTTATGCCCTGTAATAGTTGCTACTTCCATAACATTTAAACCCATCTCAAAGAAGCGTGTAGTGCCTTCGTGTCGTAGGTCATGGAACCTTAAGTCTGTAATTTCTGCTGTTGAACATCCTCTACTAAATGCTTGTGAAACTGAATCAGGTTTAAGGCTGAAGAGTCTGTTATTAGCTCTTGGTGATAATGGTTCTAGGAGTTCTATAGCTCTATTGGTCAATGGGATTGTTCTAGCGACATTAGTCTTTGTGTCTGGAATTGTCAGCGTTCGTTTTATCCAGTCGATATCCTCATACTTTATATTGAGTAACTCACCGCGTCGCATAGCTGTTTCGATAGCTAATTCAATCAACACCCTTACTTCCTTGTTGGATATAACGTTGAGGATAATGCTCATCTCATCCTTTTCTAGGCGACGATGACGTGCATTGTTAACCTTGGGAAGCTCAATGGATGGCATCTCGTTAAGCCGGTAACCCCATTCTGTGATAGCAAGTTTGATGGTTCGTGTGACTATGCCTAACTCTATTTTGACTGTAGCGGCTGACACTGTTTCTAAGCGCTTATCTCTGTAGTGTGTTAGTTGATAGGGATTAATCTCAACAAGTTTAAGCTGCCCTAGGTGTCGTTTAATGATTCTTGAATGTGCCTTAATAAACTTAAGTGCTTTAAGCTGCTTAGACTGACAATATTGGTAGTACTGGTCGAGCAGTGTCTCTAGTGTCACAAACTTGGCTTTTGTATTGTCTATATAAAGACCACGCTCCATCTCTGACTCTGTCTTCTTTGCCCATACTAAAGCGTCAGACCTTTTGGTGAAGGTTTTACATTTGGTGGGGTAGCCTTGCTTGCGAATGACAGCTTTTGTCTTACTGCCGGAGGGTATGAGTGTAGCCATTGACTGTAACCTCTACTGTACCTGATGAACCAATATGGATTCAGGTGAAAGTGAAATTACATCTAACTAACTGATTTATATGAACTTAAATGGTGGGCCCAGTAGGACTTGAACCTACGACCAATCGATTATGAGTCGACTGCTCTAACCAACTGAGCTATGGGCCCTTTTTAACTTGCCTT
>JAYOUA010000016.1:31780-39893 GCA_038150705.1 Porticoccaceae bacterium | reverse complement strand
ATAAGGATGCCCAGGGCAATCCGGTTGACACCATTGTCGGCCTGCATCCGCTGCACTGGAAGAATTCCGACCAGGCAACCTCTGCCTACAAGATTCGCAGTGCCCGCGGTATGCTCAAGTTTGCCGAGACAGATGGCTTTAGCTATGACCTGCAATTCACCGGTGTGCTGCCAACAATGCCATCGATCTCAGGATCCTATGATCAGGCAACACTGGAAGCGCTGGTTACCACCTTTGTTAATGCCGGTGCGTCCGAGTGGTACAACAGCACTGATACCTACTGGTCCGGTAAAGGCTATGGCAAGGTTGCTGAAACTGCTGCTCTTGCACGATCCATTGGTATGGAAGATGCGGCGGACGAGTTGATCGACTGGCTGAAAGTAGAACTGGCAGACTGGTTTACCGCAGAGACCGATGGTGAGCTGGATATCAACAAGTACTTCGCCTATGACGAAGAGTGGGATGCCCTGTTTGGTATTGAGGAAGCCTATGGTTCGCACCAGCGTATGGCCGATCACCACTTCCACTACGGCTACTTTGTCCGCGCTGCAGCGGAGATCTGTCGTGTCGACGTTGCCTGGTGTGGCGATGATCAGTACGGCCCAATGATTGAGCTGCTGATCCGCGACTATGCCGGTGATGAAAGCGAAGAGATGTTCCCCAGATTTCGTAACTTTGACCCAGCCAATGGATTCTCCTGGGCCGATGGTAAAGGTGATGCGATACAGGGCAACAACAATGAGTCGACTTCCGAAGCAGCTAATGCCTACGGCGCCATGGTGCTCTATGGTCTGGCAGTGGGCAAATCAGAAATTGTAGATAAAGGTATGTATATGCACGCTTCCACGACTGCAGCCTTCTGGCAGTACTGGAACAATATCGATGGCTACAATAACCTCGGTGCCGACTACGATAACTTCCCGTCAGGCTATAACAAGATCACCACCTCGATTGTCTGGGGCAGTGGTGCCGACTTTTCTACCTGGTTTAGTCCGGCTTACGCGCATATTCTAGGTATTCAGGGTCTGCCATCCAACCCATTGATTCTCTATGTGGGTCAATATGCAGATTATATGCAAAGCTACTTCCAGGTGGGGATGACAGAGTCAACCAACGGCAAGCCCTCTGGCCTCAAAGCCAATGAGTGGACTGACCTGTGGTGGAACCTCTGGGCCATGACCGATGCTGATGCTGCTCTGGCAGACTACAACAGCGTTGGAACCAACTATGGTGCTGAGGCCGGTGAGTCAAAGGCTCATACCTACCACTGGTTGCATACCTTTAAAGCGCTGGGTCACTTTAAGACCGGAACTGGTGAGCTGACGGCCAATGATCCGGCGGCAGTTGCCTTTGATAAGGGTGATGTCAGAACCTATGTGGTTTATAACTTTAGCGGCCAGACCAAGACGGTTACCTACAGTGATGGCAAAACCGTTAATGCTGCACCTTACGGCTTTACCATTGAGCAGTAGCCGCTGCTGATCTAGCAAGCAGCTTGTCAAAAAGCCCTGACTGGATTCCAGTCAGGGCTTTTTTATGCGCTTAATTTTTTCAGTCTGTACAGGCAGGATTTGGCGTGTAACGGCTGTTATGGCGTTATCGTCTAATGCTAGGCCGAGCCTTTACTTCATCGAACCAGCGCTGCAGGTACGTGCAGTCCTCGGGAATGGTCATTTTCACCCATTTGGCAAAGTCCACGGTCATATAGGTGGTGATATCAACTACCGAAAAATAGTCGCCCATGACAAATTGATGGTCGGCAAAGTGGGCATTCATATCAGTAAAGAAATCGCCAATACGCTTCAGGCCGCGTTCACCCAGCTCGGGAATCTGAGCATAGGCGTTGGGCCCGGAAACCGCGCGATCGACAAAGAAGGGCGAAGAGTTTCTGTAGGCCTCGGTAACCGCCAAAATACCATTGTTCTGGATGCGGTGATTCCAAGATTCTACCTGGGCGCGTTCCACTGGCGTGCGGCCATAGAGTGGCGGCTCGGGGTGCAGCTCATCCAGATAGCGGCAGATGGCATTGACCTGATTGATACAGGTGCCATCGTCAAGTTCAAGGGCAGGCACATCCTGCATAGGGTTTAGCGCGGTAAATTCAGGGGTCTTATGTTCGCCGGCACGCAGGTCAATCTGCACAGTTTCAATATCAATACCTTTTTCAGCTATAAAGATTGTGACTCTGCGGGGATTGGGTGCCATTGCATAATCATAGAGTTTCATAGCCGGGGTATCCTTTATTAGAAGTGTTGTTACAAAGCGTTCTTTTTTCCTGCATCTGAATTCAGAAGTTCCAAGCGTTTGCTGATAGAAGTCAGTATGCCTGAACTATCCAGACCAAGAGAAGCCAGCTGTTGGTCATGGCTGGCATGATCGACAAAGGTATCTGGCAGACCAAGATTTAGCACCGGCATCACAATACCCTGTTCAGAGAGAAACTCATTGACCGCAGAGCCTGCACCACCGGCAATGCTGTTTTCCTCAAGGGTCACCAACAGTTGGTGACGATTGGCAAGCTCGAGAATCAATTCCTTATCGATAGGCTTAACAAAACGCATATCGGCAACACTGGCATTGAGCGGCTCGGCGGCCTTAAGGCCCGCATCGAGCAGCGTGCCAAAGTTCAGTATCGCCACGCCAGTGCCCTGGCGTTTAACAACTCCGACACCCACCGGCAATGCTGTCATCTCTTGTTCTATTACAGCGCCGGGGCCGGTGCCCCTTGGGTAGCGAACAGCCGCAGGTCCACTGTGCTGATAGCCGGTATAGAGCAGCTGGCGGGTTTCATTTTCATCGGAAGGTGCCATCACCAACATATTGGGAATACAGCGCAAATAGCTAATATCATAGGCACCGGCATGGGTGGCACCGTCCTCACCAACTAATCCCGCGCGGTCAAGGGCAAATAACACATCCAGGTTTTGCAGGGCCACATCGTGAATTAATTGATCGTAGGCACGCTGTAAAAAGGTCGAGTAAATGGCTACAACCGGCTTTGACCCCTCACAGGCCATACCGGCCGCCAGAGTCACCGCATGCTGTTCGGCAATAGCCACATCTTCAAAGCGCTCCGGGAAGCGCGCAGCAAACTCGTTCATTCCCGAACCATCGCACATTGCCGGGGTAATACCCACCAGGCGGTTATCCTGTTCCGCCATATCGCAGAGCCAGTCGCCAAACACTTTCTGATATTTTGGTTTTGTAGCCTGTATGGGTTGACCCGATGCCACGCTAGGTTTGGGTTCAATTTTATTTAACGCGTGATAACCCACCGGATCATTTTCTGCCGGGGCAAAGCCTTTACCTTTGTGGGTGATAATATGCAGAAGCACCGGCCCTTTAATCTGGCCGAGATTGGACAGAGTCTCGACAAGCATGGGCAGGTCATGGCCATCAATAGGGCCTACGTAGTAGAAGCCCAGCTCCTCAAATATGGTCGCCGGCGAGACCATGCTCTTCATATACTCTTCGGTACGACGCACAAAGGCACTCGCATGAGGCATCAGTCGCAGGGCTTTTTTGCCGCGCTCGCGCAACTGATTGTAAAATTTACTGGCCCAGAGCTTGGAGAAGTAGGTGGAGAGGCCGCCGACATTTCGCGAGATCGACATCTGATTGTCATTGAGCACAACCAGTAAGTTTTTATCCACATGAGCAGCGTGGTTAATGGCTTCAAAAGCCATACCTGCCGTCATGGCACCGTCACCCATAATAGCAACAGTTTTACGTTCTGAGCCCAACTGTGCTGAACCTATGGCCATTCCCAGCGCAGCACTAATTGAGGTACTAGAATGGCCGACACCAAAGGTGTCATAGTCACTTTCAGAGCGTTTGGGGAAGCCCGAGAGACCACCTTTCTGGCGCATACTCAGCATCTGCTCGCGGCGCCCGGTAAGAATTTTGTGTGGATAGGTCTGGTGGCCGACATCCCAGATCAAGCGATCATCCGGGGTATTAAAGACATGGTGCAGGGCAACAGTTAACTCGGCGACACCCAACCCGGCGCCAAAATGGCCGCCAGTTCTTCCCACGCAATAGAGCATAAAGTGCCGCAACTCATCGGTGAGTTGCTGCAACTGCTGGATATTAAAGTCGCGCAGATCGGCAGGTTCATTAATGCCATCCAAAAGGGGCGTGTCGGGCCGGGTCAGCGGAATGTCATTAAATGTTTTAGGCATGGATTTAATAGCTTTAAGTGCGTTAGGCAGATTTTACACCAAATCAGACCATCGCTAATTTAATTTTTATATCAGTGTTTGCGCTTGATAATAAAGTCAGCGATTGCGCGCAGGCTGTCAGCCTTATCGGCAAACACATCCAGAGCTTGCATGCTCTGCTGGTAGAGCGCTGTTGCCTCGCTGCGAGCAGACTCCAGACCCAAGATAGATGTATAGGTCGATTTTTGATTATTGGCATCTGAGCCCTGCTGTTTGCCGAGCTGTTCAGTAGAGCTTTCAACATCGAGAAGATCGTCCTGAATCTGGAAGGCCAGGCCAATAGCCTTGGAAAATTCCCGAAGGGCCGAAAGCTGTTGCTGTGTTGCCTGCGCCGTGGCAAGCGCGCCCATCACCACGCTGGCTTCAATTAAAGCGCCAGTCTTGTGAGCGTGCATGGTCTTGAGCTGTTGCTGGTTAAGTGCAGTCCCGGTTGCCGCCAGATCAATCGCCTGTCCGGCGACCATGCCAGAGCATCCACCCAGTCGCGACAAAATGGCGATCAACTCAACAGCTGTCTGGGCAGGAATGTCTTTTAACTCGGTCAGCTGCTGAAAAGCCAGCGCTTGCAGGCCATCACCAGCGAGAATTGCCGTCGCCTCACCAAACTGGATATGGCAGGTTGGTTTTCCGCGGCGCAGATCATCATTGTCCATCGCTGGAAGATCATCGTGAATCAATGAATAAGCGTGAATCATCTCTACTGCAGCGGCCACTCTGGCAGTATTGCGGTCACTGCTGGCCACCGCATCAGCCGCAGCAAAACACAGTGCCGGACGAACCCGCTTGCCGCCATTAAACACTGAATAGCGCATCGCCGCGAACAGAGGCTCTGCAGGACCAGCAGCCACAGGAAGAATAGCCTCCAGCTGAGCGTCCACTTGCGCAGTGTAATCGCTGATAAAGGCATTGAAATTTGTCATAAAAAGCCCGGTGTGCGTCTTAGCTGTCCGAGGGTGAGGGCTCAAAGGGCTGGCTAACCAGTTCATCCCCTTGACGCATTAACAGTTCGACTTTTTGTTCAGCCGTTTTAAGTGCCTGCTGGCATTCGCGAGCAACTTTAATACCGCTCTCAAAAGACTTTAGCGAGTCTTCGAGGCTTAGGTCGCCGCTCTCGAGAGACCCTACCAAGGCTTCAAGGCTTTCCAGCTGCTGTTCAAAATCCAGCGCTTTTTTAGCTTTAGTCACGTGTGAGTTCCATTGTAAAAAGATTGAATTACAGAACCTTCACCCTAACCAACAAGGAGATCGCGGTCAATTGCAAAACACCAGATAAATTAAGCCGCAGGTGAACAATATGTTCTATGAGTGACTGTGCAGCCTATATATAGTATGTTTGACAACACCAGCAGCAAATAGCTAATGAATATTAACTAGAGGTTGGCTGTACGATGAAAATACTCAGGTTAAATCTAGCCGGGCAACCAATCAGCTGGCTTAACTGGGAACAAGCGGTGTGTATGTACGCGCGGGATTTGGTTGCCTGGAGCATGGGTGATGTAGTGCGCCAGGTCCAGGGTGGCATCTCGCGGCTATCCGGATTGCGCTCAATGGTCGAGCTGCCAAGTATGATCGCCTGCGGTGGTGAACAGTTAGCCAGGCCGAGAACCAATCCAGCCTTAACCAATTCGACACTCTTTGTGCGCGATGCCCATCTATGTATGTACTGCGCCAGGGAATTCACTGAGCTGCAGCTGACCCGCGATCATATCCAGCCGGTCTCAAGAGGCGGTGCCAACCGCTGGGAGAATGTGGTCTCCGCCTGTAAGCGCTGCAATCAACACAAAGCCGACCGCACGCCGGAAGAAGCTAGTATGGAATTGGTCGCGCTACCCTACCGACCGAATAATGCCGAGTATCTTGCACTGACCAACAGCCGCCGCATACTGGGAGACCAGATGGAATTTTTGCGCGGGCAGTTTTCAAAAAACAGTCGGTTTTTATAGTATCTTTCTTTCATCCTGACAGTGTTCTCCAACAGATTTCTCCCCTCGGTCAAAATGACAATGAAATAGCTCGAAATGAAAGAGATATTTAAAGCCCCTGGGCAAACGTCAACAAGATCAGTGCCGGACAGAAAAGTTTTACATACAGTGGCCAGATCTTCCAAAAAAGCCCCTGCTCAACATCCGGGCTACCCAGTTTGAGCTCCTGCAAAATACTGTTGCGATAAAAAACCCACCCGGCAAAGATACACAGCACCATACTCAACAACGGCTGAGCGCGCTCGGTCGTGAGGGTAATCACAAAGCCAAACAGGCTGTCGAAATTCAGAGAAATAGCGGCACTGATGGCAAAGATTATCAGCCCCACCAGCCAGGTCGCTTTTACCCGGTCGACAGTATGTTGTTCCACTGCATAGGAAACCGGAACCTCCAGCATAGAGATAGACGAGGTCACCGCGGCAATCGACATCAAGACAAAGAATGCAAAACCTATTAGCAGGCCAGTTAAGCCCATACCCGCAAACAGTGCGGGTAAAACCTGAAAGATAAGATCGGGACCGGCAATCAAAGTGCCGGCTTCAGTGTAGATCGTGACGCCAAGATTTTGCGCGACAAAAATCGCTGGCAACACCAATAGCCCTGCCAAGAAGGCTACGGATGTATCAGTCAACGTCACCAGAGCACCGACCACAGGCAGATTTTCATCTCTGCGAATATAGGAGCCATAGATCAACATAGTGCCAACCCCCAGCGACATAGAAAAGAATGCCTGGCCCATGGCGCTGACAATCAACTTGGGATTGGTCATCTGTGAAAAGTCCGGCACCAAGTAATGCTTAAGCCCCTCTATGGCACCGTCCTGGGTCAGTACGTAGAGAATCAAACCAAACAGCAGTGCAAACAGGGACGGCATCAAACGGCTAGACCACTTTTCAATTCCCTGTTCAACGCCAGCGCTGATAATCAGCACAGTCAGAAGAATAAACAGCGCAGAAAAGCCAATATTGCGCGCCAGGCTAAAATCCGTCAGCCAGCTGCCCAACTCAGTCAAGCCTAACAGCGATGTAATTGGTTCCAGCATAAAGGCGATCATCCAGCCGGCGACAATGGCGTAAAAACACAGAATCAGAGCAGCGGTAATCATCCCGGCAACACCCACGGCTGTGCCCAGTGCCTTAGCCGGCTGCCCAGGGGAAATTGTCTGCAGCGCATTGACCATATTTGAGCGTGTGTGGCGGCCAATGATCAGCTCCGCCATCATGGCCGGATAAGCCAGGAGAAAGGCCAGGATAAGGTACATCAAGACAAATGCGGCCCCGCCATTTTCTGCGGCATTGGTGGGAAATCCCCAGATATTGCCAAGCCCCACGGCTGAGCCGGAAGCGGCAAAAATAAATGCCAGGCGGGAAGAGAAGACACCACGTTGCATCGTTGAACCCTTTTAGTTATTTTTTTCAGGCTTGATTCTAGGGGATTGTCGACATTAATTCGACAGAATCCGATTAAACCCCTTTGGTATTTAAAGGTTGCTGGTTAGAGCGTCCCGCTATGCTAGAATAACAGGTATCGGGGGCGTTCTGGATTCGACGCCGATTACAAAACTCCCGGTGCATGCCGAGATGGTGACCAATCTCGTTAATCCAAAGTCGCAAATTTATAGTTGCCAACGACGACAACTACGCACTAGCTGCTTAAACCCCAGTTTAGTGCCATCTGACTGGAGCCGTGCTTATGCGTCCAGAGTTTCAATTCCCCCGGGAAGCGAAACGCTCAGGTGTCATATTTCATAAGATCGTGATGAAACTTGTTTGGGGTGGATTCATTAAAACTTTAACCGAAATCGCCCAATGCGTTCCCTGACAGCCGGGTTGCAACGGGTTAAAACTAATAGGCTGATCTAAGCATGTAGAGCCGTGAGCAGCGGATTAGCGGACGCGGGTTCAATTCCCG
>JAYOUA010000016.1:26992-31680 GCA_038150705.1 Porticoccaceae bacterium | reverse complement strand
CCGCCTCCACCAATAACAAAACCTCAACCCGATAGGGTTGGGGTTTTTTTATTGGCCGTTCGACCTTAGAATAAAGACGCGCAGCGGGTTCAGCCGAACCACGAAGTGGTGAGACAACGCGGGAGCGCAGCGACGGCGGCCCCGAAGGGGTGAGGGCAAAGCCCGAATAATTCCCGCCGCCTCCACCAATAACAAAACCTCAACCCGATAGGGTTGGGGTTTTTTTATTGGTAACTGGCCCTGAACTCCGATGGCCGCTGTGAAAATGCCCGGTAAAACTTGCGGCTGAAATAACTGGCGTCGGGAAATCCACATTGGTCGGCAATCTGGGCGATGGGTAAAGTCGTTTCCACCAGAAACCGCCGCGCATTTTCAAGGCGCACATCGCAGATATACTGCTTCGGGGTTTTATTCAGAAACTTCTTAAAACGCCGCTCCAGGGCACTGATCGACAAGCAGGACACCTCGGCCAGATCCGACAGGCTGATTTTGTTCATATAGTTGTCGCGAACATAGGCCGCGGGCGCTTTTAGTGCCTCCATGGCGTTAAGGGCTAAGGAGGATTTCTCCAGATGGCGCGATGTGCCGTAGGAGCCCACAATCGCTCCGCTTTCGTTTACCAGAGGCCGTTTTGAGGTGATAAACCAGCTGATTTCCCCCGAACCCGTTACGTTCATTTCCAGCCGGCTGGTAACCAGCTCGCCTTGAATCACACGTCGGTCATCGGCGATAAATTGCCTAGCGATATGCTTGGGGGCGAAATCAAAATCGGTCAGACCAATGGCCTGATCCAGCGAATCCACGCCAATATGGTCGAGAAAACTCTTATTTGCATGGACCACCCTGCCAGCGGCGTCTTTCACCCAGAACAGAATATCCGGCAATAACTCATACATTTGCAGGACCTCTGTAATAGGCAGCTCATCAATCACGAGCCCTACATCATCACCCTGTGGCTGGTCAATCGAGATGCTGGCACCCTCCTTTTTATACGCGCTCCAGAATTGCAACTAAGCTATTCGTCGGCCATAAAAATAGTTGTTAAAACCGAAGAGTAACAAAGTAACGCCGATTTTGTCGCATTGAGAACCGATTTTTCCATAGTTCTTTTTTACTCCCTTGTATTAGGATGTTTTGAAAATAATAAAAACCTAAAAATAATAAAGACCAGACCGTTGATGTCCCCGGTTAATCTTGAGGGTAGATTGCGATGAATAAAGTTCGTATGGGCATGGTCGGTGGTGGCGCCGGGGCATTTATCGGTGCCATTCATCGCGCAGCAGCTGCTATGGATGGGCAGATTGAATTGGTCTGCGGGGCGCTAAGCAGTGAGCCGGAACGCGCACGTCACAGCGGGCTGGAATTGGGATTAGCCCCACAGCGTTGCTATACCTCTTATCAACAAATGTTTGCCGCCGAAGCTGCACTGCCAGAAGAGCAGAGAATGCAGTTTGTTTCTATTGTTACGCCAAATCACATGCATTTTCCGGTTGCAAAACAGGCCCTTGAGGCTGGATTTCATGTGTTGAGTGATAAACCGGCCACGTTGGACCTGCGCGAAGCGCTGGAACTAAAAACAGTGGTTGAGAATAACAACTGCCTGTACGGGCTAACCCATACCTACACAGGCTATCCGTTGATCAAGGAGGCCCGCCACCTGATTGGCAGCGGCCAGTTGGGAACAATAATAAAAGTGGTTGTGGAATATTCCCAGGGCTGGCTGGCCAGTGAAGCTGACGGAGACAGCAAGCAGGCGCAGTGGCGGCTGGATCCGAAGCGTGCAGGGGTCAGCTGCTGTATGGGCGATATAGGCGTTCATGCGGCCAACCTCGCTGAATACGCCTGTGATGACGAAATTAGCGATATTTGTGCCGATCTAGTCTCAACAGTAGCGGGGCGCAAACTGGATGACGACGGGACAGTGCTGCTGCGTTTCAAGTCCGGTGCGCGGGGCGTGTTGATGGCCAGTCAGGTATGCGTAGGCGAAGAAAACCGACTTGTGCTTCGGGTCTATGGTGAGAAAGCCAGCCTTGAATGGTCGCAACTGGAACCCAATACCCTGTGGCTTAAATTTCCCGACAAACCCACACAAATGATTCGCGCTGGTGTGGGGAATCTCGCACCGCAAACTCTGGCAAGCATGCGCACCCCTGCGGGACATCCGGAAGGTTATCTGGAAGCCTTTGCCAACATTTACCGCGGTTTTGCTGAAGAAGTCCGTGCTAAGCAGGGCAGTGCGCCAGCCGAATCTTCGGGGGATATACCCGGTATCCATCAGGCTATCCGCGGTATGGCATTTATTGAAAACGTGGTTGCAGCAAGTCAGTCCAATCAGAAATGGCATGCTTTTTCCCTGCAACCGCATTCCTTACAACCGCAGCTAACGACAGAAAATAAATAGGGAGATACCCGTATGCAATCCATCAAAGGTCCGGGAATATTTTTAGCTCAGTTTCTTGATGATGCCGCTCCCTATAACAACTTGCCAAACATCTGCAGCTGGGTGGCAGGACTGGGTTACAAGGCCATCCAGATCCCCACCTGGGACAGCCGGGTATTCGATCTTGAGCTCGCCGCATCGAGTCAGGACTACTGCGATGAAATAAAAGGCATAGCCGCTGAAGCTGGCTTGCAGATCAGCGAGCTGTCGACACATCTTCAGGGGCAATTAGTGGCCGTACACCCCGCTTACAACCAGATGTTTGATGGTTTTGCACCCGACATGCTGCGCAATAACCCTGCTGGACGCACCGAGTGGGCCATTCAGCAGCTCAAGCACGCAGCCAAGGCCAGCCAGCGCTTGGGTTTAACTGCCCACGCCACATTTTCCGGGGCGCTATTGTGGCAGACTGCGTATCCCTGGCCACAGCGCCCTGCGGGACTTGTGGACGCCGGGTTTAGCGAACTTGCCGGGCGCTGGCTACCTATCCTGGACGCATTTGATGAAGCCGGCGTGGATGTCTGTTACGAATTGCACCCCGGTGAAGACTTGCATGATGGCGTGACCTTCGAGCGTTTCCTCGAAGCCACCGGTAATCACCGCCGCGCCAGTATTCTTTACGATCCCAGTCATTTTGTCCTGCAGCATCTCGACTATCTCGCGTTTATCGATATCTATCACGAACGCATCAGGGCATTTCACGTGAAAGATGCGGAGCTTAATCTTTCTGGCCGATCGGGCGTTTACGGCGGCTATCAGGACTGGATAGATCGTCCAGGACGCTTCAGGTCACTGGGGGACGGGCAGATTGATTTCAAAGGTATCTTCAGCAAACTCACCCAGTACGGTTACAACGGTTGGGCGGTGCTGGAGTGGGAGTGCTGTCTGAAACACCCTGAAGATGGTGCCAGAGAGGGGGCGGAATTTATTCGCAACCACCTGATCAGGACCACCGACAAGGCTTTCGATGATTTTGCCGCTACCACGCAAGATGACCAACTCAACCGCCAGATTCTTGGCTTGAACCAGGAGAATTAAAATAATGAATCAAGCAGAAAATCACAGCAACCGTCTGTTTGTCGCCTGTTGTATCGCGCTGACTGTCACCGCCATGACCTTCGCCATCCGCGCCGGCATCCTCGGCCAACTGGGGGTAGATTTTGGTTTATCGGACACCGAGCTGGGCTGGGTCAATGCCATGGCATTTTTGGGCTTTCCCATTGCCACCATGACTGGGGGTCTGCTGTTTAACTTGCTCGGAGCCAAGCGTCTACTGGCCATCGCCTTTGCGGGACATATCCTCGGTTTGATCCTCACCATTTATGCCGGCGGTTTCTGGACCCTGCTAATATCGAGCTTTTGTATCGGGTTCGCAAATGGTGCCGTGGAAGCGGGCTGCAATCCCCTGGTGGCAGATATTTACCACAAAGATAAAACCACCATGCTCAACAAGTTTCACGTCTGGTTTCCTGGCGGGATCGTGATTGGCGCACTGACCTCAAAGTTCATGACTGATATGGGCATGGGCTGGCAGTTGCAAATCGCCGTTATGATAATCCCCACGTTAATCTATGGCGCGATGATGTTTACCGAAAAATTTCCGCCCACAGAAAACACGGAAACCTCAACCACCAACAATATTCGCGGACTTTTCTCGCCATTGTTCCTGTTTATGGCTTTCTGTATGACGCTGACCGCCACCACCGAGCTGGGTACACAGCAGTGGATTGAGCGCATCCTCGGCGCCTCCGGTGCTTCGCCGATGCTAATTATGGCGATGATAACCGGGCTGATGGCCGTGGGCCGATACTTCGCAGGTCCATTGGTGCGGGGGTTGCATCCGGCAGGTATTTTGTTGGCGTCCGCTGTCATCTCCACTATTGGTATTTACTCCATGAGTATTGCAACAGGCGGCATGGTCTATTTCGCCGCCATACTGTTTGCTATTGGTGTGACCTATTTCTGGCCCACTATGATCGGCTATGTAGCGGAGTACATTCCGCAAACAGGTGCGCTGGGCATGGGGATAATGGGTGGCGCCGGCATGTTTGCCGTCAGTGTGTGGAACCCTGTTATCGGCAGCTGGATTGACGCGGCACGCCTTGCGGCGCAACAACAGAATTTATCTGAAACTGCCGCAGAACTGGCGGCAGGGCAAGCCACACTGGCCAACTTGAGTCTGTTTCCGCTGGCTCTGATCGTTGCCTTCAGTCTGTTGCTTTTCTTTACACGCAAAGTCAACTCGACA
>JAYOUA010000016.1:11406-26892 GCA_038150705.1 Porticoccaceae bacterium | reverse complement strand
ACAGAAGCCGAAAAAGTTTGATTGCTGGGAGAAGATCGATGAATGATCAACATAATAAAAGCTGCCTCGAGCCGTACAACTGGAGCCGACGTCGCTTTTTTAACCGCTTAAGCGCAGTGGTCGGCAGTGCCACAGCTGCACAGTTGCTCGCAGGCAATGTTATCTCCACTGCCCTTGCCTACACGCCACGGCCAGATAGCGCCGACAGCGACGGTAAATTGTTCCGGCAACAAGAGATGCAAATATTGCGCGATATCTGTGCTCAGGTTATTCCGCAGACGACTACCGCTGGTGCCGCCGAGGTAGATACTCATGGATGTATCGACAACCAGCTATTCCACTGTAGTGGCCCCGCTGAGCAGCAACAGGTCAAATCCATCCTTTCCAGAATTGAGCGGATTTCCCGCAAGCGATATAAGCAGTCATTTCACAGTGCTGATCAGGCCCAGCAATTGGCGCTACTTGAGGCGCTGGAAAAACCGGCTGGCGGATTTAGTCACCAGGACCGAGAAAATTTTAAATTTTTAAAAGGCCAAATTGTGTTCGGATACTACACCTCTGAAGTGGGTGCCAGCGAGGAGCTGATGTATTTGGCCATACCTGGGGGCTATGAGGGGTCTATATCCTACAAGTCCATCGGCAAGGCCTGGGGATCAATGCGCAGCTATTACTAAAACTACATGCTTGAGCACAGGGTAAGACGTTATGAATGACGAACTGTATATAAAAGAGTCCACTGAGATATTTGACGCCATAGTCGTGGGATCCGGAGTTTCAGGCGGCTGGGCGGCCAAGGAATTTTGTGAGAAAGGGCTTAAAACTCTAATGATTGAGCGCGGCCGGGTGGTTGAGCACAGAAAAGACTACACCACAGAAGGGGTACCGCCTTGGCATCAAACCTATCGCAGCAGAGTGGAGAATGTGCTGCTGGAGCGGGATTATAAGATCCAGCAACAGTGCTATGCCTTCAGTGATGCCACCAAACATTTTTTCGGCAATGACAGGGAGATGCCCTACAGCACCGCCGAGGGAACCGAATTCAGCTGGATTCGCGCCAACCAGCTGGGCGGTAAATCACTGCTCTGGCACCGGCAGTCCTACCGGCTAAGCGAGCACGATTTGCGCGCTAACAGCCTTGATGGGCACGGCAATGACTGGCCTATTGGCTACAAGGACCTGGCGCCCTGGTATAGCCATGTAGAAAAACATGCTGGAATATGTGGAACGCCGGAAAATCTTCCTCAGTTACCAGACAGCGAGTTCCTGCCCCCCTTCGAGATGAGCAGTCCTGAGAAAGCAATTAAGGCAGCGATCGAAAAGCACTACCCTGATAAACGACTAATTATAGGGCGCATGGCCCATTTGACGCAGCCTACGCAGTTACACCTGTCCCAGGGGCGTGTTCAATGCCAGGCTAGAAACGAGTGCCAAAAAGGTTGTTCTTTCGGCGCCTATTTCTCTACCCAGAGCTCCACTCTGCCCCCTGCTGCAAAAACTGGCAATCTGCATATCGCCCCCAACAGTGTTGTTCACAGCCTTATATATGATGAAAAAACCGCGCGCGTTAAAGGTGTTCGGGTCATCGACAATGATGATCTGAGCCAGCGTGAATACTACGGCAAAGTGGTTTTTTTGTGTGCCTCCACGCTGGGCAGCACGCAGATAATGCTCAATTCCAAATCAAAGACGTTTCCCAATGGGATTGCTAATAGTTCAGGTGTTTTGGGTCATTACCTGATGGACCACAATTACAACGCCAAGGTGAAAGGAGACATAAGGGGCTTTGAGGATGAATATTATCGAGGCCGCAGGCCAGGTGGTCTGTTGATACCCAACTTCAGGTACAAGCCGAGCCGCTACAGCGACAAATATCTGCGAGGATTTTCATTTTCCTGTGGTGCTTATCGAGAAACATGGAAAGACCGCAAGGAAGATGACGGCTTCGGCAGTAAATTCAAGCAAACCCTTAGCCAGGCTGGGCAGTGGAAGTTCAGTATGGACGCGCAGGGGGAAATGCTGCCGCGCTTTGAGAACCAAATGGCTTTACATCCCACGCTCAAGGATAAGTGGGGTATCCCCCAGGTGGAATTTAATGTTCGCTGGTCGGATAACGAAAAATTGATGATGGAAGACGCTGTCGAGATAGGAATAGAGATGTTGACCAAGGCTGGTCTTGAAAATGTTACCGGAAAAGCCACAGAGCGGCCACCTGGTATTGCTATCCACGAAGTCGGCACCGCACGGATGGGACGGAACCCCAAGGACTCAATCCTGAATGGTTTCAACCAGTGTCATGATGTTGCCAATCTCTTTGTTACCGACGGATCCAGTTTCTCCTCATCGGCAACACAAAACCCGTCGCTGACCTTTATGGCTCTGACGGCACGGGCTGTGGATTATGCCGTGAAGGAAATCAAGAATGGCAGGATATAGCCTTGGCTGCCAATGGAAAAATTAACTCAACAAAACCGGTGTACCCGGTGACACAATCATGGAATTACCTATGAAAAAAATTGCATCAATTAAGTTTACAGTCCTGCTGGGGTTGATATGTTTAATCTCCGCCTGTTTTGGGCCAGAGAAACCCTCAGAAAACTCTGGCCACGACGCGCACCTTGCCATTGAGCAAACACTGCCGCGGATTGGGGTCCAACTATGGTCGGTCAAGGACGAACTGAGGAAGGATTTTAAGGGTACTCTGGAGGCGGTTGCAGCAATGGGATTTGAAGGCGTTGAGTTTTTTGGTCACGAGTTTGGGGAATTCGCCGACAATCCTGCCGGGCTGAAAGAGTTTTTGGCAAAAAATAACCTCAAGGCCGAAAGTGCACATGTGCAATTCAAGCACCTGACTCCGGAAGTCTTTGACGACAACGTGGCTTATTATCAAGCCATAGGCTGTGAAATGTTGCTTATCGCCATTGACGACAGAGCTTGGGATCCTGAGGGTGTCCATGAAGTGGTGAAAGAGCTCAATATGATGGCGGAAAAACTCGCCCCTTATGGAATTGCCATTGGTTACCATAACCACGCCCAGGAATTTGGCGATTTCCAGGACGCGACGTACTGGGACTTTATCGCCAAATCCACACCGGATAATGTCATTCTGCAATTAGATGTGGGTTGGACAAATTACGCTGGGAAGAGCCCTGTCGAATATGTTCGACGTTACCCCGGACGCACTTTGGTCACTCATTACAAAATTCGTACCCACGAAGGCACACAAGATATAACTCCAATTATCGGTCAGGACGGATACGATTGGGGGGCTTTGCTGTCAGCTAATATGGAATTTGGGGGCACCCGCTGGGTAATGGTTGAGCAGGAAGAGTACCCCAATGGACTAACCCCACTGGAGGCTGTGGCGGCATCTAAAAAAGGCCTGGACAGTTATCTGGAGAAATACCGGACCCACTGAGTTGCAAGTCGGCATCTCGAAGCTGCTGGCAACTATAAGTGCTGGGCGGATGTCCCTTGATTTGGGGGCTTAAGCTGCCAATAGTCCTGTTTGTCACCTCAGGGCTTATTCTCTTCAGGCTGATGCACAAATAAGCCTTTATTTATAGGTTGCTTCAATCCATTTAAATTGCTTTACTTGGTGATGGGGGAGCGGAATAGTTCCCCTAAGCCGTCTTATTAAAGTGCATGGAAGACGGCACATAATAATAATGTTAAATAAAATACTTATAAAAATACTTACAAAAATTTCTTAAATGTGGGGAACTAATATGTTTAGAAAGTCAAAACTTTCTGCAGCGATTCTTGCCGCGGCTGGAACACTGGTTGCAGGTCAGTCAATTGCGGCTGAGAGCTCGATAGATGAAGTCGTAGTGACAGGTATTCGTGGCAGTCTCGAAAGAGCAATGGATACTAAGCGCGACGCGTCCGGTGTTGTCGATGCAATTTCTGCAGAGGATATGGGTAAATTCCCAGATACCAACCTGGCTGAATCGCTCCAAAGAATTTCAGGTGTCTCTATCAACCGAGTAAACGGTGAAGGTTCTGAGGTTACAGTTCGTGGCTTCGGCGGTGGATTCAACCTTGTAACACTCAACGGTCGTCAAATGCCTTCTGCGAATGTTGGCACTATTACTGGTAACCCACTTGACCAAGGTGCCTCTGGTAGCAGCCGTTCGTTTGATTTCTCAAACTTGGCCTCTGAGGGTGTAAGTGCCCTCCAGGTATACAAAACAGGTCGCTCTTCTGTTGCCACAGGTGGTGTTGGTGCAACGATTAATGTTCAAACCATCCGACCTCTGGAATCGGCAGGTACTCAGGCAAGCATCGGTATTAAGGCCGTAAATGATACTAGCGGCGACGATATTACGCCGGAAGTTAGTGGTCTTTACAGCTGGACTAACGACGACTCTACTCTGGGCGTTTCTGTATTTGGTAGCTTTCAGGAGCGTGATTCTGGTAGCCGTCACTCAAGTGTTGAGGAATTTGGTCTGCGTACTTGGGATAGCAGCAACCCAGACAATCTGAAGAATCTCGGTATCGTCGACGGTGCTACTATTGTCAATGCACCTAACGATGGTCAGCTGGTTTATCGTCCCACTAACCTGGGTCTGGGTTCTAACAGCGATAAGCGTGAGCGTACCAATGGTTTGTTAACTGTGCAGTTTGCGCCAAATGATGAAATGACTTTCACGGCTGATGCTGCCTATGCTGAAAATGTTCAGAGCTCTACCTCTCTGATTGATGGTCTGTGGTTCAACGGTACCGTTGATTATGTTGAGTATGATGGCGACCCGGTTGTGGCTGCGCCGGTTATCTTCGCAGAAGATGTATCGGGTGGTAAGGACTTCTTCTTCCAGAACCTGGATATGGGAACCAAGGACACGCTAGAGTCAATCGGCTTGAACCTTGATTGGAATGTCAGCGACAAACTCAATCTGCGTTTTGATGCTGCATTCTCAGAAGCTGAGAGTGGCGGAAATGGTCCGCAAGGCAACAACGTTCTTCGTATGAACGTTGCTGGTGGTAATGCGGGCTGGCAGGCGGTTGATTTCGGTCAGGAAATTCCACAGGGTATTGTGTCCGTTGACGATTCAACCAAGGGTAACGATAACGGCATTTTCGATCTGCCTGATGTTGGCTCCCAGGTGACCCAGTTTACTAGATCTGATCAGGTTGCGAAGATTGATCAGTTCGCTTTTGATGGAACATTTACACCATCTGACAGCGTTGAAGTAGATTTTGGTGTTGGCTTTATGAGCGCTGAAATGCAGCAGACTCGCGTAGGCGGTTCTAATGCATTAGGTGGTTGGGGTGTTGATGCACCCGGTGATATTCCTGAAGGTCTTGTACAGCAGGTTAGTACTCTTAGCGAGTTCGACTACAGCGGTACAGGTGTTGATGGCGTATCTCAGCCAGCCGGTGAAACAGCGCCGATTTCTCTGGGCTCTGTTTCCTGGCAGACCGATCCTCTCACTCTGCTAAATGCCATTGCTGGAGACTACGGTTACGATCCAGATAATATGGCAATCAACAGCACCGCAGACAACCTGGTTGAAGAAGATACATTCTCTATCTATGGTCAGGTGAAAATGGATGGTGAAGTTGGTGGCATGCCATTTGACGTTGTTGCCGGTGCTCGTTGGGAACAAACTGATGTAACTTCAACTTCCCAGCAGTCTGTACCAAGTGCCTTTGTATGGGAGTCAAATAATGACTTCTCATTCACATTGGGTTCTGGTGTAGATAGCCTGGCGGAAGATTACACTTACAACGTGTTACTACCGAGCTTGGATATGTCGGTTGATATCACTGACAACTTGAAAGCGCGTGCGTCTTTCAGTAAGACCCTTGCTCGCCCAGGCTACAGTGATATGTACACGGCAACTTCGGTTGAAGGTCCTAGCCGTATCACACACCTAGGTGATAATCCTTCAGCAAGCCAGGGTAATGTCAGATTGGATCCTCTGGAGTCAAATAACTTCGACCTGTCTGTCGAGTACTACTACGGCGAAGCTAATTACTTCTCTGTAGGTTATTTCCAGAAAAATGTTTCTAACTTTGTAGGTATCCAGCAGTCAAGTCAGTCTCTGTTTGGCCTTAAAGATGCTACAGCCTCAAACAGTACTTTCCTGTCTGAAGCTATTGCGCAACTGGCTGAGCTGGGTCTGGCAGAGTCGGAAGATAGACTCTTCACTATGACAGCAATTCTGCAAAATATGGGTGACTTTGATGGTGCGACAGGTGCTGAAGCCTACACTAATGCCATGGCAGCAGTTGCCACTGAGCAGGCAGGTCATGAAGCAATCTTCAGTGCTTACGATGTAACGCCAGTTGCAACGGATCCTGATATTCAATTCGCTGTTAAGAGCCCAACCAACTCACAGGATGCTGAAATCTACGGATTTGAGATTGCTTCTCAGCACTTCTTTGGTGAAACCGGCTTTGGCTACCAGTTCAACTACACAATGGTAGAAGGCGATATTGGTTACAACAACGGATCCAACCCTGATGAAGATCAGTTTGCACTTCCTGGTCTCAGTGACACGCTTAACCTTGTAGGTATTTACGAGAAAGATAGACTCTCTGCTCGTCTGGCCTACAACTGGCGTGATAACTTCCTGAATCAGGTCAACCGTTCTGTGGGTAGTACTCGTAACCCTGAGTATGTTGCCTCTGTAGAACAGTTGGATTTGAATGTAAGCTATGAGCTCGACTCTGGCGTTACTCTGTCTTTAGATGCGATCAATCTAACAGGCGAAGGTCAGCGCAAGTACGGTCGTACCGACACTGCTGCATTCTTTGTACAAGAGCTTGATCCACGCTACGTATTATCAGCTCGATATACGTTCTAAGATCAGCATGGTGCTCTCTCTGGCGAATCGTCTCCAGGGAGAGTACTCTTAGGTTTTAGTACAAGAAAACTTTATATAGCAGTTCTAATAAGGCCTCCATGTAGTTATTACCGGGGGCCTTATTTTATTATTAGAATGAAAGATTGGAACAAAGCGCTAAAAGCGATAAAGGAATGAATGATTGTATGAGTAACGCTGTACTCTTAAATAACGTTGAACATAAAGATTTAAAAGTTGATGCCAGCTTTAGGGCTGAATATGGCGACAACGTCAATCGGGTATTGGCCTTTTCTAGCGAATTTGGCGACCTTCAAAAAGAATATCCGATACTATTTTACAAAGATCCCAGTGCAGACGCTTTTCAGGCTCATGCGATCTTGGGTCTGGAGAAAGATGAAAACCTGTTCCTGGGTGATGATGGCTGGCTGGGTAATTATGTCCCGGCAATATTGGCGCGCGGTCCTTTTATGATTGGTTTTCAAGAGCGTGATGTCGATGGCAAAGCGGTCAAAGAAGCGGTTATTCATATTGATATGGATAGCCCAAGAGTAGGCGCCGATCGTGGGCAGCCCTTATTTCTGGCTTACGGGGGTGATACGCCCTATCTGGAAAAAATAATGCAAACACTTCAGGTGATTCATCAGGGTGCCGCACTGGATGAAAACTTCTATTCGACACTCGACGCCATGGGCTTACTTGAGCCAGTGAATATAGAAATATCCCTGAGTAACATCGCCAATGTTAATCTGCGTGACTATTACACCATTAACAAAGACAAGCTTGCGCAGCTGGATGGTGAGAATTTGGAAAAACTCAATAAGATGGGCATATTGGGTCTTGCGTATTTTGTCCTGGCGTCGCTGGGCAACTTTAATAAACTGATCAATTTAAAAACCAAGAAAATGGCAATTGCGTAGCATCTGCCTATTCAGTATGTTTTCAATATGAGTGATTTAAATAGCCAGGTTCGTGTTCTAGAGGGTGTGCAGCCCGACCAGATTCCATTCGATGAGCTCTTTGCCGCCAACCAGCCCGTTATTTTACGCGGCCTGGTATCAGGCTGGGGGCTTGTGCAAGCGGGTAGGGAATCCCCAGAGCATGCCATGGAAGTTTTGCAGAGCCACTCCAGCGGCCAGCCTGTCGGTGTATATATTGCGCCGCCAGAATCCAAGGCACGGTTTTTTTACAACGACGACTGCACGGGTTTTAATTATCAGAGCAAGCATACGAATCTCAGTGAGGTCTTTGATCAGATTCGCGAGGGCCTAAACGATCCTGAGCACGCTTATTACTATATGAACTCGCTGACGCTGGATAATTGCTTTCCGGGTCTTCGCCAACACAATGACCTTGCCTTTGATCATCAGCTGTTTACCAACAACCAGCCGCTGTCAAAAGTCTGGGTGGGAACAGAATCAATTGCTGCGGCCCACTATGATGTGCCGAGTAATTTGGCCTGTTGTGTTGTCGGCGATCGCCGCTTTACCCTGTTTCCCCCTGAGCAGATCCACAATTTGTACCCTGGCCCACTGGAGCCTACGCCAGGCGGGCAGGTCATCACCATGGCAGATCTTAAAAACCCCGATTTTGAGCGTTTTCCGCGAATTCGCCAGGCACTGGATGCCGCAGTGGTCGTGGATCTTAAGCCCGGAGATGCCGTTTATTACCCGAGTATGTGGTGGCATCAGGTTGAAGCGCTATCGCCGTTTAATATTATGATTAATTTCTGGTGGCTGACGGCTCCAGCCTACATGGGCAATCCAATGGATATTGTTATGCATGCCATTATGGGTATAAGAGACCGCCCGCAGGCAGAGAAGGAAGCCTGGCGAGAAATATTTGAATACTACATATTTGGTTCATCGCAGACGCCCCGCGAACATCTACCTGCAGCCATGCTGGGAGCGCTGGGCGATCTTGATGGCGACAGCGTGCGACGACTGAGAGCGTTAATTAAAAATAAACTCAATCGCTAGATGCACAGCGCGTCTTCTTTCTGAGTGAACAAAATAATCTTTGGAGAGATACAAGCATGGTTAAAGTTGTAATTGCAGGGGGTGGTACCGCCGGTTGGATGGCAGCCTGTGGCCTCTCGACTCGACTGGGCAGCTTGCTGGATATTACTTTGGTTGAATCAGATGCTATTGGCACCGTAGGTGTTGGTGAAGCAACGATTCCACCTATGCGCAATTTTCATCGCCTGATGAATATCGATGAACAGGAATTTATGCGCGAAACCCAGGCGACCTTCAAATTGGGCATCGAGTTTAATAACTGGGGGAATAAGGGTGACAGCTATATCCACTCCTTCGGCGAAATCGGCCAGCGCTCCTGGATGGCAGAGTTCCATGAATTCTGGATGGAAGCCCAGGCTCAGGGGTTTGGCGGTAGCCTCGACGACTATTGCCTCGAGTTAAAGGCCGCCAAGGCGGGGAAATTTGCCACTTCGATCGGTGACACCCGCTTAAATTTTGCCTTTCATCTCGATGCAACGCGCTACGCCAAATTCCTGCGCAAGAAAAGTGAGCAGGCTGGCGTTCGCAGGGTTGAGGGATTGATCAAAGAGGTACAAAAAGATCCGCAGTCCGGTGAAATAAGTGCGCTACTGCTCGACAGCGGCGAGCTTATCGAAGGCGATCTGTTTATCGACTGTACCGGTTTCCGCTCGCTACTGCTTGGTGAGACACTCGGTGTTGAATTCGATGACTGGAGTCATTGGCTGTTCTCCGACAGAGCCATCGCAGTGCAGACAACATCCATTGAAGAGCCACTGCCCTACACTCGCGCAACAGCTCACGCGTCGGGCTGGCAATGGCGAATTCCACTGCAGAGCAGAGTTGGTAACGGCATTGTCTACAGTAGCCGCTTTATGTCCGACGACGAAGCCAAGCAAACCCTGTTGAATAATATTTCCGGCGAAATGATTACCGAACCTAGATTCCTCAAGTATCGCACCGGTTGTCATCAGAAATCCTGGCATAAAAACTGTGTTGCCCTGGGGCTGGCCAGTGGTTTTATCGAGCCATTGGAATCGACTAGTATTCATCTGGTGATGACGGCCATTATTCGTTTGATTCGCCTGTTTCCATTTGGCGAATCCAAGGAGGCGCTGGCGGATAGATTTAATCAGGAAACACGCACTGAAATTGAAACGGTAAGAGATTTTGTCATCCTTCACTATAAGCAAACCAACCGCACCGACAGCGACTTTTGGAATGCCTACCGCACGATGCCGATACCGGATACCCTAGCCCATCGTCTTGAGATCTTTAAGAAAAATGGCTACGTCTGGCCCGATGATGTGGCCTTATTCCGCGTAGATTCCTGGGTGCAGGTTATGATGGGTCAGGGTTTAACCCCAGAGGGTTTTCATAGTGCGGGTAAGTTGACAGGTGCAGAGGGTCTGCAGCAGTCGTTGGCGAAAATAAAATCCTCGATCGCTGAGAAAATAGAGCAACTGCCAACCCATCAGCAATTCATTGACCATTACTGCGCGGCGCCCCAAGAGGACTGATCGCTAGAATAAGTGAAGGCACTATGACCAAAACAGTAGTAATCGTAGGTGGTGGCAGCGCCGGTTGGTTAACCGCTGGTGTGATTGCCGCGCGGCATAATCCACTCGATGAAGCGGGGCAGGGTACCAAAGTGGTACTTCTTGAATCTCCCGATGTGGCCAATCTTGGCGTTGGTGAGGGAACCTGGCCGACCATGCGTGATACCCTGCGACAGATAGGCATATCTGAGGTCGATTTCCTGCGCGCCTGCGATGTTAGTTTTAAGCAGGGATCGCAGTTTATCAACTGGCAGAGAGGTGAGGGTGAGTCTTACTACCACCCCTTTATCCCACCCGGTGGCTACGGCTCAGTAAATCTCGCCGCGCACTGGCTGGCGCGTCGTGGTGATACCAATTTCGTCGATGCAGTATGTCCTCAGGGAAAGATCTGCGATTTGGGTCTAGCCCCAAAAACAGCGCAGACGCCCGAGTACGCCTATGGTCTCAACTATGGTTATCACCTCAATGCCGGCAAATTTGTCGAGCTGTTACAACGCCACTGTGTCGACAAGCTCGGTGTTGATCATCAGCTGGGCCATGTGGATCAGGTATTAAATGCCGACAGCGGTGATATCTCAGCGCTATCCCTTACCAATGGTGAGCAAATTGAAGGTGATTTGTTTGTTGACTGCACGGGTTTTGCGGCCCTGTTGATCGGCAAGCACTATCAGGTCCCCTTCGTCTCCCAGCGCGATTGTTTATTTAACGATACAGCGTTTGCCGTTCAGGCCAACCATGCCAGTGAAGATACCCCCATTGCCTCGTGCACAAAGTCCACCGCCCAATCCAGCGGCTGGGTATGGGATATTGCTCTGCCAACAAGACGCGGTATTGGCCATGTTTTCTCCAGCCAGCATGTCTCTCTGGAAAAAGCAGAGGATGAGTTGCAGCGTTATCTGGAGGCAGATCCGGCACTAGCAAAAAATCAGCCAAGCCCTCGAAAAATCACTTTTCAGCCAGGTCACCGCCAGAGCTTCTGGCATAAGAACTGTGTTGCTGTGGGCGTCTCAGCTGGCTTTGTTGAACCCCTAGAAGCCAGTGCGCTGGTGCTGATTGAAAAATCTGCGGAGTTTATCAGTGACAATCTGCCCCAGGATCGCCCGGCGATGACGGTTGTCGCCAAGCGCTTTAACGAGATTATCGCCAAGTACTGGGTCGATATTATTGATTTTCTAAAGCTGCACTATGTGTTGTCCGAGCGCACCGATTCGGCCTATTGGCGCGACCATAAAGACCCGCAAAGCATGCCAGACAGTCTGAAAGATTCGCTTGAGCTGTGGCGCTCCCAGGTTCCCTGGGTGTCTGACAGCAACAATCGGGCAGAGCTGTTTTCAGCAGCAAGCGTACAGTACGTTCTCTACGGTATGGGGTATGTCACTGACATCAACAGTAGCCGTTACCGTCGTTGGAACAAAGACGCTGAATTAGCTGACCGATTGATGCGTGATAATTTGGGCAAGACCGAAATGTTTATGGCCAGCCAGCCGACCAATCGCGACCTCCTCAACCTTGTGCGCGGTGGTGCTTAGGAAAACTCAATAAAGCTGGTGATGGTAAGGCGCCCGGTTTCCGGACTTGGGTCAAAGTTATAGTCGGGCTTGATAATCCCCGAGTGCAGGCTCGAGCCGCGGTACATCAACAGGCGGTTTTTTACCGCCTGAAAGGAAGCGATTTCACCATAGTCCTCTGTGTCGCCACAGATATAACTGCTCGGTTGTCGCGCCGGGTTCTGAAATCGCTGCTCAATACTGCTCTCGTAATTTGCAAAGCGACCCTCATCAATATATTCATAACCCGTTGCATTGTGACGGTAAAATGCTGTGCCCGAGTCAGGCGCGTCGCTGAGGTAATGGATAACAGCCAGGCTGTTTCTTGACGGCGCGTCAAAGTGGGGAATACGTTGCATCAATTTAAGCTCTTCAGGCTTGAATGTAACGATGGAATATTTCGCTGCAGCAGATTTGATAGTGCGCAGATCAAGGCCAAAAAAATCGCGGATTAGTGTCTGGAAATTTTTCACCAAGCTGACAATGTAAGCATCGGCGATAGCCATTCTGACCCCGGGGTAAAAGCTATCTGCAACGGCGAAACTGTTTCGTGCAATCGCATCCTGCCTGAGCGCCTCTACACCCTGAAGATAGGAGTCAACCCGCACCAGCTCTTGCTGGTCAGCACCAATTTTCAAGCATTCATAGTCGAGATCCTGACACGGAATGTAATTTGATTTGTCATCAACAGACATTTTTTATTCCTGATCGCCACTTGTATTTGAGGCTAAAAAAATTGTTAAGGGTTGAGCAGAAAGCCACCATTATTATTGGATATATAATCTGGCAACAGCGCAACAGCATAAATGAAATTATCGCTGGATGCACACCGCTTATTATTTTTCCAAGGCAATAAACGGGCAACCATTTCCAGGGGCGAATACCCTTTTTCTCCATGCATAATATGTAACAGTTTGAGTGGCTTATTCGGACGCATAGAACAATTTGTTTTTGTACTTTAGCGGCACAGGGATTACCCTGTTGGATTGACAATACCAATAAAAAAACAATAAAAAACACCCGTGGTACTGGCAGTGTCTGGAACAATGCAATTACAGATGAAGTCTATCAATATGGTCAGTAATCAGGGTGATGCCAGCTGTGCTTTGTAGTCCTGCGTATACAGGATAGATATTTCTGGGGAGTGGAATTGCCGTGTTAGAACGTCTCAACATAATAATTAAAAACGTTTTTGGTCGTTCGGGGGTTGCCCGGTGTATGTGTAAATTTTGTTTATTGGTCGAGAAGGTCTCATGACACCCGATTACCAAAAACCGGGGATGCATGACGTCTATATGCGTCATCACAAGGAGCTTTGCAGTTATGTGGTGCGCAAAGTTAACGTTAGTAGTGATGAGGCTCAAGATATTGTCCAGGCCGCATTTACTCGATTGATCGAGATGGACCTCAGTGAAATAAAAAATCCCAGGGCCTTGTTGTACAAAACCAGTTACAACATTGCCATTGATTTTATAAGGCATGGCAGCGTGCGCCAGAGACATGTTCAAGCTGTTGTTAATACAGCTGCTGCGGTGGAGGAGTTAAGTCCGGATCGTATACATGATGGAAAGCGCCAGTTAGGCCTTGTGGCCAAAGCGCTCTGGGATATGCCGAAAAAACGTAGGAAATTGCTGCTGATGAGCCGCTTTGACGGATTGAGCTATGCTCATATTGCCCGCACAGTAGGTCTGTCAGAAACCGTGGTGCGTAAGCATGTTGCAAAAGCACTCCTCGATTGCCAGAAGGCGCTACAAGCCACAGCGGATCGGGATACCAAATGAGCGATAAAATAATGCAGTTACCAGATCAAATAAATGAGCAGGCGGCGGAGTGGTTCACACTTATGCGCTCGGCCAACCTGTCTGTAGAAGATCGTCAGAGGTTTAATAGCTGGTTGTCAGAAGATGTTGATCATCAAGAGGCATACAGGCAGATAGAGAGAGTCTGGAAAAACTTGGGATATCTGTCCCAGACTGCCGAAGGTGGTGCCTTAGCCTTTTCGGTTAAACCCTTTGTCGGTAAGCTTAAATCGTTGTTTTTCTCGCCTGTCGCGGTATTGCAGTCACTTTTCGCATCGCCATTGGCATCGCCAAAATATGCAATGAGTTTGGTGGTTGCCTGTGTTGCGATTGGACTGCTTGTGCTGTCTGGCTCAAATAAGACCATGACAACGCACTACAGTACTGGCACAGGGGAAATTAGAACGATTACCCTCGCCGACAGCAGTGTAATTACCCTGGGGGCTAAGTCGCAAATTAGTACCCACATTTCCAAGACTGCGCGATCTGTTGATCTGCTCAGCGGAGAGGCATTTTTTAATGTTGCCAAGCACCGCGACAAGCCATTTTCTGTGTCGGTCAACAATGTCTCGGTTGAGGTTGTGGGTACGCAGTTTAATATTCAAAAGCTTCGCGGTGCAGTCAGCGTCGCTGTCGTTGAGGGGATTGTTAACGTCTTTGAGCAGAGTAAAGAGGACCTGCTCTCTGTCGCCTCGCCTGACGTGGTGTTAACGGCAGGACAAAAAGTTTTCAAGAAGGCTGGCCGAGATTTTGAGGAAGTGACGGTTGTGCCCACCTCAGACTTGGGTGCCTGGCGTTTGGGTCGACTTATTTACAAAGATATTGCATTGGCCGATGTGGTTGCCGATGCGGGGCGCTACTTCAAGGGTAAGATATTATTGCAATCCACAGACCTTGCCGATGTAAGAGTGACCATGACATTGCGTACCGATCAAGTGAGTCAGCTGCCGCAAATGCTGGCACAAACCCTACCGCTTGAGGTGCATCGCTCCTCCGACAAAATCATCCTGCAAAAAAAATAGCCGGGCGCCCCAGTAGACTTGATACACTGGGGCTATTCCCGAACGTTTAGTATGATGTACGGCGATTGAGATAGGCTTTATCGCCGCTGCGAATAAAAATAATTGCTCAATAATAACTAGAAAAAACAATCTCAAAAAAAAATAAAAACATTAATAACAATAAAAATTATCAGAGGGATCCATGACTACTGCAGCAAGCGCCAGTAACGAAACACTTACTATATTAAAAATAACCATTGTCGCTGCACTAGGCGGTTTACTCTTTGGCTATGACACGGGGGTGATTGCAGGAAGTCAGCTGTATTTCACAGAGTATTTTAACTTTTCTGCTGCAGAGCAGGGCTGGGCGGTTAGCAGTGCGCTGTATGGTTGTCTGGTTGGGGCGCTGGCCGGCGGCTATCTCACCAAGAAAATTAGCAGAAAATATACACTGATTCTTGCGGCCGCGCTTTTCAGTATTTCTGCCTGGGGTTCGGGTATTGCCGACAGTCTCAGTGAGCTGGCTTTTTATCGCATTATCGGCGGTCTCGCCGTCGGTATGGCCTCCTTGGCAGCGCCTATGTACATTGCTGAAATCTCACCTCCCAAACACCGAGGCCGTCTGGTTTCCTACTACCAGCTGGCGGTGGTCATTGGTTTCTTTGTGGTGTTTTTAGCCACCTATTACATCGGTGGCGGCGACACTCAGGATATGGCACCGGAGGTGCTCGAGGCGTTGCACAAGCACAATGTCGCCGAGGGCTGGCGAATTATGTT
>JAYOUA010000016.1:0-11306 GCA_038150705.1 Porticoccaceae bacterium | reverse complement strand
ATCTTTACCTTTGTGGCGATTTACAAGGTCGATAGCTGGGGTCGCAAGCCGCTGTTTATTGGCGGCAGTATAGGTATGTTTGTCGGCCTGACTGTGCTGGGATTGACCATTTATAGCGGGCAGATGGGGGTTGTCTCGCTGTTGGCTATTTTGGTGTTTATTGGTTCTTTTGCCATGTCCATGGGGCCGGTGGTCTGGGTAATGCTGTCGGAGATGTTTCCCAACAGTGTGCGCAGTGTAGCGATGTCGATTGCGGTAGCGGCGCAGTGGTTATTCAATGCATTTGTAGCCAATAGCTTTCCGCTGGTCAATGAGAGTGCGCTCAACCAGAATAGCTTTAACGGCGCGCTACCTTACTTTATCTTCGCCGCATTCTGTGTGGTTGCCATGATCTTTGTATGGAAGCTGGTACCCGAAACCAAGGGTAAGACTCTGGAGGAAATGGAGGCTCTGTGGTCAGGCAGAGGCGACAGTTAATCAGTTGCTGGATTAACAAATGCCGTTAGAAGATCGAGGCCAGTAACGTTTTATTTCTTGGCCTCAATTATTTTGATCTGCGGGGCACGAGTGGATTGATCTGGCGGCATAGGTTAGCCTTGTAACCTGAGGGATCCCAGGTGGCCGTTTGTTGGCTAATCTTGCAAATGGATTGCCCTAAAAGCAGTTTGCCGATGCATACTGCTGAATACTGCAGACTAAAAAATAATTATTAAAAAGCGTGATAGTGGGTAACCACACCATTAATTTTTGATTATGAACAGATCGAAGAAGATGGGGAGGGGGGTGATGCAATATTATTTATTTGTACTAGTGATCTCTCTCGCGCTGAATTTTGGATATGCTCAACAAAGTCTTGCAGAATCCGATCAATCAAAGGTGCAGTTCGATATCCCATCCCAGTCTTTGGAGCTGGGCCTGGTGGCTTTTTCACTGCAGGCTGACATCAATATTATTGGTGCCACCGCTCTTCTTCAGAAGCACCAGATCCCGGTCATAAAGGGCTATTTTACCAAAACAGAAGTGCTCGCTATGCTCCTCGACGGAAGTGGGCTCGAGTACAAGTTTATCAATAACACCGCGGTGTCGATCTCAGCTGACAGCGCTGCTGAAGATCCTTCCCAGCAAGCGATAGCCATGGATGCAGAGGATGGCTACCTGCAGGAAATCATTGTCACCGCTGCTGGCAGAGAGACTGATCTGCAAAAAACACCCATTGCAGTTTCGGTTTTCGACCAGTCGACACTGGATTCCAGTGGTGTTTCAGACTTGTCCGAGCTCACCCATATGGTGCCCGGCCTTGAGATGACCAGTACAGCGCCTCAGGCTGCCATGCTAGTGCAGTTGCGAGGTGTGGGCACAACCAACATCACCGAAATTGCCGATGGTCCAGTGTCAATTCATGTCGATGGTATCTATTCCCCGAGGTCGCAGGCTGCAGCAGCACTTCTCTATGATGTCGACCGTATTGAGGTACTGCGGGGTCCACAGGGAACCCTGCTGGGCCGCAATTCAACCTCTGGCAGTGTCAATATTTACAATCAAAAGCCATCACTGGATGCTGTAAACGGCCATTTATCCACTGTCGTTGGCAACTACAAGCATCGAGAACTGCGCGCAGCTGTGGATGTGCCTGTCAGTGACAGTTTTGGTTTGCGCTTTGCCGGTGCCATGTTACAGCATGACCCTTATACCCAGCTGCTGGAAAATTATGCAGGGCTTGGTCCGCAGTATCCGGCTGCCTCAGAGGCGTTGAGCGACTATGATCAGGCAGTCGACTATGGTCAGGATGGCCCGGAAATGGCCGATCAGCAGAGCTGGAGAATCTCTTCACTATGGCAGCCAACGGACAACTTGAGTGCCCAGGCGAGTATCGAAAGCTACAGAGATCAGGGCACAGGTATTGCCCAGTTAGATCCTACCCTGGTTGACCAAGGTATTAGAGGTATTGTTTCTGACAGCCCCTCCTTTCTCGATCTCAGCAATGACACTTTGCGTTCTCAGCTGGATTACAAGTCAGCGACCTATTCAGTGCGCTACCTATACGGGCGGTCACGCATGCAGCGTGAACAGATTGTCGATGCCGATAATGGCCGCAGCAGCAGTTTTGAACAGCAGCGAACCCACAGCTCTGATTTCCAGTTTTCTTCCCATGAACTGCAGTTTATGAACAGTGATACTGAGCGTCTGCGCTGGTTGATGGGCACTTTTTATTCCCGGGAGAAAAACAAAATTGTCTTTGCCGTTGACCAGCAAAATCCCGGTGGTGGGCGATATCCCGAGGGGGCAACAAGTTGGATCAATGACTTTGATGGTGCCGCAGTCTCCTATGCAATTCAGCCCAATCGTCGGGTCGAGTCGCTGGGTGTATTTGCCCAGGCGAACTATGATATTAATCAGTTCAGTCGCCTGACATTGGGTGCCAGGCACACCAGGGATAGTAAATCTGATCAGGGTGGCCGAGCCATTAATTGCCGAGTGACCTCGGTGCTGGGGCCCTACACAGATGCCGCATCAATTGGCCCCGGAGCGCCAAAGGCTGATCAGATTTATGCAGATACAGCGACGCAGCAGGCGATCGACAATGGCCGCTTCCATGATAACGGCACCAGTCAGGGTATTGGCGATGAGCCCTGCTGGATTCGCCAGGTGAATGATTTGTCGGTGACCTGGGAAAATGTCAGTGGCCTGATCAACTATGAATTCAGTCCCTCGGAACAGTTGATGTACTTTGCCTCGATCTCCACAGGGTTTAAATCCGGCCATATTCAGGATGCCGGCAACGCTGTTGAGCCCGAGACCGTGACCAATTTTGAGTTGGGGTTTAAATCACAATATCTGGACAACAGTTTGCGATTTAATATGGCGCTGTTTCGAGCCAATTACCACAACCTACAGTTTTCCAACGAAGATCGGCTGGATATAAACAATGATGGTATTGCCGATACCGGCGGAAGCACCGTGGTGCGCAATGCCTCAGCGGCCTCTATTCAAGGGCTTGAGCTGGAGTTGGATTGGGCGCTGACGGATGTCGATCGCCTGCGACTCAGTGCTGCTTTGACCGATGCTCACTTTGACCAGTTTGAAATACCAGATACATTGTTTGGCAACCTGTTTAATCCCTATGTATCCAGCTTATCCGAGTCCCCGGAAGATCCGGTGGTGCTCTCGGGAAATAGCCCCCCCCGGGTTCCCAACTGGAAAATTACTCTCTCCTATAGCCATGACTTTATCTATGGTTGGGGTGCTGTCACGCCTCTTGTAATTGCCAGGGTCTCAGACAGATATTTCCTGGATATTTACAATCGGGATAACCTGGATCCAGGAGTTTTTTCCAGGCTGCCCGAGGGTGGCGTTGATTTAGGTGTGCAAAGACCCTACCAGATGTTTGATCTCAGTCTTACATTTAAGCCTGTTTCTACAAACTGGACTTTTTCTGCCTTTGTTAATAACGCCACAGATGAGGATATAAAGATCGACTCGGGAAATGTGCTCACAGCGGGTGGCCTTGTTGCCACCTATCTTCCTCCTCGTTCTTACGGGTTGAAATTTAATTACCTATTTGCGGGGCAATAGATATCATGTACCTCGGGAAATGCGGTATTTCTTACAACAAAAGGGTTCGGATTTACGTATTTTCGTTCAAACGAACGATTTATTTTTTTAATTTTATGAATAATCAATTGGTAAACAAGCGCGTTTTTATTGGGCATGGCCCAATGATTGTGCTCTTATAATGTAAAGCAAGGGTATTTAGTTAATGAAAAATATGAAAATAATAGGCTTAATGCTGGCAGTCTTTTTAGCCGGTTGTCAGGAAGGTATGAGTAATTCAGAACAGAAAGTGCCGCAGAATGCGCAAATTGATATTCAGGGAGTGACGGTATACACCACTGCCAAGGATACCGACAAGCGACTGACCCTTACCGACCAACTCACTTTCGAGCCCGGCGTGCAGCCATTCGAAAATGAAGTATCGGTCTTTGTAAACCCAAATAAACGCTATCAAAAAGTTCTCGGCTTTGGCGGTGCGATTACCGATGCAAGTTCTGAGGTCTTTGCCAAGCTACCCGCAGATAAACAGGAAGAGTTGCTCAAGGCGTATTTTGATAAAGAGGAAGGTATTGGTTACACCTTGGTTCGAACCTCCATCCACAGTTCGGATTTTGGCAGCGCCAGCCATACCTATATTGAAGAGGGCGACAAAGAGTTATCGACCTTTAATATCGACAAGGATCGCGAATTTCGCATCCCGTTAATTAAACGTGCCACAGAGGCTGCCGGCGGTGAAATAACCTTCTATGCCAGTCCCTGGAGTGCGCCGGCATTTATGAAGAGCAACAATAATATGTTGCGCGGCGGAAAACTCTTACCCGAGTACTATGAAACCTGGGCAATGTATTTTGCCAAATTCATCAAGGCCTATGAGGCCGAGGGTATGCCGATTTGGGGCGTCACTATCCAGAATGAGCCAATGGCAGTTCAGCGCTGGGAGTCGATGATCTACACCGCCGAAGAAGAGCGCGACTTTCTTAAAAACTACCTTGGCCCTGTCCTCGAACGCGAAGGTCTTGGCGACAAGAAAATTGTTGTCTGGGATCACAACCGCGATTTGATTACGCGCCGTGCCAATGTGATTTTCGAAGATCCTGAAGCGGCGAAATATGCTTGGGGTATAGGTTTTCACTGGTATGAAACCTGGGCCGGTGGCGAGACTATGCACGACAATCTGGCGTTGGTAAACGAGTCCTACCCGACCAAGAACCTGCTGTTTACCGAGGGTACAAATGAAAACTTTAGGGCTGACCGCTATCAGTACTGGCCAAATGCCGAGCGCTATGGCCACTCGATGATCAATGACTTTAATCGCGGCACTGTAGGTTGGACTGACTGGAATATCCTGCTCGATCAAACCGGCGGTCCCAACCATGTTCAGAACTTCTGTTTCGCCCCGATTCACGGCGACACGAGCACCGGTGAACTGATCTATACACCGACCTATTATTACATTGGTCACTTCTCAAAATTTGTGCGTCCCGAAGCCCAGCGCATGAGCACCAGCAGCAGCCGCAGCTTCTTGCTGGCTACATCGTTTATCAATGAAGATAACCGGATGGCGACTATCGTCATGAATCACACAGATAACGCCATTAACTACAATTTCTTTGTTGGCGAGCAGCAGACCAAGCTGACTATCCCGGCTCGCGCCATGCAGACATTGGTTTACTGATTCGCTACTAGAGTCTGTATTGAAATGTAAAAACCGGCTACCTATGTTAGCCGGTTTTTTTTGCTTAGATTTAAATTGCTCTGCTATTTAAAAGCAGATAAGCATCCCGGCGATACTGAGTGGGTGTGGGATCCTCAAGTTTCTGTATAGAAGACAGACTTGCTAAAGCGCGCTGATCGGAATCAGCAGGTGGGTCAATAAAACAAGGCGAGGAACAGTGTTCTGTTATTATTACGGTAACTGGTGGCAGATAGCAGTACAAAACAGGCACTGCTATCTGCCATCAATAAGAGTACGTTGTGAAAGTTGAATAGAGCCGTATCGAAATTAACGGCTAACATCAAATTAGCAGAGTTTTAGCAAATAGCTGACTGCAAAGCGAGCTTTGGTGTTCTATCCGCTTTGTAGAGACCCCAGTGCTTTTCTGGCTCAAGAGGGTCATCTGAACCCTTCCAGTTTTCATCGAAAGCCTCAAAGAAATAGACCAGAACCTGTTCCCGCTCAGCCCACTCCATTAGCTCCTGATAATATTGCTCCTGGAACTTTTCATTAACATTGTGAGTGTCGATGCCTAAGCCGTTAGTGTTGGTTGCCCAGCCGGCCTCGGTGATGATGATCTGTTTATTGGGATAAGCCTTGGCGACGGCGTTGTAGTTTTCAATGGTATAGGCGAGGCCTTCCTCAATGCTTTTATACTCCCAGACCGGGTAGGTATGAATAGCAATGACATCCAGTTCTTCGGCAAGCGGTTTCAGCTTATCGAGCCATGGCACATAGTTCTCACAAAAGGTTACCGGCTGTGCAACACCGTCCTTTAAGAGACGTGCGTACCTGACCAGGCTCTCTGTGGTAACCATATGATCAGTCCAGCTGACTGAGGCTTCATTGCCAATAGATACTGAGCTGACGATATCCTCATAGGCTTTGGTCAACTCTATCAATCGAACGATCTGGACTTTGTTGTGCTCCTTATTGGCCAGTAACTGCTCAGGCGAGTAGACACCACCCCAGGGACACTCTTCATTGTTAACCTCTGCAGTGATATAGGCGCCCAGCATAACGTCGAAGGACATCTGTTCGTTGCGAATAACCGCCAGCACAGTTTCCGAGTGCGCGTCACTGGCGTACAGACGCAGGGACTGCCACTGACCCTGCAAAATAAGCAGGTCCTGTTTTACTTGCTCGTAAGTCGGGATTTCTCCCGACTCGGGGCTTTGGCCGTCGCGATAGCCTGAGTAGCAGATGGCCTTAGAATAAGGCAGCGGTTGATTGTTCATAGTGATACCACATTTAGTATTTTAGTTGTTCTTCTTTGTCCCAGAGTCCCCAAAAAGCACCTACATCACCTTCGGCACCAACTTTCCATGATTCATCGAAAGATGAAAAATAGAAGATATCGATATTATCTGCGTGGGACCACTGCTGGGTATTCAGGAAGTAGCGAATAGCATTTTCATGAGAGGGTTCAGCACCGTGGAATTTCTCTCCCTGATTGGGCCAGCCAGTTTCAGTGATAATTACTTTTTTACCGGCGGCAACTTTTTGCGTTCTGCGATACATATCCTTCATATAAAGCAGAGAGTACTCAATGGCACAGCCCTCCCAGAAGGGATAACAGTTGGCGAGAATGACATCGCAGATCTCGGTAATCGCCGGATGGTCTTCGAATTCATAATAGGCATCCACATAGCCCACAGGTATCTCAGGCAGAGCCTCTTTAACGCGCTGGATATAGCCGAGAAGTTGCTCTTCAGTGAGATCTTTGCGATACAGCACTTCATTGCCAACTGCAGCAATGTCCACATAGCCCTCTTTAGCCAGTTTAATCAGGCCTTCAATTTCCTGTTCGTTCTTTTCCAGGTCGTCACCCAGCCAGGCGCCAACCAGGGTTTTGATACCCATATCCCGAGCGACCCTAGGGATTAACTCGTTGCCCTGCAGGCATGAAAAAGACCGTACCCATTTTATAGACGGTTTGAGGATGGCCATTCTTCGTTGAACCTGTTCGAGGCTTAATTCATCACCAGGTTCTTGACCTTCCTCATAAGCGCTAAAGCCAATGCCGTGCATTCCTTTGTGCAGATAGGCACTAAAATAATTGTGTAGCTCGTTACTGTTACTATTTTTGGAGTCCAGTCCTGTAAGGGATAAGACTTTATCTTCACGTTTTGACATTTTGCGCTTGAATCCTGTTGATCTTAATTAAAGTATTTGTCGTGTGTGGGGTCGGCTTCTTTACGAAGCCCTTAAATTTTATTTTTTATGGAGAAATAGTGCCCCAAACGTTTGTCTACAGACAGTGCCATTCAACGTTACAGGGAGCTTCTTAGCATTAAAGTTGCGAATTTTACTCGAGAGAAAATCAACTTACAAACGCGTAATTGCTAAATTTATCCTCTTATATCAGCCTTACAGCTTATTTTTGAGGCTATATAGTTGCGAAATGCGATCTGTAACCTTAGGATACCGACCGGAAAAATATCGGTCTGCGTCACCTTTAACTGGTTATAACAAAAATGGCAGGTGTTGAGAGAGAGTTAAATTAAGTTAATTCATGCAAATTTCTTTTCACGCGGGTAACAATAAACACAGTATTTAGGGTTCCAATGAGTCAACGAAAAATTCATTTAGGCAAGCAACTCCTTCAACAGAATGCGGCAGAAGTCAGTGGACAGTATGTCAAGATAGAGGGCGAAGATTTCTATCAAATTGCAAATTATGACCAGATGAAAGACTTCTTCATCAGTGTTGTCAGCGATTCTAATCACTGGATGTTTATCTCAACTCGCGGTGGTCTGTCCGCCGGCAGAATCAATGCTCAAAATGCACTATTTCCCTATTACACCGATGACAAGATCAGTGACGGTTCGCCTTATACCGGCAGCCGCACTATCGCCTTGGTCACCAGTGGCGATAAAACCTCTCTTTGGGAGCCGCTATCTGAACAGCATGTCGGCGCCTACAAGCTAACCCGCAACCTGTATAAAAATGTCTGTGGTGACAAACTGATTTTTGAAGAGATCAATCATGATTTGGGGCTTACCTTTAGCTACGCATGGCGAACCTCGGACAAGTTTGGTTTTGTTAAAACCTCCAAACTGGTTAATAACAGTGATCAGGCTGTATCCGTGGATATTCTTGATGGTATCGAAAACCTCATTCCCTACGGTGTTGAATCCGATGTTCAGAACTCATTGAGCTGTCTGGTCGATGCCTATAAAAAGAACGAACTGCAGGTAGATGTCGGTGTTGGCCTCTATAGTATGAGCTCAATTCTGGTCGATCGTGCTGAGCCCAGCGAAGCACTGTCAACGACTGCTGTCTGGTCTGTGGGTCTGCCCAATTCCAAGAAGCTTGTCTCTTCAGTTCAGCTGGAACAGTTCCGCAGTGGTTCTGCCGTTGAGCAGGAGACAGATGTCCGTGGTCGTCGTGGCGCCTACTTTGTTAATGACACAATTACTCTGGGTGCGCAGGGCACAGAGAGCTGGAGCATTGTTGCCGACCTCAATCAAGGACCTGCGGATGTTAGAGGGTTAATTTCTTTCCTGCACAAAAACGATGATGTTGCCGAGCAGATCGAAAGCGATATTGCTCTGGGGTCATTAAATCTGGCTCGTATTGTCGGTACCTCTGATGGCCTGCAGGTGACTGAAGATCGCCTCAGTGCTAATCATCACTTTTCCAATGTGCTGTTTAATGTGATGCGCGGCGGTTTGTTTGTCGACAATTACACCGTTGATAAGCAGGACCTTATCGGTTTTGTTAAAGGCTTCAACCGCGGCGAATTTGAGAAATTTGCCGGGTTCTTTGCCGAACTCAACGACAGTTTCCACTACAGCGATTTGATTGCAGCCGCAGAAGAGCAGGGCGATGCCAGCTTGCAGCGTCTGTGTATGGAATATCTGCCTCTCTCCTTTAGTCGCCGTCACGGTGACCCCTCGCGACCCTGGAATAAATTTGCGATTCAGGTCAAGAAAGACGATGGCTCGCAGTTGCTTAACTTCGAAGGTAACTGGCGCGATATCTTCCAGAACTGGGAAGCACTCAGTCTGTCGATTCCAAACTATGTCGAGAGCATGATCTCGAAGTTTGTCAACGCAACCACAGCGGATGGCTATAACCCCTACCGAATTACCAAAGCCGGAATCGATTGGGAAAAGCCTGATCCGACGGATCCATGGGCGAATATTGGCTACTGGGGTGATCACCAGATTATCTACCTCTTGAAGTTCCTGGAGCTCTCAAACGATTACCATCCGGGTACATTGCGTGACTACCTGACACGCGATCTGTTTTGCTATGCCAATGTCCCATACCACATCAAAGGCTATGCGGACCTGCTAAAAGATCCCCACAACACGATTGATTTTGCCGAAGATGCAGAAGCGCTTATCAGCCAACGTGTTGAGCAAGTGGGTGCAGATGGTCGCCTGATCTGGGATAAAAACGATTCAATCTACTATGTAAACCTGACAGAGAAGCTACTGGCGACTGTACTGTCAAAGCTCTCAAACTTTATTCCTGAAGGCGGCATCTGGCTTAACACCCAGCGTCCCGAGTGGAACGATGCCAACAATGCCCTGGTGGGTTACGGCGTCTCTATGGTCACGCTCTACTACATCAGACGTTTCCAGCAATACCTGGTGGATCTGTTCTCTGCTGTTGAGTTTGATCAGGTAGAAGTGTCTGTCGAGATCTGTCAGCTGCTCAATGCGATTGATAGCACCTTCACAGATAACAAGCATCTGCTGGATGGCAAGATTAACGATGTCGATCGCAAGAAGATACTCGACCGACTGGGTATGGCTGGCGGCGAATTCCGCGCAGGTATTTATAAGAGTGCATTCTCTGGTGAGCGTGTCGCGGTTAAAACTGCTGAACTGATTAAGTTCTTTGAGCTTTCTCTGGAGTATATTGACCATACTATCGCCGCAAACCGTCGTGAAGATGGCCTCTACCACGCCTACAACCTAATGACTGCCAGTGAAGATAAGGTCGAGATCAGCTATCTCTATGAGATGCTTGAAGGTCAGGTTGCAGTCCTAAGTTCTGGTTACCTGAAGCCTGAGGAGGCCCTGGATGTACTGGTTGCATTGCGTCAGTCAGAAATTTACACCGCTCGCCAGAACTCCTATCTGCTTTATCCGGATAGAGAGCTGACACGCTTTATTGATAAAAACATTATTCCTGAAGCAGAATTCGAGCGCTCGGCACTGCTCAAGACGCTGGTCGCCTCTGGAGATCGATTGCTGGTTGCTAAGAGTGCTGAGGGCGGCTACCACTTTAATGGCAGCTTGAAGAATGTTGTCTGTGCCAAGGCAGCTATGCAGACTCTGAGAGAGAATGGCTATGCGGAGCTTGTTGATCAGGATGAGTCGCTGGTTGAAGAAATTTTTGAAACTGTATTTACGCACCGTGAGTTCACCGGTCGCTCTGGTGGTATGTATGCCTTTGAGGGGCTTGGCTCTATCTACTGGCATATGGTCTCCAAGCTGCTTCTTGCCGCTCTGGAGAACTTCCAGAAGGCGGTAGCTGAGGGTTGTGATCCTGAACTGATTGGTCGTCTGGCTGACTGCTACTTTGATATTCGCGCGGGTATTGGTTTCAACAAGACGCCGGACAATTACGGTGCCTTCCCAACCGATCCATATTCTCACACGCCGGGTTTTGCCGGTGCCAAGCAGCCGGGGATGACAGGGCAGGTCAAGGAAGAGGTTGTCACTCGATTACTCGAGGTGGGTGTCTCTGTTGTTAAAGGCTGTATTACCTTTAACCCGGTTATTTTGAGAAAGTCTGAATTTCTCTCGCAGGCCGATTCGCTGGGTTATTTCGATATCAACGGCGAGCAGCAGTCTGTGCCACTGGCTGCAGGTCAGCTGGGCTTTACCTACTGTCAGGTTCCAGTTGTCTACAGTCTGGCTGAAGAGACGTCGATTGTTGTTCACTACGCGGACGGCACTAGCAACAGCATTAACGGCATCAGCATTGATGCGGATACGTCGATGCAGATCTTTGATAAGAAAGGTGTTGTTTCGCAGATCGACGTTGCCCTTAAGCCTGGGCTTGAATAGTCTGGTCT
>JAYOUA010000015.1:0-43496 GCA_038150705.1 Porticoccaceae bacterium | reverse complement strand
CTCAACCACATCAAACTCAGGCAACATCTCCTTTACCCTCACCCCCTTAGCCTCCTCCAACCAATGGGCGACTTCCTCTACCTCTTTGGACTGGGTCTTGGTCGGCCTGATAACTGCCGAGAGGTTGCGATCTTTAATAACATCCAGGATCAGGTGGGCATTGATGTTTTTTTTCTCATCGGCAAAGGCGTAGACCAGTGCCATATCGCAGAGGGTGTTTATTCGCCGAGGGACGCCTTCGGAAAAGCAGAAAATAGCGGCAATGGCGTCGGTGGTGAAGATAGATTTTGGGCTTCCGGCTGTTTTTAGGCGGTGCAGTATGTATTTTCCAGTATCTACATAGTCCATGGGGCGCAGATGGAAATCGACACCTATGCGCTGGGCAAACTGGGTAAGCCTGGGGTCGTTGAGTTTTTCAATTAGCTCTGGCTGGCCAACAAGAATTAACTGCAGGAATACGTCGTTGGAGATATTAATATTCGACATTAAACGAAGCTCTTCCAGTGTCTCCTCGGAGAGGTTTTGCGCTTCATCAATAACCAGCAGTACTCGCTTGCCTTCGGCGTATTGCTCCATCACAAATTCGGTGAATTTACGCAGTTTTTTTGCGTTTTCGGGATTGGGTTCTTCCAGGTCAAAGGCGTCGAGTACCCAGGTCATCAGATTGCCAAACGAGGCATGGGTGTTATTGATCACACCAATCACAACCTCTTCCCCTTCCTGGGCGAGCAAATAATTGACCAGCGTGGTCTTGCCTGCACCGATGTCACCGGTGATAACGGTGAAGCCCGCCTGACTGTGAAAGCCATATTCGAGCATGGTTTGGGCGCGAGTATGATTTTTGCTGAGGTAGAGAAATTCCGGGTCGGGGTTTAGGCTAAACGGCTTTTCTTTTAAGTGAAAAAACTCTTCGTACATAGTTCTTCGATCCCTGAATAGTGGTGTCTGGCGTTCTTATACCAGCGACGGCATAAATCCGGCTTCTGCTGATTGCGATTTGTTGACAACAGTGCCGACAATGTTGGCGTTTTGCAGTGAGTGCATCGCCTTGCGGATATCGGCTTCCGAGTTGCAACCCTCTTCAAGAACCAATAAAAAACAGTCCACGTGGTTTAGGGCTGTCAATACATCATCTCGCGGCAATATGGCTGGCATATCGTAGATAACAATGCGTGACTTATAGCGCTGGGTGACCTCATTAAACAGTGCGACCATCCGCGGGCTTGATATCAGCTCGGCGGAATTTTCTACACTGCCTATTCCGGGCAGTAGCAGCAGGCGCTCGACTCCCGGGTTAACCAGCAGGTCGGCAATTTCTGCATCGCCTTTTAAATAGTTACTCAGCCCCTGTGTGGGTTCTATCGCGAAGTAATCTTTGACGCCGGGATTGCGCAGGTCCATATCGACAAGCAATGCAGTGAAGTTGACTTCCATGGCAATGGCGGCGGCGAGGTTGCTGGCTACCAGTGATTTTCCCTCGCCGGGTGAGGGTGAAACTATGCCAATACTGCGCCAGTTATTGGCGCGCATCTGCTTGAGGATTGTTGTGCGCAGGGTTCTGAACAGTTGTGATCGCGGATCGTTGGAGGACCGCGAGACCACCAGATTTTTTTCCAGTAATTTATGGCATACGGGTACGACCTGACTGGAGGTGTAGACAATTTTTTCCAGAGGTGAGATTTTGCCGGCAAGCTTCTTGTGCTCTTGGCGTTTCTCTCTGGCTTTTTGGAGCGCCTTGTGAATACGAGACATGGTGATTTCCTAGAGCATATTTATTTTGGCCATGACCTTGTACCAGACTATGTCCAGACTCATGACAAAGTAGTGAACGATAACCAGCATCACCAGGGTAAGAAGACCGGCGATAATCATCAGTCGTTTGCGAGATTTATCTTTTTTGCGGTAATCCTCGGCAGTTAGCATCAGCGGAATAATGGCCAGAGGCTCGGCGCCGGTGATGCGGGTGAATTCCTTTATACCTCTTACTGCGGGATCGAGCATTTCAACCAGCAGTGCAAGTCCGAGACTAACTGCACCGGACAGAAACAGTCCCATCATTAATAGTTTGGGGCGGTTTGGCTTGACTGATTCGGTGGGTCTCAGTGGCGGCTCAATCAGGGTGAAGCTCTCTGCCTTGTTTTCCGATTCAAGGTTTTGTGCGACATCGGCTTCGAGCTGCTTGGCTCGCAATTCCTGGTATTTACGCTTGGTACTCTCGTAGTCGCGGGTCATATCATCGTAACTGCGCTGCACTTCGTGGGTGCGCGCAACGCGCTCGTGGTATTCGCGAACTTCGGACTGCATGGCGTTGCGTTCGGCATTGGCGCGGGCGAGTTCTTTTTCGGTGAGGTCAATCTTAATTTTTATCTGTCGGTACAGTGGGTTGGATATTTCATCCATATCCTGTTCGGGCTGGAACAGGGCATCAGCGGCAACTTCCTTTTCCAGCGCTTCAATTTCACGGTGCAGTCGCCGAATATCCGGGTGGGATTCAGAGTATTTGTTTTTTAGGCTATTCAATTCACTTTTAAGCTGGGCCAGTCTGACCGGGCTGCTGAGGGTGGTTACACCATCAGTACTGGCCACATAGGGGTCCATACTGGCCAGTTCCAGACTGAGAAAATGGACCTGGTCGCTCAACCTGATGGCTTCGGTTTGGCGGGCTTTGATTTTTTCTTCTAGGTTTTTAATCATCGACAGGTTGAACTGCAGTAGCTCGGGCAGACTGTCGCCAAATTCCAGCTTGAAGTTGGCGATTTTTTCTTCCAGTGCCTGCACGGTTTTCTGCATTTTGTCTGCCTCATCACTGAGGAAGGTGACGGTTTCTGCCGCTTTGTTGGTTCTGGTTTTGACGTTTTCATCGAGGAACATGGTGACCAGTTCATTGGCTACCTTCTGGGCAACATCCGGGGATTCGTCCATGAAGGAGACTTTGAAGGCAATACTGGCTCGCTGTGCCCTGCCCCTTGTCGGGTCTATAACATTGGCGTTGATCATCTCTACCAGCACCGAGCTGCGAAATTTTTCCACCAGCAGCGAGACAGTGCTGCTCTCTCGCTCGTCCTGGTAAACCTTGAATTTATCCAGAGTTTCGAGAATTCTCGAGGTGGTTAGGATGCGCTGTTTAATAACCTGAATCTGCTGTTCGGCATAACTGGTGACGGTAGAGCGCACCAGGTCCCGAGGTATCTCCTGGCTCTCAATTAGCACTACGCCTTCAGACTGGTAGATGGGCGGTAGCAGAAATGTAATGGTAGCACTCAGGGCCAGCAACAGGGGGAAGGCAACAATGATATAAAGCTTTCGCCTGCGCAGGATATCGAGATAATCCAGTAGCGACTTTTCTGTTTCTTCCATATCTGTGTCTGTCCTTTTTACTGGTTCTTATTTTTAGAAGTCGTAGCGCAAACCCATTTTCATGCGGTTGGATTCAACCTCGTCACTTAGCTGCCGGTCGAAGCTTCTGAAAATATAAGAAGTCTGGAACTTGAGTCTCGGTGTGAGCCGGTAGTTAAAAAAGGGTGATACATTGATGCTTTCACGCTGTTCCGGGCCGAAGCTGGTCTCGTGCCATGACAGGCTTATACCTGCAGAGCTGCGGCCACTGAGTTCACGCTCGAAGGCTGCACTTGCGCTGTCACGCTCTTCGACATTGCCGCGGCTGGAGGGGTAGAGGCTTCGGGAGAGGCTTAGCGACCATTGGTTTCTCTGCTGACTGTGATCCAGTGATAGGTTGAGCAGTAAGCCGGTGTTGTCGGTCTCGATAATCAGTACTGCCGGCTGGCCAATAATTTCACGGCTGTCGCTTTGAAAGTAGCCTGTGCTGGCGCTGATGGTGGTTGCTTCTGTGTATCTGTAAATAAAGCCGACGCTGAGTTTTTCGTAGTCGGTTTCTACTGTGCTGATTGTGCTGCGTTCAGCTGAGTACTGGGAGTCGCTGATGGTGACTGTGGTGGTGAGTGAGTGATTAATTTTTCGCTGCCAGTTGATGCTCAGTGTCTGGTTTTCATTGTCAGAGAAGTCATTGCCATCATAGTCGCGCTCGGTGTGACTGAAGTAGATACCCAGATCGTCTTTTTCGGTGACTTGGTAGATCAACCCAGGATTGGCGTAAATTGTTTCAACTAGGGTGTTAGAGTCGAACTGCCCGACGTCATCTTCGGCGAGGTCGCGCTGGGAATTTTCACTGTAGCCAAAGTCCAGCGTCCAGGTCGAGCGCTCTCTTTGGTAGCTATTTTTCCAGTCAAAGGCGGGATCTTCGGAATCAAACCGATCAAATTCCGAGTATCGCTTCAGGGCGAGGCTCGCCTTTAGCTCCGAGGTCATCACTGGTGATATGTAAATCACTGAAGCATCTGGCTTTAGGCTGTAAATCCAGCTCTCCTGATCTTGGTCATTCATTAAAAAGTTGTCGTCGTAGGTAGCATTTGCATCAAGCGAAAAATCGGCCACCAGGCCAGCTGCTAATGATGCTGCAGGCAATGCGGCGAGCAGCGCTGCGACAGTGGTTGTTTTGCTTAATTTGTTCATAGCGAATCCTTGCTATCTGCGGGGCTCATTATCGGTTATTACGGGATTACGATGACATCGCCCGCGTTTAGTATGTGGTTGCTGGACAGATCACTGCCTTTTTCAAGATCTGAATAGCGAACTTTCAATATGGTTTCTGTGGCGTTTGCCGATCCACCGCTGCGGCGGATTATTTTAATTGAGTTTCCGGCAGCAAATTCGTTGAGGCCACCGGCCATGGCTAGTGCCTGCATGACAGAGGTCGACTGCAGCATTGCCACTGGGCCGGGCTTGAGAACCTTGCCCACGACATAGACCACATTGCCCTTGGTGCTGGTGACGGTGACATTGACTTCCGGATCGGCAATAAAGGTATCCAGTTTCACGCCTATCACCTCTTCCACTTCGGCAGCACTTTTACCGGCAGCCTGCAAATGTCCCACCAAGGGAAATGAAATCATGCCATCGGGCAGTACGGTAATTGTCTTTTGCAATGTCTCTTCGTTCCACACAGAAATATCCAGTTGGTCACCGGGGTTGAGCAGGTAGGTGTCCGTTGCAGACGCTTGAAGACAGGTGGCTGCCATAAGCAATGAGACTGTAATAACAATGTTTTTCAACTTTCCATTTGTTTTCATCATGACCACTTTTCCTGTGTAATCCATATCAGTTAATTGTAGACCTATTTGTTGTTGTTTGACGCCCGAATAAATAGCATTGATTTAGTAGGCGTTTTTATTCAAAAATCCTCCGCAGGCGGTTAGGACAATCAGCTTTATATCCAGCCATAGTGACCAGCTGCGGATATATTCAAGATCGTATTTAATGCGCCCTTCCATCTTCTCCAATGTGTCGGTTTCCCCCCGATAGCCTTTTATCTGTGCCAGTCCTGTGATGCCGGGTTTTACTTTATGGCGCAGCATGTAGCCGTGAATGGCGGTTCGATAAAACTCATTGTGGATGACTGCGTGGGGGCGGGGCCCGACAATTGACATGCTGCCGGCAATTACGTTGAAGAACTGTGGCAATTCATCCAGCGATGCTCTGCGTAAAAAGGCGCCAAACGGGGTTATTCGGCTGTCGCTTTTACTGGCCTGCTGAAGCGCCTTATCCCCTGCATCCATCACTGTCATGGTTCGAAACTTCCATACGGTTATCGGCTCGCCACCAACCCCATAGCGCTGTTGGCGGAATAGTGCCGGACCCTTGGAGGTGATTTTTATGATCAGGGCAATCAATAACATCGGCAGGGCAATTATCAGCAAAATAAGGCTGCCAGCGACCAGATCGAGGATACGCTTGTTGACGTTGTCGAGACCGGTGTAGGGGGATTCGAAAACACTGATTGCTGGCATGCCCTGTATATCAAGCCAACTGGCGCTCAGGAGATCAAAACTGAACAGATCAAGCATCATATAGGCAGAAACGGTGGTATCCGCCAGCTCGTTGAGCAGTACCTTAATGCGCTTTTCTGCGGCGAGCGGCAGGGTGATAAATATAGTATCTACTGCGCCTTTTTTTGCCTGGTCAATCAACTCTTGGGAGCCGCCTTTGATGAGACTTGAATCAGATATATATCGTCGCGAACCGTTAGTTCTGCGATCATCAAAATAGCCGACAAATTTGTAGCCGGCCCAGGGCATGGATTGAATTCGACTCTCCAGGCTGGCGCCTAGTTCGGTGGCGCCGTAGATAGCTACCGAGCGTGAGTTGACGCCTGTATCGCGAAACAGGCGCAGGATCATGCGCGTGATTGAGTGCCAGGAGATCAGCTCGATGGGCGTCAGTAAAAACCAGTAGAAGACCATTTCACGGTTGTAGAGATCGGAGGGGTGAAAAACAATATCGACCAATACCAGGATCACCACCACGATCAACCAGTTGCTTCCCACTGCGATAACTTCAGCCTTTAGGCTTATATCGCGCCAAGCTTTATAGCTGTGACTGGATTCGGAAAGGAAACTGAATAATACGATGGCTATAAGCAGTAACCAGTTGTACAGCGGTACCCAACTCAGCTTGAGTACCGATACTAATGCGACCAGTGTACAGCCGATGATTCCCGCGTCTATAAGGCGGGAAAAAGCGTTAATCTTGGCGTCACGACGACGCACTATCCTTGAAAATTGATCGGCCATAAACACAACTGACTCTATGAAGTATTTTCTTGATGAGGATTCTACGTCACGATTTTTTTCTGTCGAACACGTAACATCGAAATTGTGAATCAGTTGTCTGCTGGTTCGTGACCCAGATTAACTTTTGACTTGTTTTCGCAGCCCCGCCAATCCCACTACCCCGGATAAAAACAGCCAGGCAGCAGCAGGAACCGGCACTTCTGTCAGTGCCCACTGAGTAAAGTGGGAAATATCGTGCTCTTTGCCGTCCAGTGCCCTGCCTATTTCAATCTCGAGCTGATTACCCAAAATACCGTCATCTTTCACCTCAAAAAGCCAGACAAAGGTCGATGCTTTTACTGTGAGGTAACCGCTAAAATCGATTGTTGTTAAGAGTTTCTGGCCACTAAAAGGGATTGGATTCTTAACACCCATCAAACCCGGGGCAACAACACCCTCAAATGCCAACATATTGGCCATATCTGCAGCGTGATCCTGGGCTGTTCCAGTCGACCAGAATGCGCTTGAGGTAATATCGGCAAGACTGCCAGTGGTCACTGCACAGGTAGTGCAGCTAGAGGCGTAACCCTGATCTATAACACCGTCGCCAAATTGGGTGTTTCCTGCATTTTCATCGACACCCCCGCTGCTGTTTTTTTTGTCTGCGGACCAGACACTGAGGAGATCGATTGTTGCCGCTTGAGCTGGAAATGTAGCCATTGCCAGAAGAGTAAAAAATGTTGCAAGTAATGATTTTTTCATGATCCTTTCCTTAGGTAGCCTTCCAAACCGACCTCAGCTCTTGTGGGACGGTTATCTGAACTAGTGTGAATTAGCTCACACTCTTTGCCGGTAAGTTAAAAGATAGACCATGCACGTGCACTGTCAAGATTGAGAAAGGGCTTTTTATTTATCTGTGGATAGCCTAAGGCAGGGAGTTTCAGGCATAAAAAAGGCGGCCCATGGGGGCCGCCTTTTGGATAATCAAGTAATAACCCAGCGTTATTTACCAAGCTTTTCCTTGATGCGTGCTGCTCGACCTGAAAGTTCGCGCAGGTAGTAAAGCTTGGCACGACGCACTGCACCGCGACGCTTGACTTCAATGCTGTCAACCAGTGGGCTGTAAGTCTGAAAGGTACGCTCTACGCCGATACCGTTGGAGATCTTGCGCACAGTGAAAGACGAGTTCAGCTGACGGTTACGCTTGGCTAGCACAACACCTTCGAAGGCCTGGAGACGCTCGCGGGAGCCCTCTTTTACTTTTACCTGGACAACAACGGTATCACCGGGGCTGAATTCAGGAATTTCTTTACTCATCTGCTCTTTTTCAAGGGCAGCAATAATCGATGTTTTGTTAGTCATTTTCTTGCTCCTCAATTTTCATTGGTTGGTGGCACGCCACCTGCTTTAGAGCTCTGTACAGAGAGGATGAACACTATCCTTTGTCATCATCTGCCAGCGCAGCACTCATTTCCCTGAGTAGAGCCTGTTGCTCTTTATTGAGCGTCAGGCGGTCCAGTAAATCCGGTCTTCGCTGTTGGGTTCGCAGCAGTGATTGCTGCAAACGCCAACGTCTTATTTTTTCGTGATTCCCCGACAGCAATACCTCTGGTACTGCCCGGCCCTGGTAATCATCTGGCCGCGTATAGTGCGGGCAGTCTAGTAGGCCATCGGCAAAGGAATCCTGATCCGCAGAATCTGAATGTCCCAGTGCTCCGGGTATCTGGCGTATCAGTGCATCCATCAATACCATTGCCGGAAGCTCACCGCCACTGAGAACGTAGTCACCAATGGACCACTCCTCATCGACCTCTAACTCTATGAGTCGCTCGTCGATTCCCTCGTAGCGACCGGCAATCAATATCACTGATTGCTGTGTTGCAAATCTGTTTACGGCACTCTGATTCAGTACCTGGCCCTGCGGTGACAGATAAACCACTCTGGCCTCCTCGCCGGCCCATTCTCTGGCAGCGGATATCGCCTTGCGCAGTGGCTCTATCATCATCACCATGCCGGGACCGCCTCCGTAGGGGCGTTCATCAACCGTCTGATGGCGATCTTGAGTAAAATCTCTGGGATTAAAGCTTTTACACTGCACCAATCGGTTTTTTACTGCCCGGCCACTGACACCATATTCGGTCAATGAATCGAACATTTCAGGAAACAGGGTAATCAATGCGATCTTCATTCTCTTACCTCTGAGCCTGTCCACTTTTAACCAAGGGGTTTAAAAAGCAGGATCCCAATTAACATCAATTCTCTGTTCAGCCAGATCAACCTTGACGACAAATTCATCGACGTAAGGTATTAATCGCTCTTCCCGATCTATACTCTCGCTGTCACCTTTGACTACCAACACATCGTTGGCACCGGTCTCCAGTAGTGACTTAACCACACCGAGCCGCACTTGCTGGCCATCATGGTGGGCTGTAACAGCAAGCCCTTCGAGCTGATGCCAGTAGTAGTCGTCCTGATTTAGGTCGGGGAGATTGCTCTCGTCGACCAGGATATCGTTCCCGCACCAAGCCTGCGCCTGATCGCGATCATCGATACCTTTAATATGTACTACCAGCCCATCGCCGTGTCTTCGCCAGTTATCAATTTCCAGCTGCTTGATACCTGAAGCCGTGGCAATTAACCACGGCTTGTAGGAGCAGACCATCTCTAGCTGTTCGGTGTAAGAGTGCACCTTAATCCAGCCGCGCACACCGTAAACGGTCGTTATGCGACCAACAACCAGTGTTTGCATCGAGTATTGATTCCCGGAAGTACTCAGCGGTGACTGCTGGTAAATCAGGCTGCTGTAGCAGCAGCTTTAGTCGCTTCTTTAATCAACGCGCTAACACGATCACTAACCTGAGCGCCCTGACCCTGCCAGTATGTGGCGCGATCAAGATCGATACGCAGACGCTCTTCAGCACCGCGTGCTACGGGGTTAAAGAAACCAATACGCTCAATGTAGCGAGCGTCACGCGCTTTGCGTGAGTCGGAAACTGTGATGTGGTAAAAAGGACGTTTCTTAGCGCCACCACGAGCTAATCTAATTGTTACCATTTACTCAATCCTGTGTTCAAACTGGCATCATCGCCAGACTTGATGCTTAAAAAGGCTTTTCTGTCAGAAGCTGCGCGTGCGTGCATATGCAGCTCCCCGAAAGGCGCGGTATATTACGTTAAAAGAGGATAAAAGGAAACAAATTTAACAGGGATATCCAATGAGCGGGCAATCTGCTGATTTGGGGGGTTTAAGGTGCCCTAAAAGCACACTAAAAGTCTTACAAAAAAGGCGCCCCACTGCCCTGAAACGCCCTTGATGCGGTACTTTCTGAATAGTTAGCGCCGCGGGAAACCACCTGGCGGCAATCCACCCATAGGAGGTAGTCCGCCGCCCATTCCGCCACCGATACCACCCGCAGGGCCATTGCCAAGTGCACCACCGAGGCCACGCATCATATTCTGCATACCTTTGCCCTTCATTTTCTTCATCATTTTGCCCATCTGCTTGTGCTGTTTAAGCAGGCGGTTGAGATCCTGAATAGTGGTGCCTGAACCATTGGTGATTCGGCGTTTGCGGGATCCGTTCAAAATATCCGGATTGCGGCGCTCTTTGACGGTCATAGAGCTAATTATCGCTTCCATCTTGCCGAACTGGCCAGTGACATCCTGCTGCTGGGCCATCTGCGCCATATTGCCCATGCCCGGAAGCTTGTCCATCATCCCGGCCATGCCGCCGAGATTGTTCATCTGCTGAAGCTGGTCGCGCAGATCTTCAAGATCAAAGCCTTTGCCTTTGGCGACTTTCTTGGCAAGCTTTTCGGCTTTCTTTTTATCAACCTTGCGCTCAACATCTTCGATAAGCGACATAACGTCGCCCATACCCAGTATGCGCGAGGCAATTCGCTCTGGATGAAAGGGTTCCAGTGCATCGGTCTTTTCACCCACACCAAGAAATTTAATCGGCTTGCCAGTGACATGACGCACCGACAGAGCGGCACCACCACGGGTATCGCCATCAACCTTGGTGAGGATAACACCGGTCAGGGGCAGTGCCTCATTAAAGGCTTTGGCGGTATTAACCGCATCCTGACCAATCATGGAGTCGATAACGAACAGCGTCTCAACCGGATTGGCGGCACTGTGCACCTGTTTGATCTCGGACATCATCTCGCCATCGACATGCAGACGTCCAGCGGTGTCGACGATCAGCACATCGACAAACTTTTTCTTGGCGCTGGCAATGGCGCGGTTGACAATGTCCACCGGCTTTTCACTAATATCACTGGGGAAAAATTCCGCACCAACTTCCGCGGCAAGGGTTTTAAGCTGCTCGATGGCCGCTGGTCGATAGACATCGGCAGAGACAACCATAACCTTTTTCTTTTCCCGCTCTTGCAGGTGACGGGATAATTTTGCCACCGAGGTGGTTTTACCCGCACCCTGAAGGCCGGCCATCAATATCACCGCGGGCGGTTGAGCGGCCAGATTGAGGGATTCATTTTCTTCCCCCATGACCTTTTCCAACTCGGCCTGAACAATTTTAAGAAACTGCTGACCAGGGTTGAGGCTGCGATTGACTTCCTGCCCAAGGGCGCGCTGCTTGATCTGTTCGACAAAGTCTTTGACGACTGGCAGTGCCACATCGGCTTCGAGCAGTGCCATGCGCACTTCTCGGAGCGTGTCCTTGATATTGGCTTCGCTGAGACTTGCTTTGCCCGAGATCTTTTTCAGGCTGTCCGACAGGCGTTCACTTAAATTTTCAAACATTGCCATGGATTTCTTTTCCAACTAGTCATAGATGCGTGGCATTATAGCAATTATTTGCCGCAACTCTTCACCCCGCCCACTGAATATGACACACTCTGCTGAAATATTTTCTGATAGATACTGATGACAAGTTTCTTTGCTGGCTGTGCAATTGCGATATATCTGTTCGCCTTCGGCTACCAGATTGCCCGCCTGCGCCAACATACCAATACTCACACAGCGGCTTTCCAGCTGGCTGTGGGCTTGGCGATTGCTCTGCACGCAGCGGCAACCTATGGCTGGCTGTTTACCACTGCGGGGCTGGATCTGAGTCTGCTAAAGATTTGCGCGCTGATCTCACTGGTTATCAATGTACTGCTGTTTTTTAGCGGCCTCAAGAAACCTATCCACAGTCTGTTTTTGTTTCTGTTTCCTATTTCAGCGTTGTCACTGTTTGCCGCTATTACCACCCCTAGCACCAAAGCCGCTGTAGTTATACCGCCCACTATCGAAGCCCATGTGCTGATCTCGATTCTCGCTTATAGCACACTGGCCATAGCCGCACTGCAGGCACTGCTTATCGGCTACCAGAACTGGCAACTCAAGCACAAACACCAGAACCTGCTGATGCGTACCTTCCCTCCGCTGCAGAGTATGGAGGCGCTGCTGTTTGAATTAGTTTGGGCCGGTGAAATACTGCTGACGCTGTCACTGGTCAGCGGGTTTCTCTTCTATGAAGATTTCTTTACACAACAGCTAATGCACAAAGTGGTGTTTAGCATGGTCGCCTGGGTTTTCTACGGTTGCCTGTTGTGGGGCAGACACTTCCAGGGCTGGCGAGGCAATACGGCAATTCGCTGGACCTGGGCGGGTTTTATTGCCATCTTGCTCGGCTATATCGGCAGCAAAGTGGCGCTGGAGTTCCTCCTCGTCTAGCCCGGCTTTCGTTTAGCAGCCTTTAAGCATCCTTAAATCTATTCTGGACGGGTTCAAATAGACTTGATTATCTATTTAAGCCTATTGCCAAACGCTTAAAACTCATTCACCATGAGCGGCCGTAATATATTAGGTTTTTGATTCTTGGACGGTTCCCACCCCTGGGTGTTGTGGTTAACACTCGTAGCACTTCTACTTGTATCCGCTTTTTTCTCTGGCTCCGAAACCGGCATGATGTCCTTAAACCGTTATCGGCTACGACATCAACGCAAAAAAAGTGCCGGCGCTCGCAGAGCCGCCAAACTTCTTGCCGTGCCTGATCGTTTGATCGGTTTGATCCTGATTGGCAATAATGCAGTCAATATTCTCGCGGCGATTATCGCCAATATGCTGGCCATCATTTATGTTGGCGAGGCGGCGGCTCCCTGGGTTGCCACGGCATCACTGACTATAGCTGTTCTGGTATTTTCCGAGGTCACTCCAAAGACCATTGCCGCTCAAAATCCTGAATGGTTTGCCTTCAAGGCGAGCCATATTCTCAAACCCCTATTAAAGCTTGTCTGGCCCCTGGTATGGATGGTTAACAAACTGACCAATGGGCTGATCAAATTGCTGGGGTTTGATCCCAGCGCTTCACGGGATGACGGACTGGATACCGAAGAACTGCGCTCGGTTGTTGATATTTCCGGCCACAAAATTTCCGACAGTCACCAGGGCATGCTCAAAGGTATTCTCGATCTGGAGAATGTCACCGTCGAAGATATTATGATTCCCCGCAACGAGATTCTCGGCCTCGATATGGAAGAGGATATCGATGCGCTGATGGGAACAATGCTCAAAGCCGAGTACACTCGCCTGCCGCTATTTGAAGGCGACATCAATAATATTATTGGCATGTTCCATATGCGCAAGGCGAACCACCTAGTGCGCCTGGATAAGGTTACCCACAGCGCCATCAAACGCTTCTCGGATGAACCCTACTTTATCCCCGAGAGCACTACTCTGACGACACAGCTACTCAACTTTAAAAAGACCCGCCACCGCCTGGCAATGGTGGTTGATGAGTACGGCGAGGTGATGGGTCTGGTAACCCTTGAGGATATTCTCGAAGAGATTGTCGGCGACTTTACTACCAATACTGCCGACGAGGTTGAGGAAGTGGTTGCACGGGGTGATGGCAGTTACCTGATTGATTGCGCCGCGACAATTCGCGAAATCAACAAAGCCACAGAGTGGAGCCTGCCCACAGATGGCCCGAAGACTCTCAATGGCCTAGCCCTGGAACAGCTCGAGAGTATTCCTGATGGCAACGTCAGCTTTATGATCGACAACTATCGCTGCGAGACTGTTGAGATCAATGGCACGAAGATTAAGAAGATCTGCGTTATACCTATGCAGGGTACTGAGATCGAAGACGAGTAGCTTCACCTACTTCTGCGTATCTCAATAGAAAGGATTTACCTTGCGGTTGCGCTCACCACAGGCTATCAGGACATCGAGACGCTGGTCATTATCGAGGAAAGACCAGTCGCGAATTTCCTCTGCGGTTCTATAACAACCCTGACATATATCCTCATCATTTAAGGTGCAAATCGAGTTACAGGGTGATGCTACGGGTTTATCTGCCATCAGGCATTGACCTCCACAAGATCGGTTGCCATTTTGGCAGCTTTATCAACATAGACAGCAGCCGAGCCAAGCAAAAACTGTTTGCTCTGCTCATCCAGCTGCCGCACAACAACGGCGGGGGATCCCACCACCAGCGAACCATCGGGGATAACAGCGTTGGCTTTAACCAGGCTGTTGGCGCCGATAATACAGTCGCAGCCAATTTTAGCGCCATCGAGAATTACCGCATTGATGCCGACCAGTGTTCGATCGCCAACTTCGAGGCAGTGAACCATCGCATTGTGGCCCACGGTAACATCCTCACCAATCACAAGCGGCTTGCCTGGGTCGCAATGCAACACTGCGCCATCCTGAATATTACTGCGCGCACCCACTTCAATATGATCGCAGTCACCGCGGATCACTGCGTTAAACCAGACACTGGACTGCTCTCTAAGGGTTACCTGACCCATTACATCCGCACTCTTGGCAACAAATACCGATACGTGAATATCCGGTTGATGCTCACCAATTCGATAGATCATTTGCATTCCTTTTACGCTGTTGTCTACTTACTACGTAGCAATTGAATTTGTTGATGACTAGGATAGTTCAAATCCAGTCCGGCATTGAGAGTTTCATTTAACATGTCAGTGATCACCCGCAGCGTAAACCCCCAGATTCGGTATTCGCGATCCTGATCATCCCGGTAATCGAGGCAGGGAAAACTGATCAATTGACGCTGATAAGTCAGTTCAAGATGACTGTAGCGATGAATATCTAAAAAATAATTTATTGGCACGGTAAAAATTGAGCCGATCTCTGAGGGGTCGCCAACCAGTGAAGGAAAATCAGCGAGCAGGCCGACAAAGGGGGTAACTTGCAGATTGCGGCGACGTGGTGTGGCACTGGGCAATGTGGCGATAATATTTACCAATGCCGGATCCAGGTCAATCTCCTCTTTTGCCTCGCGCAGTGCGGTCTGCATAAGGTCTGTATCTACGCTATCCCACATACCACCGGGGAAGGCAACTTCGCCGGCATGACTGTTAAGGTGGTGGGCGCGCTGGGTCAGAATAATCTCCGGTACTTCGCCGCTATCGATCAGGGCAACCAGCACAGCTGCCGACAAATGACTTTGACTGCTTGGCGGCTGAGGTCTGCTTGGCGGGAATTTTTCGAGATTTTTAACAATTGCTTCTAACATTTGTGCATTATACGCAGGTCTTTTTTATTTCTGAGTTTTTATGAACTTTTGCTCCAGTTGCGGCAAGCCCGTTGTACAGAAAATTCCTCAAGGCGATAACCGTGAACGCCATGTCTGCGAACACTGCCTGACTATTCACTACCAAAACCCGCGAGTTATCGCCGGGGTTCTGCCGACATATCAGAATCAGATTCTACTCTGCCGGAGAGCCATTGAACCGCGCCACGGTTTTTGGACACTGCCCGCTGGTTTTTTGGAAAATGGCGAGTCGTCGTTGCAGGGAGCACTGCGAGAATGTGAAGAGGAGGCTAACGCTCGGGTTATCGCACCAGAGCTGTACGCGCTGTTTGATATTCCGCAGATTAACCAGGTCTATGTTTTCTATCGCGCGCAGCTGGCCGAACCTGTCTTTAATGCAACCTCCGAGTCATCGGAGGTCGCGCTATTTGATGAGGCGGATATCCCTTGGACTGAACTGGCCTTCCCCGTGGTTGAACTGGCCCTGCACCACTTTTTAAATGACCGCCAGAGCGGTAACTTTATTGTTCGTCATGATGAGATAAAGCGCCCATGGAAAAGCCCGCGCCCTATTTCATCCTTTGCGCCGCGAGATTAGAAATGCAGCTGCAGTGCCATATAGTAGCCTTCAAAGGTGGCATCTGACTGCAGATCATCGAGATCATCCAATTCAACTAGCATCGAGCGATAGCCAAGGATCAAACCGGTATCTACTGCCGGAATAAGGTCAAATTCATAGGTTAGCTGTGCCGCCCAGTCAACCAACCGGAACTCATCGACATTAATCCAGTTGGCTATCATATGGGCCGAGAGTCCGGTCAGGGGAAAATCCACGCCAACCTGCCCATAGAGCAGTGGACCTACGGCATCCAGGTCGATTGATTCCTGTTGATTAACACCGACCAGGCTGGCCTGGCCATCAAAGGCGCGGGCGGTAATACCCAGATCGAGATCCACGACATTATCAAGCACTTCATAATAGAGGGTCGCATCTATATGGCTGAGGTCCAGAGAGACATTCACCTGCTCATCACTGACAAAGGGAGTACCATTGAGATCAGTGCCTGCGGTTACCAGGGCGCTGCCAGTCCACTCCATGTCACTCTGCTGCACACGGATATTTGGCAATACTGGGATGGGATGTTCGAGGGCGATAAAAATAAACTGGTTGCTCTGCTTATCAAGATTTAGCGTTGATTCAAGATCAATATCGGTACGCCCAATATCACCTTTGGGACTTGCCTGCCAGGAGCCACCCCCAATAGAGAGGCCAATAATATCGGCAGATGCAGTTAATGGCGTCAATGTTATGGCTACGATTAACAATCGGTGTAATAAGGTCATTGTTCTTCCCTGGTTGGTTTAAATTGCGCCTATCATAGTGACTTGTGTCGCGAATTGGTGTGACCGGTTACCGAAATTAGCCGGTTAACAACCAAAAAAAACCCCGCACTTTAGAAGTGCAGGGTTTTTGATAAGCCTCTGGAAAATTATAGCTTTTCAGAATGCTCGGACAGGTATTCAGCCACACCAGCAGTGGTGTCTTTCATACCAGCATCACCTTTATTCCAGCCAGCAGGACAAACTTCGCCATGCTCTTCGTGGAAGTTGAGAGCGTCAACCATACGCAGCATCTCATCGACATTGCGGCCCAGTGGCAGGTCGTTGACAACCTGGTGGCGCACAGTGCCCTCTTCATCGATCAGGAAAGAGGCGCGGAATGCGATGCCCGCTTCCGGGTGCTCAACGTCATAGGCGTTGCAGATCTCATGCTTAACATCGGCAACCAATGTGTATTTTACCTGGCCGATACCGCCATCATTGATTGCAGTGTTGCGCCATGCATTGTGCGAGAACTGAGAGTCAATTGAGACACCGATCACTTCCACGCCGCGGCTCTGGAATTCTGCATAGCGGTGATCAAATGCGATCAGCTCGGATGGGCAGACAAAGGTAAAGTCCAATGGGTAAAAGAAGATAACTGCTTTTTTGCCCTTGATGCTCTCTGCCAAGTTAAAGTTCTCGACGATTTCGCCGCTTCCAGTTACTGCTGCTGCAGTAAAGTCAGGTGCTGACCTTCCGACTAATACACCCATTTCAATTCTCCTGTATTAAAGGTTAGTAAAAATATAACTGCAAAAAGCTACCCGTCATTTGACTAGCAGCATAAAAATTTAAACTTACTCTGCGGTAGGAGCCGCTTCATCAATCAACGGCTTTAATTCGCCTTTTTCATGCATCTCTGTGACGATATCACAACCACCAATAAGCTCACCATTGACCCACAGTTGTGGGAAAGTTGGCCAGTTGCCAAAAGCCGGCAAGTTAGCACGTATTTCCGGATTAGATAGAATATCAACATAGGCAAAACGCTGCCCACAACCCATCAACGCCTGCACGGTGCGCGCTGAAAAGCCACACTGGGGCTGATTGGGTGAACCCTTCATATAAAGAATGATTGAGTTGTTTTCTACCTGATCGCGAATGGTTTCCATAATGTCCATAAAGACAAATTCCTCTGAATTATTAATCTGTTGCAAATAGGCTTTATTTTAACCATTTCCGCAGGCTTACGACAGCATCTAATGCCTTTATTTGTATCTGCAAATGATTACGTTTAGGGCGAAGGACTAGATTGACGACAATTTCAATTAAATGCAAATGAGAATGATTTGCATTTACATTTAAGCCAGCGTATAGTGGCGCTTCAATTGATCAGGCATGACCTTACTGGCAACCAGCACAGGGAAGTTCAGGCAAAAACACATACCGCAAAATAGGAATTAAGAAATGAAGAAACAACTTCTCGCCACTGTAATAGGCTTGAGTTTCGCTGCTACTACTCAGGCAGCAACACCCAGCATAGAGGAAATGTGGGAAATCATCCAAAAGCAGCAAGCTGAGATCTCAACCCTTAAAAACCAGTTAGAGAAAAATGATTCGCGTTTAACTGAAACTGAAATTATCGCCGAAGCGACCATCAGTGCAGTGGAAGAAATCTCTCTGGCTCCTGCCGCCAGCAATAAAACCCATATTGGTGGCTATGGCGAGCTGCACTACAACAAGTTGGAAAAAGATGATGGCAGCGGTGATAAAGACGCTATTGATTTCCACCGTTTTGTTCTGTTTACCTCACACCAGTTTTCCGACAACATTCGCTTTTTCTCCGAGCTGGAAGTTGAGCACAGCATCGCTGGTGACGGACAGGTCGGTGAAGTTGAGCTGGAGCAGGCCTACGTGGAATGGGATCTTGCCAATAACAAATCTGCTAAAGCAGGTCTTTTCCTGATGCCAGTCGGCATCCTCAACGAGACTCATGAGCCAGATACTTTTTATGGTACCGAGCGCAATGCAGTAGAGAAAAATATTATTCCGGCTACTTGGTGGGAAGCTGGTGCTGCACTGAGTGGTGAATTGTCTCCGGGTTTAAGCTATGACCTCGCCGCTCACTCAGGACTGTTCCTGGATACAGGTGAATACAAGCCGCGCGATGGCCGTCAGAAGGTAGGTAAGGCCAGAGCCGACGATATGGCCTTTACCGGCCGTCTGAAGTACACCGCTATTCCGGGCCTTGAACTGGCCGCATCTCTTCAATTGCAAACGGATATGCACCAGGGTGAAGGTGAAAAGATTGGCGGAACCCTGTTTGAAACCCATCTGGCATGGCAAAAAAATGACTTCCAGTTGCGTGCACTCTACGCTGCCTGGGACTTCGACGATGCTATTAACAGCATTAAAGCCGGTGCCGATAAGCAGACTGGTTTCTATATTGAACCCTCGTACAAAATTACTGATAAGTTTGGCGTCTTTGCCCGTATCAGTGAGTATGACAACACTGCCGGCGGCGTGACTGACAGTGCCATTGAGCAATTTGACCTCGGTGTGAACTACTGGTTACACCCCAATGTTGTGTTTAAGATCGATTACCAGAACCAAGATAACAGCGAAGGTACGGGTAGCGATGGCATCAATATCGGTGTTGGGTTCTCCTATTAAGAAGATAGCTCTGAATGTTTAACAGTCTTTTAAATAAGCTTCTGTGTAAAGTCATTTTTACAGGCTTGTTGACCACAACCCTCTTGGCATCACCGCAATTAATTGCCAAGGGGGTCTATCAGTCTGGGCCGGATTTTATTGCCGAGGTTTTTGAGCCTGCGCAACCTGAGGCCGGTGTGCTCTGGTTTAATGACAGCATACGCCAACAGGCGGAAAAAATATTAGGTCACAGGGTGTTGGGATTGCGGGTTCGATACCATCAATCTGGTGCCAAGACTGCCTGGATTCTCAACGAAATTGGCAAGGAGATGCCAATCACCATCGGCGTGGTGATCGACGAGGGTAAAATTTCCAGTGTAAAAATTCTCGCCTACCGGGAGAGCCGCGGCGGTGAGGTGCGCTATCCTGCCTATATGGCACAGTATCAGGGAGCAAGCTTGACCGAGAGGTATAAGCTCAACAAATCCATTGATGGTATAACCGGCGCAACACTCTCTGTATGGGCGGTAAATAAGGTAGCGGCGCTGGCTTTGTATTATCATAGCCAGGTAGTGTCCAAGCCTGAATCCATAAAGTAACTTAGCGAGCTGCGATGAGATCTAGCAATCCTGCAAAAACAAATGTTATCTGGCATCGCCGAATTGGCCTGTCGGTGTTTGTGCTGCTGATGTTTCTTGCCATCTCGGGCATTGCCCTGAACCACTCGCCTGCCCTCAAGTTAAATAAAATAAGTCTCTCTAGTAACTGGTTGCTGTCATGGTACGGATTGGAAAAATCGCCTATTAACGCTTTCAAGCTGAATGAGAAATGGCTCTTTGAGAACGGTAACAATCTGCTCTATGTCGATGGACAATCTGTGGCACCCTGCTCAGCACCCCTGCTCTCAGTTGCCAATAGTTCAAATATTCTTTTTGCCCTCTGTGCAGATACACTGCACCTGCTCACAGACAACGGGCAACTGCTAGAGAGCTACAGCCAGATGGATGGCCTGCCTGCCAGCACAGGATCCATTGTAGCGGCGGGAAATACTCTCTACCTTTTAACCGATTCGGCGGTGTTTGAATTTAATCCGCATAGCCTCGACCTCAAGCCAAGTCCAGAAGTTGACCGAGCTTCGCTGAACCCTGTCACCGATCCACAAACGCTGCCTGAGCTCCTGGAACAACAGCTGAAAAATAGCGGCCCGAGCATTTCTCTGGAGACTGTGATTCTCGATCTGCACAGCGGTCGATTTTTTGGTCAATTTGGGGTTCTGGTGATGGATATTGTCGGACTGCTAGTCTGTATTCTGTCAATTACCGGATTATTGGCCTGGATAAGCCGCCTGCGGCAGATCAAACAATAATATCTGCACATAAAATCCAATATTGCCAGCATAAAAAAACCGCGATACTATTTGCTACCAGACCGGTTACAGATGGCCGGTGGTAACCAATTGGGCAGCATAGCTGCCTTTTTTTGTTGTGTTGAAAACACCCAAAGGATGCTCGAAAGACAATGACGACTAAAGCATTAATGAACACCTACGGTGCCAAGGCCGCTACTCTTGTTAAGGGAGAAGGCGCCTGGCTGTGGGATGCAGAGGGAAATAAATACCTCGATGCCCTCTCGGGCATTGCGGTCTGCGGTCTGGGCCATTCCCATCCCGCTGTTGCAAAGGCGGTTGCCGAGCAGGCCTCGGTTCTAACCCACTGCTCAAACTTCTTTACTATTCCCAATCAGGTAGCACTGGCAGATAAACTCTGCGCGGCCTCGGGTATGAACAAAGTATTTTTCGGCAACTCCGGTGCTGAAGCCAATGAAGCCGCGATCAAAATGGCTCGCCTCTACGGCCACAAGAAAGGCATTAAACTGCCAACTGTGCTGGTAATGGACAATGCATTCCACGGCCGCACACTGGCGACACTCAGTGCCTCAGGTAGCCGCAAGGTTCAAGCGGGATTTGAACCACTGGTGCGCGGCTTTGCTCGCGCGCCTTTCGACGATATTAAATCCCTTGAAATTATCGCCGAGAATAACCCCAATATCTGCGCGCTGTTTGTCGAGCCGATTCAGGGTGAAGGCGGTATTCGCATCGCCGCAGACTCCTATCTGCAAAAGCTTCGAGATTTCTGCACCGAGAAGGGCTGGTTGCTGATGCTCGATGAAGTGCAGACCGGTAATGGGCGCACAGGGAAATATTTCTACTACCAGCACCACGGCATTATTCCCGATGTTGTCACCACTTCGAAAGGTCTGGGCAATGGTGTGCCAATTGGCGCCTGCCTTGCCCATGGTGAAGCAGCCGAACTAATGCAGCCGGGAAATCATGGCTCTACCTTTGGTGGTAACCCGCTCGCCTGTGCAGCTGCACTGGCGGCGATAACGGCTATTGAAGAGGAGAACCTCTGCGAGCGCGCTACGGTTCTTGGCAACAGACTTATGGCTGGCTTCGGGTCGGCACTGGCCGATGTCCCTCATGTAAAAGAGATTCGCGGCAAGGGCTGTATGATTGGCATCGAACTCGACAAGCCGTGTAAATCGCTTTTCCCGGCGGCCATGGCTAAAGGCCTGATTATTAATGTGACTGCCGATTCAGTGGTCAGGCTGCTGCCACCGATGATCATGAGTGATGCTGAAGCAGACCAAGTTGTGGCTATACTCGCCCCGCTGATTAAAAATTTCCAACAGGATTAAACCAGAGCAATTTGCTATGACTACCAGACATTTTCTCACTCTTCATGATCTCAGTTCTGATGAAATACATCAGGTTATCGATCTGGCTATAGAGCTCAAAGCCGCCCATCGCAAGGGCCGCCAAGAGCCGGTTTTTGCGGGAAAAGTTCTAGGTATGATCTTCGAGAAATCATCGACACGCACCAGGGTTTCCTTCGAGGCCGGCATGGCGCAACTGGGCGGTGACGCGCTGTTTTTATCGCCCAACGATACTCAGCTGGGTCGCGGTGAGCCTATCGAGGATTCGGCGCGGGTTATCTCGCGCATGGTGGATATTGTGATGATCAGAACCTTTGGTCACGACAAGGTTGAAAAGTTTGCTGAGTATTCAAAAGTGCCGGTAATCAATGCGCTCACGGACCAGTTCCACCCCTGCCAGTTACTGGCAGATATTCAGACGTTTGTTGAACATCGCGGTTCAATTCAGGGCAAAACTGTCGCCTGGATTGGCGATGGAAACAATATGTGTCAGTCGTGGATTAATGCGGCGATGCTATTGGATTTCAATCTGAATATTGCCTGCCCAACCGGTTATGAGCCTAGTGTTGAGCTGTTAGCCCAGGCTGGTAAACGTGTCACTGTCACCAGTGATCCTGTAGTTGCGGCTACTGGCGCCCATCTGGTTACCACTGATGTTTTTGCCTCAATGGGTCAGGAAGATGAACAGGAAGAGCGCCTCAAGCATTTCGCCAATTTTCAGGTAAACCATGAGCTGATCAGTCATTCTGCAGACGATGTGCTGTTTATGCACTGCCTGCCTGCCCACAGGGATGAAGAGGTCTCTGCAGAACTGTTTGAAGACGAGAAGTTTTCGGTGGTTTGGGATGAAGCGGAAAATCGCTTGCACGCGCAGAAGGCGTTGATGATGTTCCTACTTGGGGTCAATCAATAGTCAGTGCGGGAGATCTTTTTCGCAGATCTCCCCTGGCTGCAATCTGTCGGGATAGCAGTAACAGCGATTTACAGTTCCTAATTAGATAAATTCAACCTGGTCGATTTCGTATTCAATATCGCCACTTGGTGCTTTAACCACAACTACTTCACCAATCTCTTTTCCCATCAGTGCTCTGGCAATCGGTGACTGGTAAGAGATCTTACCCCGGTTAACATCTGCCTCGTCATCACCGACAATTTTATAGGTGACCGTCTGATCGGTTTCAAGATTGATAATCGTCGCCGTAGAGCCAAAGATAACCTTGTCACCATGAGGGACTTTATTGATATCAATAACCTGAATGTTTGACAGCTTGCTTTCAATTTCCTGGATTCGCCCCTCGGCAAAGCTCTGCTGTTCGCGAGCCGCGTGGTACTCGGCATTCTCTTTCAGATCACCGTGTTCACGGGCAGTGGCAATATCATTGATAATCTTTGGGCGAACCACTTTAATCAGGTGCTCTAACTCTTCGCGCAGAGCAATTTCACCCTCAACGGTCATTGGCGTCTTTTGCATTACACTATCTCCTGATGCAGGTTTTGGATACGTCGCACCGTAGTACCACCCTGATAGCTTAGCGCCTGACATACTGCACTGCCACCAGCCATGGTAGTGGTGTAATAAACTCTGTGCTGTTCTGCACTGGAACGAATCGCAGAGGAATCCGAGATCGCCTGACGCCCTTCCGTGGTGTTTATAATAAGATCAATCTTGTCGCTCTTAATCATATCGACAATATGCGGGCGGCCTTCCTGAACTTTGTTGACTAGGGTCACAGGTATACCTGCCTGCTCAATAATTGTCGCTGTACCTTTTGTAGCCACCAGCTTAAAACCGAGGTCGTCGAGCTGTTTGGCTAATTCGGGAACCTGCGCTTTGTCGCGCTCACGAACACTGACAAAGACTGTGCCCTTGGCAGGAATTTCATCACTGGCACCCAGCTCCGCCTTACCATAGGCTTCAGCAAACGTCGTACCCACACCCATCACTTCACCGGTGGACTTCATCTCCGGCCCAAGAATTGGATCAATGCCGGGGAATTTATTGAACGGGAATACCGCTTCCTTAACACTGAAGTAAGGCGGGATAATTTCGCTGGTAAAGCCCTGCGACTCTAGAGTCTGGCCAACCATACAGCGCGCGGCGATTTTCGCCAGAGAGGTACCAATGCACTTAGAGACAAAGGGAACCGTTCGCGAGGCTCTGGGATTGACTTCAATCACGTAGATCTCGCCATCCTGAAGTGCCAGTTGCACATTCATCAAGCCGCGCACACCCAGTTCCAGAGCCATCATCCGGCAAACTTCGCGCATATCATTCTGAATTTCCTCACTGAGACTGTAAGGCGGCAGTGAACAAGCGGAGTCACCCGAGTGAATACCGGCCTGCTCAATATGCTGCATAATTGCGCCGATTACTACCTGCTTGCCGTCGCTGACTGCGTCCACATCCACCTCAATCGCATTGGGCAGGAAGAAGTCGAGCAGCACCGGAGAGTCATCGGATACTTGAACCGCAGTCTTCATATAGTGACGCAGTTCGTCCTCTTTGTAGACGATTTCCATCGCGCGACCACCGAGTACATAGGAAGGTCGAACCACAAGAGGATAGCCAATCTCTTTGGCCAACTCTACTGCCTGCTCTGCACTGCGCGCGGTGGCATTACGTGGCTGTAACAGTCCGAGCTTTTCAATCATCTGCTGGAAGCGCTCACGGTCTTCGGCGCGGTCAATGGCATCTGGCGTGGTACCAACAATGGGTACACCGGCGGCTTCAAGAGCTCGGGCAAGCTTGAGGGGAGTCTGGCCACCAAACTGTACGATAACCCCCTTGGGCTTTTCGATACGCACTATTTCCAAAACATCTTCAAGTGTAACCGGCTCGAAAAACAGGCGATCCGAAGTGTCGTAATCCGTGGATACTGTCTCCGGGTTACAGTTGACCATGATGGTTTCATAGCCATCGTCACGCATCGCCAGAGCGGCGTGAACACAGCAGTAATCAAACTCAATACCCTGACCGATACGGTTAGGACCGCCGCCAAGAACCAGGATCTTATCCTTGTCGCTGGGCCGCGCTTCACATTCTTCCTCGTAGGTAGAGTACATATAAGCTGTATCAGTTGAGAATTCAGCGGCACAGGTGTCAACGCGCTTGTAGACAGGATGAACCCCCAGGTCGTTGCGCAACTGGCGCACAGCACTCTCTCCACAGCCGAGCACATCGCCGAGACGGCGATCGGAAAAACCTTTACGCTTTAAGCGGAAGAGACTGTTGTGGTCGAGATCGCTGAGGCTGGTCTTGGCCAGGGCCAGTTCGCTGTTGATAATGTCTTCGATCTGGATCAGGAACCAGTTGTCGATCTTGGTCAGTTCAAAAATCTCTTCACGGCTCATGCCATGACGAAATGCTTCACCTACATACCAGATACGATCCGGACCGGCTACGGCCAACTGACGTTGTATTTCCGCCATTGGATTTTCAGCTGCCGAATCGAGGATCGGATCGAAACCTGCAGTGCCAACCTCCAGACCGCGCAGGGCTTTTTGCATGGATTCCTGGAAAGTGCGACCAATGGCCATCACCTCGCCCACTGACTTCATCTGCGTTGTCAGCGCTGCACTGGCCTGCTCAAACTTCTCAAAGGCAAAGCGCGGTATCTTGGTAACTACATAGTCAATGCTCGGCTCAAAAGAAGCCGGGGTAGAACCACCGGTAATTTCATTTTGCAGCTCATCAAGGGTGTAACCGATGGCGAGCTTGGCGGCGACTTTAGCGATGGGGAAGCCCGTGGCTTTGGACGCCAGTGCCGATGATCGCGATACTCGCGGGTTCATCTCAATAACAATTAAGCGCCCATTTTCAGGGTTTACCGCAAACTGTACATTGGAGCCGCCGGTTTCAACGCCGATCTCGCGCAATACTTTCAGCGAAGCGTTGCGCATAATTTGATATTCTTTGTCGGTCAGGGTCTGGGCCGGGGCAACGGTAATTGAGTCGCCGGTGTGAATACCCATGGGATCAAAGTTTTCAATCGAGCAGATAATGATGCAGTTATCATTGCGGTCCCTGACCACTTCCATCTCGTACTCTTTCCAGCCAATTAGCGATTCATCGATCAACAGCTCATTGGTTGGTGAGAGATCCAGTCCGCGTCGGCAGATCTCTTCAAACTCTTCGCGGTTGTAAGCAATACCACCACCGGATCCACCCATGGTAAATGAGGGCCTGATAATGCAGGGAAAACCAAAGCGATCGGCAATCTGCGCGGCCTCTTCCATGCTGTGGGCAATTCCCGAGTTGGGCGTTTCCAAACCGATCGCTTTCATGGCCTTATCAAAGCGTTCGCGATCCTCTGCCTTATCGATAGCATCGGCATTGGCGCCGATCATTTCAACGCCATACTTTTCCAGCACACCGTGCTTGGCTAGATCCAGGGCACAGTTTAGCGCTGTCTGGCCACCCATAGTTGGCAGCAGAGCGTCAGGCTTCTCCTGAGCGATAATATGCTCGACTGTGCGCCACTCTACCGGCTCGATATAGGTTGCATCGGCCATCGCCGGGTCGGTCATAATGGTCGCCGGGTTGGAGTTGACCAGAATAACCCTGAAGCCCTCTTCGCGAAGCGCTTTACAGGCCTGGGCACCGGAGTAGTCAAACTCACAGGCCTGGCCAATAACAATTGGGCCAGCGCCAAGTATCAGGATGCTTTTAATATCAGTTCTTTTTGGCATGTCGTCTCTGTCTCGCAACTATTTAGTTGTGCGGGAGTTGCGCCTTAGCTGCGCGCTTCCATCAGTTCAATAAAGTGGTCAAACAGCACTGCTGCTTCATGGGGGCCAGGGCTGGCTTCAGGGTGTCCCTGAAAACTGAATGCTGGCTTATCAGTGCGATGAATTCCCTGCAAAGACCCATCAAATAGCGAACGGTGCGTGGCAACCAGGTTGTCCGGCAAGCTGGTTTCATCAACCGCAAAGCCGTGGTTCTGGCTGGTGATCATCACCACATGGTTGTCTATATCTTCAACCGGATGGTTGGCACCGTGGTGGCCAAACTTCATCTTGGCAGTTTTAGCGCCTGAGGCCAGGGCCAATAGCTGGTGGCCCAAACAGATGCCAAATACCGGGATTTCGGTTTTGAGAATTTCAGTAATTGCCTCAATAGCGTAGTCGCAGGGCTCTGGATCGCCGGGGCCATTGGAGAGGAAGATGCCGTCCGGGTTCATGGCTAATACTTCGCTGGCGGGGGTTTTAGCCGGCACAACAGTCAATTCACAGCCGCGATCTACCAGCATACGCAGGATGTTGCGCTTAACACCAAAGTCGTAGGCAACTACTTTGAATTTGGCTGTGGCTGGATCCTGATCAGTGTGTCCGGCGCCCAACTGCCAGCTGTGCTGATTCCACTGATAGGTGGTTTCTGTGGTCACCTCTTTTGCCAGATCCATACCTTTAAGACCGGCGAATTCACGCGCAGCAGCCAGAGCGGATTGATCGTCGACATCACCGGCCATAATACAACCGTTCTGAGCGCCACTCTCTCGCAAAATGCGCGTCAGCTTGCGTGTGTCTATATCGGCAATACCAAGAATATTATTTTTCTTTAAGTAGCTATCTAGTGACTGCTCGCTGCGGAAGTTGGACACCAGCAGTGGCAGGTCGCGAATAACCAGACCGGAGGCCCAGACTTGATCCGATTCTGCATCTTCGTCATTGATGCCGACATTGCCTATATGGGGGTAAGTGAGGGTAACTATCTGCTGGGCATAGGAGGGGTCAGTAAGGATTTCCTGATACCCGGTAAGGGCTGTATTGAAAACCACTTCACCAACGGAGCAGCCATCCGCACCGATAGCAGTTCCTCTAAAAATTGTTCCGTCTGCAAGCGCAAGTACGGCTTCCCGGTGAGTATGGGAATTCACACAGCCTCCTAATTAGTTAACAAATAAAACGTTGACCTGAAAACAGGTAACTCCGATAACGGCATCAGTCGATTGTGAATATTTGTAAAAAAGCGAGATGAAACCTGTCGTCTCATCTCGCTAATTAAAATATTCTACTGTGCTCTAACCTCTCGGAATGAGACCGCATCTATGTCCGCGGTGTTAGGAGTATATTGTATTGAAAGAGGCTTATTTTGTCTATCGCTGTTAGAAGAAAATTAGCTGAAAGCGCTATTATTTAAGGCCGAGAACATCCTGCATATCAAACTGCCCCGGCTCTCTTGCAGCCAGCCACTTTGCCGCACGCACAGCGCCGCGAGCAAAGGATAGTCGGCTTGAGGCTTTGTGAGTAATCTCCACGCGCTCGCCTTCACCGGCAAACAAAACTGTGTGATCGCCAACGATATCACCACCCCTTACAGTGGCGAAACCAATAGTCTCGGAATCCCGGGCACCAGTCTGACCCTCGCGCCCGTATACGGCGACCTTTTTCAGGTCACGGCCAACTGCCCTGGCCACAGATTCGCCCAGTGACAATGCCGTGCCAGAAGGCGCATCAATCTTATGTCGATGGTGGGCTTCAAGAATCTCAATATCGGTTTCGTTGCCGATAACTGCGGCGGCCAATTCAGCCAGCTTGAAACACAGATTGACGCCAGTGGAAAAATTCGATGCCATGCAAACAGCTGTGCTCTCTGCCGCAGCGACCACGGCTGCGTTCTGCGCGGCGTCCAACCCTGTGGTGCCAATTACGATCTTCTTGTGATTGGCGGCACAGAATGTGGCATTCGCAGCTGTGGCAGCGGGAATGGTAAAGTCGATCAAAACATCAAACTGGTCGGCCACTTCGCCGATAGCGCCGACGACTGCTACGCCATTGCGTCCAACACCCGCCAGTTCACCTGCGTCAACACCGATCAGCGAACTTTCGGGGCGCTCCAGTGCGGCACTCAGCTCAACACCATCAGTCAACGCGATAGCTTCGATCAGGGTTTTGCCCATTCGCCCGCCTGCACCGGTAATAGCAATTCTGATCATTTCTTATCCCTATCCTGTTAACTGTTATATGTTTAGCGGGCTGCTTGCCACATAGTACGCAAGTTGATTTTAGCCGGTCAAATTATCGAAGAACTTTTTAACCCCGTCGAACCAGGTTGTACTGCGCGGCGAGTGCTTGCGCTTGCCGTCCAGGCTATCTTCGAAACTCTGCAATATCTCGCGCTGCTTGGCACTGAGATTAACCGGTGTCTCCAGCACAACTCGACAGAGCAGGTCGCCTACTCCACCACCGCGAACTGGTGCAACACCTTTGCCGCGCAGACGGAACAGCTTGCCGCTTTGGGTCTCTGCGGGAATTTTTAATTTTACTTTACCAGACAATGTTGGAACCTCGAGGTCCCCACCCAGAGCCGCCTGGGCAAAACTGATCGGCACTTCGCAGTGCAAATTACTGTCATCGCGAACAAAGATCGGATGGTCGCGCACCACCATCTGCACATAGAGATCACCTGAAGGGCCGCCCTGGGGGCCAGCTTCACCTTTGCCGGAGAGGCGAATACGATCACCCGTATCCACGCCGGCGGGAATCTTTACTGAGAGTGTTTTGCGCTCTTCCTTAACGCCCTGGCCATGGCAGCCACCACAGGGGTCTGAAATCATCTGGCCGCGACCCTGACATTTTGGACAAGTCTGCTGCACAGAGAAGAAACCCTGGGCCATTCGCACCTGTCCAGCACCCTGACAGGTGGTACAGGTAACCGGTGAAGTGCCTTTGCGCGCGCCTGACCCATCGCAGGTATCACAATGACTCATGGTCGGGACATCTATCTGTACGGTTTTACCTTTGACCGCATCTTCAAGATCGAGCTGCAGGTCGTAGCGCAGGTCGGAACCTCGTGCCGGGCCCCTGCGACCCGCGCCTCCGCCACCGAAGATATCGCCAAATACATCGCCGAAAATATCGCCAAAGCCAGCACCACCGCCGCCGCCAAAACCACCACCGGCACTGCCGTCTACACCGGCGTGACCAAAGCGGTCATAGGCAGACTTTTTCTCTTCGTCACCGAGAACTTCGTAAGCCTCCTGGGCTTCTTTAAATTTCTCGTCAGCGTTCTTATCGTCTGAATTGCGGTCTGGGTGGAATTTCATCGCTATGCGACGAAATGCCTTTTTGATCTCCTGGGGAGAAGCGCCCTTGTCGACACCCAATACTTCGTAGTAATCGCGTTTAGCCATAACTGGTTTCTTTTTTCCTAACTAGCACTAACAGTATTAAGCGCGGAACAATGCCCGCGCCTAATAGGGGTAGAGATAACTTACAACAGCTTACTTGCCGTCTTGCTTCTCTTGCTCTGCGTCTTCTTTAACCTCTTCAAACTCGGCATCCATGGCGTCATCGGCAGCGGCCTGCTCACCACCAGGTGCCTGTCCAGCTTCAGCTTGCTCTGCATACATCTTCTGAGCCAGACCTGAAGTCGCTTCCGAGAGTGTCTTGGCAGCTTCGTCGATAGCATCTTTGTCATCGCCCTGAACAGCTTCTTCAACCTGCTTGATAGCAGCTTCAATAGCGCTCTTCTCCTCCTCAGAGGCCTTGTCGCCGGCTTCTTCAAGAGTCTTCTTGGCGGCGTGTGCCAGACCATCAGCTGTGTTGCGCGCCTGAACCAGGTCGGCAAACTTCTGGTCTTCGGCAGCATTGGCTTCAGCATCCTGGACCATGGCATCGATTTCTTCGTCAGAGAGACCTGATGAGGCCTTGATAACGATCGACTGCTCTTTACCAGTGGCCTTATCTTTAGCACCAACATGCAAGATACCGTTGGCATCAATATCAAAGGTAACTTCGATCTGTGGCATACCACGTGGTGCTGGTGGAATATCTGCCAGGTCAAAACGTCCGAGAGATTTGTTACTTGTCGCCTGCTTGCGCTCTCCCTGAACTACGTGAATGGTTACCGCAGTCTGGTTGTCGTCAGCGGTTGAGAAAATCTGTGATTTCTTGGTAGGAATCGTAGTGTTTTTCTCAATAACCGGCGTGGCAACACCACCCATGGTTTCGATACCCAGGCTCAGAGGGGTTACGTCGAGCAACAATACATCGGTAACGTCGCCAGACAGAACCGCACCCTGCAGGGCAGCACCTACGGCAACTGCTTCGTCGGGGTTAACATCCTTGCGTGGCTCTTTGCCGAAGAACTCGGATACTTTCTCCTGAACCTTGGGCATACGCGTCTGGCCGCCGACAAGAATAATCTCGTCGATTTCGCCAACTGATTTGCCTGCATCCTTGAGGGCCAGCTTAAGTGGCGCCAGTGAACGCTCAATCAGGTCTTCAACCAGTGACTCAAGCTTGGCGCGAGTCAGCTTAACGACCAAGTGCTTAGGGCCAGTGGCATCGGCAGTGATGTATGGCAGGTTCACTTCAGTCTGGGCGCTTGAAGAGAGTTCGATCTTGGCTTTCTCTGCAGCCTCCTTAAGACGCTGCATGGCCAGTGGATCGCCGTGAATATCAATACCACTGTCAGCTTTAAATTCCGCTGACAAATATTCGATCAGGCGCATATCGAAATCTTCACCACCGAGGAATGTGTCACCGTTGGTTGCCAGTACTTCAAACTGCTTCTCGCCGTCGACATCGGCAATTTCAATAATGGAGATATCGAAGGTACCGCCACCGAGGTCGTAGACAGCTACCACCGAATCACCTGCAGTTTTATCGATACCATAGGCCAGCGCCGCTGCAGTTGGCTCGTTGATAATACGCTTTACATCGAGACCAGCGATACGACCGGCATCTTTGGTTGCCTGACGCTGGGAGTCGTTGAAGTATGCAGGGACAGTAATGACTGCCTCTGAAATCGTCTCACCGAGATAATCTTCGGCAGTCTTTTTCATTTTTTTCAATACTTCAGCAGAGATCTGGGGCGCTGCCTTGCTCTCACCTTTGATCTCTACCCATGCATCGCCGTTGTCAGCCTTGACAATTTTGTATGGCACCATCTTGATATCTTTTTGTACAACATCATCTTCAAAGCGGCGGCCGATCAGACGCTTTACCGCGTAGACTGTGTTGTGCGGATTGGTTACAGCCTGACGCTTGGCCGACTGTCCAACAAGGATTTCACCTTCGTCAGTGAACGCAACAACTGATGGTGTGGTGCGTGCGCCCTCTGCATTTTCGATGACTTTGGGTTTATCTCCTTCGAGAACAGACACACATGAGTTGGTCGTTCCAAGGTCGATTCCGATAATTTTGCCCATTAGTTATTTCTCCGTTACTTGTCTTTTCTAATGTTTGGTAAATCTGTTTGTTTCTCTATGTTTCTATAAGTGGGTGCTAGTTCAGCAAATTCAAGGGCGAGGGTATTTATTTAATACCATCACCAATGGATCAGGATGCACTTGAAACTACCACCATTGCCGGCCTGATCAGGCGGCCGTTGAGGGTGTAGCCTTTCTGGAACACATCCATCACTGTATTGGGCTCCATATCCGGGTTGGGAACCATAGAAACTGCCTGGTGCAGGTTGGCATCAAAGGGCTCACCGGCAGGATCGACAGCGTCAATCTTGAAGCGCTTCAAGACCTCGAGAAAGCTCTTTAGGGTCAGCTCAATACCCTCGGCGATGGCTTTCTGGCTCTCGTCTTCAGCATTGATAGCGCTGAGTGCACGCTCGAGGTTATCGACGACTGGCAGCAGATCTGCAGAAAATTTATCCAGGGCGAATTTGTGGGCATTCTCCACATCGCGCTCGGCGCGACGGCGCATATTCTGCATCTCTGCCTGAATTCTCAGCACATTGTCGTTGGCATCTGCCACCTGCTGTTGCAGTTGCTCGGTTTCAGAGACCTGCTCGATTTCTTCGTTGCTGACTTCTTCAGAGCCAGCTTCTGCCTCATTCAACACCTCTTCAGGCTGAACGGCATCTTGATCTTTTTGTTGGTCAGTTTCTGTTTCGCGTGACACACCAATTCCTCACTTCGTTGGTTATTTGGCCATTATTTTTGGCTCTCACTCAATATGGGGACAAACTATTGAGTTTCAAGCGATTGCGTAACAGCAATCTGTTCTGTATAAATCTATCCACGCTACTGGGTGTTAAAAAAGTGCTGCTATCGATAAACATTATCAATTACACATTGGTTGAGTCTCTTGAGATTGAGTTCTCTAAAGGCATCACTGCCATTACCGGAGAGACCGGTGCCGGCAAGTCGCTGGTGCTAGATGCTCTGGGCATGGCCCTGGGTGACCGCGCCGATAGCGATACTATTCGCCATGGCAAACAGCGTGCCGAAATCACCGCTACCTTTGATATCAGCAAAACCCCAGAGGCCAAAAACTGGTTGACCAGCCATGACCTGGATGCCGATGAGCAATGTATCCTGCGCCGCCTGTACACCACAGAGGGTCGCTCGCGAGGCTATATCAACGGCCAGTCCTGTACCATGCAGCAGCTGCAGACGCTCGGCGATATGCTCACCGATATTCACAGCCAGCATGAACACCAGTCGCTATTGCGACGCGAAACCCATCGCCGACTCTTGGACGAATACGCCAATACCACTGAACTGGCCTGCCTGGTGGCGGAGAACTTCCAGCAGTGGCATCGAGCAAACAAACAGCTAAAAAGCCTTCTCGATCAGGCCGATCAATTAACCGCTCGCCGAGATCTGCTGACATTTCAGGTGCAAGAACTGCAACAGCTGGGGCTGGATAACGGTGAGCTGGAGAGCCTAGAACAAGAGCAGCAGGCACTGGCCAATGCCGATCAGATTGTGCAGGACAGCCACAGTCTGCTGGCAGTCTGCGACCAGGCTGAGAGCGTTAATATTCGCGATGGCCTCAACCGCGCCCTGAGCATCCTCGCTGGTCTAAAGCACAAGCCGGAGGCGCTGGCCAATGCCGAAGAGCTATTACAGAGCGCCATGATTCAGGTGGAAGAGGCTATCCACGAGATCGGCAATCATATAGACCGTTTTGATGCTGACCCACAGCGCTTGCAACAGGTTGAAGAGCGACTTTCGGCAATTTTCCAGCTGTCACGCAAACACCGGGTGAATGCGGATCAGCTAGTCGAGACACTGGCGTCTCTGAAGGCGGAACTGCAAGAACTTGAGGGCGGTGGCGAGAGCATTGAAACGCTGCAGAACAAGCTCGATCAGTTAGCCGGTGAGTATAAATCCAACAGTGCCAAACTGAGCAAAAAGCGGGTTAAAGCTGCGGCGATAATGGCTGATGAAATTAATCAGCAATTGCAGCTGTTGGCCATGCAGGGTGCCGAGCTTGTGGTTTCAACCGCATCAGTCAACGAGGGGGAGTTTCGCCCGACCGGCAATGAGAATATTGAATTTCTAATTGCCACCAACCCCGGCCAGCCCCACAAACCTCTGCAAAAGATTGCCTCTGGCGGTGAGTTGTCTCGCGTTAGCCTAGCGATTCAGGTAGTTGCGGCGGCTCATTCGAATATTCCAACCCTGGTGTTTGATGAGGTGGATGTGGGTATTGGCGGCAGTACGGCGGATATTGTCGGCAAATTGCTAAAGCAGCTGGGTGAACGCGGCCAGGTGATTAGTGTCACGCATCAGCCTCAGGTGGCTGCCCATGCTCATCATCATTATCGGGCTAGTAAGGTGGTTGAAACTAAAAGCGCTGAGTCATTGATGACGCCGCTTGATGATCAACAGCGGGTTGAGGAGTTGGCAAGGATGCTTGGCGGTGCCAAGGTGACCGAGCAAACGCTGTCCCACGCCTCCGAACTTCTTAATCTGGCATCTGCCTGAGCCTTAATATCATCTCGACAGAGCGCAGCGACGAGGGATCTGTTGGCTTGGTGCACTGTCATCGCGAACCTGTGTTAGAAATCAACAGGAAATCTTTTACCGCTGGGCTCTATCGGAATAATCGTCAAGAAATTTTATGCAAAAAAAATCCCCGATAAATCGGGGATTTTTTTACTTCAGCAGCAGCGGCTATTAGGCCTGTGGTGCAGCTTCCTCTGAAGCGGCAGCTGGCGCTTCAGGTGCAGTACCCTCTTCCGCCTGTGCTTCTTTGATAGACAGCTTCACACGACCGCGGTTGTCAATTTCCAGTACCTTAACGCGAACATCCTGACCTTCGCTGAGGTAATCGGTAACCTTGGCAACACGCTCTTGAGCGATCTGAGAGATATGAACCAGACCGTCAGTACCGGGCATAAAGTTAACAAATGCACCAAATTCAACGATACGTACAACTTTACCATCGTAGATGGTACCTGGCTCTGGGTCGGCAACGATCGCTGTAATTGCGTCCATTGCAGACTTCAGGCCATCGGCATCTTCCGAGTAAACCTTAACGGCACCATTGTCGTCGATATCAATGGTTGAATTATGCTCTTCACAGAGTGCGCGAATAGTGGCACCGCCTTTGCCGATTACATCGCGGATCTTGTCCGGATCAATCTGCATAGTCGCCATACGTGGTGCAGATTCGGCAACCTCGTCACGGCCGGCAGAAATTACCTTGTTCATCTCACCGAGGATGTGCAGACGAGCTTCCATGGCCTGCTCGAGGGCAATTTCCATAATCTCTTCTGTAATACCTTCGATTTTGATATCCATCTGCAGGGCAGTAATACCGGCGGCAGTACCCGCTACTTTAAAGTCCATATCGCCGAGGTGATCTTCATCGCCGAGGATATCGGTCAGAACAGCAAAGCCTGCATCTTCTTTAACCAGACCCATAGCGATACCCGCAACCGGTGCCTTGAGAGGTACACCAGCATCCATCAGTGCTAGGCTTGAACCACAAACCGAGGCCATGGAGCTTGAACCGTTGGATTCAGTAATCTCTGACACTACGCGCATTGCGTAGGGGAATTCCTCTTCTGTCGGCAGTACCGCGGCAATACCACGACGCGCCAGACGGCCGTGACCAATTTCACGACGACTGGTGAAGCCGATACGACCACATTCGCCCACTGAGTAGGGAGGGAAGTTGTAGTGCAGCATAAATGGATCGTCGCGCTTGCCTTCAAGGGCATCGATCATCTGCGCATCGCGAGTTGAGCCGAGAGTTGCAGCAACAACAGCCTGAGTCTCACCACGGGTAAACAGTGAAGAACCATGTACCTTGGCCAGCACGCCAACTTCAACATCAATGGCGCGAACGGTTTTGGTATCACGACCATCAATACGCGGCTCACCGCGGATAATACGACCGCGAACAATATTCTTTTCGAGCTTTTTGAAAGCGTCTTTGAGATCTTCTTCAGAGTGGCCGTCTTCGCTGGCCAGTTCTGCAACGGCGCGATCACGCAGAGCGTTAACCGAGGCAACTCGCTCCTGCTTGTCTACTACCTGGTAGGCTGCGTCGAGTTCAGCACCGACCAGATCGTTGAGTGCTGACTTAAGATCTACATCTTCAGCTTCTGCCTGCCAGTCCCAGCGTGGCTTGCCTGCTTCTTCAGCCAACTGTTCGATAACAGTGATGACCGATTGCATCTCCTGGTGGGCATAGAGAACAGCACCCAGCATGGTGTCTTCTGAAAGCTCGCTGGCTTCGGATTCAACCATCAGGACGGCGTCTTTGGTGCCGGCAACAACCATGTCCAAGGAGGAGTCTTCCAGCTCGCTGTAGGTTGGGTTGAGCAGATAGCCCTGCTCTTCGCTGTAGCCAACACGGGCGGCACCAATTGGACCATTAAATGGAATGCCTGAAATAGACAGAGCGGCAGAGGTACCGATCATGGCGGCAATATCGGGATCAATATTCTTTTCCGCGGAAACTACGGTACAGACTACCTGTACTTCATTTTTAAAGCCGTTGGGGAAAAGAGGACGGATCGGACGGTCGATAAGACGTGAGGTCAACGTCTCTTTTTCACTTGGACGGGCTTCGCGCTTAAAGAAGCCACCGGGGATTTTTCCCGCTGCGTAGGCTTTCTCTTGGTAGTGAACGCCGAGCGGGAAGAAGTCCATTCCCGGCTTGGCTTCACGAGCGCCAACCACGGTACAGAGTACAGTGGTGTCATCGACTGAACAGAGAACTGCACCGGTTGCCTGTCGGGCTACGCGGCCAGTCTCGAGTGTTACGGTGTGATTACCGTATTGAAACTTTTTAATTAAGGGATTCATATTTTACCTTGGTATTTTTACCATTTAGCGTCTTCGCTTCGAGCCTCTTTACGCTGCTCGGGTTACTGATATACACCCTGTGGATATACATAAGTAACTCGATCAACGGTTTATAGGTCAAAGATCCGACAGTTTAGTTTTGTGTTCGCTATCTAAGCGGCAGAATTTCGCTGGTCTAGATAGACAAATGCGGCCCCTTTTGAGGGCCGCACCGAGAACACTTATCGACGTAAACCAAGCTTCTTGATCAGCTGGCTATAACGTTCAATATCCTTGCTCTTAAGATAGTCGAGCAATTTGCGACGCTGGTTAACCATACGGATCAGTCCACGACGTGAATGGTGATCTTTCTTGTGATCGCCAAAGTGGTCCTGTAGCTTGTTGATGTTTACGGTTAGCAGTGCAACCTGGACTTCAGGGGAACCTGTGTCGTTTTCACAAGTTGCATGCTCAGCAACGATAGCTGCTTTTTCTTCTGCACTCAGTGCCATGATACTTTCTCCAATATGCGAATTAGTAAAATTCAGGATGCCCGCGCATATTTACAGACAACCTAATAAGGAGCTCTAAAACAGAGATCCGCTTGATTCATTTGGCTATTGATCGTCAACAACCAGTCTTTTCGGGGCTATTTTGCCCTCTTCGGTAACCGTAGCTACACCAAGAAAAGCACCGCCTTTGCGAAAGACGCGCACTATATCGCCTTCTTGTCCATTGCGAAAGGCCTGTGTTGACATTACTTCCTGCCCCATCTGGAAGTAAGCGGCTACATCATCACTCAATTCCACGGCCATTTTGTCCGCCAAAGGGATATCCATTGGCTTTAGCAGGTGATCCAACTGCTCTGGCTCACAGCTCTCTCTCAATTCCTGCAGAGCTTGCAGCGACACTGTGTCAGCCTCGTGAAAGGGGCCTGCCACACTGCGATGCAGGGCGCTGACATGAGCTCCACAGCCCAGCACCTGGCCCAAATCATCCGCCAGACACCTTATATAAGTACCCTTACTACAGCGCACCTCAACATCCAATTTGGCAACCGGGCCAGGGCGAAAGTCCAGTATCTGATAGTCATAGACAGTGATACTGCGCGCTGGGCGCTCTACTTCTATTCCCTGCCGCGCAAGCTTGTACAGTGGCTGGCCATTATGCTTTAGCGCTGAGTACATCGAGGGAATCTGCTGAATCTCTCCCCTAAAGATGTCTACTGCCCGATTAATCTGTTCAAGGCTGATATCCGAAGCATCTATCCGAGACACCTCTTGACCATCGCAGTCGCCACTTTCGGTGCGCACTCCCAAACTGAAGGTACTGCGATAGCCCTTATCTGAATCGAGAAGAAATTGGCTAAACTTGGTCGCTTCGCCAAGACAGATCGGCAATACACCCGTAGCCAATGGATCGAGGGCGCCAGTATGCCCAGCCTTGTTGGCATCAAACAGACGTCTAACCTGCTGCAAGGCGTGATTGGAGGATAATCCCAAAGGCTTATCGAGCAGGAAGATACCGTTGACTGAACGACCGCGTTTACGTCTGCGAGCCAAACTCAGCTTTCCTCATTGTCCGCAGAGGTTTCTTTTGAGCCAGACTGTTTAGAAACAGCCAGGTCGATCAGCGCGGAGAGGTGCTGGCCGCGACGGCCGCTCTCATCATAGTAAAAGGTCAATTTTGGAACTATGCGCAGCTTGATGCTCGAGGCCAACAATTTACGAAGGTATCCGGAGGCACCATTTAGCGCATCGATGCCCTCATCAATCTGCTGTTGATCTCGATCGTCGACAAAGGTGACATAAATTTTGCAGTAGGCGAGGTCGCGACTGATTTCAACGTCGGTGATATTGACCATTCCCACCCGGGGATCGCGCACTTCGTCGCGTATCAGTACAGATATTTCCTGTTGAACTGCATCTGATACGCGTTCCGCGCGAGTAAATTCTCTTGGCATAGTGGCTTTTCGCTCGGGTACTTACAGCGAGCGTTTAACCTCGGTGACATCATAGACTTCAATCAGGTCACCGGGCTTAACGTCGTTGTAGTCTTTAACGCCAATACCACATTCCATACCGTTGCGAACTTCCTGGGCATCGTCTTTAAAGCGACGAAGGGATTCCAGTTCACCCTGATAGATAACAATATCGTCACGCAGGACACGGATAGGTTTGTTGCGATAGACAACACCTTCGGTAACCATGCAGCCGGCAATAGCGCCAAACTTGGGTGAGCGGAATACATCGCGCACTTCGGCAATACCGACAATCTCTTCCTTAGTTTCCGGCGCCAGCATACCTGAGAGGGCCTGCTTGACTTCATCGAGAAGGTTGTAGATTACACTGTAGTAGCGCACTTCGATCTGCTCTTTCTCTGCCAGTGCACGGGCTGTTCCGCCGGCACGCACATTAAAGCCGAGCACAATGGCGCCGGTAGTCAGTGCCAGGTTGATATCGGATTCGGTGATACCACCGACACCAGAGGCAACAATATCAACTGCAACTTCATCGGTGGCAAAGTCATTGAGAGCTGCTGTAATCGCTTCAAGTGAACCGCGCACATCGGTTTTAACAACCAGATTGAGCTTGCTGACCTGCTCTGAACCCATGTCGGTAAACATGTTTTCCAGCTTGGCTGCCTGCTGTCGGGACATACGCTCCTGACGGGCTTTGGCCTGGCGCAAGTCGGCAATTTCTTTGGCCTTGCGCTCGTCAGCAACCACAAAGAATTCATCACCGGCATTGGGTGCTTCGTCGAGCCCCAGAATCTCTACAGGAATAGACGGGCCAGCTTCGGCGGCAGGTCTTTTCGCTTCATCGGTCATGGCGCGGATCTTGCCGACACTCTCACCGGCGAGCATAAAGTCACCTTTGCGCAGTGTTCCCTGCTGAACCAGTGCTGTGGCAACCACACCACGACCCTTGTCGACACGGGATTCAACAATTACACCGCGGGCCGGAACTTCAACCGGGGCGGTCAACTCGAGCAGTTCTGCCTGAAGCAATACGGCTTCTAACAGTTCGTCGATTCCCTCACCTGTGTGAGCAGAGACTTTGACAAACTGAGTGTCACCACCCCACTCTTCAGGAATAACATCCTTGGCGGCCAATTCATTGGTGACACGCTCGGGGTCTGCACCCTCTTTATCCATTTTGTTAATGGCAATAACAATGGGAACTCCAGCTGCGCGGGCGTGCTGCACCGCTTCTTCAGTCTGCGGCATAACACCATCGTCTGCAGCAACTACCAGGATAACCACATCTGTACTCTGTGCACCGCGGGCGCGCATGGCGGTAAACGCCGCGTGTCCAGGAGTATCGAGGAAAGTCACCATGCCCTTTGGCGTATCTACGTGATAGGCACCAATATGCTGAGTAATACCGCCGGCCTCACCGGAGGCGACACGGGATTTGCGAATATAGTCAAGTAGCGATGTCTTACCGTGGTCAACGTGGCCCATCACCGTCACAATCGGCGCTCGCGGCTCTTCGCCACCCTCACTGGTCAGCGCTTCAAACTGCTTGGTCAGTTCGTCTTCAACGGTTTCATTGCTCGCGGCTACCGGATTGTGGCCGAGCTCTTCAACCACAAGAAAGGCGGTCTCCTGATCAATCACTTCATTAATTGACGCCATAACACCCATTTTCATCAGCTGCTTAACAACCACACCTGACTTGGTGAGCATACGCTGAGCGAGATCGCCGACACTGAGCTCTTCGGGAATTTCCACATCCAAAACTTTCTTTTCAGTCGGCTTTTGGAAGGTGTGCTTGTTATCCATTTTAAGCGGTGCCGCGTTACCTGAACGCAGACGAGGTGTTTTTCTCGACGAATCATCCACATCGTTCATTACCATGCGGGATTTTTTCTTGCCGCTCTTTCCAGCTGTCTTCTTGCCTTTCTTACCGACCTTGTCTTCATCATCGTCAACCGGCTTGCCGTGACGACGACCTTTCTCGTGAGCGGGCTCAGCAGAAGGTTTGGCGGCTGGTGCGGTTGGCGCTGGCTTGGCAAGCTTTCTAGCCTCTTCAGCCTGTGCTGCGGCTACGGCTTCGGCTGCTTTGCGCGCATCTTCCTCGGCCTTTTCTGCCAACTTCTGCGCATCTTCCTCTACCTTAGCCTTGGAATCTTCCTCAGCTTTACGGCGTGCTTCTGTAGCCGCTTGACGCTTTAACTCAACATCATCAACCGGCGATGTTGAGGCGGCAGGTATAGGCGCTTCAGCACGTGCCTGCTGTTCTGCTTCAGCCTGGGCCTTGAGCTCTTCGTCGCTGCGCTTAACGTAGGTTCTCTTTTTGCGAACTTCGATATTGACGGTTTTACGGCTGCCAGACTTTAGAGTGCTGAGCGTTTTGCGTCGCAAAGTTATCTTTTTCGGCTCGCGAGCGCTCTCTCCGTGCAGGCCTTTTAAATAGGCCAGCAGAGTCTGCTTCTCTTCATCAGATACCACGGCATCTTCAGTTGTATGATTTAGGCCTGCCTCTTTCATTTGCATAAGCAAACGATCGACAGATGCGCCTACGGTTTTTGCCAGTTCACTTACTGTAACTTGAGCCATCGGTTGTCCTCTATTACACCCCGATTAATTATTCACCCTGGTCTGCAAACCAAGGTGCACGCGCTGTCATAATCAATGCTGCAGCGGTCTCTTCATCCATTCCATCTATTTCCATTAGATCATCTACAGCCTGTTCGGCCAGGTCTTCCATGCTGACAATACCCTTAGTTGCTAGAGTATTTGCCAATGCGTCGTTCATGCCGTCCATTGTCAGCAAATCTTCTGCCGGTGCCACGTTGGCTAACTGTTCTTCGCTTGCAAGAGCTTGAGTCAACAGAGCATCTTTGGCGCGAGCACGTAATTCTTCAGCAATCTCTTCGTCGAATCCTTCGATTTCACTCATCTCTTCCAACGGCACATAGGCCACTTCCTCGAGACTGGTGAAACCTTCTTCGACCAATACAATAGCAATATCTTCTTCAATATCCAGCGCCGTCATCAGGCTGCCGATAAAGCTGGATGACTCTTCGTGCTGCTTTTCTGCAGCTTCATCAAGAGTCATAACATTGATTGTCCAACCAGTTAGCTCTGAGGCCAGACGAACATTCTGGCCGCCTTTACCAATCGCCTGGGCGAGATTTTCTTCATTGACAGCAACATCCATAGAGTGGCTATCTTCATCGACAACAATCGACTCTACTTCTGCGGGCGCCATAGCGTTGATCACCAACTGGGCTGGGTTGTCGTCCCAGAGGATAATATCAATTCGCTCATCATCCAGGTCGTTCGAGACGGCCTGCACACGTGCACCGCGCATGCCTACACAGGCACCTACCGGATCAATACGCGCGTCTTTACTTTTTACTGCAATCTTGGCGCGCTGACCAGGGTCGCGAGCGGCACCTTTAATTTCAATAATTCCCTCGGAAATTTCCGGAACTTCGATCTGGAACAGCTGAACAAGCATTTCCGGAGCGGCGCGGGAAATTAATAACTGTGGTCCGCGGGTCTCTTCGCGAATGCTGGTTAAAATAACTCTGGTGCGGTCATTGATGCGGAAGATCTCTCGACCCACAAGCTCTTCGCGGGGCAGGAGACCCTCGGCATTTTCACCAAAGTCGACAATTATATGGTCGCGGGTAACTTTCTTAACCGTTCCGTTCAACATTTCACCGATGCGGTGGCGGAAGCGATTGATAATCAGCTCGCGCTCTGCATCTCTCACCTTTTGAACAATAACCTGCTTGGCGGTCTGCGCAGCAATGCGACCAAATGCAATATTCTCCACGGTCTCTTCGTAAGTATCACCAACAGCTAATGTCGGGTCTTTTTCATGAGCTTCCTCAGTGGTGAACTGGGTACCCAGCTCGGCCATCTCGTCATCAGCGACAACATCCCACCAGCGGAATGACTCGTAATCGCCAGTCTGACGATCGATTACTACGCGGATATTAGCACCCTCTTCGTAGCGCTTTTTGGTCGCCGTAGCCAGTGCCTGCTCAATCGCTTGAAAGATGATCTCTGGATCCACACCCTTTTCATTGGATACGGCTTCAGCAACCATTAAAATTTCTTTACTCATTGTTCAAACCTCACATGCCTCAGAATCTTGGCACCACATTGGCCTTATCGATTCCTTCAATCGGAAACAGATACTCAGTATCCGCAACCACCAAAACTATTTCATCGCCATCGACATCTACCAGACGACCTTTAAAATTGCGTCTTCCATCGTAGGGAAAACGCAATTTAAGCGTGATATCTTCACCCTTGAACTTCTCATACTGAGCAAGATCGTAGAGAGGACGATCCATACCGGGTGACGAGACTTCTAAAACATACTCGCCGCTAATAACGTCTTCAACATCGAGAATACTGCTGGACTGCCTGCTGACACGTTCGCAATCCTCGACACCTATCCCCTCTTCACTGTCTATATAGATTCGTAATAATTTGCGTTTACCGCCGGACTGCAGCTCAATACCCCAGAGCTCGCAACCCAATGCCTCAACTACCGGCTGCAGTAATTCGCGCAATTTGCTGTCGGCCGCAGCCATTGGCATCTCCTGACAAACAAAAAATGGGCCTGAGGCCCATTTATTAATATCTAAAGAAAAGCCCCAAAATGGGGCTCCTCGATTTGCGCCGGACCCGACGCGAATTTTGTAGTGGAAACTG
>JAYOUA010000014.1:0-48872 GCA_038150705.1 Porticoccaceae bacterium | reverse complement strand
TCCATCACAGACAATGATTTTCAGCGCTCCATTGATCAGAGCAAGCTGCCAAGTGACGGCAATAATAAGATCATTTATGACCTGGACCTGAGTGCCAATAATCAGTGGCATACACAGAGCTTCAAACAAGACATCCCCACTTCGTCTAGCGATAACTACCGGTATTATATAACTTCAGAGTCCTATCATTATAAGTTGCTACAAGGTACGGATGACCTTGAAGCCTCAAGCGGTGTTCAAACCGCCATAGAAGATAAAAATATCATCTTCTTTGGTGATGCCGGTTCGACTGGAGCTGATGGCGACGACCGGATTGCTTACGTAAATCTTGCTGACGGCGGTGGCGGTAACGACACGCTGATTGCGAGTACAGTCGAGCGTGCTGGCCCAGATTTCACAATTGTACAAAGGCGTTACTCCACTAATTACTCGCGCGCCACCGGCATCCTGAGTCAATACAACGATTCAAATATACTCTATGGTGGTAGCGGCGACGACACCATTACCGGAAGTGCTTTTAAAGATCTCCTAATTGGTGGGCTTGATAGTGACACAGTTACCGGGGGCGCAGGTGATGACAAGCTTTATGGTGATGGATGGTCATCACTCGATTGGGGTTTCACACGAAGTGCAGAGTATTTCTATAGTAATCCGAACTATTCAGGCACCCAACTTTCGTCAGACGGCAATCGCGCACAAGGCGGCGATGACACCATTGATGGCGGTGAAGGTAACGACTTTATAGATGGCGGCGGCGGTGCCGACACAATAGCTGCTGGCGAAGGCAACAATACAATCTATGGTGGGTTAGGCGCCGATACCATTACAGCAGGCTCCGGTAATGACAATATTCGTGGTGGTGATGGATCGCTAGACCCAGGCGTTGATGCAGCCGACACCATTAATGCAGGCGCCGGTAGTGACAATATTCGCGGCGAAGGCGGTGACGACACGATCTATGCTGAGGGCGGCGACGATACCGCTTACGGCGATGATGGTGATGACACCATTTACGGCGGAGATGGGTCAGATACATTAAGCGGTGGCGCAGGTGACGACACACTCGATGGCGGCATTGATAATGACACTCTGTACGGCGGCATTGGTGCCGACACCTTAACAGGTGGTATCGGCAATGATGAACTATATGGCGATGATCAAGACGATATACTCGATGGTGGCGACGGCGACGACATAATAGAAGGTGGCAAAGGTGCCGACACAATCACAGGCGGATTAGGCGCCGACACCATTGACGGCGGCATTGATGCAGACACCATTAATGCAGGCGGCGGCAATGATACAATCGACGGCGGCAATGGCGATGACACCATTAATGCAGGCGACGGTGACGACACAATAGAAGCAGGGCTAGGCGCCGACACAATAACCGGTGGCGCCGGCACCGACCGCTTCGTCTTCACATATCAAGACTTCTTAGACGATCAAATCGACGTCATTACAGACTTTACGACAGGTAATGGCGGAGACGTATTAGATCTGACGCAAATGCACACTGGCAGCATTGCCGCAAATGGGGCCAATTCCGGGCAAGAAATTTATCCATATTCTCTAGGCTTTATACGCTTCATAGAAAGTGGCGACGATACTGTTGTTGCCTATGACATTGATGGGCCAGATATAGATAATCAAGCAAACACAGTCGCCATACTTAGAGATATATCCCCACTTGAACTGACGCAGGAAAACCTCAGTGTCGAGGGCGCTAATTTTGGAATATTTAGATCTGGCGTTATTAGTTCCATTTCTGAAACCGACACAAATGTCTTGGTTAATGTAAGACTTTGGGGCGGGCAGCCATCCGCTGATGTTTCAGTTTCTGTCACGCTGGCTAATACGAGTGAACTTAACCAAAATCTAACTTTTGCGCCAGGCGAGTGGATGAGCACAAAAACACTGACATTCGCAAAAGGATCATCGTTCTCGGCCAGTGACATTAATAATATTGCCATGGTCTTGTCATCAGCCGACCTTAATTTCGACGCCGAGGTGCTAAGGTTTAAGGCCGAGCTATCTGGAGAAAAATCAACCTTCCTAATTGGGCAAGCCGAAAACCAGTCAAATGACAATCATTTCGCCTTTGAAAAAACAAGCGATCTGTCTATCAATCAATTGATCTCAAATTCACTGCCACAAAACGTTCAATACACAGCTTCGAGTGATTCAAAATACTTTACAGTCGCTCAAACTGCATCAGGCTTGGCGCTTCAGGCCGGCGCAGATGCGCCTACTGGTCTACACAATGTTTCATTGACCTTTACAGACGAAAACTTCAACACAACAACGCGAGAACTGACTGTTGAGATTTTCGCGGAAAACGTGGCCCCTGCTGTGACCATTGCTGATGATCTCGTTGTAACCACAACCAAACCATTTAGTGAGATCGCGCTAGACGATGATGGTTTAATATCATCTCTCACAATCACGCTTGGTAGCGGTTACTCCAATTCGGCCGCTGCAGCAATTGAGAACACATATACAGGTTCACTAAACTTTGCATGGGATGCTTCAGCAGGTACAGTGACACTTTCAGGCAATGAAAGCGCCACCGCCTATTCTGAAGCCTTGGCCAAGATCACGGTGACTGATAATGGCAGCACTGAAGCCAAGCACACATTCGAAATGTCCATTGTAGATGTGGCCTCTAATTCAGATTTCATTAAAACGACAACCCAAGAGCTTAATTATTTTGAAGGTGTAACGCTGACGCCGTCTGTTGAAACTTGGAACGGTGTTGCAATTAGCAACGCATCGCTCTTTGGGCTAGGTCATGGAGACACCAACAAGCTAATGTATGTTTCCAATTTAGATCTAGGCAAGTCCGTTGTGACTTTCGATGTCTTGGCAGCAGCCGATAGCGTTGGAGTATTTGATTTTGGCCTCGACCTAACAAGTAATTTCGAATTAACAGCGAGCAGCTTTGCGACAACCCTTATAGACAACAACTATATAACTGCAGACAATCTAGATACGGCAAATAATATTGCCTATTTCACGGCGCTCAACAGTGGTGAAAGCATAGCTTCCGGCGACAAACTTGTGTCAGTGACCCTAGCCTATACTGGCTCTGGTAATATTAAATCAGATTTGGGCGACATTTCATTCACTCAAATCGATTTAGGCGGAAATCAGCAATCAAATATCGCCCTCATTGGAACAGAGTCTGTTTCCTCCTCGGCTGGTCTCTTTGCAGATGTTCCAATGATTGAAGGAGATACAGTATTTGTACTCGAGAAAGATACTAGTGACATTGGAAATGCAGTCACTTCATATGATGCTTATTTGGCCCAAAAGATTGCTGTTTTGATTGAAGGTCAAAATACCGTTGACGGTTTAAATTTTGAACAGGAACAAATTATCGCTGCCGATATAAATCAAAATGGACGCGTAAACTCAATGGATGTCTACGCCATTTTGCAGGAAGCCATTAATATTGAAAATGACTCCGATCCTGAATGGGTGTTTATGGACGCAGACGCAGACTTATCTGCAATTAATAGGAATAACTCCACCTATGATGATTATATCAATGAGATTGTTTCCTTTGACTCAAATATCGATTTCACGGGCATTTTGATTGGTGATGTGAACGGTTCCTGGATCGCTTAATCATCATGACTTTAAGCGTTTTAAGAATATCGCCACTTGAGTTTGAAGTCGTTTTAAGCGTTTCTTCATCACAAGGGTCACTAATTGGTCTAGACGTTCAAAACCTTTCTGTTCTTGGGGCAGAAATTGCCTCAGTTAATTTGACAAGCAATGTTGATTGGACCTCTGAGGCCAATAGCTCCGACAGCACAAGAATAAATTTTTCTGGAATAAACTTTAATGGATTCCCCGAGGGGCAATCAGTAGAGCTTACATTCGCAGTTGAATTAACCGAGCCCGCTCTTCCAGTATTTTTCTATGCGGGATCTGTTCTTCTGAATGACAGTATCTACTTACAACCTGAGTTAACTGGATTTATCTCTGAGGCCACCCAAAGTAATACCGCAATACTCGACACGTCTTTCCTTGGGTGGCAGCCAGACACAATAACAGGTGACGATGCAAATTTATTTAGCATTCAAAGCTCTTCTGATGAGCTTGTTTTAAATACAGCCAGTTCAAATGAAGAAGACCCAAGTTATAATTTCGTTCTTAATTCAAGCGGTGACGAAACAGTACTGGTCTCAATTGAGAATAAAGATGCTAATGACCCACCCAATACTTCACAAGTCACTCTTACAGATATACTGGAAGACGCGAATGGTGCGACCATAACGCAGAGCCAATTGCTAGCTAATGCGACAGATCCAGAAAACACCACTTTAACTGCTTCAAACCTTTCAATCTCGGAGGGGTCGGGTACCCTTATTGATAATCAGGATGGAAGTTGGAACTTCGTTTCCTCCTCAAATGATGATACCAGCGTAATTTTCACCTACCTCATAACTGACGAAGGAACCTCGGACGGGTTTTTTGGGCCGCAGTCAGTAACCGGAAGCGCATCGCTAGATATAATAAGCGTTAATGATGCCCCAAAATTGGCTTCTAGCCAGACCTTTACAACTGCAGAGGAAGCATCCTTAACAGTCTCTGTAAATGCAACGGATGTAGAGGGAGATACACTCTTCTATAATCTTCAAAGCGCTCCAAGCTATGGAATAGCGTCAGAGACCAATGACGGCATATTTAATTATACTCCCAATCAAGACTATGTTGGGTCAGACAGCTTTATCATCTCAGTAAGTGACGGTAATGGTGGCACCAGCGTTCAAACCATAAATTTGACTGTGACTAACGTTGACGATGAAGCAATCGGCTCCTTAAATGTTTCTGGCACAGTCAAGGAGGGCAATAGCCTTTCCGCTGAACTTTTAGATCTTCAGGACGTGGATGGAGCGATAGCAAGTATCACCTATCAATGGCAGATTTCACCTGATGGGAACACAGGCTGGCAATCAATAAGCAATGCAACTAGTTCCGACTTCACAATTAACTCAGATCAAAGTCAGGTTGGAAAATACTTACGGGTAGTAGCAACTTCGACAGACGCTCTTAGCGGAGAGACTGAGTTTGCAAGCAATGCTGAGGCAATCTCAAATGTAAATGACGCCCCTATTGGCTTTAGCGCATCAATATCCGGTAATGCGGCTGAGAATGAAACGCTCACAGCAAGTACCAGTGTTACCTCAGATGATGATGGCTTGGATGATCCCGTTAGCTTCTCATATCAATGGCAGCGCTCTACTGATGGATCAAGCTGGTCTGATATAGCTGGTGCAAGCTCTGCTGAGTTCATACCTAATGATGCTGAGGTCGGCTTTTATCTGAGGGTGGTTGCAAGCTATACAGATAATCAAGGAACTGTCGAAACAGTTGCTTCAAGCGCAACCGCATCAACCATTGCGAATGTAAATGATGCGCCTGTTGGCTTTAGCGCATCAATATCCGGTAATGCGGCTGAGAATGAAACGCTTACAGCAAGTGCCAGTGTTACCTCAGATGATGATGGCCTAGATGATCCCGTTAGCTTCTCATATCAATGGCAGCGTTCTACTGATGGTGGATCAAGCTGGAACAATATTACCGACGCAACCTCAGCCAGCTATACACTTGGTGATGATGATGCCTCAAATCAGGTTCGTGTGTCTGTTAGCTATACAGATAATCTAGGAACCGAAGAAACAGTTTCAAGCAGCGCGCAGACGGTAACAAATGTAAATGACGCCCCTATTGGCTTTAGCGCATCAATATCCGGTAATGCGGCTGAGAATGAAACGCTCACAGCAAGTACCAGTGTTACCTCAGATGATGATGGCTTGGATGATCCCGTTAGCTTCTCATATCAATGGCAGCGCTCTACTGATGGATCAAGCTGGTCTGATATAGCTGGTGCAAGCTCTGCTGAGTTCATACCTAATGATGCTGAGGTCGGCTTTTATCTGAGGGTGGTTGCAAGCTATACAGATAATCAAGGAACTGTCGAAACAGTTGCTTCAAGCGCAACCGCATCAACCATTGCGAATGTAAATGATGCGCCTGTTGGCTTTAGCGCATCAATATCCGGTAATGCGGCTGAGAATGAGACGCTCACAGCAAGTGCCAGTGTTACCTCAGACAATGATGGCTTGGATGATCCCGTTAACGTCTCATATCAATGGCAGTCTTCATCAGATGGATCAAGCTGGTCTGACATAGCTGGTGAAAGCTCTGAAGAGCTTATACCCGATGATGCTGAAGTCGGCTCGTATCTTAGGGTTTTAGCAAGCTATACAGATAATCAGGAAACTGTCGAAACCATTGCGTCCTTTGCAACCTCTCAGCCAATCAAAGGTGTTAATGATACCCCTAGCAGCCCACCCACAATTCTCGGACTTAGCAGGGAAGACGAAACCCTAAGCGTTAATATCAGTGCAATCTCTGATGATGACGGACTACCCAGCGATATTTCGGCCTATAGTTTCCAATGGGAAGTTACGAACAGCGCTGGCGGCTGGATAGATATATTGGATGCCACACAATCAGAGCTTGTAATTAGTGACGCTTATATTGGCTCTCAAATCAGGGTGGTAGTTTCATATATCGATGAACAAGGTTGGCCGGAGCGGATTTTTTCTGCAGCAACTCTGCCAGTAGAAAAGGCAACATTCCCAGTCAGTGGATCAGTTTTAGACCGGAATGAAAATGCAATTTCTGACGTTGAGGTTAGTTTGAGCAGCGATAATGCCGATCTTCAAATGACCTTAACCAATGAACTAGGTTTCTACGAAATCATCACAGAGCCATTGATAAATGCAACAATTTCATTCGATAAAAATGTCGACGCTGCATCGGAAAAGGCCATCGGTTCATTTGACGCGCTGGAAGCGCTTCGCCTTGCGGTCGGCCTTGCCAAATCTGATGGGACTGCAGAATGGCAAGACTATATTGCTTCGGACTTCAATCAAGATGGTCGTGTTAATTCGGCCGATGCTTTGAATATTCTTAAATATGCTGTTGGCCTAACAGGCGGTCCCACAGCAGACTGGATCTTTCTGGATGGTGACGGAGACTACTCAAGCGCCAAAGACAGCTATGCACAAATTGATACCGACACCTTTTCTTTGGGCACAATCGATGACAACCAGAGCCTTAACATGATCGGCATCCTCGTCGGTGATGTCGATGGAAGCTTTATTGCTTGAAGGAAAAATTTCGCCTTTTTCGGTTTAATGCTTAGTATTAAATGACGTTCTCAGCCTTAACGCATCGGTGGTTAGGACTACATTTATACAGGGAATGGAAAGTGGCAGGTTTCAAGTCCATTGCTATTAATGGTCTGGAGAAGTACTTGAGCTTCCCTATGCGTGACGTTGACGTTGACGTTGAACTTGGACATATCGTAAAGGGACGACACACAACCATAGGCCACTCACCTGCAGCACATTCTTAGCTTCATTGGCAAAGACACTAAGCTGAAAGAGCTTGAACGCACTGACTGCGAAAACTACTATTACCATCGTCACAAAGCCATCAACGTAGTGGTTGAAATACACATTACTTACATACTTACTATGGAGTAGTAATAAGTATACGATAAGAAAATAAAAATAATTAACGTTACTGCTGAGTGGGAATAAAGCTTACTTTGCCTGTTCGCCCGCATGCAAAGAAAGTGGTAAATGGCGGTAAATGTAGAAGAGGGGTATTGGACCAAGGACTTACCTTTTGAGAATTTTCATTATTTCATCTACTTTTTCGTCAAAATCCTCGCTGTTATTCAAAGAATCCTTAACGCATTGATGCAGGTGTGTTTTAAGGATTTTCCCCTCTACGCTGGCAATGGATTTTCTCACCGCCTTAATCTGGTTAAGGATGTCAACGCAGTAATTTTCCTCTTCAATCATTCTTGCAATGCCTCGAATCTGGCCCTCAATTCGATTGATACTGGGTATTTGTTTTTTATGACATGGATGACTCATGGGCTAGATTAACCTTGGAATGATATAGGTAAAAATGGTGGCAACCAGAAATATTAAAACCGAGAAATAATAAATATAACGGGATCTTTTTCTGGTTTGCATGCAGGTTCTGCCAAGCTCCGGGTCTACGGGGCAGGGCATATGATAGGTTTTATAATTTGCATAACCAGCAACCACAAGCATGATCAGTGCAAATAGGGTGATAAGAATTTTATATTGCGAAAGCACCACTAAAAAAGGAAATACTGTTATTAGACTTGCGAAGCTCGCCCCGGCACCTAATGCGACAAATATTGCAGGCAGGGCACAACAGATAAGTGTTGAGGAAGAGGCGAATAAAGATAAAAATAAAGATAAAGAGTTTGCTGGCTTATCGCTCATACTATCAAGAACCTCTAGATCTCCACTATTTGCAGGCCAGTCGCATTTTGCCCATTGGCCAGAATTTTTTTCTTAATATCGTCAAAGTCGATTTTCCAGTCTGCTGCATATGCAATCAAAACCTTGCCCCTGCTGAGGTCAACATCAACGTTTAAAACGTTCTTGTCTTTTTTGAAAGTTTTGCCAATGCCCCTGGCACAGAAGTCGCAAACCATACCCTGAACACTGACAACTGCGATTTTTGCACCTTGCAGGCCCTGTATAAATCTGTCGAACCTTTCAGCATCCACTTCAAGCTGCTCGCCATCAACCAGTTGCTGGTGAATATGCCCCTCGTGGGAATGATGATCTTCCATATATGCATCACCCAGAGCTGCAGCTGAAAATAGCGCCAATAGAAAAATTAATTTTTTCATAGTATCTCCTCTAAAATCGGTACATCGCATGTGCATCCCACTGCGTCTTCTTGCTGTAGCCAAATTCAATAAGAAAGTCGCCTTTGAAAAATTTTAAAACCGGGTAGGTTGACCAATCGCCCTGCAGTGAATTTTTCTTGCTCTTCAGCATAACCCAAGTATGCAGATCCCCGTACTCGCCGAGGTAGGGGGCTACCCCCAATTGAATAAATTGATCTGAATAATCCACCAAATCAGTTTTTACCTCTTTATATCCAAAGCCGGTAAACCATCTACGGGTTTCCCAATCACCGTGAATACCGTAGAAATAATTATCCAGCCCCTCGCTGCTTAGGCCCGACTGAAAGTACAGGTTGCGCTGTGATTGCTGCCGGTTTTTCCTGTTCAGCAGGTAGGTAAATCTCAAATAGGCGTAATTTTTATCCAGGTGCTTGTCCTTGAGGGCTTCGATACCCAGAGAGTATTTATAGGTAGGAGAATAATGGAAGTAGATAGAATTTTTCATGCTGTCTGAAAAGGCCATCAGCGTAGACCCTCCGGAGTAGGAAATTGGTCGCGCCTCAAGTCCCCAAGGCAGGCAGAACAGAATGAATGCAATAGTTTTTATACCCATGGGGGGTATATAGTACGCAGAGGCTCTATTGTCAATACATGTTGAGCTGCAAAGCACATAAAATGTAGTTGGAAGGACGGTTGATTTATATGGGTCATTCAATATGTTTTTAATTTACACTGCATTTTGAAACAATAATAAACGCTCTTTAAGTCTCTAATTTTTTGCAGCCACTTAAAGGCTAATAAAGGAAATCACAATGTTTTTTAAAACCCTTAGGATTAATAATTTCTCCGTTATTATGGCTATATTTTTGAGCGCACTGTCTACGGCATGCTCGGATAAATCAAATGATAATCCACCCAGTGAGCTGGAATTAATCTCAAATGCCAATACAACTTACTGCCCGGTTGGCTCTGAAGATGTAAAGCTGGATTTGGCCAATATAGCCCTTACCCGCGAAGAAAATATTCCGCTTATGTACCAGGGGTATAACAATATTGAAGGCCCTGTCTGGCACGATGGTGCGTTGTACTACTCCAATATGGGTTCCCATCAGCCCGACGAGAATGGCTTTGAACTCAGCAATCAAACTACTATATGGCGTTGGGTTGTGGGCGAGAAACCGCAGGTTTGGATGGACGATACGGTTGCAGGCAGCAATGGTTTAGCTCTGGATACCAAGGGAAATTTAATAGCCGCACGTCAGTTAGACGGCTCTCTCTCTTTTATAGATTGGCAATCTAAACAGATCACACCAATAGTGACCTCTTATCAAGGTAAGCGCTTTAACTCGCCGAATGACTTAGCCATCAGTCATGACAATACGATTTATTTTACTGACCCCAACTGGAATACCCCCTCAAATATTCCTGCAGATACTGTGCAAGGTGGGGGATGGCCGGGTTCAACCGAGCCTGGTCAGCGTGTCTATCGTGTCACTGCCGATGGTGTCGTGACGGCGACAGGAGTTACCGAGCTGGTGCCGGCGCTGCGTGATAAGCCCAATGGCATTATTTTGAGCCTTGATGAGCAGCAGGTAATTGTTGGTGGTTTGCGGGGATTGTGGGCCTTTGACTTAAGCGCGGGTGAGGTATCAAATCCCCAGAAAATACTCGACACGCCGATTGATGGTTTGGGGAAGGATTGCAGTGGCAATATCTATGTCACAACCACTCGCCTATTGCCAACACGAACGGATGGTCAAGTTGTTGTAGTGTTGGATAAAAGCTTTAAAGAGGTTGGGCAATTGGTTGTCGAGGGCATCCATATTGTGACTAATATTGCTTTTGGTGGTGACCAGGGTAAGACCTTATTTGTCACTGGTTTAACTGCTCCGATGGACGGTGACAAACGTCGCCTCTGTGGTGATTCACCCTGTCTGGCAGCTGGTATATATACAGCCGAACTCAATGTGCAGGGGTTTCCATACTAACTCCACCATGGTGATGTATTGAAGAGCTGAACAATTCAATAAAGAAAAAGGGGTGCCAATTGGCACCCCTTTTTTTTGTATCTATAAGGCCAGCATTTTCACACTGGCCTTATCTTCCAATTAACGCCTTAAATTACTTAGGCGTTGCTTAGAAGTTGTAGCTGTACTTGGCGTACCAGAAAGCACCGCTGAATCCCATTGGAGCGAATTCACTAAAGGTGTTACCAGCGCCGGCAGCGGCGTCGTGAAGCTTTTTACCGGCCTCGTCAAAGATATTGTTACCACCGATCATCACAGAAGAGCTCTCGTTAAGATCGTATGCCAGTTCAACATCTACGACGTACTCACCTGGGTATACCAGGTCCTGGTTTGAATCATACCAGTCACCGTAGTAAGACACTCGACCAAGTACACGCCAACCGTCCATCATATGGTTGGCAGATACATTGTAACGAGTATCAGGTGACATCTGTTCGATAGACTTTTCGCGAGCATCGTCGATATATTCACCGCGATTAGTAATCTCTGTAGTGGTGTTATTGTATGCCAGGTTCCAGGCAGTTGTTCCGTTCATACCTTCAGTGGTAGTAGAAAGTACAATATCGTAACCACTTGTCTGAGTGTCAAAGTCATTGGTAAAGAATCTGAACTTTGCAATATCGTCGGCACCAGAGACACCGGTAGCGGCCAGAGTGGCAATTTGAGCGGCAGTCAGCTCAAAGTCTTTGGAAAGAGTCAAACGATCGGTTACGTCAATGCTGAAGTAGTCGACAGTAAAGTCGATTTCACCAACACTTCCGTAGAAGCCAAGCGTAAAGTTTTCAGACTCTTCAGGCTGCAGTGCAACCGCACCTGCAATCGCGGCAACAGGGTTCGTTGCTGGGATAACGCCTTTATTTACCAAAATACCATTGTCGATCAGTGTTGAAATATTCGACGCGTTGATCTGGCCAGACGTCGGCGCCTTAAATCCCGTGCTAAATGTCGCACGAACACCGAGGTTCTCTTCTACGCTGTAGTTAGCCCCTAGCTTGTAGTTAGTGGTGCTACCAAAGCCGTCAAAGTCCTCAAAGCGAACCGCACCGGCTAACAGCAGGTCATCGCTGGCGTCCCATTCAGCGTCAAGGTAGATGGCGCTGTTTGAGCGGTCAAAGTCACCGGAGATATCGGGAGAGAATCCAGGGAAGCCGTTTGTTGATGTGCTGAAGCCCTGAACACCCAGGCCGCCATCAATGTAAGACTCTTCCTGTCCTGCCCCAATAGTGAACTCTTCTGTTCGGTGCTCGGCACCAAAGGCGAGATTAACTGTTTCGCTTAAGGCATAAGTAAAGTCAGCGTTAAAGTTGACATCAGTCTGACGATACAGGCCTGGATCAAAGTTGCGAGGTGTATTCGCACCCAGGCTGGCATTAACCGTGTTGTTAATAAAGAAATCACCTTCGTTCTCACCGCGATAGGCGCTCACATCCCAAGTCATGCCATTGTCCAGTTCACCTTTTAGACCAAGCAGGAAGGCGATGTCTGTTACCGTGCCGCCGAATCTTGGTGTAAAGCCACCTGGGATGGTTTCATTGAAGTTAAAGCAATTATCGTCAGCTTTTAGGCCGGCGATAGCCGCAGCCAGCGCTGCACTAGTTGGATCTGAGGAATCAACAGCGTACTGGTCGCAGTTGCCGGACATATCACCAGTAGTATCACCTACCAGCAGCTTGCCATCTTTAGCATAAACGCCGCCACGGGTTAATGGATTACGGAAGTAGAAACCGCCATCAACATCCTTACTTGTGTAGTTGGCGTAACCATACATCTCCATATCATCGTTGATCTGGTTGCCAAAGTTGACGAATAACTTGATGTCATCGTCAATAATCGGACGGCCCCACTTCTGTGCGGGATCAGCTACAGGGAAACCTGCGTCGATCAGTCCAGCCGCGTCATTGCGCTGTGTTGAGCGGACAGTTTCATCAGATGAACCAACTTCCAGCGTCACATTGGCAAATCCATTAGCACCCAACTCCATACCCATATTGCCGGCGAAATAGGCCATTTGGCCATCACCCTCAGAGTATTGACCAACACGAACTTCAGCAGTGCCGCCTTCGCTGGCATCTTTAAGTTTAAAGTTGATTACACCGGCAAGGGCGTCAGAGCCATACTGCGCCGCTGCACCATCACGCAAAACCTCAACGCTCTTCAGGGCCATACCTGGGATAGTAGAGACATCAGCACCGTGCGAGCCGTCTGAGATACCACCTGCTGACCAGACAATCACATTTGATCTGTGGCGACGCTTGTTGTTCACCAGAATTAGCGAGTGGTCAGGTGCCATACCGCGAAGCTGGAAAGGACGTACAAGGGTGGCTGCGTCACTGATGGGTTGGTCATTAACCGAGAATGAAGGTACAGAGTTACGCAGCAGGTTAGCCACGTCCATATCACCCTGATTAACCATTTCAGCGCTGCTGATTACATCAACCGGTGCAACTGTATCCGTGGTTGAACGCGCCTTGGCGCGAGTACCGGTAGTAACAACCTCTTCTACCATGCCTTCATCAGCGGCGAAAGTCATTGTTGGAAGCATGGCGCCACCAGCAATAACAGCTGCTGCAATCGTATTTAATTTCCATAAGGATTTAGAGTTCATAGATCTCCCCCGAGATAATGTTCATAGAAGGAACGATGCTCTGATGTTTTAGTTTTTTATGCATCGCTGGTGGACCATTTTTGATACACCTCCCATTAGACGAACGGAAGACCAATCCCCTCAGTTATTTTTACATTTATTTTTGATCAAAAAATGAGGTTATTTTACTCGGCAGCAACGATGGTTTTGGAGGGTTTGCCGGGGATCTCGCGAACCAATTTTGGCACCAGAAAGCCGGGTAGAATAGCCTGGAGATCGGCATATATTTTCCTGGCCATATTCTCGTCAATATCAAAATGGCTGGCGCCGGCAACCGGGTCAAGCAGGTGCAAGTAGTAGGGCATCACATCGCAGTCGTAGAGCGTTTCGCTGAGCTCGGCCAAACAGGCTGCACTGTCATTGATACCGCGCAGCAAGACCGTCTGATTTAAAACTTTAATACCAGAGTTCTGCAGTCGTTTAATACTCTCGACGACCTCTGTATCAATTTCATTGGCATGATTGATATGCAGGACGACTAGGGGTTTCAGTCTTGTAGCTGTCGCCCAGGCGAGAAATGTCGAATCGATACGTGAGGGAATAACCACTGGCAGGCGAGTGTGAATACGCAGACGTTTAATATGTTTTATATCGGCAATCTGTCCAGTGATCCAGGCGAGGAAATGGTCGTTGGCGGCCAGCGGATCGCCGCCGCTGAAGATCACCTCGTTTATCTCGGCTGTATTGCGTATGTAGTCCAGGGCACTCTGCCATTGCGCCCGGTTCTGGCGATTTTCTTGATAGGGAAAGTGGCGACGAAAACAGTAGCGACAATTTATGGCGCAGGTGGGGCTGATAACTAACAGCAGCCGGTTGGCATATTTATGTACAATGCCTGCAACTGGATTGTGGCTTGTCTCATCGAGGGGATCCGGGTCGTAACCCTCTACTTTGGTCATTTCCGCCGCAACGGGTAATACCTGCAAGAGCAGTGGATCCTCGGGATTATGTGGTTGCATTCGCGCAATAAAGGATCGCGGTACCCGCAGTGGAAAATCTGCCATGGCCTGTTGGCTGGCGCTGAGTTGTTTGCTGTTAAGACTTACACTGCCGAGTAGCTCGTCGAGAGAGGTTACAGATTGGCTAAGTTCCACTTTCCAGTCGGGTGTGATGGTAATAGGCTGGGCGGAATTGGACATGGGGCAGTTTGTAGTTGATTGGCTAAACGTAAAGTTTACGCTATTAGCGATTGGGGTAGATAGTCTGTTTAGGGTTTGGGTAAACATATGAATTCAGAAGTTGCGTTTATGCGTCGGGCAATTGCCCTTGCCGAGCAGGCTGCTAGCGTCGGTGAGGTGCCGGTAGGGGCACTGGTGGTCAAGGATGGCAAGGTTGTTGGTGAAGGGTTTAACCAGCCAATTACCAGTTGTGATCCGACCGGCCATGCCGAGATTGTTGCGATGCGTCATGCATCTGCAGCGCTGGAAAACTATCGTCTCAGCGGCTGCGATCTCTATGTCACGATCGAACCCTGCACCATGTGTGTTGGCGCCATGATTCACGCGCGTATTGGCAAGATTATTTTTGGTGCTGCCGAGCCCAGGGCAGGCGCACTTGAGAGCCAGCTGCGGCTGATGGATATGGGCCATTACAACCATAAGATCGCTTGGCAGGGAGGCGTTTTAGCTGAGGAGTGCGGGGCAATTATCAGTGATTTTTTTCGTCGAAAGCGAGAAAAAAGTTAGCGCTCACTTATTATAAAGATGACGGCGCAGAGTCTTCCCAGTCAGTATTCTTGGATGCCTCGTCGGTAGTTTCCCGATTGTTTTCGCTGTCCCGCTGCAGCGAGAGTGAATTCAGTCGCAGGTAGCGGGTGTAGTACTGAATATTGTCTACATAGGTCACCGGCTCGCTGCCGCGGGCATAGCCATATTTCAAAGTCGAGTAGTACTGCTTGTTACTAAGCAAGGGCAGGTGTTCACGTACATCAACCCACAGATTGGGATTTTTACCACTGCGCTCGGTAAGTATTCGTGCATCCTCCAGATGCCCCATGCCGACATTGTAGGCCGCCAGTGACATCAGTGTGCGATCCGGTTCGACAATTCGCTTTGGCAAGCGAGCCTTGAGTTTTGCCAGATAGGCAGCACCGCCCTGCAAACTCTGCAGGGGATCGAGGCGGTTCTTGATATTCATTTCGCGGGCGGTGCCGAGGGTGAGCATCATCAATCCGCGTACACCGGTTGGTGAGCGTGCCCGGGGATTCCAGTGCGACTCCTGGTAGGCAACCGCCGCCAGCAGATGCCAGTCAAGATCAAATTGGCTGGCGGTCTCTTCAAAGAGCCGCTGGTATTCCGGTAATCTCTTTCTGACCAGTTCGCCAAGTCGCTGAGAATCGGCTACAGAGAAGTTTTCTGTGTGTGCCAGCAGCTCATCTTTAAGGGCATCAAGTTCGCCGCTGGCGGTGAATTCGCGCAAGAATTTATTCGCCGCCAAAAGCAGGGTGCCATCGCCGTGCTTGGGAAATGCCCAGGCAATTGGTTGCTTGTCTGAAATATCCAGTGCACGACGCACCTGGGGGTAGATATGGCGGCTGACAAGATAGGAGATGGAGTCGACCACAGTGTATTTAATCTCTCTGTCATGAACCATGCGCAGCAGCTCGCTCATCTCGGCGCCATCGCTCTCTTGCCAGACCAGGTTAGGGTAGTCTTTAGTCCAGTATTTGAGGCGTTCGCTATGGGAGGAACCCTTGATAACCAACAGTTCGCCGTTGAGGCCATTCAGCGAACGGGGACGTGAACTACCGCGTCTGTACACCAGGTGCTGGGTGACTTCCATATAGGGGTCGGAAAATTCTATCCAGTCTTCGCGGTCTTTGGTGCGGGTAATATTGGCCGCGGCAAAACTGCCCTCTGGACCACCCACTGACAGTAGCATTGAGTGCAGGGTAGGTTTGGATTTCATCACCAGTTTAACGCCGAGGCTATCGGCAAAGGCTTTAGCAAGCAGATATTCAAAACCGTTTTTGCCGCGGCCATCCTCAAAATAGGTGGTTGGGCCGTCGAGAGTTAAGACATGCAGCTCGCCGCTGGTCTGAATTTGCTCGAGATCGCTGATGCGAGCGGCGCTGGTAACATAGAGTAAATAGACACTGGCTGATAGGATCAGAAGTGTTCGGTTGCGTATCCGTCTCGCTCTGTTTGATAGTCCTCTCATAGAATTTTTAGGCCGCCAAATGCGATTTATTCTGGATAATTACAGTCGTGTTTTGTTACTAAAAAATTATTGTACATGGTTTGCTAAATTCTATCTGCCAACGAGCGGTTTTTCCGCTAGAATGTCGGGCTTTCTCAATCAGATGAATATGAGCACTCCATCTATGATGATCCTCAGCGGCGCACCGTCACTCTCTGCGTTTAGACGTAAAAAATTACTCTCCAACCTGCAAAAATCGGTCCCGACACTGGAATCGGTCTATGCGGAGTATGTGCATTTCGCCGATCTTACCGCACCGCTTGAAGACAGTGCTGTTGAAACACTTGAAGCACTGCTGACCTATGGCCCGCGCGAAGAGAAAACAACCACCAAAGGCCAGCTGATTCTGGTTGTTCCTCGTCCTGGAACCATTTCGCCCTGGTCGAGCAAAGCCACTGATATCGCGCACAACTGCGGCCTCAACCAGGTGCTCAGGGTTGAGCGTGGCACTGCCTATTATGTTCAGGCCAGCGAGTCGCTCAGTGAGAAGCAGTTGGCTGCTGTGGCGACAGAGCTTCATGACCGTATGGTTGAGTCAGTACTCGATGATTTAAATAAAGCTGATGTGCTGTTCAGCCATCAGCAGCCAGCGCCGTTAACTAGCGTGGATACCCTGGGTGGTGGTGTAGAGGCTCTTAAGGCTGCAAATAGTGAATTAGGGCTGGCACTTGCCGATGACGAGATCGACTACCTTGTCGATAGCTTCAACGAGCTAAAGCGCAATCCCACCGATGTTGAATTGATGATGTTTGCTCAGGCCAACTCAGAGCACTGTCGACACAAAATTTTTAATGCCAGCTGGACACTGGATGGTGAAGACCAGGAGCACTCCCTGTTTGGCATGATTCGCAATACCTACAAGGTCAATGGCGAGAATGTTCTCTCTGCCTATTCAGATAATGCCGCGGTTGTCGTCGGCAGTGAGGGTGGGCGCTTTTACCCGGACCCGGTCACCAAGCGCTATGACTACAGTCAGGAGCAGGTGCACCTGTTAATGAAGGTTGAAACCCACAACCATCCGACAGCGATCTCTCCCTATTCCGGCGCCGGCACCGGTTCGGGTGGCGAGATTCGCGACGAGGGCGCAGTGGGGCGCGGTTCCAAGCCCAAAGTTGGCCTGGTGGGTTTCAGTGTCTCTAATCTGAATATACCCAATTACCGGCAGTCCTGGGAAAGTGATTACGGCAAGCCGGAGCGCATTGTCTCGGCCCTGGATATCATGCTCGAGGGACCAATTGGCGGTGCCGCCTTTAACAATGAATTTGGCCGACCCAATATCTGTGGTTACCTGAGAACCTTCGAAGTGGATTTCGACGGTCAGCGCCGCGGCTATCACAAGCCGATTATGATCGCTGGCGGCTACGGTAATATCCGCGAAGAGCATGTTGATAAGCCGGAATTTGAACCCGGCGCCCAGCTGGTGGTCTTGGGTGGTCCGGCGATGTTGATTGGTCTCGGGGGCGGTGCAGCCTCATCTATGGCCACGGGTGCCAGCGCCGAGGATCTCGACTTCGCCTCGGTACAGCGACAAAACCCCGAAATCGAACGCCGCTGTCAGGAAGTGATCGACCAGTGCTGGCAGCAGGGTGATGGGAATCCGATCGCCTTTATCCACGATGTGGGTGCCGGTGGACTCTCCAATGCCTTGCCCGAGCTGGTCAAAGATGGCGGCACCGGCGGCCATTTCCAGCTGCGCAAGGTACCCAATGATGAACCCGGCATGGCGCCCGTTGAGATCTGGTGTAACGAAGCCCAGGAGCGCTATGTGCTGGCAGTGCTGCCCCGCGACCTGACGCGATTCCTTGAGATCTGTCACCGCGAGCGCTGCCCGGTAGCGGTTGTCGGCGAGGCTGTAGAGGATAAAACCATTACGCTTAGCGATAGCCATTTTGACAATGATCCAGTGGATCTGCCGATGTCAGTGTTATTTGGCAAGCCGCCAAAAATGCACCGTGTCGCCGAGAGATTGGAGGCGCAGACCAGCCCCTTCTCAACCAAAGAATTAAATATAGATGACGCTGTATTTCAGGTGTTGCGCCACCCCACGGTAGCCAGCAAAAACTTCCTGATCACTATCGGCGATCGAACAGTAGGCGGCATGGTTGCCCGCGATCAGATGGTCGGACCCTGGCAGGTGCCGGTGGCTGACTGTGCGGTGACTACAGTGACCTATGACAGCACGGCTGGCGAGGCTATGGCGATGGGCGAGCGCACACCGCTGGCGCTGATCGATGCCCCGGCCTCCGGACGCATGGCCATTGGTGAAGCGATTACCAATATAGCCGCTGCGCGTATTGGTGATCTGAAAGATATTAAATTATCCGCCAACTGGATGAGCCCTGCGGGCCACCCCGGTGAAGATGAAAAACTCTACCGCACGGTTGAGGCTGTGGGTATGGAACTGTGTCCGGCACTGGGCATTACCATCCCGGTGGGCAAGGACTCCATGTCTATGCGCACCACCTGGAATGATCGCGGTGAAGACAAGGCGGTCACCTCGCCGATGTCTTTAATTATCACTGCCTTCTCCCCAGTTCTGGATGTGCGTAAAACCCTGACCCCGCAGTTGCGAACGGACTGTGGTGAGACCCAGCTGTTACTGCTCGACCTGGGGGCCGGTGCCAACCGTATGGGCGGCTCAATTCTGGCCCAGGTGAATAATGAAATGGGTGATACGGCGCCGGATGTGGAAAATCCTGCGCTGCTCAAGGGCTTCTTTGATGTTATGCAGTCTGCCATTGAGCAGGGCGATATACTCGCCTATCACGATCGTTCTGATGGTGGCCTGTTAGCGACCCTGGCTGAAATGTCTTTTGCCGGTCATGTCGGCGTTTCTGTGGATATTCAGACGCTTGGTGATGACTCTATTGCCGCGCTGTTCAACGAAGAGCTGGGTGCGGTGATTCAGGTAACCGCTGATCGTGCCAATGGTGTTGCCGAGTGCTTCAGTGATGCGGGGGTGGATGTTCACCTGCTGGGTGGTTTGAACAAGCGCCAGCAACTGGAAATTGTTAAGCATAAAAAGCCGCTATTCACTCGCCCAAGAGTGGACCTGCAGCGCACCTGGTCTGAGACCTCCTATCGAATGGCGGCCCTCAGGGATAACGCTGACTGTGCCAGAGAAGAGTTTAATGCGCTGTGTACAGAGGATCCCGGTCTTTCAGCAAACCTGACCTACAACCCTGGTGAAGATATTGCCGCGCCCTATATCAACGCGGGTGTTCGACCTGCTGTGGCGATTCTGCGCGAGCAGGGTGTAAACAGCCATGTGGAAATGGCCGCGGCATTTAATCGCGCCGGCTTTGATTCGGTGGATGTGCATATGAGCGATCTGCTCGCGGGCCATCGTACCCTGGCTGATTTTTCCGGTGTGATTGCCTGTGGCGGTTTCTCCTACGGCGATGTACTTGGTGCTGGCGAGGGCTGGGCCAAGACCGTGCTGTTCAATGAACAGATTCGTGACCAGTTCCAGACGTTCTTCCACCGGCCAGACAGTTTTAGTCTGGGTGTTTGTAATGGTTGCCAGATGTTAAGCAATCTCAAGACACTGATTCCCGGTGCCGAGTTGTGGCCGCGTTTTGTGCGCAACCTCTCCGAGCAGTTTGAGGCGCGCTTCTCGCTGGTTCGGGTTGAGAGGTCGCCCTCTATTTTCTTGCAGGGAATGGCCGGTTCGCATATGCCAATTGCTATTTCGCACGGTGAGGGTCGTGCGGAGTTTTCATCGCAGAAGGCGATGGACAGGCTGCTGGCCAGCAACCAAATTGCACTGCGCTTTATGGACAACAGCGGTTCTGTTGCCAGCACTTACCCTGCCAATCCCAACGGTTCGCCGGATGGTATTACTGGTGTTTCCAGTGCCGATGGTCGTGCGACACTGATGATGCCGCACCCGGAGCGGGTTTACCGCACTGTGCAGAATTCCTGGCATCCGGATGAGTGGGGCGAAGATGGTGCCTGGATGCGTATGTTTAGAAATGCGCGCAAGTTTGTCGACTAATTGATAACAGCAGGGGAGCAAGTCTATGTCAAAGTTGCCCAACGAGGCGGAGCTGGTCAAGAAAGCGCTCCAGGTTGGCGCAGTATATGCCCAGAAGCGCGCCTATGGTGTGATTGAGGAGCAGGATTCGGTGAAGCTCAAGGTTGAGTTTATCTACAAGGTATTGGTACAGGATAAGCTGATACAGCCACTAGCGAAGCAGGATATCAGTGACCCAAACATGCGCCATAAACTGGCTTTGTGGATTTCTCGTCAGCTTCCGGCGGGTCATTCTTTGTTGTCTGAAAGTAAGTAATTACTTATTTTATATAGACTGCCAATACTGGTGGCCTATATTCTCGTCATCTCGACCTTTCACATCCTGTCGTCCTGCCTCTTATATTCTGTCATCCTGACAGAGCGCAGCGACGAAGGATCTCCTTGCTGATTACTCCGTATTATGGGAGCGGAATAGTCCCGGTGATTGCCCTTGAGATCGGGCCCATGGATTTGTAATTTTCAGCGCTTCCGCAACTCTCTGCGCTCAAACAAGCGCTCGTTCAACCTGAAAATTACAAATCCATAAGCGGGCCCTGACTGATCTCAAGGGCAATCACCAGGACTATTTTAACTATCGCAGTACAGCTAAGCCTCTCCGGTACAGCAGCAGGTAACCTGTGATCACTCATGGTATGCAGAGTAGAATATTTTAAAACCTCTCAAAAACCCCAAGCTGTGCTATCCTAGCCGCGAGTTGACTAGGCAGTCGCTGTGTAGATGTCTCAATTGATCGCTTGCGTTCAAAAGGGTGCTGCGCAGAGGAAAGTCCGGGCTCCACAGGGTAGAGTGCCAGGTAACACCTGGGGGGCGAAAGCCTACGGCCAGTGCAGCAGAGAGTAGACCGCCGATGGTTCGTTCGCGAACACAGGTAAGGGTGAAAGGGTGCGGTAAGAGCGCACCGCGCTTCTGGTAACAGTAGTGGCACGGTAAACCCCACTCGGAGCAAGACCAAATAGGTTCCCATATGGCGCGACCCGCGTTGGGAACGGGTAGGTTGCTTGAGGCAGGCGGCGACGCCTGTCCCAGATGAATGACTGTCCACGACAGAACCCGGCTTATCGGTCAGCTCAACAAATTCTGATAATTATCCAGCTGGATAATTTATTCCGCAAAAATATATAAATTTAATTTTATAGTTCAAATTATTCTTAAAAAGCCGTAAAGCTAGAAGTTACATTAACTTCTAGCTTTACCCGTATGTTTTCTATTGCTTATTATTTTTGCCTTTTTCCCGTACTCTTTACAATCTCAGAAAATTGTTGGAACTCACTGATTTTATTCACTTTTTTTGTCTTTCCTGATGCTTGACTTTGCTACCACCTGCCAATAGTGTACACATATGGGTAATAGTGGCAAAAAGTGGCGAATATAGGTCACGATAATGATAAAAAAGGTGCAAAGTGTTTAGAGGTAGCGATCCAATCAATATGGATACCAAGGGCCGGATGGCAATTCCGACCCGCTACCGTGCCCTGCTCGATGAGATATGCCGTGGTGACCTGGTCATTACCATCGATATGAAGTCTACCTGCCTTACCCTCTCGCCGCTTCCCGAGTGGAAAAAATTTGAAGAAAAAGTTGCCGCTCTGCCGGCGATGGATGATCTCGGTGAGATGCTCAGCCGCTTTGTGGTTGGTCAGGCCAAAGATCTCCAGGTTGATGGCAGTGGACGCATTCTTATTCCGCCAGAACTTCGCGGCTATGCGCAGCTTGAAAAGAAGCTGGTTTTGGTGGGTCGTACTCAGCGTCTAGAAATCTGGTCAGAAGAGAACTGGAACGCCGAGCGCGAAAAATCACAGGAAACTTATCGGAGCATGCTTCTCGATCGCGAGAGCATGTCAGAAGCCTTAAAGAATCTCTCTTGGTAGGGGACCTGTAGTGGAAAATATTGCAAAGCCAGAGCACACAACAGTTTTATTGCACGAGGCTGTCGACGCTCTGGTTATAGACCCAGATGGCTTTTATGTAGATGGCACCTTCGGTCGCGGTGGTCATACAGCTGAGTTGCTCGCCAGGCTATCCGACAAGGGGCGGGTACTGGCAATCGATAAGGATCCTCAAGCTATAGAGGCAGGCCGGTTACGTTTCGCCGCCGAGGAAAGATTGACCATTATGCATGGCTCATTTGCGGATATGGGTGAGTGGTTGCAGGGTCGGGAGCTGACAGGCGTGCTGGTAGATCTAGGTGTCTCCTCGCCGCAGCTCGATCAGGCTGAGCGCGGCTTTAGCTTTATGCGTGATGGGCCGCTTGATATGCGTATGGATACCAGCGCCGGGTTGTCGGCAGCGGAGTGGATTGCCAGTGCGGCGGAAGGAGATATTGCCAGGGTGATCAAGGACTATGGTGAAGAGCGCTTTGCCCGCCGTATGGCCGCAGCAGTGGTTCGTGAACGCGCAGTGACACCGATTACCCGAACAGTACAGTTGGCAAAGATTCTGGCGGATGCCCATCCGGCATGGGAGCGCGGCAAGCATCCGGCGACAAAGGCATTTCAGGCGATTCGAATTTTTATTAATCGCGAGCTGGACGACCTCAGTGCGCTGCTGGCAAAAGTGATAGATCTTTTGCAGGTAGGTGGGCGACTGGTGGTGATCAGTTTTCACTCACTGGAAGATCGCAAGGTAAAACGTTTTATTCGCGATCAGGAGCGCGGCATACAGTTGCCTAAAAATCTGCCGGTTAGAGATGTGGATCGCGGTGTGCGCTTGAAAAAAATTGGCAAGGCGGTAAAGCCGCAGGGTGCTGAAGTAGATGGCAATGTGCGCTCGCGCAGTGCAGTGATGCGAATCGCAGAGCGTGTGGCATGAGCGCGTCGCTACGTATTGGGTTGCTCTGGGCGCTGGTGTTGTGCAGCGCGCTGGCAGTGGCCTTTGTCAGCCATGTATGCAGACAGAAATATGACCAGCTGACTGCTCTTGAGCGGGAGAAGAATCAGCTACAGGTTGCTTACGGTAAGTATTTGCTTGAGCAGAGCGCCTGGGGATCACTACAGCGGATAGAAACGATGGCTAGGGACAGTCTGAATATGCATGGTCCGCAGCCCCAAGAAATTATGATGGTGAAGCAATAACAGTGGCCAAGAAAACGGTAAAACATGTTATTCCGCGCTGGCGTTACTACTTTGTAATGTTGATCCTAGGGTCACTGCCACTAATTGTTGGCGGCAAGATCGCCCAGTTGCAAATTATCGCCAATGAAGAGCACGGCCACGATTTTCTCAAAGATCAGGGTGACGCCCGCTCAATTCGCAAAGAGAATATTCCTGCTCATCGCGGCCTGATCACCGATAGAAATGGCGAGCCCTTGGCTGTCAGTACGCCGGTTACCACATTGATTGCCGACCCCAAACGTATTCGCGAAAGCGCCTCTGCGACAGATATAGATAAGCTCGCAGCAGCGCTTGATATATCCCTGTCGCAACTGCAGGGACGGTTGATGCGCTATCGCAATAAGTCATTTATGTATCTCGCCCGTCAGTTGCCGACGCCAGAAGCAGAGCGCATCCTTGATCTGCGTATCCCCGGTGTTTCGGGTCGCCAGGAGTACAAGCGTTTTTATCCCGCAGGTGAGGTCACTGCACAGTTGGTCGGCTTTACCGATATCAATGATGATGGCCAAGAGGGTATGGAGCTTGCTTACAACGCCTATTTGACTGGCGAATCTGGCTCTAAAAAAGTGGTTAAGGATCTCGCTGGACGGGTGATCAAGGATATTGCCTTGATCCAACCTGCTAGCCCCGGCAGCAGTCTGAAATTGAGTATAGACCTGCGGGTTCAATATGCAGCCTACCGCGCCCTAAAAGCAGCGGTGCAAAAGCATCAGGCTAAGTCGGGCTCGGTGGTTGTACTCGATGTCCTGACCGGTGAAGTGTTAGCTATGGCCAACCAGCCTTCGTTTAATCCTAACGATCGCTCCAACCTGCGTCCTGAATCTATCCGCAATCGCGCGGTGACCGACATTATGGAGCCGGGCTCCACCGTGAAGCCTTTCACTATGTTGGCGGCACTTGAGAGCGGCAAATTTGAGCCCGAGTCGGTCATTAATACCAGCCCTGGCTATCTGAAAGTTTCCTACAAAACTTTTGTTGATTACCGCGACTATGGGCCCCTGGATATGGCTGGCATTCTTACCAAATCCAGTCAGGTGGGAACCACAAAAATTGCTCTGGAGTTAAATCCGGACACTACTCGCGAGCTGTTTGAGCGAATGGGCTTTGGTGAAAATATTGGCAGCGGTTTTCCTGCCGAGACAGCGGGCAATCTCCCCGCCTACGGCAAGTGGGATCCTGTCACCCAGGCGACCTTTGCTTTTGGTCATGGCTTGAGTGCCTCCTCTCTTCAGTTGGCCAGAGCCTATGCAATTCTCGCAAACAATGGTGTCCGTCAGGAAGTTAGCATGACTGCCGTAGAGTCGGCGCCGGAATCGACTATGGTAGCCGATCCGCAGTTAGTTAAAAGCGTCCGCACGATGTTGCAAACCGCTGTTGGTGATGCAGGTACAGGCAAACGCGCCATGATTGATGGTTACTCAGTGGGTGGTAAGACCGGCACCGTGCACAAGGTAAAAGCTGGTGGTGGAGGCTATGACTCCGACCGCTACATGTCAGTATTTGCTGGACTTGCGCCGGTTGCCAATCCGCGCCTGGTTACCGTTGTGGTGATTGATGAGCCTCGCGAAGGTGACTATTTTGGCGGGCTGGTCGCGGCACCGGTATTTTCAGAGGTCACCGGCAACGCTCTGCGCCTGCTGCAGGTAACTCCGGATAGTATGAATGAGAATCGTAATATCGACAGCGTAAAGGCAATGATGGCGAAGCGAGGGAATCCATGATGGCGCTCTGCAAATCTCCCGCGATCACCGTTGTCGACCTGCTCAGTGATTTTATGGATACCAGCAACTCTCCGTCAGTCAGCGTCACCGGCCTCGCCCTGGATAGCCGTCTGGTTGTGAGTGGTGACCTCTTTATTGCCCTAAAAGGCACGCAGACCGATGGCCTGCGCTATATTGCCCAGGCCGTGGAAAAGGGTGCTGTAGCGATCTTGATCGAGCAGGGTGTAGAGGCGCCAGAGTGCGTTGTGCCAGTTATTGTTGTGCCGCAGCTTGGCGAATACGTCTCCGATATTGCCGGCGTCTTCTATGGTCAGCCCTCCCGCCAGCTACCTGTAACAGCTATTACCGGAACCAACGGCAAGACGACCTGTTCGCATCTATTGGCTCAGTTGTTTTCCCTGCTGGATGAGTCCGCCGGCTTTATTGGCACACTTGGATATGGACTGATTGGCCATGGAAAAAGTGAGGCCAGGGCAGACAGGCAGTTAACAGATACAGGATTGACCACGCCGGATGCTATCTCGCTGCAGCGTATTCTCGCCGAGCTTGTGGATGCGGGTGCCAGGCGCATTGCCATGGAAGTTTCATCCCATAGTCTTGTGCAGCGCCGGGTAGCCGGACTCAAGGTAGACACCGCTGTGTTTACCAACCTCACTCGTGACCACCTCGATTATCACGGCGACCTCAACAGCTATGCCGCAGCCAAAGCGCGACTGTTTGCTATGACTGGTCTTAAGAATGCTGTGATTAACCTCGATGACAGCGTTGGCCGTCTGATCCTGGCCAACCTCGATTCACAGGTACAAGGTATCAGCTACAGTGTTGAAAACCACAGTGCCGATATTCACTGCGCGCGTATTTCAATCAGCGCCTCAGGCATAGATGCAGAGGTGGTGACACCCTGGGGTCGCGGTCGTTTGCAATCAGCGCTGCTGGGTAAATTCAATCTTGCCAATCTGCTAGCCGTGATTGGCGCCGCAGCAGTTCAGGGGTTTGCGCTTGAAAATATTCTCAGGGCCGTCACTGCTATGGCAGCCGTCGTCGGACGCATGGAATTGGTTGATGCCAGTGCCCGCCCGGTAGTAGTGATTGATTATGCCCATACGCCCGATGCGCTGGAAAAAGTCCTGCAGGAACTACGCCATCATTGTAGGGGCAAGCTGTGGGTTGTCTTTGGCTGCGGTGGTGATCGCGATATCGGTAAGCGTGCCGAGATGGGTATGGTTGTCGATCACCGTGCGGATAAGATTATTGTTACCAGTGATAATCCGCGCAGTGAGTCGCCACAGGAAATTATTGACCAGGTTCTTCTGGGCATCAGCCGTGATGTTTCTGCGGTTGTGGATCGCAGGGATGCAATCCGCTCAGCAATTGCCAAGGCGCAACCCGAAGATGTGATTTTAATTGCCGGCAAAGGCCATGAGGATTACCAGATTTTCGGCGCCGATCGACTGCCGTTTAGTGATCAGGCCGAAGCCAGGTTGGCGCTGCGTTTGCGGCAGGAGGATGGTCAATGATCGGCATGACACGTCTCACCGATGCTGCAGTCCGATTTGGCGGAACGCTATTTAACCCGGCGGCTGCACTGGCAGCAAACAATGAACCTGCTACAGCCTCTACTATAGATACAGAATTTAAAGCAGTGTCTATAGACAGTCGCAAAATCGCCCAGGGTGATCTGTTTGTTGCACTGGTCGGTGAGCGTTTGGATGCCCACGACTATCTCGATCAGGTTGTCGGCAAGGCCAGCGCAGCAGTGGTTTCGAAGCTCGACAAGCAGCTGCCACTGGCGCAATGGGTAGTTGAAGATACCACTGTGGCCCTTGGTCAGCTGGCACTGTTACAGCGCGAAAAGTTTAGTGGCACAGTGGTTGCAGTAACTGGCAGTACCGGCAAAACCTCAGTTAAGGAATTGATTGCCTCCATTTTTGGACAGCTGGGCTCGGTGCATTTTACCAAGGGCAACTATAACAACCATATTGGTGTGCCCCTGACTCTGTTGTCGATGGAGTCAGATGCCGACTTTGCAGTAATTGAGATGGGCGCCAGTGCCGGTGGGGAGATTGGCTACCTGTGCTCCATCGCCAAGCCGCATATTGCCATGATCAATAATGTTCAACTGGCTCATATAGAGGGTTTCGGCAGTATCGAAGGTGTTGCCGTCGCCAAGGGTGAGATATACAGCGGTCTTCTGCCCACTGGCACTGCGGTCTTAAATCTCGACGAACCCTGGACCGATCAATGGCAAGAGCTGATTGGTGAAAGAGCTTGCATAAGTTTCTCTCTAAATAATCCAGATGCCGATATCAGCGCTGCAGATATAGAAGTCCTGAATAATGGCTGTTGTAAATTCAAGCTTAGAACAGCACTGGGAACCCAAGTTGTGACTCTCAATATTCCCGGTCGTCACTCGGTAAATAATGCTCTTGCAGCCGCCGCCTGTGCAGTTGCCGCTGGTGCAAATCTTGAGCAAATAGTGGCTGGGCTGCAGTTGGCCAAATCGCCGAATCGCCGACTGCAGGTTAACAAGCTTTCTGGCGGTGCAGTGGTTATTGATGACAGCTACAACGCCAGCCCGTCGTCGATGCGCGCGGCTATTGATGTGCTCGCCGCCAGTGCCGGACACAGAATCCTAGTTCTCGGTGATATGGCAGAGTTGGGTGCAGATAAGCAAGAACTGCACCGACAGGTTGGCGACTATGCCAAAAAAGTGGGTATAGATCAGCTTTATACACTGGGCTGTTTAAGCGCTCTGACCAGCGAGGCATTCGGTGATGGTAAGCATTTTGAAAATTTTGATTTGTTAAAAGAGTCTTTATGTAGAGAGCTTGACGGTGAAGATGCTAAGCGCAGCGACCTGACAATTTTGATCAAGGGCTCGCGCAGTTCTCAAATGGATTTGGTGGTAGATATGTTATTGGCGGAGAAATCCTAATGTTGCTATGGCTTGCTGAATATCTAAGTCAATTTTACAGTCCCTTCTCGGTGGTTAAATACCTCACATTGCGGGGCATCTTTGCCGTGATCACAGCACTGACAATCTGCTGGGTTCTCGGGCCAAGGGTGATTCGACTGCTCAATGATCTACAGATGGGCCAGGCAATCCGCAGTGATGGACCGCAGAGTCACTTGAGTAAAGCGGGAACCCCAACCATGGGGGGTGCGCTGATACTGGTGGCAATCTTTATAAGCACCCTGCTGTGGGCCAACCTTGAAAATCCCTACGTCTGGGTGGTGCTCGGTGTCACCTTCGGTTTTGGCCTGATTGGTTGGGTTGACGACTACCGCAAGGTTGTGCATAAAAATCCGCGCGGTCTTCCGGCGCGCTGGAAGTATTTCTGGCAATCCATCTGCGGTCTGGCGGCAGCGGTGTTCCTGTTTGCCAATGCTGCATCTCCAGAAGAGCTGGAATTGATTGTGCCATTCTTTAAAAATGTGGCCCTCAATCTCGGGCCGTTTTATATCCTCTTTACCTATTTCGTGATTGTCGGCACCAGTAATGCGGTAAATCTTACCGATGGCCTCGATGGTCTGGCGATCCTGCCAACAGTTCTGGTTGGCGGCGCGCTGGGATTAATGGCCTACCTCACCGGTAACTTTCAGTTTGCCTCATACCTGCATATTCCCTATATCAGCGGTGCCGGCGAGCTACTCATTTTTACTGCCGCGCTGTGCGGCGCCGGGCTCGGCTTTCTTTGGTTTAACACCTATCCAGCCATGGTCTTTATGGGCGATGTGGGTTCCCTGGCGCTCGGCGCAGCTCTGGGCGTGATTGCCGTGATCATCCGTCAGGAAATTGTCCTCGCTGTTATGGGTGGTGTATTTGTTATCGAGACGGTCTCGGTGATCTTGCAGGTGGCCTCGTTCAAGCTGACCGGTAAGCGTATTTTCCGCATGGCACCACTGCACCACCACTACGAATTAAAGGGCTGGCCGGAGCCGCGAGTGATTGTGCGCTTCTGGATTATCACCGTTGTGCTGGTTCTGGTTGGATTGGCAACGCTAAAACTTAGATAAAAGAGACATTGAATAAAATGATGACAGATTTAATTGCAACTAACCGCAACACAGCTATCGTTGGCATGGGCGCCACCGGTCTCTCTGCGGCGCGATTTTTGTCATCAGTCGGCAAGTCATTTGTCTTTGCCGATAGCCGCAATGAGCCGCCACGTCTTGGCGAAGTTCGCGAGCAGTATCCAGAAGTTCCCCTGGTGCTCGGGCCCTTCAGCGAGGATCTGCTGTTGGACTTTGATCGCGTTGTGGTTAGCCCTGGCGTGTCACTTCAGGAGCCGGCTCTAGTCGCCGCGCGCGCGCATGGTGTTGAGTTGATTGGCGATGTCGAGCTGTTTCTCGAGCAGGTCGCAGCACCAGTGATAATGATTACCGGATCCAATGGCAAAAGCACGGTGACCACCTTGCTTGGCAAGATGGCTGAGGCCTGTGGACTGAGCGTTGGTGTTGGCGGCAATCTTGGTACGCCAATGTTGGATCTTCTCGCCCCCCATCATCAACTCTATGTAATTGAGCTGTCGAGCTTCCAACTGGAACTGGTGACAAACACCCGCGGTGCCATTGCCGGCTTGCTCAATATTAGTCCGGATCATATGGATCGCTATGCGGGTCTGCAGCAGTATCACGCCGCCAAGCAGCGCATTTTCCTCGGTGCTAGCAGTGTGATCAATAATCGTCAGGATCCGCTGACAAACCCGCTACTTTCAACCAGCGTTAAGCAGGGCAGCTTTGGTTTAAATAAGCCCGATCTGGGTAGCTTTGGCCTGCTCGAGGAAGATGGGCAGCAGTGGCTGGCCTGTGGTTTAGAGTTGTTAATGCCTGTTGAGGATGTCGCCATAAAGGGTACCCACAACACAGCCAACGCACTGGCAGCTCTGGCGTTGGGAAAGGCGGCCGGTCTTGAGATGGCGGCAATGCTAAAAACCCTGAAGACCTACAAAGGATTGCCGCACCGCTGTGAGCACGTGGCCACAGTGAATAATGTCATGTATATCGATGACTCCAAGGGAACCAATATTGGCGCCACTGTCGCAGCAATAGATGGCTTTGGTGACAACCACCGTGCCAATCTGATTCTGATTGCCGGTGGTCAGGGCAAGGGGCAGGATTTTGCCAAGCTGCAAAAGCCGGTTGCGCAGTATGTAAAATTGGCGGCGCTCTATGGTCAGGATGCCTCAGAGATTGCCGACGCTCTGCAGGGCAATACAAAAATTGAAAAGCTTGACTCGCTGGATAGCGCTGTTGCATGCGCAGCCGCCAATGCCGAGCCTGGGGATATAGTTTTGTTCTCACCGGCTTGCGCCAGCTTCGATATGTTTTCCGGGTTTGAACAGCGCGGCCACTGTTTCCAGAGTGCAGTAAAGGCGGTGGCAGCATGAATATAACCATGCCGTTTAATTATTCCGCGATTGCACGCCCTGCATGGCATATTGATATGCCGCTGTTGGTCACTGTACTGGCACTGATGTCCATCGGTTTGGTGATGGTTGCCTCGGCATCTTTCAGTTACGCTGAGCACAACTATGGCGACGCACTCTTCTTCGCCAAGCGCCACCTTATCTATCTGGTAATTGCCGGTTGTGCCATGGGCTTTACCTTTTTGATGCCGCCAACAATCTGGTCGGAATACAGCAGGCTGTGGATGTTGCTAGCAATTCTGTTGCTGCTATTGGTGCTGGTGCCAGGTATAGGCCGTGAGGTAAATGGTAGTCGTCGCTGGTTGTCCCTGGGCGGTATGACACTGCAGGTTTCTGAATTTGCCAAACTGGCGACAGTGGTATTCCTCGCCAGCTACTTTGATAAGCGCCGTGAAAATTTTGGTGTTGACTGGCGGGATTGGGCCAAACCGATGGCTGTATTGGCAGTGCCACTATTGCTGCTACTGATGGAGCCTGACTTCGGCTCGACCGTAGTGCTTGCGGCAACCTTTATGGTTATGCTGTTTTTAACCGGAACAAAATTCTGGCACTACCTGTTGTTGCTATTGGCCGGTGCGGCATTGGTCTACTTGGTTGCCGAAGCTGCACCCTACAGAGTAGCCCGGCTCAGCACATTTCTCGACCCCTGGTCGCACCGCTTTGATTCTGGTTACCAGTTAACCCAGTCATTAATTGCCTTTGGTCGCGGTGAATGGTTTGGCGTTGGCCTCGGCCAGTCAGTGCAAAAGATGCTCTATCTGCCGGAAGCCCATACTGACTTTGTGTTTGCAATCTTTGCCGAAGAATTTGGTTTTGTCGGCGTTGTCTGCCTGCTTGGTCTCTACAGCATGCTGGTTCTGAGAATTTTCCAGCTCGGCAAAAAAGCCGTTGCCCAGGAATACTGGTACGGCGCATTTCTGATGATCGGCTTTGGTCTGTTAATCAGTGGGCAAACCTTTATTAATCTCGGCGTTAATGCCGGTCTGCTGCCCACCAAGGGTCTGACGTTGCCTTTTGTCAGCTATGGCGGCAGCAGTTTGTTGGTCAGCTGCGCCATGGTCGGCATGATGTTGCGTATCAGTCACGAGATGCACGGGGACACCCAGGTTATCAGGAGGGTCAGCCGTGGTCGTTGATAAGTTGCCCTGTAAAGTCATGATTATGGCCGGTGGCACCGGTGGTCACGTATTCCCGGCACTGGCAGTGGCTGAAGAGCTGCGCGCTGCAGATGTCGGTGTCTCCTGGTTGGGAACCCGGGCCGGTATTGAAGCGGAATTAGTCCCCTCCAGCGGTATTAAGCTCAATTATCTGGATATCGAGGGAATTCGCGGTCGCGGTCTTCTCGCACTATTAAAGGCACCTCTATTGCTCTGGCGTTCAATCCGTCAGTCACTCTCGGTGTTGACTGAGTACCAGCCGCAGGTCGTTCTGGGTATGGGTGGATTTGCCTCTGGCCCCGGCGCGGTCGCAGCGCGCCTAAAGGGCATTCCGGTGGTTATTCACGAACAGAATTCTGTTGCCGGCACCACCAATCGCATTGTCGCGCGCATTGCGCGCCGCGTGATGCAGGGATTTCCCGGCGTATTTAAACGCGGTGAGTGGTGTGGCAATCCGGTGCGTCCAAACATCGCCGCAATGCCAGCACCGGATGAGCGCTTTGCCCAGAGAAGTGGAACGCTGAAGCTATTGGTTCTTGGTGGCAGCCGCGGCGCATTGGCAATCAATAAAATACTCCCGGCAGCGCTGGCACTGGTTGATCCTGCAATACGCCCAGAGGTTTTACACCAGACGGGCAAACTGCATTGTGAGCAGACTGCTGCCCTGTATCGAGCCGCTGGGGTTGAGGCCGAGGTTGTCGCGTTTATCGACGAAATGCACGAGGCCTACAGCTGGGCTGATTTTGCGGTGTGCCGGGCCGGTGCGCTGACCGTAGCTGAACTGACCTGTGCCGGACTCGGCGCGATTCTAATACCGTTCCCTCATGCTATTGATGATCACCAGACCGTGAATGGCAAATTACTGGTTGAGCATGGCTCAGCCTTGATGATTCAGCAAAAAGTGCTAACTGCAAAAATGTTAGCAAAAGAGATAGGCGAACTCTGTACTAGCCGCAGTCGACTGTTGGAGATGGCCATGCGTGCGCGGGAACTGTCAAAAACCGGTGCCGCCTCGCGGGTTGCCAAAGTCTGTATGGAGGTGGGATGTGAATAACAGCACGGTCTTCCAGCCACCTGAAATGCGCCGCATTCGCCGCATTCACTTTGTCGGTATTGGCGGCAGTGGTATGTGTGGTATCGCCGAGGTACTGCTCAATCAGGGCTATGAAATCTCTGGCTCCGACCTCAGTCGCGGCCCCAGCGTCAAGCGTCTGACCAATGCCGGAGCAAGCGTATTTATCGGTCATCGCAAAGAGAATATTCGCGGTGCCGATGTCGTGGTGAAATCCTCTGCGGTAACTCTGGAAAATACCGAGATAGCCGCAGCCAGAGAGCAGGGTATTCCCGTGGTGCGCAGGGCTGAAATGCTCGCCGAGCTAATGCGCTACCGCCATGGTATTGCCATTGCCGGCACCCATGGAAAAACCACTACTACCAGTTTGATTACGGCGATTTTTGCCGCCGATGGTCGTGATCCAACCTTCGTGGTTGGCGGTCGAGTGAATAGCGCCGGCACCAATGCCAAGCTCGGCGGCAGTCGCTACCTGGTCGCCGAAGCCGATGAGAGTGATGCCTCATTCCTGCACCTGCAGCCAATGGTGGCAGTAGTCACCAATATCGAAGCCGATCATATGGAGACCTATGATTTTGACTTTGGCCGGCTGACCAATACCTATATCGAGTTTTTACACAATCTGCCGTTTTACGGCTTGGCAGTGATGTGTATTGACGATGAGGTTATCCGCGATCTTCTGGTCGATGTGGCGCGACCAACTTTGACTTACGGCTTTAGCAAAGATGCTGCCTACCGCATCAGCGATATGCGTATTGAACAGAGCCGCAGCCACTTTGTTATTGAGCGCCCTGATGGTCTCGCGCCGCTGGATATCAGTTTGAATATTCCCGGCCAGCACAATGCCTTAAATGCTGCCGCCGCCATCGCTGTAGCCACTGACGAAGGAATTACCGATCAGGCGATTATTGATGGCTTGAGCAGTTTTGGCGGTGTAGGTCGACGCTTTGAAATCTATGGCGAATATCTACTTGCCGACAATGGACAGGCAATGCTGGTCGACGATTACGGCCACCACCCCACCGAAATAAAAGCCACAGTCGATGCCGTGCGCGCCGGCTGGGCAGACAGGCGCCTGGTGATGATTTTCCAGCCCCATCGCTATACCCGTACCCGCGATCTCTACGAGGATTTTGTCAAGGTGCTGGCGGAGGTCGATGTACTGATTGTGTTGGATGTCTACGCCGCCGGTGAGGAGCCGATTGCCGGTGCTGGCAGTAAAAACCTCTGTGGCAGTATTCGCCAGCGCAGTGCCCTGGACCCGATTTATGTTGAAACTATTGAAGAAGTGCCGGGGCTGCTTAACGGCCTAGTGCAGGACAATGACCTGGTGATCACCCAGGGCGCCGGCAGCGTCAGTAAACTGGTCGCGCTGTTGGCCGATGGCGGGCTGGGTCAAGCCAGCATCGACAGGGGGGACGCGTGAGTAACGCCATGATGGAAAAATTTGGTCGAGTGGGGCTGCTCTATGGTGGCACATCCTCAGAGCGTGAGGTATCGCTGATGAGTGGTGCGGCAATTCACAAAGCGCTGCAAAACCTCGGTGTTGATGTGGTGGCCATCGATGCCGGCGACAATCTGCTGCAACAGTTGCCGGATTTCCAGTTGGATCGCGTATTTATTGCACTGCACGGTGTTGGCGGTGAGGACGGAACCCTGCAGGGTGCATTGGAATATCTCAATCTTCCCTATACCGGCAGTGGTGTTCTCGCCTCCGCCCTGGCCATGGATAAATTGCGCTGCAAGCAGATATGGCAGGGGATTGGACTACCAACCACGGATTTTGCGCTGTTGGATGCCGGCTCCGACTGGGCGGCGATTCTCGAGCGCCTTGGCGGTTCGGCGATGGTCAAGCCGGCCTGTGAAGGTTCCAGTATTGGCATGAGCCGCGCCGCGAACGCTGAACAGTTACAGCAGGCGTGGCGTGATGCCGCGTCAACCGACACTGAGCAGGTCGCGGTAATTGCCGAGCCGCTGCTGCCGGGACCGGAATATACCGTAGCTATTCTCGATGGCCATGTATTGCCCTCAATACGCATCGAATCAAATGCCGAATTTTATGATTACCAGGCCAAGTATTTCTCGGACCAGACTCAGTATCTGTGCCCCAGCGAACTCTCCGAGCAACGCGAGCAGGCGCTGCAGGCGCTGTGTATGCAGGCCTTTGAGTCTGTAGGTTGTCGCGGCTGGGGGCGTGTCGATGTCATGGTCGACAGCCAGGGCGACTTCCAATTGCTGGAAGTGAATACGGTTCCGGGGATGACCAGTCACAGCCTGGTGCCGATGGCGGCGAAGGCGGCCGGATTAAGTTTTGATCAGCTGGTCGAAAAAGTACTCGAGGTATCGCTCTGATGGCTACCCAGAATCGCCGCGGGGCTAACCGGAAACAGCAGCAGGCAGTCGACAGCAGTGGCAGTGTCTTGAGCAAGCTGCCAACGCTGGTGCTATTTGCAGTTTTGGGCCTGGTGATTTACGGCGGAGCTCTGCTCTACAGGCAGATCGACAGACCGCTAACCAATGTAATGATTGGCGGTGACTTCACGTTTATAGAGACTGCCGAACTCTCCGAGTTGGTCGCTAAAGAGATAGATGGTGGTTTCTTAAGTGTAAACCTGACCCGACTTGGCTACGTGCTTCGCGAGCATCCCTGGGTGGATGAAGTAAGGTTGCGCCGCGAGTGGCCGTCGATACTCAAAGTTGAGGTTATTGAAGAAGTGCCGATCGCGCGCTGGGGTGAAAAGGGTTTTTTAAATCGCCTCGGTGAGGAACTGCTGATTAAAAACAATGAACACCTGGGTGCGCTGCCGGTATTGCGTGCAGATTTTGGCAGTTCACGGGAGATGATGGAGAACTACCAGCTTATGGCTGAGCTTCTGATACCCACCGGACTGAAGATTGCCCAGCTCAAGCGAGACAATCTGGGTGTCTGGTACATAGATACAGCGACCGGTGTACGGCTGGTAATCGGTCGTGACCAGGTCAGTGAAAAAATTAGACGCTTTAGCGTGGTTTGGGCCGCGGGCCTGAGTTACCAGCTAAAACAGATTGAGAGTATAGATTTACGTTACCCCAATGGGCTTGCCGTGACATGGAAAGAGGGTGCATTAGTAGGCGCCTGGCATGACAACCGAAAAAGTAATCGACAGGAGATTGCAGCCGCTGTTCAGGCATAACAGAGAGCTGTTGAGGAAAAATTATGGCTAGTGAAAATGAAGAAAACATGATCGTCGGGTTGGATATTGGTACCTCCAAAATCGTCGCCATCGTTGGCTCGGTTGGCCCGCGTGGAGAGCTGGAGATTATCGGCACAGGCCTCTATCCATCCTCAGGTTTGAAAAAGGGTGTGGTGGTCAATATTGAAGCCACGGTCAACTCGATTCAGCGCGCCATTGAAGAGGCCGAGTTGATGGCAGGCTGTTCAATTCACTCGGTGTATGCGGGTATTGCCGGCAGCCATATTCGCAGTCTTAACTCCCACGGCATAGTCGCTATTCGCGACCGTGAAGTGCAGGATCTGGATGTCGATCGGGTGATTGATGCGGCCCGTGCCGTGGCGATTCCGGCAGACCAGGAGATCCTCCATGTGTTGCCGCAGGAATTTATTATCGACGACCAGGAAGGTGTTCACGAGCCGATCGGTATGTCCGGCGTGCGCCTTGAAGCCAAGGTACACCTGGTGACCTGTGCCGCCAATGCCGCACAGAATATTAAAAAATGTATTCGTCGCTGCGGTCTTGATGTCGACGAAATTATTCTTGAGCAACTGGCTTCCAGCCACGCGGTGCTCACAGAAGACGAGAAGCAGCTTGGTGTGGCACTAGTGGATATTGGTGGTGGCACCTCGGATATCGCCATCTTTACCGAAGGGGCGATTCGCTATACCGGAGTAATCCCGATCGCCGGTGACCAGGTGACCAACGATATTGCCATGGCGCTGCGCACACCGACGCCCCACGCGGAGGATCTAAAAGTTAAATATGCCTGTGCGCTGGCCAAGCTGGCGCGTCCCGAAGAGACCGTCAAGGTACCCAGTGTCGGCGACCGCGAAGCGCGAGACCTGTCGCGACAGTCTCTGGCCGAAGTGGTAGAGCCGCGCTATGACGAGCTCTTCACCCTGATTCAGGCAGAGCTGCGACGCAGCGGTTTTGAAGAATTAATCGCCGCTGGTGTGGTGCTCACCGGTGGCACAGCGAAGATGGAGGGTGTGGTTGAACTGGCCGAGGAGATATTCCATATGCCGGTGCGAATAGGCACGCCGGTCAACGTCAAGGGCTTGTCGGATATTGTCAACAATCCAATCTATTCGACGGGTGTTGGACTACTGCATTTTGGTGCTCAAGCGCAGCGTAGGGGAAGTGCTGGAGAATCAGGTAATAACTCGAGTACTGGCTTATTCGAAAGAATGAAAGGCTGGTTTCAGGGTGGTTTGTAATTGTCATCATTGATGGTGACTGTTGTTTTTAATTGAGAGGCGCAACTAAGGGGAAAACTATGTTTGAAATAGTAGAGAGCATTCCAAAGAATGCAGATATTAAAGTAATTGGAGTCGGCGGCGGCGGTGGCAATGCAGTTCGCCATATGATCGAGAGCAGTATTGATGGTGTGCAGTTTATCTGTGCCAATACCGATGCCCAGTCGTTAAATGACCTGGATACGGCAACTATTCTGCAGTTGGGTGGAACCCTGACTAAGGGCCTGGGTGCTGGTGCTAATCCGGAAATTGGCCGCCAGGCCGCTCTGGAGGATAAAGAGCGCATTGCCCAGGCAATTGAAGGTGCCGATATGGTATTTATCACCGCCGGCATGGGAGGTGGTACCGGAACCGGCGCTGCGCCAGTGATTGCCGAAGTGGCCAAAGATATGGGTATTCTCACCGTCGGTGTGGTGACCCGCCCATTTACCTTTGAGGGCCGCAAGCGCATGGATATAGCCAATCAGGGTATCGCCCAGCTCAAAGAGCGTGTCGATTCGTTGATTATCGTACCCAACGAGAAATTACTTCAGGTGCTCGGTAAAGAGATGACCGTTCTCAACGCCTTCAAGCAGGCAAACAATGTGCTCTATGGCGCGGTACAGGGAATTGCCGATTTGATTCTTCTAGAAGGTCTTATCAATGTCGATTTCGCCGACGTTCGCACGGTGATGTCTGAAATGGGCATGGCGATGATGGGAACCGGTGAGGCGACTGGCGAAGATCGTGCCATTATCGCTGCCGAGAGCGCTATCAAGTGCCCACTTCTCGAAGATATCAACCTGCAGGGCGCCAAAGGCATTCTGGTAAATATCACCAGTGGTTACGACCTCACCCTGGGTGAGTTTGAAGATGTGGGCAATATAATCCGCGACTTCTCTGATGAAGATGCCACCGTGATTGTCGGCAGTGTCTTCGATCCGGAATTAACCGACCAGCTGAGAGTAACTGTAGTAGCCACAGGCCTTAAAGAGCCTGGCGAAAAATCAGTTCCGATGAGCGTTGTAGTGGATAATCCGCCGCGAACAGCTCGCGGTGAAGTGGATTATGGCAGCCTGGCCAAGCCAACTGTCACCAGACGTGTGCAGGGTTCGGCCCAGTCAGCTGCGCGGCAAATGGATGTCAACGCAGATCCAGAGCTCGATTACCTAGATGTACCCGCATTTTTGCGCAAACAGGCAGACTGATATAAAGCCTCTTTTTAGAGCTGCTTTGCGAGCCCCTCTGTTACCTTCGCCTCAGATTTAAAATCTTGGTGATAGAGGGGCTTGTCTGTTAATATCCCGTCCTTCGGCTAACAACAAGTCCAAGAGAGCTCGGGAATGATAAAACAACGCACGTTAAAAAACGTTATACGTGCTACTGGCGTGGGTCTCCACACCGGTGAGAAAGTCTATCTAACGCTACACCCCGCTAAACCTGACAGCGGCATCCTGTTCCGCCGTACAGATCTTGACCCCGTCGTTGAAATTGAAGCCAAAGCGGAAAATGTTGGCGATACAACCCTGTCGACCACATTGATGAATGGCGATGTGCGCGTCTCCACTGTAGAACACCTGTTATCTGCCTTTGCCGGTCTGGGTATCGACAATGTTATTGTCGACGTCTCGGCCCCGGAAATTCCGATTATGGATGGCAGTGCCGGCCCATTTGTGTTCTTACTCCAGTCAGCTGGTATCTGCGAGCAGGACGCGCCGAAAAAGTTTATTCGCATCAAGCGCGACGTAACCATTAAGCAGGACGACAAAATAGCCACCTTCAAGCCTTTTGACGGCTTTAAGGTCAACTTTGTTATCGACTTTGATCACCCGGTGTTCAAGCATCATGCGGTGAAAGCAAGTATTGATTTCTCCACCACCTCATTTGTTAAAGAAGTCAGTCGTGCGCGAACCTTTGGTTTTATGCACGAGTTTGAATACTTGCGCTCAGTCGGTCTGGCCCGTGGTGGCAGCTTTGAGAATGCTATTGTCGTCGATGAATTCCAGATACTGAACGAAGACGGCCTGCGCTACGAAGATGAATTCGTCAAGCATAAAATCCTCGATGCAATTGGCGATCTCTACCTGCTCGGCAACAGCTTGATCGGAGAGTTCAATGCACATAAATCCGGCCACGGACTCAACAACGCCTCAGTGCGCGCACTAATGGCCGATACCGATGCCTGGGAAGTGGTGACATTTGAAGATAACCCCCAGGATGTGCCCATCAACTACATGGCTGCGAGCTAAGTTCTTTTGTGAAAATTATCCTTATCAGCAACCGGGCCGACAGAGCCCGCACCCTGACGCTCAATAGCTGGGCGAAAGGGCTGCTCTCAGTTTTGTTGCTGGGTATCCCCGTGGCAGCCGGCACCATGATGGGCGTTAAGATTGCCGATGGCCGCTGGGAGCTGTTGTTTGAAAACAGCGTCAACGAAATGCAGCGCGAAATGGTTGTTCAGCAAGCCGATGTCGACGCCGGCCGCACCGAGGCCAACAACACCCTTACCGCCATGACCCTCAAGCTCGCGGAAATGCAAGCGCGGCTGGTACGTCTCGATGCCCTCGGCGAGCACCTCACGCAACTTGCCAGCCTTGAAGACGGCGAGTTCGATTTCTCCTCTACGCCCGGTCTCGGTGGCCCAGAAGCACCAAACCAGTTATCAAAAGTCGATCAGTTATCCGCAAACAACGAGCTAAACGCCGTGTTTGCCAAACTTGACCGTCAGTTGCAGAGCCGCGAATCACAGTTGCAGATCCTGACCTCAATGATGTCAGACAGCCTGCTGGAAAAAGAACAGACCGTTGCCGGGCGACCAATTATCAAGGGCTGGATGTCCTCTAAATACGGTATGCGCACCGACCCGTTTCACGGTGACCAGAGCTGGCATGCAGGTGTCGACTTTGCAGGAAAGGCTGGCTCGCCAATTGTTGCCGTCGCCTCAGGTATTGTCACCTGGTCTGGTGTGCGCAGCGGCTATGGCAATCTTGTTGAATTAAATCACAGCGACGGCTTTGTCACCCGCTATGCTCACAATCAAGAGAATCTTGTTGAGCTTGGAACCGTGGTTAAAAAGGGTCAGCAGATTGCCCGCATGGGAAGTTCAGGTCGCTCCACAGGCCCCCATGTTCACTTTGAAGTATTTAAAAATGGTCGCACTGTCGACCCCGCAACCTATATTCACAAAACCCACCGCTGAATATCTCACTGCCTGACCCCATACATCATGCGCTAGTCTCTTAAGGAGCATTAGCCAGCTGTTTTGTCGATTTAGTGCTATAAGCTGTTAATAAATCAGCGTCAGCAAAACAGCAGCAATCTTAAATTTTTGTTATTTATGGAAAGATGTCATGTTTGCCAATTTGGTTAAAAAAGTTTTCGGCACAAAAAATGATCGTGAAGTGCGTAAACTTCAAAAAACAGTCAATAAAATCAATGCATTGGAAGCTGGCCTTGGTGAGTTAAGCGATGCTGACCTCAAGGCGGAAACCGGCCGCTTGCGCCAGCAGCTAGCTGCGGGCAAAACCCTCGATGAAATACTTCCAGAGGCCTTTGCAGTTGTTCGCGAAACTGCCCGGCGGGTGATGGGTATGCGACACTTCGATGTCCAGATGATCGGTGGCCTCACTCTCCATCAGGGTCGTATCGCCGAAATGCGCACCGGTGAGGGTAAAACGCTTGTGGCCACCCTTGCCGCCTATCTCAATGCACTGCCTGCGGAAGGCGTGCACGTAATTACCGTCAACGACTATCTGGCACGCCGCGATGCTCAATGGATGGGACCCCTGTACCGCGCGTTGGGGCTCTCAGTGGGAATTATCCAGTCCTATCAGGGCGCGGATACAGCCAACTCTTTTTTGATCAGCGATACCGATGAGCCGCAACCCTGTAGTCGCCGCGACGCCTACGCCGCGGATATCACCTATGGCACCAACAATGAATTTGGCTTTGACTATCTGCGCGACAATATGGCCCTGCGCCTCAGCGACAAATCACAGCGAGCACTGAGCTTTGCGATTATTGATGAAGTCGACTCAATTCTAATTGATGAAGCGCGCACCCCGCTGGTTATCTCCGGCGCTGCGCAAGATAGCTCATCCCTCTACCGCAGCGTCAACAAACTCATTCAAAAGCTCGAGGCGGGCACTGATGAAGACACTGTTAGCGAGGACGTGACTGCCACCGAGGTCAAGGTGGGTGACTTTACTGTCGACGAAAAAGCCCGTCAGGTAGAACTGACCGAAGAGGGCTTCCAAAAGATCGAGGAAATCCTCATTGCCGAGGGCCTACTGCAGCCTGAAGAGAGCCTCTATCAGGCGACTAACCTCGGCTTGCTGCACCATGTCCACTCGGCGCTGCGCGCTCATCATCTGTTCCAGAAAGATGTTGAATATATAGTCCAGGGTGGCCAGGCGGTTCTGATTGACGAGCACACCGGTCGCACTATGCCTGGTCGCCGTCTCTCCGAGGGATTACACCAGGCCATCGAAGCCAAAGAGGGCCTGAATATCCAGCAGGAGAGCCAGACCCTGGCCTCAACCACATTCCAGAACTATTTCCGTCTCTATGCAAAACTCGCCGGGATGACCGGTACCGCCGATACTGAAGCCTACGAATTTCAGCAGATCTACGGTCTGCAAGTGATGGTGATCCCGACTAATGTCGAGGTTAAGCGCAAAGACCTCAATGACCTTGTTTTCCTCACCCAGGAAGAAAAATTTAATGCAGTGATTGAGGATATAGGTGAAATCACCGCTTCCGGCGCACCAGTTCTGGTTGGCACAGCCTCAGTAGAGACCTCAGAGCTGCTCTCAAAAATGCTCCGCAGCGCGGGTATCAAACACAATGTTCTCAACGCCAAGCAGCATGAGCGCGAAGCTAATATTATTGTCGAAGCCGGGCGCCCCGGCGCGGTGACCATCGCCACCAATATGGCCGGCCGCGGTACCGATATTGTTCTTGGCGGCAACCTTGAAGCCGAAATCAAAGCGCTGGATAATCCCTCCGATGCTGAAATCGAAGCCCTAAAAGCCGATTGGGACAAGCGTCACCAAACAGTACTCGACGCCGGTGGACTGCATATTATTGCCACCGAGCGCCATGAATCGCGACGTATCGACAACCAGTTGCGCGGTCGTTCTGGACGTCAGGGTGACCCGGGTGTCTCGCGTTTTTATCTGTCACTGGAAGATCCGTTGATGCGTCTATTCGCCTCTGAGCGGATGAAAAATATGATGCGCTCCATGGGCATGGAGCAAGGTGAGTCCATCGAACACCGTATGGTCACCAATGCCATTGTCAAAGCCCAGCGCAAAGTTGAGGGTCGCAACTTCGATATTCGCAAGCACCTTCTCGAATATGATGATGTCGCCAATGATCAGCGTCAGGTGGTCTATGAGCAGCGTAACTACCTGCTTGAAGATGAAGATATCTCCGAAATTATTACCAGCGTTCGCGAAGATGTAGTCGCCCAGGCTATCGCCAGTCATATTCCGCCGATGAGCCTTGAAGAGCAGTGGGATATTGATGGTCTGGAAAAAACCCTAGCCACAGATTTTGCCATTCAGTTGCCGGTGGCTAATTGGCTGGAAGAAGATAGCCGACTGGATGAAGACGCCCTGCGTCAGCGCATTGTCGAGCAGGTACAGAGCGACTACGAATCTCGCTATGCCCATATCGGTCAACAGATGCGTGAAGTCGAGCGTCAAATTATGCTTCAGGTGCTCGATAATCTGTGGAAAGATCACCTGGCAAATATGGATCAGTTGCGCCAGGGTATTGGCCTGCGTGCCTACGCGCAGAAAAACCCCAAACAGGAATACAAGCGTGAATCTTTCGCGATGTTCGAGGATTTGCTCAACAATATTAAAGTTGAAACCGTGCGTCTCCTCAGTCATATTCAGGTCGCCAGTGAAGAGGATATGCGTAACCTGGAAGAGCAGCGCCGCCGCGAGCAGGAAGGTCGCGAATATCAGCATGCTGCCACTGAAGGTCTAGCCGGCGAGGCTCAATCAGCCGAGGCCGCAGCTGGCGCTGCGCCTCAGGGTCAGAAGCCAATGCTGCGTCAGACCCCCAAGGTAGGCCGCAACGATCCCTGTACCTGCGGGTCAGGCAAGAAATACAAACAGTGCTGCGGCAAATTGTAAGCACCGCAGGGTTATTAAACCGACAACCAAGGAATCGATATGGCCACAGGCAGCGGAAAATTTCCACAGATGCACCCAGTCCCGGGCTTTAGGCTGGGCACTGCATGCGCCGGGATAAAAACTCCGGGCCGCAAAGATCTCGTGGTAATGGAGCTCTGCGACGTTGCATCGGTCGCCGCAGTTTTCACCCAGAATGCCTTTTGCGCGGCACCGGTTAGCGTAGCCAAACAGCACCTCGACTCCGCAGCGCCACGCTACCTGTTGATTAACACCGGTAATGCCAACGCCGGCACCGGTGAGATTGGTCTTGCCGATGCGCGACAAAGCTGTCAGGCACTGGCCGACTTACAGTCCGTTTCAGCATCCCAGGTACTGCCGTTTTCCACCGGTGTTATCGGTGAAACACTGCCAATGGACAAGCTCTTAGCGGGTATTCCCCAAGCGCTTGAAGCCCTGGATGAAAATGGCTGGGCAGATGCCGCCGAGGGTATTTTAACCACCGATACGCGTCCCAAGGGCGCCAGTCTGCAGTTCAATGTAGATGGCAATACCGACCCCTCCGCCAGGCTGACAATCACCGGCATTACCAAAGGCTCGGGTATGATCAAGCCAAATATGGCGACCATGCTTGGGTTTGTCGCCACGGATGCCGAGATCGATCCAGAGCTGTTGCATCGTGCCCTGCGTCTGGTAACCAATAAATCCTTTAACCGTATTACCGTCGACAGCGATACATCGACCAATGATGCAGTGGTTCTGGTTGCCACCGGTGCCAGCGGTATTGTTATTGATGAACACAGTTTTGATCAGTTTGTTGCCCAGCTTGAGAAGGTCTTTATTCAACTGGCTCAATCCATTATTCGCGACGGAGAAGGTGCCAGTAAATTTGTCTCTGTGGTCGTAGACAGTGCAGAAGATTCAGCGGAAGCAGTAAAAGTCGCCTACTGTATTGCCGAGTCGCCACTGGTGAAAACTGCGCTGGCAGCCTCCGATGCCAACTGGGGAAGAATACTCGCCGCCGTAGGTCGCGCAGGTGTCGACAACCTCGATGTCAGTAAAGTGGCCATCAGCTTAAATCAGGTATTAATTGTCGAGCAGGGTGGCCGCGCCCCCAGCTACAGCGAACAGGCCGGCGAAAAGGCAATGGCAGCGGAAGATATTATCATTCACGTCTCCCTCAATCGCGGCACGGCTGTAGAGACCGTCTGGACCACTGACCTAACCTATGAATATGTGCGCATCAATGCAGAATATCGCACCTAGTTCCGCCAACTAGTAGTTGTAAATAAAGGTCTATCAATGAAGCGTATTCATGTTGTCGCCGCAGTGATTGTCAGCCCTGACCGACAGCAAATTTTTATCTCGCGGCGCGCCGATCATCTTCATCAGGGTGGATTCTGGGAGTTTCCCGGCGGCAAACTTGAAGATGGCGAAAGCCCCGAGTCTGCGCTGGCCCGGGAACTCTTCGAAGAGTTGGATATTCGTATTGAAACGGCTCAACCCTATATTCAGGTTGAACACGATTACCCTGATAAGCAGGTATTTCTGGATATCTGGCAGGTCAATGGTTTTACCGGCACAGCGCGCGGCAAAGAAGGCCAGGAGTGTCGCTGGGTTGATATAGCAGAATTGTTGGTGGACAAGCCTGAGCGCCTGTTTGAGTTTCCGGCAGCCAACCGACCTATCTTACAGCGGCTCTCCGAGCAGGGGATTTGCCAGTAACTGTTTTTCTGGAAGCTACTTATCCAACAGCTTCGGATCGATCAGACCGGCCTCCAGCAGCTCAGCACCGAGTTGCTCCGGATCCATCAATTCTGGATCGACAATCGCAGAGCCCTTGATGGCGAAACTCTCCTGAGCCCAGCCACCAAAATCTATCTGTTTGCAGCGATCGCTGCAAAAGGGTCGATAGGGAGATTTGTCAGTCCACTGCACTTTGCTTTTACAGGTGGGACAGTCAACTGTGGTAACGCTGCTCATACTATATGTCCTTGGTTTTGCTTGTCGTGTTACTGAGGGTTTAAGCCGTTGCCAGGCTTAAAAACTGCCGGTGCAGATCTGCTACGCGATTAGCCACAGTCTCCAGTGGTTGCGAATTATCAAACACAAAATCCGCCCGAGATACCTTTTCCTGCCGCGGCATCTGAGAGGCAATTATACGCTTGATTTGATCTGCAAGATTATTGTCCCGGGTGCAGGCACGCTCTATTTGTAGTTCCTCCGATAAATCCACCAGCACAACCGTATCCACAAGTTGATGCTGGTCGGTTTCAAAGAGCAGGGGAGACTCGAGAATAACATAGGGGCTAGAACTGTTCTGCAACTGCTGAATGATCCACTCGCGAATTAACGGGTGCAGAAGAGATTCCAACCAGGTCTTTTGCTGCGGATCGGAAAAAATAATGCTGCGCAGCGCTGCGCGATCGAGACTGCCATCACCCTGAAGAATATCCGTACCAAAGTGATCGCCAATCGCTGCCAGCGCCGGCATACCTGGCTCGACAACCGCACGCGATGCCTGGTCGGCATCCACAGTGTCGATACCCAGTTGGCGAAAAGCTGCGGCAACAGTGCTTTTGCCACTGCCGATACCGCCGGTTAAACCGATAATGGGTCTATCTGTAAGGTTCAATCTGGCTCGCTTTAATTCCCGTTAATAAACGACTTTCTAAAAAGCACAGAGTCTTAAATAATCAGGCTCAAATAAGTCTCGAGAATCTTATCACCCCAGATTAGGGCAATCCAACCGGCCATCGCCAGGAATGGTCCAAAGGCAATCGGCATCTGACGATCCCGGGATTTGGCGACAACAGCGACAATACCCACCGCGGCCCCAACAAAGGTAGAGAGAACAATAATCAGCGGCAGCATCTGCCAGCCCATCCAAGCACCCAGAGCAGCCAGCAGTTTAAAGTCGCCGTAGCCCATACCCTCCTTGCCGGTAAGTAACTTAAATACCCAGAACACTGACCACAGCGACAGGTAACCGGCAAGGGCACCGATTACCGCGTCATTGATGGGTACAAAGGTAGCGCCTAGATTGGCAAACAGTCCAACCCATAACAGCGGCAGGGTAATCTGGTCCGGTAGCAGCTGATCGTGGAAATCAATGCCGGTCAGAGCAATCAGAATCCAGGTAAATAGCAGGCAGTAGGCAGTCAGCAGCGAAAATCCAAACTCAAAGACCACAAAGGCTGTCGCCAATCCGCAGAGCAGTTCTACCAGCGGGTATTGGATAGAAATAGGAGTCGAACAGGCAGTACATTTACCGCGCAGAAATACATAGCTAATAACAGGAATATTGTGCCAGGGCTTGATTGGTACACCGCAGGAAGGGCAGCGCGAAGTGGGCATTACCAGAGAAATCTCCTCTGCGGGCTCGACAGTTAGACCTAAAAAGTCTTGCGACTCGCGCCGCCAGTTATTTTTGAGTTGTTCTGGAAAACGCAGAATTACAACATTGAGAAAGCTGCCGATAATCAGGCCAAAGGGCAGGGCGGCCAGCGCCAGAGCAGAAGGTGATAAGCCAAGATCTAAAGACATAGGTTTTTCACAGAAAAGTCATTGGTTTGAGCGCTGGTATCACCGGCACCGGTAAGGGTTATTAAAACGATTTGTTCACCTTAATTTAGACTAACAGTCCCCACAGTACCCAATTATGTGGTGAATAACAGACAATGTCATCCCTCCGGGAGAGCCGTCAAATTATGTTATCCCGACAGAGGGCAGCTACGGGGGATCTTCCCGCCGATTGCAGAGATCTCTCACCTGCGTTCGAGATGACAAATAAACTACCTAAACAACATTACCCAACTGGAATATCGGCAGGTACATAGCAATCAACAGCCCGCCAACCAAGATTCCCAGCACCGCCATAATCATCGGCTCCAGAAGACTGGTGAGATTATCCACGGAATTATCCACCTGCTCCTCATAATGGGTTGCCGCCTTTTCCAGCATCTCGTCCAGTGCACCGGACTCCTCACCAATAGCCGCCATCTGTTGCAGCAAAATAGGAAACATTCCACTGGCTTTGATGGCCTGATGCAGTTGAATACCCGTGGTCACATCATCGCGAACCCGCATAATCGCATCACGGTAAAGGGCATTGCCGGCGGCGCCGGCCACCGACTCAAGGGCATCGACAATAGGCACACCAGCGGCAAAGGTTGTCGCTAGAGTTCGGGCAAAGCGCGCCACTATTGCGTCGTAGACAATGGCGCCAACAACCGGCACTTTGAGAATATATTTATCCACCCCGTAGGCAAATGCCTGCGACCTGAAACGCGCCTCCTTAAAGGCATAGATAGCCCCTGCAGTGACAGCCAGAACCACCATCCATGAATTTTGTAGCGCTTCAGACAGGCCCAGCACAAACAGCGTAAAGGCCGGCAGGTCGGCGCCAAAGCTACTAAAAGTCTCGGCAAATACCGGCACCACCTTAATAAGCAGAATAGCCGTGACAACAAGCGCCACCACCAGCACGGCAATCGGATAGGTCATGGCCTTTTTGATTTTTGCTTTAAGCTGCTCGGTCTTCTCCTTGTAGGTGGCAACTCGATCGAGCATTGTCTCCAGCGCACCCGCCGTTTCACCGGAATCCACGAGACTACAGAATAGATCATCGAAATAGCGCGGATTCTTGCGCAGCGCATTGGCAAAGCCACCGCCGGCGGCAACATCATCGCGAATCTGGAAGATCAACTCCTTCATCGATTCATTGTCGAAACCATCGGCAACAATATCAAATGACTGCACCAGTGGAACGCCAGCCTTCATCATGGTTGCCAGTTGTCGGGTAAACAGCGCAATATCGGCCGGCGTAATTTTTTTACTGCGCTGAAACAGTGCCTTGGGTTTCTTTTTTAACGATGTGGAAATAATCCCCTGTTTGCGCAACTGGCCCTTGGCCAGCGAGAGGCTGTCGGCACGCAGTTCGCCCTCAACTTTTTCACCCTTGCGGTTTTTGCCCCTGTAGACGAATAGCTGGGTATCGGCTGTTGTCGCCATGAAATATTCCTTCCTTTAAATTTAATATTTTTGGGTATCTAGTCTTTAGTGATGCGGTTGGCTTCCTCAATACTAATTAGACCAAGTGCGGCCTTGCGTAAAGCGGAT
>JAYOUA010000013.1:14973-51743 GCA_038150705.1 Porticoccaceae bacterium | reverse complement strand
CCTCTCCTGGGCACCAATAGATATTTAAAGCTAATTCGGCTGAACACCCTACACTATTGCAGATTATTCCAACCGGGACTTGAACCGATAAGAGGTTCACAAACTATGCCCATAAAAACTCTCATCTGATCACAATTTATTCTAGAAACCTCTATCTGCTGCGTATCCCATAAGCTCATCAGTATTAGCAAGTCTCACTCTGCCGCCAAGAGGCTCTCTAATCTCCCACCCATTGGCCCAAACTTTTAACTTGTAATTGTGTTGCGCAAGAAAATTTTTTACTTTGTCTAAATCTGATACTTGATCCTGATTAGCTGCTTCATCTGATGATTTGTATTTCGGCATCCTTGTCATGGCATACTCAATAAGCTGATTAACATTGGTGCATCTCACTCTACCCCCAAGAGGCTCTCTAATATCCCATCCATTTCCACAAGGTTTCAACTTATAATTGTGTTGCGCCAGGAAGCTTTCTACTTCGGCTAGATCTAACGATTGTTCAGCATTCTTAGTCTCCTCCAACAATCTTGCTTGAGGCTTTTTTTGTTGCGAATTGTCAGGCCTAACATTAGCTCTTCGTCTCTCTCTGGCAGCCTCCTCACGCCGTTGCTTCTCTTTGGCAGCCTTCTCTTGCCTTTGCTTTTCCTTTGAAGCTCGCTCTTGCCTTTGCCTTTCTCTAGCAGCATCCTCTTGTTCTTCCAAGATCACTTTCGTCAGGGCGGCTTCATCTTTGAGAGATTTTACTCTTGCCTTTGCGTACTTTGACTTGGCTTGCAGCTCATTGCCGTTAGTATCCGATAGAGCCTTCAACCATAAGCCCTGTCTAATATCACCGGCTTCTATTTCAGCGTGAACTTTCGCGTAAAGTGCTTCTTCATTGAGTCTGGCAGCGGCTACTAAACCAGCAACCTTTGTAAAAAATTTCATTAGGTTTCCCTTTCGACTATGTAATCGAAATCAACATTAATCATGGCGATGGGTTGTAAAACCTCAGTTTATAAAGAGTCTTTCGCTGCGGTCAATCAAAAAGCCGTAAAACAGCCTGACCTTAAACAGGCTAGAAGCGCCTTTAAAAGCATTATTTGTTCATCTGTAAAACATCGACCCCAATAAACAGCATGACTGTGTAAATTGTCATCTGACCCCAATTTATATACCCACAGTTTCTGCTCGTCTTTTTTTTAATACCTTCAGGCTTAATTTGGTGCATTACAAAAGCCTTTTAGTTGACAATGAGCATAACTTTATAATGGGGAATTTCGGTGCATAAATATCATAAAAAATACAGTTCGAAACCCAATGCTCTAGGCATGGCTCATAAGTTCGGCCTGGTACTATTAGCCGTTACACTCAGTGCATGCGGCGGCGGTGGCTCAGCGCCCGCCCCAACACCAACACCAACACCAACACCGGTGAACAATACACCCTCCGCTGTAGCTGACAGTCTTAGTACCAATGAAAATAACGCCTTGAGCGCCAATTTGCGCAGCAATGACAGCGGCCTTAACGATACTCCGGTGACCTACAGCCTTGCGAGCTCTCCGAGTAATGGCGTTGCCACGGTGAGTGACGATGGCACGCTTATATACACGCCTAATGGTGGTTTTAGTGGCACTGATAGTCTGACCTACACTGTGGTTGATACAGATGGTGATCAGTCCTCAGCCACGGTTTCAATTACCGTCAATGCCAGCAATGCGCCGTTCACTTGGCCCGCAGTGAACAGTGTGGTTACTGAAGATGTGGATGCCGTTGTTGGCTTGGTGGTTGCTGAGATGACGATCGCCGAAAAAGTTGGCCAGATGGTTCAGGCTGAAATCAGCGCTGTTAGCTCGGAAGAGGTACGCCAGTTTAATCTGGGCTCTGTGCTCAACGGGGGTGGAAGTTGGCCCAATGGTATGAACTCGAGCATTGCCGACTGGGTGGCGCTGGCGGATAGTTACTACGAGGCCAGCACCGATACCAGTGACGGCGGTGTGGGCATTCCGCTTATCTGGGGAACCGATGCCGTTCATGGTCATAACAACGTAATTGGCGCGACTATTTTTCCGCATAACATTGGCCTTGGCGCGACCAACAACCCCGCGTTGATGCGTCAAATTGGCGAGATTACTGCTCTGGAAGTTGCAGTCACTGGTATCGATTGGGTATTTGCTCCCACCCTGGCTGTTGTTCGCGACGATCGCTGGGGCCGAACCTATGAGGGCTACTCCGAGGACCCTGAGATTGTCAGGGCCTATGCCGGTGAAATTGTTAAAGGCATGCAGGGTGATGATAGCAACCGTTTTGGCAGCGCCAAGGTCATAGCCACAGCGAAACATTTTATTGGCGACGGCGGCACGCAGAACGGCATTGACCAGGGCAATACCGTGGTTAGTGAAAACATACTGCGAGATATTCACGCCCAGGGCTACTTCAGTGCTCTGGGTGCAGGTGCGCAGACCGTTATGGCCTCTTACAACAGCTGGAATGGCGCCAAGCTGCATGGCAGTGACTACCTGCTGACCGATGTCCTTAAAGAACAGATGGGCTTTGATGGCTTCGTCATTGGTGACTGGAACGGCCATGGTCAAGTGCCTGGCTGTAGTGACGGTCAATGTGCTCAGGCAATTATGGCCGGCGTCGATATGATTATGGTGCCCTTTGCCTGGCAGCAGTTTATCGAGAATACCATCGCTCAGGTTGAAAACGGCACCATCCCCATGTCGCGTATCGACGATGCGGTGACGCGTATTCTGCGCGTCAAAATGCGTGCCGGCTTTGCCGACAAGGTCAAACCCTCTGAGCGCTTGCATGCCAACAACAATGCTCTGCTGGGTTCTGCGGCGCATCGTGCTGTTGCCCGTCAGGCGGTTCGCGAATCACTGGTACTGCTAAAAAACAGTGACAATATCCTCCCGCTGTCGCCGAATGCCAATGTGCTGGTTGCAGGCAGTGGCGCCAATGATATCGGCAAACAGAGCGGTGGCTGGACCATTAGCTGGCAGGGCGTCGAAAATGCCAATAACTCTTTCCCCGGCGGCACGACCATCTATGCCGGTATTCAGTCAGCGGTGAGTGCCGCTGGTGGTACGACCCGCCTAAGTGTCGGTGGCAATTACAGCGGTGCCAAACCGGATGTCGCTATTGTGGTGTTTGGCGAGTCACCCTATGCCGAGGGTGTCGGCGATTTAAATAATATCGAGTACCAGAATGGTAATAAGTCTGACCTGGCACTTCTGCAATCCCTGCGCGACCAGGGGATCCCGGTGGTATCGATCTTTTTATCCGGTCGCCCGCTGTGGGTTAACAAGGAACTCAACGCCTCCAATGCCTTTGTCGCCGCATGGCTGCCAGGCAGCGAAGGTGGCGGTATCGCCGATGTTATCTTTAAAAATGCCGCCGGTGAAACCAATTTTGACTTTAGTGGCAAGCTGTCATTCTCCTGGCCAAGAAGCACCAGCCAGGTAATTCTCAATCGCAATGACGCAGATTATGATCCGCTGTTTGCCTACGGATTTGGCTTGACCTATCAGGATAGCGACACGCTGGGTGACAATCTCGACACTCTCGACAATAGCGCTGGCCAGCAGCAGATCACCTTCTCGGTTCCCGGTACCATTGAGGCTGAACAGTATTCGGCGATGTCCGGCATTAGAACCGAAGCCTCCTCAGATAGCGGTGGCGGCACTGGTGGCAGTAAAAATATTGGTTATGTGGATAGCGGTGACTGGTTGGAGTACAACATTGATGTACAAACGCCGGGTAGCTACCTGATTGAATATCGACTCGCCAGCTTAGTGGGCAGCACCGGGTTTAATGTACTGATCGACGGCCAGAGTATAGACAGTCAAAGCGTGCCCAATACTGGTGGATGGCAAAACTGGGAAACTCATTCGTCCACCGCCAACTTGCAAGCCGGAGAGCAGGTTATGCGTATAAATGCCTTGGGTTCATCGTGGAATATGAACTGGATCCGCTTTACCCCGATTAATTAATCAAGCGCTTGATCAACAAATTGCCCCCTGCAAAGCAGGGGGCGAGCATTTTGAATAAACAATTAATGCGCTTCTTTTCAGGCAGCAAATTTCTCGGGCTGTTTCTCCTGATAAGTAAAAAACTTGCTGTTTTTATAGGGTAACTTCATAAAACCCGAAACCCCCAGGCCATCGATCTGTGGCAGGTTGACGAGAATCTCATCAAGACATTGACGAAACGCCTGCTCTTTGGATTTATCTAGCAGGGTTAGGTAATTGTGAATTTTTAAATCTTTCTCTATGGCCTCAAAAATAATACAGCCGGTGTGGTGAATCTGATTCATGATCGCCAATATCTTCATAATCGGTTCTGGTAGCTGCAGGCGTTCATCAGGATCGCTACCATCCTCAAAATAGGAGTGCAGCAGAGTCTGGTTATCGTTATTTTTTAGCGATAGCGACTCGCTTATCTCAAAGGAAATCTGCACATCGTCGTTGGCAACAAACCTTTCCTTGATGCTTTTACGCTCGATATGCAGGGTTTTTCTGGCATCAAACATACAGCTTTTAAAAATGCCTTTTTTACTAATGGCGCGCCCCAGAGTGACAAGGTTATTTATTGCATTAATCAGTGCCGGGGCAAGACTGGGATCGTACAGACTGAGGTTTGAATCTATATAGACACCGCCATCATCCCAGTTAACGGCCAGCCCGCCGACAACCGGATAGCAACCGAGATGACTGACGGCAATTACAAAGGCCTTTTCGGTATCACCCATACCACTGAGATAATTTTTATACTCTCCATAGCCCTGCAGATTACCCGCCAGCGGATGTTCGGCATAGTGCGGATGTGAATCAAACACCTCTGAGCCGATCTCCCGACGAAGGAACCCCCTGCGCGAGCTATAAACCACAGTCTCCACCACCTCAGCGCTGCTTGCGATTAGCAATGGGATTTGCGATTCTGGCAATGCCTCTTCTGCGCTCCCTTGGGGGCTGACTATATGCTTCATATAGCGCATATTCTCGAAGAAATAATCGCCGGCCCGGCAGCGTGTATTGCCATCATCATCGAGCATGCCGGCCAGGGTTCGGGCAAATTCTATGGGCAGCCCCAGCGACTCCGGAGTAATGACATTTTTACCAAAACGGCTGCCCTGCCCCGAGGCCAGTGCATAGAGTGTTCCGGCAAGACCCTGCTCATCAAAGCGCGGCGATGAACAGGCACCCTGCAACTGCTCTTGCCCGATAAAATAGATATCACCGAGTTTGGCATTGCTCTTCTGATATTCCATATTGATTGCATCGAGGCCGAGACTGTCAACGCGATCACCGAGATGGTCCTCCTGGGCAAACACGGCTGCGCCCCAGTCGATTAGCGAAATAGTTTCGCTGTGTGGATCAAACATAATATTAGAAGGCTTAATATCGCCGTGGACAATGGTCGAGCGCCCGACATTGTTGCGCAGGCGCAGCAGGATATCGGCCATCTGTGCGGCGATCTTTAACAACAACCGGGGTTTGATTCTGCCCACCTGGCGGGCGTATTCCTTGAGATTAATTCCCGGGGCGCGAGACATCATCAAGATGGATTGTCCGCGAACTGTCTGGAAGGCGATAAATTCAGGAATTCCCTGATGCTCAACCTGGCTGAGCATAAAGCCCTCCTCTTCAAGGCGATCCTTAATATGCTGGGGCAGCGTAATGCGCGAGAACTTAAAAACATATTGCTGCGGCTCTGCATTTTCGCCTGCGCTAGCGGTACCGGCGAAAACAAAGCCGTAGGCGCCGTTGCCAATTAATTCGATATTACTGTAACCAAGCCGTGCTAACTGGAATTCGCAGAGCTGCAACCAGCTTTTCAGTTTGCGCGCATCTTTATGACTGAGAAGATAAAACGACTGCTCTTCATTGATATAGAAGTGCTGTAAATTTTTGCGCTCAGGTAAATTCAACTGTCAGAACCTCCTCTCTAGAACCATTAGCCAGACATCATTACAGGGCTTATTCATGGGCATTAGCGCATAACAGCAAACATGGTCGACGGAACCTGCAAATAACGCATCCATAAATTATTAAATCGGGCCAAAGTGCCGCCATCTATCACTCGGTGATCACCAGACCAGCTGACTGTCATTATTTTTCGCGGCTCTAAATTGCCCTGTTGGTCGTAGCGCGGCAGAGTCTGGATTTTGCCCAGAGCCACAATCGCCACCGCCGGTTTGTTGATGATTGGTGTTGCCACTGTGCCGCCAATCGCACCTACATTGGATATAGTGATGGTTCCCCCGGCGAGATCCTGGGGGTCGATTTTGCCGCTGCGGGCGGCCGCGGTGAGGCGCATCACCTCCCGGGCTATCTCCACTATGCCCAGTTGCTGAACATTTTTGATATTCGGCACCAGTAGACCGGTTTTGCCATCCACTGCCATGCCTATATTGTGGCTGGCAACGTAGGTCAGCTCGGTAAAGTCCGCATCGCAGCGACTATTGAGAATTGGGAATTCATTAATCGCCAGAGACAGTGCTTTAATCAATAACGGCATCAGGGTTATCTTTAAATCATCTGTGGCATAGCTCTCTCTAAGCTCCTCGCGCAACGCCATCAAGCGGGTCACGTCCAGTTCATCTACATAGCTAAAGTGAGGAATACTCGAGAGCGCGTCGCTCATGCGCTCAGCCATAATCTTGCGCACGCCTTTTATTGACTCTACGCGATCTTCCAGTGCAAACGCAGTTTCAGCTGCTGTGGATAACAACGAGGATTTATCTTCCGCGGCCAAAAAACCCAGCACATCTTCTTTTAATACGCGCCCCTGCTTACCTGTCCCCACTATGGCCGCCAAATCCAGCTGATGCTCGCGGGCCATTTTGCGCACCGCCGGGGTGGTTAATACTTTTTCGCTGCAGCTGCTTTGAGGGGGTTCAGCTGCTCTTGGCTGAAGCGCCGCGATCGGAGTTGCTGTGCTCTCGGGTCGGCCATTGGCAACAGTGCGCACCCCCACTGCCTTTGTCTCTTCCTGTTCATCTAATTCAATCGCAAACAGTGGCTCATGGACTCTGGCGGTGTCACCTTCAGCATAATGCAGCTTGGTAATGCGGCCGTTGTACATCGAGGGAATTTCAACAATGGCCTTATCGGTACTGACATCGACAACAATCTGGTCCTCTTCGATCCTCTCACCCTCTTTGATCTTCCATTCAATCACTTCACACTCGACGATACCCTCACCAATATCAGGCAATATAAAATCTTTTTGCATCTCTCTCTCCTTGAAAACAAGTGTTAAAACGCCAGAGTCGATTTAATCGCTTCATAAATTTTTAGATGGTCTGGCAGGTACTGTTTTTCCTGAATTAGCGGAAATGGCGTATCCAATCCGGTGACCCTGCTAATCGGTGCCTCCAGATGGAGAAAGCACTGCTCTTGAATAGTCGCGGCAATCTCGCCGGCGAAACCGCCGGTCAGTGGTGCTTCATGGCTGATCAGCAGGCGACCGGTTTTGCATACCGAGGCGCTAACGGTCTCCCTGTCCCAGGGTAACAGTGTGCAGAGATCAATCAGCTCACAGGAGATTCCCTCGGCGGCGGCCAGCTCGGCCGCTTTAGCAATTTGCAGCATCTGTGCGCCCCAACCCAGCAGAGTAATATCTGTGCCCTGCTGCACCACTTGTGCGACACCCAGAGGCAATTCATAGTCCCGCACCGGCACTTCACCCACTGCGGCGCGATAGATCGCCTTGGGTTCAAAAAAGATTACCGGATCCGGCTCGCGAATAGCGGCCAGCAGTAGGCCTTTGGCCTGATAGGGGTTGCTGGGGATCACCACCTTAAGACCGGGAGTATGGCAAAAATAGGCCTCCGGGGATTGTGAGTGGTAGAGAGCGCCATCAATACCGCCGCCATAGGGGGCGCGGATGGTCAGGCCGCCACAGTTAAATTCATCGCCACTGCGATAGCGGAACTTGGCCGCTTCATTGACGATCTGGTCGAAGGCCGGAAAGATGTAGTCGGCAAACTGTATCTCTGCCACCGCCACCGAGCCCTGGGCCGCGAGGCCCACCGCAAAACCGGCAATACCCTGCTCGGTCAATGGAGTATTAAAACAGCGCGGCTTGCCATACTTTTCCTGGAGATTGCTGGTGGCGCGAAATACACCGCCAAACTTGCCTATATCCTCCCCTAGGCATACAACCTTTTGGTCAGCGGCCATGGCTGTATCCAAACCGCTATTAACTGCCTGAAGCAGATTCATTCGCGTTGTTGCAATGTCGTTCATCGCCTAGTCCTCGCCGTGCATTAAATAACTCTGTGGATATTTGGCTATATGGTCTTCCAGGGATTTGAGCTGCTCGACAAGATGGGGCGGCGGCGTTTTATAGACGTCATTAATTAATTCTTTGACGGCGGGCTTGGGACGCTTTTCTGCCAGCTTGAGTTCGACGAGAATCTCGCTGCGGCTCTCCTTGTATAGTGCTTCATCGCGGCTCTGATCCCACCACTGCTGTTTGATCAGCCAGTTTTTCATGCGATGCAGGGGATCTTTCTGCCTCCACTTCTCCTCCTCTTTGGGGCTGCGATAACCACTGGGATCATCGGATGTGGAGTGGGCGCCAAGGCGGAAGGTCATAGCTTCAATCAATACCGGCTGTTGCTGCTCAACGGCAATCTTTCGCGCCTCCACTGCGGCAGCGTATACCGCCAGAAAATCGTTGCCATCGACACGAATGGTTTTAATTCCGTAAGCCACACCGCGAGGGGCGATACCATCGCTGGCATACTGTTCAGTGGAGGGAGTTGAGATCGCGTAGCCATTATTGCGTACCACAAAGACCACCGGGCTTTTAAGAACCGCCGCCATATTCAGGCCGGCGTGGAAGTCCCCTTCCGAGGCCGCACCATCGCCAAAATAGCACAGGGTACAGGCTCTGTTTCCCGCCAGCTTTTGACCGTAGGCATAGCCTGCAGCCTGGGGAATCTGGGTTGCCAGCGGCGAGCGAATGGTCATAAAGTTAAGCGCGCGACAGCCGTAGTGAACCGGCATTTGTCGTCCTTTGCCGAGGTCATCGGCATTGCTGAACAACTGGTTCATAAACTGCTCGGTGGTGAAGCCGCGAAAGCGCAGGGCAACCTGCTCGCGATACTGTCCCATGACCATATCGTCCTCACTAAAGGCGGCAATCGTGCCGCCCACCGCGGCCTCTTCGCCGGTACAGGTGATATAAAAACTCAATCGTCCCTGGCGCTGAGCAGCGACCATGCGCTCGTCGAGCAGGCGTATATAAACCATATCCCTATAAATTTTTTCTGCCAGTTCCTGACCTAATCCCGGCTGCCTGGCGCCGGCAACCAGACTGCCGTCTGCCTGCAACAGGCTGAGCGTGGGAATAGACAGTGCGGACCCATCCATAAACAGCGGTGTGTTTATCAGATTGTTGGATGCAATACTTTTATGTGCATGTTTAACGGCCATGTAAGTGACACCCCTGTAATTCCATTTCATTCTGTCAGTCAGGGTTCTATTTTTGTCAGTAAAACCCCTTTGACGCGTTCATATAAGCGCTTGTTTCAAGTCGTAAAATTAGCATGAGCAGTGCTAGGGAATCCTGCCAAAGTGCTCTAGTCGCAGATAGGGTTAAGATAGGTTGTAGCGTAAACACCAATCTTAATAACAAATTATTGCGCAATCTTTCCTATACTCAGATTAAACATCCAATTAGGTGCGAACCTTGGCGAGATTTTGCAATCTATTTTTAACTGTTAAGAGCCGTTTTAGCGCCTTGAAACTGCCTTAAGTAAAACTCTCAGAATCTGTCTTTGCACTGATCAAACGCAAATCAATCACCTTAAAAACTTGAGTGCCCTATGAGTGAATACAAACTGGATATGATTGACTGGAAGATTCTCGATATCCTGCAAGCCGATGCGGGTCTGTCAAACCTCGAGCTGGCAGACCAGGTATGCCTTTCACCGTCGCCCTGTTCAAGACGGGTAAAAAATCTTGAAAACCTTGGCTACATCACCCGCCGAGTCACGCTGATTGATCCCCTCAAAGTAGGGTTGCCGGTGACCGTTTTTGTCCAGGTCACCATGCACCATCAAGTAAAGAAAGATCTCGACCACTTTGCCCACCAGGTTATGAACTGGCCAGAAGTGATGGAGTGCTATTTGATGACCGGCGATTTTGATTACCTGATTCGCGTGGTCGCACCCGACCTGCTCGCCTATCAAGCGTTTCTCGACAAACTGACCCAGGTCGAGGGCCTGGATCATGTCAAGAGTAGTTTTTCCCTTAAACCGATTTGCTATAAGACCGAGTTGCCACTGAGTCATCTAGCCTAGTGGGCTGCCAGGAATTGCCAACGCTATTAAAGCGCTCTTCAGCGACCCGATCGGCAATCACAAAGGTGGGAACATCCTCTGCTTCACTGCGCACAAATATCTCCTTTAAGGTGCCGCCAATACCCTCAACTTTGCTGGCCAGATCAGTGGCATAATTTTCCGCACTGTAGTCTGCGCTGAGCATTTCACGCTGGTAATAGACATCGATAATGCCACCGGCATTGACCACATAGTCCGGCGTATACAATATCCCGCGATCGTGAAGCACCTGTCCATGGGCACTAGTCGCCAGTTGATTGTTGGCTGCGCCGACAACAATTTTCGCCTTGATTTGGCCGATGGTCTGGTCATTGATTGCAGCCCCCAGAGCACAGGGTGCGAACACATCCACATCCAGGGCAAAGATTTTATCTCCGGCCACTGCAGTAGCATTCAATTCCCGTACAGCGCGATCCACATTGGCCTGTACTATATCGGTGACATAGAGTTTCGCGCCGGCTTTGTGCAAGAACACTGCCAGCCTATAACCGACGTTGCCGAGGCCTTGAATGGCAACTTTCAGCCCCTCGAGATTGGCACTTCTAAGCTTGTGGGCCACTGCTTCACGAAGACTGACAAACACCCCGTAAGCAGTGCTGGGCGATGGGTCTCCGCCATGATCTGAGGCACTATCCACACCACTGATGTAGCTGGTGCGCCGGGCTATTTTAAGCATATCGGGGACTGAGGTTCCGGAGTCTTCCGCGGTGATATAGCGCCCTCCCAAGCCTTCGATAAAGTCACCCATGGCGTAGAACAGATCATCGCTCTTTTGGCTGCGCGGATCACCAATAATCACCGCCTTGCCTCCACCCAGTTTGAGATTGGCAAGGGCAGACTTATAGGTCATCCCCCTGGAGAGCCTCAGCACATCGGTCAGGGCCTCCTCATCGGTAGCGTAGGGCCACATGCGACAGCCACCAAGGGCCGGGCCAAGATTGGTATTGTGAACGGCAATAATGGCTTTTAGGCCGGTTTTATTATCGTTAAAGAAAGCGATCTGCTGGTGATTATCAAACTCGCGGTGAGAGAAAACCGACATATTCAAGGCTCCAGTTCCATTGGAAGATTTAACAAAAACGGTGAGGAATTCTAGCACCAGTTCTGTGAACAGAAATTGCGTTTTTGCCCACCTGGACAGACCTTTTAGCAGTACTCAGCGTATTTCTTCGCGCGGTGAAATTTTTCACTAATTTGCGCATAGTGGATTTATAACCAAATTGAAAAAAGTATAGAGAAAGAGTCCGCCATTTTAGCGTCTGCATATTGATGGCCATCAATTATTAGCGGCGACTGCTATTTATAATTTTACCCACAGCCCACCGGTGACTGAGCAAAATTTTGTCATCTGTATATTTAAAAAAGGAGATTTGAGATGAGTCTAATGTTAAGAGAACCCAGCCAGATAATGCATCGTTTCCAGGACGAATTTAACAATTTTTTTCGCAACTTCGGCGAAAGGACGTCTATTTTCAATGACGAAGACAGCAGTGTCATTACCAGCCAGTGGATACCAACGGTTGATATAGTTGAGGACGAAAATGAATTTATCATCAGCGCGGATATTCCCGGCGTCAAAACCAAAGATATCGAGGTCAGTATGAACGATGGCATCTTATCCATTAAGGGCGAGCGCCAGACGGAGAAAAACGAGGAGCGCAATGGTTACTATCGCAGTGAATGTTGCCATGGCAAGTTTCATCGACGCTTTAGCCTTCCAGACTCTGCGGATCCTGAAAAAATAGTCGCCAAGGGTAAGGACGGGGTTTTGAAAATCACTCTGGGTAAACGTGAGATATCAAAGCCAAAGCTTATCCAAATTCAGTCCTGAGGAGCAGTTTTCTATGCCCCTATCACCACCGCCAGAGTTAGCTTTGGCGGTGGTCGGTTATCTGGAAAAATAGTCTCGGAATCTAGCATCGTTGAGACCGCAGTGACATATAGAGTTGGGCATAGATTCTGGCACTTTTCTCCCAGGAGAAGTCCTGGTGCATCGCGCTGCGCTGCAAGTCACGCCACAACAATGTATTGGCATAAACAAACGCCAGCCGCTGCAGTGCCTCGACCAGTGCGCTGGCACTATACTCCCAAAACAACACCCCTGTAGCATCGGCAATATCGTCGGAAAATGGCGGTATATCGATAATGGTGTCCGCCAGTCCACCGACACCATGGGCGACCGGAATGGTCCCGTAACGCTGAGCATACATCTGGGTCAGACCACAGGGTTCATAGCGCGAGGGAATTAGCAGTGCATCGGCCCCGGCAATAACAAGGTGGGCAATTTTTTCGTCATAACCCAGCTTGATGCCAATCCGCGACGGATAGTTTAGCTCTGCCTGTTTTAATGCTTTTTCCAAAGCCTGGTCACCACTACCCAGCAGCAGAATATCCACTGGCAGTTGCATAATTTGCGGTAGCGCTTTTAGTAACAGGTCGATCCCTTTTTGTGGCGTCAGGCGCGAGACTACCCCAAGCACCAGGCGATCAGTATTGCGCGGCTGAAAAAATGCCTCCTGCAGAGCCAATTTATTAAAAATTTTACGGTGCAGGCTGCTGGAGCCATACAGCGTATCGATCAACCGATCATTGCAGGGATCCCAGATTCGCGTATCAATACCATTGGCTATGCCCAAAAAGCGCGAGCCAATACTCTGCAAAAGCCCCTCAAGACCACAGCCAAACTGTTCGGTTAATACCTCTCTGGCGTAACCTGCACTCACGGTGTTGACCGCATCAGCGAAGACTATGGCCGCTTTCATAAACGACATCTGACCGTAAAATTCCAGCGCTCGATAATCCCAGAGCCGTTTACCAGCGACCACCTCCGGCAGATCCAGGGTCTTAAATATCGCCTCATCAAACAACCCCTGATAGGCGAGGTTGTGAATTGTGAACAGGGTTTGTGGCCGCGGTTTAGCTGTTGCCAGCAAGAGCGGTATCAGCCCGGTGTGCCAGTCATTACAGTGAACAATATCTGGCTGCCAGGCCTGGCCAGTGTGATCCAGAGCAATCAGACAGACCATTCGACAAAATAGCGTAAAGCGCCTGGCATTATCTGGCCAGCCATGCTCGCGGTCTTCACCATAGGGCCCCCCGGAACGATCAAAAAGCTCCGGACAATCGACTAAATAGACTGGAATAGCCGTGTTTTCGAGGGTGGTTTGTAACAGGCTAACTCGGTAACCATCAATACGCGTACTGTACTCAACAACCGCACCCAGGTGTGCAAGCTCGTTCAGTAAACTGCGGTAAGCGGGGATAACAATTCGCACCTGATGCCCGAGATGCCGCAGCGCAAGAGGCAAGTTATAGGCAACATCAGCTAGCCCGCCGGTTTTGATCAGTGGATAGAGCTCGCTGCAGGCAAACAGAATCTTCACGGCACTCATTCCCCCTCTCTGCACAGCACAATTGCAGCCAGAGGCGGCAGAAGCATGGGTAGCGAATGTGGCTGGCCCATACAGGCGACCGGCTGCGTTTTAAGCAGACCACTGTTGCCCATATTACTGCCCGCGTAATAATAAGAGTCGGAATTGACCAGCTCCCGATAGGTTCCACTTTCGGCAACGCCAATAGAGTACTGGTAACGGGGCACGGGAGTGAAATTAAGTACAACCAGTATCGATTCGCTGGTACCTATACGCCGGTATACTAGAACCGACTGCTGGCTGTCGTGGCAATCAATCCACATAAAACCGCTGGCATCGAAGTCCTGTTGATAGAGCGCCGGGTGCTGGCGGTAGAGCGCATTGAGATCCCTGACCAGCTGCTGAATACCGCGATGCCTGTGACCATATGCGCCGTCTTCCTGAAGCAGGTGCCAATCCAGCGATTGATTGCAGCGCCACTCCTCTCTCTGGGCAAATTCGCCGCTCATAAAAAGACATTTTTTCCCCGGCCAAGTGTATAAAAACACATACAGCAATCGCAGGTTGGCAAATTTTTGCCAGTCATCACCAGACATTTTTTCCAGCAGGGATTTTTTCCCGTGGACAACTTCATCGTGGGAGAGTGCCAGCATAAAATTTTCGTGATGGGCATAGAGGGCACTAAAGGTTAAGAGCTGGTGATGGTAGCGCCGAAAGATCGGATCTTTGGCGAGATATTCAAGACTGTCGTGCATCCAGCCCATATTCCATTTCATGGAAAACCCGAGACCGCCAATCCAGGTTGGCCGACTAACCTGGGGCCACTGGGTGGACTCCTCGGCAATCATCATGGCACCGGGAAACTGTTCGTGGACAATTTCATTAAGCTGTTGCAGAAAAGCGATGGCATCGAGATTTTCATTGCCGCCAAACTGGTTTGGCAGCCATTCATTCTCATCCCGCGAGTAATCCAGATAGATCATCGAGGCCACGGCATCCACACGCAGGCCGTCGATATGAAATTCCCTAAACCAATAGAGGGCATTGGCGAGTAAAAAATTCTTCACTTCGTTGCGGGCGAAATTAAATGTCAGCGTGCCCCAGTCGGGATGCTCTGCGAGGCGCGTATCAAAGTGTTCATAGAGTGGCGAGCCATCGAAGCGCGCTAGTCCATGCTCATCCTTGGGGAAATGCCCGGCGACCCAGTCAATAAGCACACCGATCTTGTGGCGATGCGCAGAGTCAATAAAGTAGCGAAAATCATCCGCCGAGCCAAATCTACTAGACGGCGAATAATAGCCGGTGCACTGGTAACCCCAGGATTCATCCAGCGGGTGCTCGGCTACCGGCATCAATTCAATATGGGTAAAACCCAAATCCGCTACATAGGGTAGCAGTTGCTCGGCGAGTGCTCGCCAGTTGAGAAAACAGCCATTTTCGTCGCGCCGCCAGGAACCGGCATGCAGCTCATACACCGACACCGGCTGGCGCTGCCAGTCCCAATGGCGGCGCTGCTCCATCCACAGGTGATCGGACCAGTTAAAGGTACTCTGCGCACAGACAACCGAGGCATTTTCCGGGCGCAGCTGGCCACACTGGGCATAGGGATCGGCTTTCAGAGAGAGTTTGCTGGTGCCGCGCTGGGAGATTTCGTATTTATACAGCACTTGCACACCGAGTCCGGGAATAAATAACTCCCAGACCCCGCTCCTGCCCCGCGAACGCATCGGATGACAGCGACCATCCCAGTTGTTGTGATCGCCAACCACACTGACACGCTCTGCCTCGGGCGCCCAAACGGCAAATAATACGCCGTTTATATGGTCAACTTTGTGCAGGTGGGCGCCGAGCTTTTGGTAGATATGCTCGTGGCAGCCCTCGGCAAACAGATGCAAATCGAGGTCGCTGAGTTGCGGGGCAAAACTGTAAGGGTCACAGGAATAATGGGAGTTACCCTGATGGTCTACCCAGCGGATCATATAGTGCTTGGGTAACACCTCACTGCCAACCCATTCAAACAGATCCGTATTGCCAACCCGCTGCATGGGCATCGACGGATCTTCGATTGAGGCGCTTTGGGCATTGGGCAACAGCACCCTAACTCGCCATTGATCATCAGCGACCCAGTGACGACCCAAAACACTGAATGGGTCGTGATGGCGCATCTCCAACAGGCGCTGTACCGATTTAGGCATTTGCCCGCGAGCCGCCGGCAGCGTTTCGCGATTGCTGCTACCTGGCTCTATATCAGAAGAGTGACTAATAGCAGAACCTCAGACCGTCAATGGCATTGGTGCGTGATGGCCAGTGACTGCCTTTAACATGCCCTCGGTGCGATAGAACGGCAGCGCTGCATCCTCGGCGCTATTGGCGCGGGCAATAATATCCCCGGAGGATACAATGCCCGCCAGCTTCCCCGAACTGTTGACTACCGGAAGTCTGCGCACGCTGTGCTCGCGCATCATATCTAGCGCCTGCTCGACATCTGCCTCTGCCTCACACTTATAAAGCTGCTGACTGTCGGTAATATCTCGCGCGGTCAACTCCCAGAGTGGTTTTTTTTGCAGGGCAGCACCCATGGCTATATCGCGATCGGTCACCATTGCAATGGGCCTATGTTGATCGTCGACAACCGGCACTGCTCCACAGTCATTATTCCACATCGTCATGGCCACATTATTTAGTGGGGTGCTCGGTGAGCAGGTGTATACCTGACTGGTCATCATCTCTTTTACGTTCATTGCTCTCTACTCCTTTCAGTGAAATAACGGCTGCAAACCGCTATGAATAGTCAGGGAAATTAGCCCCGTAAGTGTTGATCGCGGTCAAGATTGCCAAGCCTCGTCAGTGGTCAAATTTTTCCATTGAAAAAAAGGATAAAGCAGTGAAAATTTTGCATAAAAACTTGCTGAGCAATTTGCTAAAAAATACTCTAAAAAGCCCGCGAAAAAGTTGGATCAACCAGTGAACCAAATTGTCGTGGATAAAAGCTTGTTGCCAGACTCAGTGCGCCGGGCGGACAGCAGTCGATTTGTCAGTCGACTGACCAAAAACAGTCTCGCGCTAATTCTTGCTGGCGGCTGCGGTTCACGTCTCAATCAACTCACGCGCTGGCGCGCCAAACCGGCGGTGCCCTTCGGCGGGCAATTCAGGATTATTGATTTTACCCTGTCCAACTGTGTCAACTCCGGCATTCGCCGAATCGGGGTTTTAACCCAGTACAAAGCCCATTCACTGATTCGGCATATACAGCGCGGCTGGGGATTTCTCCACGCTGATTTTGGTGAATTTGTCGAACTGCTTCCCGCTCAGCAGCGCCTCGAGAGCTGCTGGTATCTGGGCACCGCGGATGCGGTTTACCAGAACATCGATATTCTGCGCAATCACAACCCCCGCTATGTGTTGATTTTGGCCGGGGATCATATCTATAAAATGGACTACGGGCCGATGCTGGCTAAGCATGTGGAACAGGGCGCCAAGTTGACCATCGGCTGTATCGAAATGCCCATAGACCAGGCCAGCGCCTTTGGCGTGATGGCGGTTGATAGCGCAGGCCGAGTCAGGGATTTTGTCGAAAAACCCAAGCATCCCTGCGCCATACCTGGCAGGCCTGAGCGCGCATTGATCTCTATGGGTATTTACATTTTCGATAGCCAATTTCTTATCAATCAGCTGATTGCCGATGCCGAATGCCCCAGTTCAGGCCACGATTTTGGCGTGGATATTATTCCTTCTCTAATCGACAAATATCCGGTCTATGCCTACGCCTTTCGCGATGCCGATCAACAGCGTCAAGCCTACTGGCGAGATGTGGGTACGGTGGATGCCTACTGGCGCAGCAATCTTGAATTGATCGGTGTCACCCCGGAGCTCAATCTCTATGATCGAGAGTGGCCTATCTGGACCTGTCGCGAGCAGACGCCACCGGCAAAATTTGTCTTTGATGAGCCCGATCGTCGCGGATTAGCCATAGATTCAATGGTCTCCGGTGGCTGCATTATATCTGGCGCCAAGGTTCGGCATGCCCTGCTGTTCAACAATGTCACTGTCGATGAAGGCAGCAGCGTCGAGAATTCGGTCGTGCTTCCCGAGGTACGTATTGGCAGGCAGTGCAGGATAAACAACGCGGTGATCGACAAGGGTGCAGTGGTGCCAGACAACTGCGTTATCGGTGAAAACAGTCGCGAAGATGCCGAGCGTTTTTATGTCAGTCCCGGTGGTGTGGTTCTGGTGACAGCGGAGATGCTCGGACAGGTACTCCACCATGCCCCCCGATAACCCGCTCAATATCGTGCTCTGCTGGCATATGCACCAGCCAGAGTACCGTGACAGTCTCAGTGGAAACATCAGCCAGCCCTGGGCTTATCTGCGCGCCATCAAGGATTACGCTGATATGGCAGCCCATCTGGAGCAGGTTCCCAACAGCCGTGCGGTGATCAATTTTAGCCCCCTGCTGCTGGCGCAGATCGACGATTACAACCGTCAATTTAACGCCTATTTTGTCGATAACCAACCGCCCCGGGAGCCAATTCTGGCGGCACTGGTGGAACCGGCAATCAATGTTGATCCCGAGCACCGCTACCAGCTGGTCAAGGCATGCCTCAGCCACCACAACTTCAACAGCGGCCAACATTTCGAACAGTATCTGGCACTGACCAATATAGGCCAGCATATTCTCGACAATCCCGGGCATCTCGATTATGTCAGTGATGAGTTTTTTACCGACCTACTGGTTTGGTTTCACCTGACATGGCTCGGTGAAACCGTACGCCGCGACGACCCTCGGGCGCAGACTCTGATCAAAAAAGCGCGACGCTACACCATGTTTGAACGCATCCAGCTGGTGAGGATTATCAGCGAACAGATCAGCCAGATTATCCCGCGCTATCGCGCTCTGGCCAGCGCCAAAACCATAGAACTCTCCATGACACCCTATGGCCATCCGATTGCACCGCTGCTGCTCGATCTTCACAGCGCTACAGAAGCCACACCAGAGTTGCCGCTGCCTGAACAGAGGGCCTATCCCGGTGGCGAGCAGCGCCTGCAATGGCATATTGACAGTGGTAAACAGATGTTTAGCGAGCATTTTGGAGAGCCTCCTCGCGGCTGCTGGCCCGCGGAGGGCGCTATTAGTCAGCAAACTCTCGCAATGCTCAACAGCAGCGGGTTTAGCTGGGCTGCCAGTGGCGGTGCGGTTCTGCAAAACAGTCTTGAGATTGGCCAGCATACCGAGCCGCACCATAGGCACAGCGATCTCTACTGCGCCTACCATTTACCCGATCAACAGATACGCTGTTTCTTTCGCGACGACCAACTCTCCGACCTTATCGGTTTTACCTACGCCTCCTGGCATGGGGATGATGCAGTGGCAAATTTTATTCAGCGTCTCGAGGAGATTGCGGCGCGCTGCGGCGAGCAGCAAAATTCCGTGGTGCCGATTATTATGGATGGCGAGAATGCCTGGGAGCACTATCACCAGAATGGCTTTTACTTTTTGCGCGAACTCTACCGACGCCTGGGCAGCCACCCGCAGCTGAATCTAACCACCTTCTCTGACTGCCTGGCAACACAGCATCGCGAACTGAACTATTTGCGCAGCGGTAGCTGGGTACATGGCAATCTGGCCACCTGGATTGGCAGTGCCGACAAGAACCGCGCCTGGGAAATATTAATCCACGCCAAACAATGCTTTGATCGAGTCATAGACAGCGGTCAATTAAGCGCTGAAGAACAGTCCAGTGCTGAGAAACAGCTGGCGATCTGCGAGGGTTCAGACTGGTTCTGGTGGCCCGGTGGTGACAATCCGCCTGAGACCATCGCTACCTTCGACAAGCTCTATCGCATGCACCTCAGAGCACTCTATCGGTTGCTCAAAACTCCGTGCCCGGACTACTTGCAAGAACCTTTTACCCACACAGCATCCACCGGGCAGTTTGAGCAGCCCGCACTGGGTGGCGTTATGCGCAAGGCGCAATAAGTGTCCGGCGCCTCGAGGATAAAGGCGCAAGAAAAGCCGTCGCACAAGTCCATCGATATCCTCCAGCAGCGCCGCTGTGGCGTCCTAGCTCCCATCACTTCGCTACCTGCCGTGGGGTCAAATAGGCAGGGTGGCTTTGATTCCGCGCAGCGTTTTATTGACTGGATTGCCTGTGCCGGTATCAGTGTCTGGCAGCTGCTGCCGATGGGCCGGCCCCATGCTGATCTATCACCCTATCTGTGCCTTTCATCAATGGCTGGCAACAGCGATTTAATCGGCCTAGACTGGCTGCTGGAAAGCGGTTTCCTGCAGCCCAGGGCGCTATCAGAGCTGAGTGACAGGGTAAAGAGTGACAAAGTAAGGAGTACCGCCATTAATTGCGCCTGCAAGCAGTTCAGTCAATTACCGGAGAGCGACCACAGGCGCCTTGAATTTAAGCGCTTCTGTCGTCAGTCCAGGGCCTGGCTGGATAATTTTGCGCTGTTTATGGCACTCCGGGAGGAGCAGCAAAATCAGCCCTGGCACTGTTGGCCACCACCTCTGCGCGACCGTGACAGATCAACCATTGCCGATGCGCAACAGCGCCTTGGCGCCGAGATTTTTGCGCTTAAATTTACCCAGTTTCTATTTTTTCGCCAATGGCAAACTATCCGTCACTACGCCCGCGACAAAGGTGTCTTTTTGTTTGGCGATATGCCGCTGTTTGTCGCCTGGGACAGTGCCGATGTCTGGGCCAATCGCGACTATTTTAAACTTGCAGAGGATGGCCAACCCCTGGTTGTTGCGGGTGTCCCCCCGGACTACTTTTCCGCTACCGGCCAGCGTTGGGGAAACCCCCACTATAACTGGGCGGCACTGCAGCGGGACAATTTTCAATGGTGGATTGAACGCCTGCGGGTACATTTAAGCCTCTATGATCTGCTCAGGCTGGATCATTTCAGGGGTCTGGAGAGCGCCTGGGAAATCCCCACCAACAGCACAACAGCGATGCACGGAACCTGGCAGAAGGCTGTGGGTACTGAGTTGCTGAGCGCGCTGCAGCAGGCGTTTCAACCATCATTTAAAAAATTGCCCCTGGTCGCGGAAGATCTCGGCCTGATCACTGCCGATGTTAGGGCACTTCGCGATCAGTTTGACCTGCCGGGCATGGCAGTTTTGCAATTCGCCTTTGATGGCGACTCTGACAACCCCTCCCTGCCGCACAATCACACTGCGCAATCAGTTGTGTATACCGGCACCCATGATAACGACACCAGTCTCAGCTGGTTTCAGTCCCTCCCCGAGTCTCAGCGCCAGAAAATCACCACCTACCTGCAGTGCACTGACAGTGCCCTGCCCGGCGCTCTGGTGGAATGCGCCCTGGCCTCGGTGGCGACACTTGCCGTTGTGCCTCTTCAAGATATGCTCGAGCTTGGCTCCGGCCACCGCATCAACACCCCCGGCACGGTCGGTGACAACTGGCGCTGGCAGTTTCAATGGCAGCAATTGACCGAGACTATCGCCGAACGGTTTGCAACCCTCAACAGAGCCTATCACCGCTGTCCCCAGAACGGGCAAAAGCCCTGCAAGTTGACCCCTATCAAGCCATAACAGTGGTTTCACTGATTTCATAAAGCGGTTTTCAGCAGGACATTACACAATGAAAAAAATTGCTATCAACGGACTTGGCCGTATTGGGCGACTGGTATTGCGACGCTATCTCGAGGGCGGCTACAAACAGCTGCAAATAGTCGCAGTAAACGATCCTATGCCAAGCAAAAACCTGCTCTATCTTCTCAAGTATGATTCGGTGTATGGGCGCCTTAACCAGCCTGCCAGTATCAACGATGGGGAGCTGTGCATAGGTGAGAAATTATTTAGCCTCTACAGTGAAACCGATGCCCACCATTTGCCTTGGGATCGTCACGAAGTCGATTTTGTTATCGATTGCAGCGGTCAATTTTGCAGTAATAACCGCGCGATGCGCCATTTAGATGCGGGTGCCAGCCGCGTGCTTCTCTCGGCACCATCAGAGGATGCCGATATCACTCTGGTGATGGGCGTCAACCAACATCAGTTCGACAGCAAACACCACCTAATTATTTCCAATGCCTCGTGCACGACCAACTGCCTGGCGCCTGTCTTGAAAGTGCTCAGCGATGAGTTTGGTGTCCTTGGGGCATTTGCAACTACGGTACATGCCTACACAGACAGCCAGCAACTGGTCGATTCTTCGGCTAGGAAGTATCATCGCGGCCGCGCGGCGGCGGTGAATATTATTCCCACATCCACCGGGGCAGACGCCTGTACCCTGCAGGTATTGCCGGACCTTCAAGGTCACTTATCGGCATCGGCACTGCGCGTCCCGGTAGCCTGCGGCTCGCTTATTGATCTCAGCGCTGAACTTGCCGAGGGCGCTACCCGGGAAGATATCAATAGCGTGTTCGCGCAGGCAGCCGAGGCAGAGATGCACAGGATTATTGAATACAGTTCTGAACAGCTGGTCTCCAGCGATATTATCGGCAACCGGCACTCGGCAATTATTCACGGCCTGGCCACCACCGTGCTCAGGGACAATATGATCAAACTCTGCGCCTGGTATGACAATGAGTATGCCTATGCCTGCCGCTGCCTGGATCTCGTCGAGACAATCTCTATCAATCCGTAAAGCCAAAGCCAGTTGCGCAACAGAGAGGTTTTAATAAAGGGAGAATTATTATGCTCAAGATAGTTAGGTTATCGATTATTGGCAGTCTGGTTGTGCTGTTATTGACGGCCTGTGTAGCGCGCCTGCGGAGTGATGTTGTCACCTTTCACGAGGGCCGCTTGCCAAAAGGTGAAACCATTCATATAGAGCCGATGGATGTGTTTGAAGACGAAAGTCTGGAATTTAGTCATTATAAAAATTTAATTGGCAATGAACTTCGCCGCATTGGCTACACTCCGGTCGACAGTGACAAACCCGCTGAGCTGATTGCCCAGGTTGGTTACTCGGTCAGCGATGGTCAGACACAGATTCGCAGTCGCCACCGCAGCTATGTGCGCTATCACTTTTACCACGGCCACTATCACAACCCTTTTTACTACGGTTTTTATAATGACTGGCCGCCGGAGTCGTACAGCTACATTGTCTACAATCGTCAGCTGCACATTAATATTTCCCGACAGTTACCCGAACCGGAACTGCTGTTTGAAGGCAGAGTGCAGAGTATCGGGCGAGAAAAAGAGATAGCCTCGGTTATGCCCTATATGATCACTGCGATGTTTAATAACTTTCCCGGTGAAAATGGGGTTACCAAGGTGGTCACAATCGAGAAAAAGTAGCCGGCATTGTGCATTGCCAGCACTGGCTAGAGCCACAGCATGCATCCCAGCTCGAAGGGGTGGCTGAGCAGTTTGTGATAGGGGTAGAGACGCAGGCGATACACTTTCAAACCGCTTGCGGCTGGTGTCCAATCCACCGTATAGATCGCATCATCAAGGTTCTGCTCTTGCGGACTCGCAGGCGCAGCTTGCCATAGCAACTTAATACAGCTGTGAGCACGGAACTGCTGGTGCTCTATGTCCCCCACTAGACATTCGACGAGTATATCCGCTGCCTCGAGGCCATTGAGGTTGACCTGAACTTTTATGGACACTGATTGACGCAGCTGTATTTCAGTCTCAGCGGGGTCAATTCGCCAGGCACTAACACCCGGCCAACAGTCCAGTACACGCTGTTTCCAGGCGGCTAAATCCTCAGCTTGACCCGATTGCGCAAGCCGAGCACCCTGTTCTGCCGCAGGCAGGTAGGCCGATTCAATATAGTCATAGAGCATACGATTAGCGCTAAATTTGCCTATTACCGATGCCGTGGATTGCTTGGAAAAGGCAATCCATTGCCAGGGATGCTGGCCTTGCTCGCGCTGCTGCCATGCAGGGAAAACCTGGTGTTGAATAATATCGAGAATATCGATCGCCTCCTGCCGATCGCGGTACTCGGGGTCACAGTCCGGATCGTGGGGCGCGACAGCCCAACCGTTTTTGCCATTGTAGCCCTCATCCCACCAACCGTCGCGAATACTCAAGTTGACCACTCCATTGACCGCAGCCTTTTGTCCAGAGGTGCCACAGGCTTCCATAGGATATTGGGGTGTGTTCAGCCAGATATCACAGCCGGAAACAAGCATTTTGGCCAGTGAGATATCGTAGCCCTCGAGAAGGATTATCCTGCCGATAAATTCCGGCTGCAGGGATTTCTCATAGAGCATTTTTATCAGTGCCTTACCGCCATCGTCACTGGGATGTGCCTTGCCGGCAAACAGGAAAATCACTGGCCACTGTGGGTCGCCGACCAGTTCGGCAAGGCGCTGCATTTCCAGAAACAGGAGTCCGGCGCGCTTGTATGAGGTAAACCGACGGGCAAAACCAATCACTAAAACCCTCTCATCGGCTTGATCCAGGTAGCGAGTGCTGCGCTCTATAAGTGCTTCACTGAGACCGTTGCGATGATGCTGAATGCGCAGACGCTCGCTGATCTCAGCTAACAGCGAATGTTTGATAGCGCAGTGCACTGACCACCAGGTGCGGTCGTCAATCTCCTCGAGTGCCTGCCAATAATCTGGCCTGAAGAGGTTCGCACGCCAGTCCGTGAGGCATCGATCAAATAATTCACTCCAGCGCTTGTGTAAAAAGGTCTCGACATGAATGCCATTGGTTATGTAGGAAATAGGATTCTCGTCAGCGGGAATCTGCGGCCACAAATACTGCTCCATCTGCGATGCGACGCCCCCATGGATGCGACTCACCGCATTGTGAAACCGCGAGCCACGCAGGGCCAGTGCCGTCATATTAAACTGCTGCTGGTTGTCCGGAGTCTTGCCCAGAGCCATAAACTGCTCTCTGCCAATCTCCAGCTCTTGCAGGTAGTGGCTAAAATAGTGCTCTATCAACTCAGCATCAAAGCGATCGTGGCCGGCGGCAATTGGCGTATGCAGGGTAAATACCGAGGCGCCGGCAACCTCCTCAAGGGCAGCGTTGAGGGATTTACCGGTTTTACGCAACTGCAGAATTCGCTCGAATACGGAAAAAGCCGCATGACCCTCATTGATATGCCAAACCGTTGGCGCCATCCCCAGTGCCGCCAGCGCCCGAACACCACCTATACCCAGTATCATCTCCTGCTGGAGGCGCATCTCGCTGTCACCGCCATAGAGTTTGCGGGTGATCAGGCGATCAGCAGCACTGTTCTGGTCAATATCCGCATCCATTAAAACCAGCTCTATACGTCCAACCGAGACTCGCCAAAGCTTTACAGCGATATTTTCAGCAGCGACGGGAACGCTGATAATCAGCGGATTACCGCTGTCATCAAGCCACTGGGTAATTGGCGAATCGACAAACGACTGAAACTGGTCGTGAAATATCTGCTGCCCCTGGGCATCGATAAACTGGGCAAAGTAACCTTCGTGATAAAGCAACCCCACGGCGACAAAATTGAGCCCGATATCACTGGCTGCCTTGCAGTGATCTCCAGCAAGAATACCCAGACCTCCGGCGTAGATGGGCAGGCTCTCATGAAAGCCGTACTCGGCACAGAAATAGGCAACCAGGCTGTTATCTGGCAGCGATCGGGGAAGTTCCTGAGAGAATTCCCGCGAGAGCTCCGCCACCTCTCCCCTAGCCCCGCAATAATCTTGTGACCACTGCACCACCTGATGATAGTTTTGCAAATAGGCGTCATCGCGCGCTGCGGCATTTAACACCTGCTCGTCGATGCGTCGCAAAAATAATTTCGGGTTCTGCCTGCAGGCAAGCCAAAGTGGTCGATCCAGCTGGGAAAACAGCGCGCGGATTGAGCTCTGCCAACTGTACAGGAGGTTTTCAGACAAGCCTTTCAGTCCCGCAATGTTTTCGGGAATTTGAGGTTTGACTTCAAGACTGTAGTGGCTGCTATTCATGGAATGATCTGCGCTGCGATCCCTCAGGGATTTTAATATTTCCCAATCTAAACCAGAGCGCCGAAGTTAACTTGATCATCGTCAATAGCCGGGGACTTACTGACCCGGGGACACAGAACTTAGGCTTTAATTTAAAATATTCTGGTCTGTATTGCGGGCTGTCAATTTGAGGATGGAAACATAGACCAGTGGATGACCTACTTAAAAACGTACTCAATGAATTATCTGGACTTGCCAAAGCCGGCGACCCTTATTCTGGATGCTGGTGGAAATATTGAACATATCAGCGCGGCTACCTGTGCACTTCTCGGGTACCAGGCGGCTGAACTGCACTCCCTAAACTGGATAAATACCTGTGTTCCCGCCCTGTTCCAGATAAAAACCAAACGTATACTGGACACTGTTTTAGCCAACAAAACAGACCTCCCCGAGCAAATTATCTACCCGATTCTGGGCAAGTCCGGCGATCAATATCTGTTCTCCTGGTACTCTGAACCACGCCTTGATGCCAGCGCGAGGGTCATCGGGTCAATTACCACTGGCATAGCGATACCTGAGGACGCTGTTAAACAGGAAAACTCCTACCTGCAGACCGCCGCGCGCAACCAAGCCGTGCTGGACAATGCCATCGAGGCGATTATCAGCACCAATAGCCGTGGCATGATTACTCATGTCAATAAAGCAACCGAGAGTATTCTCGGGTACAAATCAGTCGAATTGATGGGCAGGAGAATTACCTGCCTGATTCCTATGCATATTATTCGCGACTGCGCCAGAGAGATTAGAACCCACCTGCAATCGCTAGATACCCATACCGGCATCAGCAGAGAAGTATCAGCCAAACACAAGGACGGCCGGAAAATTCCCGTCGAGCTGACCGTCACCGAAATCACCGTAGGCGGAACATTTAGTTTTACCGGCATTATGCGAGATATCAGTGAGCGCAAACTCAGCGAGGCGCGGCTAAAAAAGAGTAAGGAAGAGGTGCAGCAGGCCCGCGACCGTCTGACGCAGATGGATCGACTGCATCTCGCCAGCGAAATGTCTGCCGGCCTTGCCCATGAGCTCAACCAGCCATTAAGTGCGATCTCAATGTATGCCCAGGGCTGCCACAACCTGCTAAACAACAGTGAACTGGATAGACATAAACTGAGCAATACACTGCTGCGCATTGATTCACAGGCGCAGCGCGCTGGTGAAATTATCCGCAATATCAGAGCCCTGATGGAGAGGCGGGAACTTCACCATCAACTCACCGATATCAACAAGCTTATTCACAGCACTATTGAACTCGCCGAGGAGGACTATGAGTGCAGAGCCATCGACTTTGAATGTGCTTTTTCACCGGCGCTGCCTCAGGTTGAAATTGTCTATGGCCAGATACAGCAGGTTTTACTGAATTTAATTCGCAATGCCTGTGATGCGATGATTGCTATTCCCGTGGAGGAAAAGTTGATCACTATTAGCAGCGCAATTAATCCTGAAGGCTTTATCAGAGTATCGGTCAGAGACAGGGGCAGCGGTATTGACGAACAGCATCGGGAGAAAATTTTTCAGACATTTTTCTCAACAAAACAGAGCGGCATGGGCATGGGTCTGGCGATTAGTTATTCAATCATTTCCAGCCATGGCGGAGTAATGGGCATCAATCCTGAATACTCTAATGGCGCAGAATTTTTCTTTACATTGCCTACCATGATCAATCTCAGGGAACAGTCTCATGGAAGCAAATAACACCGTATACATAGTTGATGATGATCCCGACGTTTTGGATGCTACCTGTATGCTGCTGGAGTCAACCGGATTGCAGACTCGTCCTTTTAATTCCGCCAAGTCGTTTCTCAAGAATATTAAACACAGCGCACGGGGTTGCATCATTCTCGATGTGCGCATGCCGAATATGAGCGGACTGACACTTCAGACCGAGATAAAGCGTCGAAAAATAAATCTGCCGGTGATCTTTATCACTGGTCATGGCGACGTTCCCATGGCCGTCGAAGCCATGAAAAATGGTGCTCTGGAATTTTTTCAAAAACCATTTCGCGACCAGGAATTTATTGACTGCGTCAACCGCGCGCTGGATATCAATCAGGACAGGATTGACAACCTCAATCGTGCCCATTCGATACAGCGCCGTATAGCCACCCTGACCAAACGCGAGCATCAGATCATGCAGCACATGCTAGATGGCCATATCACCAAGGTGATAGCCGACAAGCTCGCCATCAGCCCACGTACAGTGGAAACGCACCGGGCGCGGGTTATGGAAAAAATGCAGGCCAAAACCCTCGCCCAGCTAATTTATATGGTTATCGAAGCCTAGCTATAGCAATCACTGGCTGCGCCATATAAAACTACTAATTCACTAAGCCAGACTACGACAACTTATCTCGCCGCATGCCAATTTACCACCGTGATAGGCACCAGTTGCCATACTGTGCAAACCATCCATATCGACAATGCGCACTCGGTGCCGCTGAGCAATAATAAGCCCCTGCTCTTCGAGGCGTTTAAACAGGCGGCTGACTGTCTCCACTGCCAGGCCGAGATAGTTGGCAATATCATAGCGCGCCATGGGCAGTTTAAACTCGTAAGGTGACTGGCGACGCTCGTACATGGACTGGGATATATCGAGTATAAAACTGGCCAGTCGCTGCTCGGCTTTCATCTTGGTCAATGTCATCAACAGGTGGTTGGCCCTAGACATCATGGCGCTGACATTGCTGATAAGTTCGCCGTAGAGATCCTTATTGTCGCGCAGGGAAATCTCCTTAAATAATTGAAAAGGCAAACTACAGACACTGGACGTCTCCAGCGCTTCTACCTCATGTATATGCCTGCCTGAATCAATGCCATCAATACCGAGTATATCGTGTGAAAAATGAAAGCCTGTAACCTGCCTCTCTCCGGTCTCGTCGGTAAAACAGGATTTAAATGCACCTGAGCGAATCAGGTAGATGGATTGGAATTTATCGCCCTGAAGGAATAAATGCTGTCCTTTGGCCATCGGCTTTTCATGTGTAACCAGACACTCGACATTATTTGCTTCACTGTCATCAAACACCCGCATCAGGCAGGATTTACGTGTCTGGCAATGCCTGCAGGATATTTTGTCCACAGGTCTTAGGCTTATACCACTGTTTATTAGCTTCATGCTTGCTCTCCCTTAACAATCCAATGTTAACTATTGATATTTATCCGGTGATAGTTATCTGCTGATAGTTGTAAATAAATGACTTTCTCATGGTGAAACCGACAAGAAAAAATCGCTTTTCAATCAGGCGGCATAAATGCCAGAGGTATTGAAATATTCTGGCCCACTACCCCTTTCACCAGTCCACATAAGTCCTGCCTGGTCATCCTCTGCCCATATCACCAGGGCACTCATACCAGAGTAACTCTTCATTTCACCCTCAGCATTCGCTATCGCCTGTAAAAACATATCTGCTTTGATACAGCCCTGACAATGGCTGATCCCAAAACCACTGATACCTATATTGCTGATAGGAAAAACACCTACCCTGACGCCTGAATGATAAAGCTCAACAGTTGTACTGGTCTGTTTGCGGTCCCCTATACGATGCTCCATATCGCCTCCCATTGCTATTCCAAATAGCCGTTTAAAGTTTCTGATTAGCCCTGCCTGACCAGTCACGACTCAGATAGTCGTGCATGGTGGCTAAAGCAGTGCTGCACCAAAGAGAATAACAAAGCAAGGCAATACAACAATGGGGGAGTCTGCGTAATTTTTTGCGGAAACTACGTATCTACTGACAACAGCTTCAGAATCGTTCAAAACAGCCAAAATTCGCCAAATGCCGGTCACAAATAGCTTTGTAAAAAATAGCCTGCAGATAAATAGTCCGGCAAATCTCCACAGAAATAAGTAGATATCCGCATTTTGGTGAGCGCGCCATCATGTCAAAATTTTATCTGGTCACTAATGAAAAATTTGAGGACAAAATTGATTAACAAATCGTCACCCAGACAAAAACCCGAAGACACACGGACCTCTGTCGACATAGTCGCTAGCGATGAGCTGATCCGTGGAAAAGTTATCGACCTGTTATCCCTGACAAATATTAATACCACTATTCACACCAGTGGCAGCAGCCTGCTGAAAAAAAGGCGACGCCTTAAAAGCGATTGCCTGATCATTGAAACTCATCTCGATGATATGCCCGGAATTGTGCTTTTTAAAAAATTATTGCTGATATGCAAGAAAATACCCCCGACGATTTTTATTGGTGCGACATCCGGCAGTATCGGTGAAGCGGTAGAGAGCATTAAACTCGGCGCCATAGACTATATTGAAAAACCCTTTTCATCGAGACGACTGATCGATGCCATCAATCTTGCCCTGGATCCGCGGACTGCCGGTCCCTAGAGGGAATCCCGAGAAATTGACCATTATCAATATCCGCCTGATGCGGATTATCTAGCCTGTCAAATCATCCCTATTTGTACGATTGGCCGAGTAAACAATTTTGCACAACGAAAATATTCGGATTGCCTATTTTAGTATGGAGATAGCCCTGCACTCGAGCATGCCCACCTACGCCGGTGGCCTTGGTATTCTCGCCGGGGATACCCTGCTCTCGGCTGCAGATATGCATGTTCCCATGGTGGGAATAACACTGCTGCCGCGGCGTGGTTATTTTCAACAACAGCTGAGCAGCGATGGCTGGCAGACTGAAAACACTGTCAGCTGGATCATTGAGGACTATTTACAGGAAATGGGTCCGCGGACAACCATTGGCATTGAAGGCCGTCAGGTGACTATACGTGCCTGGCGATACCAACTCAGCAGTCGCAGCCAGGGAGAGGTTGATGTTTATTTCCTCGATACAGACCTGGAGGAAAACAGCGACTATGACCGCTCACTCTCCTATTTTCTCTATGGTGGCAGCAGCCACTACCGGCTCTGCCAGGAAGCTATTCTGGGTATTGGCGGCGTACGTATGCTCGACGCACTGGGTTACAGTGGCTTGCAGCGCTATCACCTCAATGAGGGGCATGCGAGTTTATTAATTCTCGAGTTACTCGAAGAGAAACGCCGCCAGAACCAGGGTGCGGGAGATCCCGAAGCTGTTCGCGATCTCTGTGTATTCACCACCCATACACCAGTGCCCTCAGGGCATGATCAGTTCCCTCTGAACATGGTTTCTGAAGTGCTTGGACCGGAGTATTCGCTGCTTGGATGTGAGGATAATTTCTGTTTTGACCACAAATTGAATATGACCTACCTGGCCCTGGCCAACAGTCGCTATATCAACGGCGTGGCAAAAAAACACAGTCAGCTGTCGCGGCAGATGTACGCCGGCTACTGTATCGATTCAATCACCAATGGCGTGCACGCACAGACCTGGACCTGCCAGCCCATTCAACAACTCTTTGACCAGTATATTCCCGGCTGGCAACTCGACAACTCGAGTTTGCGCGGAGCATTGAATATCCCTATTGAACCCATCTATAAGGCGCACCAGCGGGCGAAAAAAAATCTTCTAGAGCACATTAATCAGCTACCCGGGAGCAGCGCTAGCAAACAGATGGAGGCGGATATTTTTACCATTGGTTTTGCCCGCAGATCGACGCTCTACAAACGCCCGGATCTGTTTTTTACCGACATCGAACGCCTGCAGGCTATTGGCGAGAAATTTGTACGCCTTCAGGTAATTTATGCGGGGAAGGCGCACCCAAAGGACAATCAGGGCAAACTGCTTATTCAAAAAATTATTTCTCTGGCCAACAGCCTCAACAAACATATCAATATTGTCTATCTAAACAACTACGATATAGCCCTGGCCAAACTTATGACCAGCGGTTGCGATCTCTGGCTTAACACACCGCAGCCGCCGCTGGAAGCCTCCGGCACCAGCGGCATGAAGGCAGCATTGAATGGCGTACCCTCCCTGAGTACCATGGACGGCTGGTGGCTGGAGGGCTGTATCGAGGGGCTGACCGGCTGGGGAATTGGCAATGCGGTCATATCACCCACAGCGCCGCTACAGATAGTCCAGGAGGCCAGCTGCCTCTACGACAAGCTTGAGCAGATTATCCTGCCCCTCTACTACCAGAACCAGCTCGGCTACCTGGAAGTTATGCGTCAGGCCATCGCCCTGAACGGTTCCTATTTCAATACCGAACGAATGCTCAACCAGTATGTTACCAAGGCCTATTATTAACCGGTAAGTGGTTTAATTTTTGGATAAATGGGGACATCTGATATGCACAAGCAATGCAACTGGCACAGCCTGGAGCAGGCTGAGGTTGTCGAGCGGCTGGACAGTCAGCTCAGTGGATTAACAACCCCAGAGGCCCGTCGCAGGCTGCAAGTCTTCGGCCACAACCGCTTGCCTGCGGCCAGGCTCAGTCCGTTTTACCGGTTTTTTATTCGCCAGTTTGCCAGCCCATTTATCTATGTATTGATCGTTGCCATGCTGATATCGCTGCTGGTCGGCAACCTCACCGATGCAGCTTTTATCGGCGTTATTCTTGTGGCCAATGCCAGTATAGGTGCTCTGCAGGAGCACCATGCGCAACGCAGTGCCGAGGCCCTGCACAAGCTTCTGGTTATCCACACCCAGGTGATTCGTGATAACCAGGTGCAAACTATTCCCGCCGATCAACTGGTTCCCGGAGACAGCGTTGTGCTCTCCTCAGGGTCAAGAGTACCCGCGGATCTGCGCTTACTGGATACAGATGGTTTGCAGATAGACGAATCTCTGCTGACTGGAGAATCATTGTCAGTAGACAAAGATGCCACCGCGCGCCTTCACCCCTCAACCCTGGTGGCGGATCGCAAAAACCTGGCGTTTGCCAGCACTCTGGTCACCAGCGGTCGCGGCCGTGGATTGGTCGTCAGTACTGGCATTCACAGCGAGGTCGGCAGGCTCGCCAGTCAGCTATCCAGTGAGAGACTGGCACCGCCACCCCTGTTTCAGCGCATCAAGCGATTTAGCCAGCGCTTAACCCTGATTCTTTTACTGGTTATCGTTGTCCTCGCCACAGTCGAGTTGTTGCGCGGCACTGAGCTTATTCTGGTCTTTATGACGGTCACTGCGCTTGCCGTTGCCGCCATTCCCGAGGGCCTTCATGTCGGCCTGACTATCGTACTGTCTATCGCTATGCGCCGTATGGCCAGACAGCATGTGGTGGTGCGCAAGCTGGTGGCAACGGAAAGCCTCGGTTCCTGCACCCTGATTGCCACGGACAAAACTGGCACCCTGACCCTCAACCGCCTGACGGCCACTGAGGTGCGCTTTTTTGACGGCCGCGGATTTCATTTTGACCCTGCCGGCTACTGCCCAATCCCCGACCAGCAGGCCTCGACAACAGCGCCTGAGGTAGATCAGCAGAGACTGCAGCGTTTATGTCTGATTGCCGGGCTCTGCAATGAAGCCAGCATTGCACCTGCAGGCAATGGAAAGTGGCGCAGCAGCGGCGATAGCGTCGACCGTGCCCTGCTAACCCTAGCCTGCACTATTCTCGACAAACAGCACCTGAGCAGCTACAGCGCGCTAGAGAATATCCACTATGAGCCACACCTCGGGCTCGCAGCGACGCTTCAGCTGGCGACAAGTGAACCGCAAAATGCACAGGAAAAAGTCTTTGTAAAAGGCGCCGTGGAAAAACTTCTGCCCATGTGCAATCGCATGGCCGGGCTAGACCGGGACATACCTCTGGAGCAGGAAACCGTCAACGAGGTCTTGCAGCAACTTGCTCAACAGGGCGTACGAATTCTGGCCTTAGCCGATGGCAGCTGGAGCGGCAACAAACCATTTGAAATCGAAAATCTCCGCGACCTGTGTCTGGTCGGACTGGTGGGTATGACCGACCCCCTCAGGCCAGAAGCCGCTGGCGCTATCGCCGAATGTCAGGCAGCCGGTATAAAAATATGCATGCTCACCGGTGATCACCCGCTCACAGCCATCAGTATTGCCAGGCAACTAAAGCTGGTTGGCGAGAAGAATAACCAGAGTCTGATTGTCAGCGGCAGTCAGCTTGCCGAGGCTTCAGCTGAGGGTGAAAATGCCGTGGATCAGCTCACCGCCAATGGCCTGATCTATGCCCGGGTAACGCCAGAGCAAAAGCTGGATATTGTTGCATCACTGATTCGCCAGGGTGAGTTTGTCGCTGTTACCGGAGATGGCGTCAATGATGCTCCTGCGCTCAATGCCAGCCATGTTGGCATTGCCATGGGGCTGCGCGGCACCGATACTGCCAGAGAGGCCTCAGACCTGCTGCTGACCGATGATAACTTTGCCTCTGTGGTGGCCGGTGTCAGGGAGGGACGCATTGCCTACCAGAATATTCGCAAAGTGGTGTTCTTCCTGGTTTCTACCGGCGCTGCGGAAATTGTTTTGTTTTTACTCGCATCAATCTTCGCCACACCCATGCCACTGACTGCGGTGCAACTGCTGTGGCTAAACCTGGTGACCAGCGGCGTGCAGCATATTGGCCTAGCTGTAGAACCCGGCGAGGGTGACGAAATGCAAAAACCACCCCGCTCACCGCATGAAACCCTGTTTAACCCACTGATGATAAGACGCGTATTGATCTCGGCACTGGTGGTTGGCGGTCTTAGCTTTATCTGTTTTGCCTATCTGCTCGATGCAGGTTGGAGTGAGAGCAGCGCACGCAACAGTGTCCTGTTGCTGATGGTGCTATTTGAAAATGTCCAGGCCCTGAATAGTCGATCAGAGAGCAAATCGGTGTTTATTCAGCCATGGCGACACAACCGCAGTTTGATCTTGGCCATTGTGGCCGCCCAGGCGATTCATATCGCCGCGATGTACTGGCCGGTGATGCAGCAGGTTTTGGGTGCCGAGAGTGTTGAGCTGTCCCACTGGGCAAGCTTGTTACTTGTCGCTATATCACTGTTATTGGTGATCGAAGTCGATAAAGGCCTGGGCAGACAACCTAAACGAAAGATGCCCTAGACAATAGCCATCGACAGTTGCCCTGTGGCCAGCTTTGACAGGCAGAACTGCTCCCGAGCTAGGCTGATTTTTTCGTCCTGGTCATGGCTGAGATCGGCAATCCGCGCCGCTGCCGCAAGGCGCTGGCGCAAACCGGTCTGGTTGGCGACCTGGATAGCCAGTCCAGGTCGGGCATTTAACTCCAAGAGCATCGGCCCGGCGCGTCTATCCAGCACTATATCTACCCCCAGATAATCCAGCCCGGTCATGCTCGCACAGCTTGCCGCCAGTTCCAGCACCTGTTGCCAGTGGGGAATTATAAGTTGATCAAACGCAATATTTGTATCTGGATGGCGGGTCACCAGACGACTGTACTGGACAGCACAGAGACTTTGCCCGCTGCCAATATCAATACCCACACCTACAGCACCCTGGTGCAAATTGGCCTTACCATCGGAGCTGTGCGTGGCGCAGCGGATCATGGCCATAACCGGCACACCGCGAAATACAATCACACGGATATCCGGCACACCCTCAAAACTGTAGTCTTTTAGTACAGGATCAAAGTCGATCAGCGCCTCGAGCATCGCACTGTCGTTGCGGCCACCGAGGCTGTGGAGGCCGGCGAGAATATTGGAACAGTGACGACGTATCTCGCGCTCATCGATAAAGGCGCCGCTGGACTTTTCAAACAACTCGCCTCTGCGCCCGGTGACCACCAGAATGCCTTTTCCACCACTGCCCTGGGCCGGTTTGATGACAAAGCTGTCACGACTATTGAGGGTATCCAGCAAAGTTTTGACCTGAAACTGGTACTCAATGGTGCCATAGAGCTGTGGAACCGGAATACCTCTGGCCAGTGCTGCACTTTTGGTCAGTAGCTTGTTATCGACTAGGCGGTAATTTTTGCGCTGATTATATTGTCCTATATAGCTGATATTGCGCGCATTCATCCCCAGAATACCAAGGCTGCGAAGTTTAAATGGCGAAATCAACTTGAGCATGGGGCTATTGAGAAGCCATTTCCCTGAAACGATACAATTCGGTGAGGCGGTAACCGGTATATTTACCGAGCAACAAAATCACCCCAAGCAAACTCAGGGTCAGCTCGGGAAAATTAAAGGTTAGGTGCTCTACCAGCCTGTTAGACATCACCAAGTAGGCCAACACCGCGACCAGCAAACTTCCGCTGCCCTGAACCAATACCTCGTGACCGCCCTCTTCCTCCCAGAGTATCGACATACGCTCAATCGTCCAGGCGACAATCACCGTGGGGAAAAAGGTCACCGTCAACACCTGATCCAAACCCAGCCGGTAACTTATCACCGCCAGAGCCGCCATCAGCAGGATCACCATAATTATCACCGCGGCCACCCGCGCCACCAACAGCAGATTGAGATGGCTGAGATAGGAGCGAATCCACAGGCCGACACCTATTAAAGCGAGAAAAATCGCCAGACCAATCCACAATGTGGTCTGGATAAAGGCCAGCGCAATTAGGATTGGCATAAAGGTTCCAGAGGTTCTGATACCCACCAGCAGGCGCATAAAGACCACCACCAAAGCGGCCACCGGAATTAACAGCAGGCCTTTAAAAATACCCTGCTGCTCCACCGGCAGGCTGTAAATTGAGAAATCGAGGATCGCAAACTGATCGGCGCGCCGATCCATCTCCACCACGGCCTTTGCCGGCAGACTGTTGCTGACCAGGGCAAATTCCAATCGCGAGTTGCGGCCACCGAGCACATTGAGTACCGCGCCATCACCGCGCTGCCAGATAAAAAAGTTATCCGGTAAGCCAGCGCTGGCAGTGGCCGGGTCAAAAACACGCCAGTGGTGACCATTGTGGATTTCAATAAGCGAACTGAGCGTCTGACGACGGCGGCCATCCTCCAACACAATACCGCGAATCTGGTGGGCACTGATATCAGCCATTGCCAAAACATCCATCAACAGGGCAAGAACATCGTCCTCATAGGAATCAATCAGAAACAGACTGTCCTGGTCCGGCGCATCACGACGAAATTCCTGGAGAAGCAGCTGCACAAAGCTATCTATATCCGAGGATTGCTGCTTAAGTCTGCTCAGCAAACGACTCATCGCCGCCTGCTGATCTGGCTCCAGCAGAGGTTTTTCTCCCACAGTCAGCGGCAGCGATGGCAGGCTGAGATTTTCGCTGGCGCGGAAGATCTGTAACTTGTAGTAGAGCGTGGTTGGGCGATCGAGACGCTGGCGAGTCCAGCG
>JAYOUA010000013.1:0-14873 GCA_038150705.1 Porticoccaceae bacterium | reverse complement strand
GTGTGATGACGGCTGACATCGACAATCATGGTGTCCATCAAAAAGTTACGGCCAATTAGCAGTGGATATTCAAAATTGCTGCGATCAGTCAGATTGACATCAATGCGTGTGCGGGCATCGCCAAGGGTCAGCCACATTCGCACCACATAGCGACGCTGGTCCGAGCCATCATTCTGCTTGATCAGCACCCGGCGGCGCAGCCTTAACTCCTGGTTATACCTGCTGCCGGTCAGGGCATCAATCAATACAAAGCTGACATAGCGTTTACCGTCTTTTTCAAGCAGCTGGATCTCCTCGGCATGGATGGAGGTGGTATCTGCCCCTGTATCGATGCGCGCTTCCATCCACAGATTGGCAGGCTCGACTCGGGCCCATTCAACGGCACCAATAATCGGCAGGTGCAATTTCCCGGCGGTATTGGCCATGGGTGGCAGTGGCGCCCTGAGCGTCTCGACAACGATTCGCTCGACTATCTTGGGTTGCGGGCAGCTTGGTTCTGGATCTGGACTCTCTACAATCTCTGGCAGCGGACAGCTGCTGGCCGTTTGCTGGGGAATCAGCGAACAGGCCGACAACAGGCTGGCGATAATTAACATCCCGAAACAGGGTATATTCAAACCGGGAAAAGTCGGTGTGCCATCAGCAGTCAAAGGGTTACCTTTATGAATTCAATCCTATGAAAATCTACAGCGCGCAGACATCAATATCCTGCACCAAAGATAGCACAACAAATAACAACTATTGGATTAAGGCAGACAGCCGAGGAGGCTAATAGCTAATAATAGAACAGCGACAGAGGGAGTTGGGATTACACCGGCCGGCGCCAATCACCGAGGATTATTGCGCCGCCGGAGCAGATTAATTCTCTAGGGCAGATCGTCTACCAGCTCGCCCTCTTCTGGCTCGAGCAGATCTTCGCGATCGACATTCATCGCCAGCATCACCGTGGCGGCGACGTAGATAGAGGAGTATGTACCAATTCCAACACCGATCATCAGGGCGATAGCGAAATTATGAATTAGCTCGCCACCGAGGAAGAACAGAGCCAACAGCACCAACATGGTAGTTAACGAGGTGTTAATAGTGCGCCACAGGGTCTGCGAGAGGGATTCGTTGATTACCTCAACCGGCGTGGCTTTGCGGATCTTGCGGAAGTTTTCTCGGATACGGTCAGAGACGACAATAGTATCGTTTAGCGAGTAACCGACCACCGCAAGCACGGCTGCGAGTACCGTCAGGTCAAATTCGAGACGCGCCATGGAAAAAACCCCAAGGGTGATAATGACATCGTGAGCCAGTGCCAGCACAGCGCCCACTGAAAATTTGAACTGAAAACGGATTGCCACGTAGAGCATCACCACAATCAGTGCCGCAAGCATGCCCATACCGCCATCTTCACGCAGCTCTTCGCCGATCTGCGGGCCAACAAAATCAACCCGACGCAGCTCGACCTGTTGATCGTCACTTTGCAACACGCCATAGACCTTTTCCGCGAGACCCTGGTCAGGCTTACCCTGCAGACGAATCAGCACATCGGTTTCGGAGCCGTAATGCACAACCACCGGCCCTTCAAACCCGGCGGACTCCAACTGTTCGCGCAGCTCACCAACATCAGCAGGTTTTTCGTAACCCACTTCAACCTGGGTACCGCCGGAAAAATCCAGTCCCAACACCAGGCCGTTTATCGACAGAGAGGCAATAGACGCCAGCAGCATAATCGCAGAGAAGACCACCGCAATCTTGCGGATGCCCATAAAGTTATACACTTTGAGTTGAGTCATTATCTTCTCCCTAGATCCAAAGCTTTTCGACTTTGCGGCCACCCAGGGTCAGATTGACCAGCGAGCGGGTTAACAGAATAGCGGTAAACATCGATGTGACAATGCCGATCGACAGCGTTACCGCAAAACCCTGAACGGGTCCGGAACCAATCAGGAACAAAATTAGTGCAACGATGAGGGTGGTGACATTGGCATCGAGAATAGACACAAAGGCGCGATCATAGCCTGAGCTGATCGCCCCCTGCACTGAGGAGCCGGCAGCCAGCTCCTCGCGAATACGCGAGAAGATAAGCACATTGGCATCCACCGCCATACCCACGGTCAAGACGATACCGGCAATACCAGGCAGAGTCAGGGTAGCCCCCATCAGCGACATAAAGGCAACCAGAAGCACCAGGTTCATGGCCAGAGCGATATTGGCGAACAGACCAAAGGCACGGTAAATCACCAGCATAAACAGCAGTACCATAACCATACCCACGGTGACCGACTTAACCCCGAGTTTGATATTGTCAGCACCCAGCGATGGGCCGATGGTGCGCTCTTCAACAATATACATAGGAGCTGCCAGTGCACCGGCACGCAATAGCAGTGCCAGCTCAGAGGATTCGCGCTGCTCCAAACCCGTGATACGGAACTGCTTGCCCAGCTGCGCCTGAACAGTGGCCAGGCTAATAATATTTTTTTCGACAAAAGGTACCGGGGTTAACACCAGCTCGCCACTGTCATCAAAGGACTTTTCCAGCTTGGTTTTATACTCGATAAACAGCACACCCAGACGACGGCCAATATTGTCTCTGGTGGCATAACCCATCTGCCAGCCGCCCTTGGCGTCGAGGGTAATATTGACCTGGGGACGACCATTTTCATCAAAGCTGGCTCGGGCATCGGTTACGTTTTCCCCGGTGATCACCGCTTTGCTTTCAAGGCGCGCATTTGGCCCCTGACCAGACGGTGTGCGGAAATCGAATACTTCACCCACTCTATCCAGAGCCGCGAGACGGAATTCGAGGTTGGCGGTTTTGCCGATAATCCGCTTGGCTTCGGCCGTGTCCTGAACACCGGGGAGCTCTACGACAATGCGGTTTTTCCCCTGCCGGGATACCAGCGGCTCTGAGACACCCAATTCGTTGACACGATTGCGTAGAGAGGTGAGGTTTTGCTTAATGGCGTTATCTTCAATATCGCGGGTGGCGAGTTCACTGAGCGCCAACTTGAGCACCAGAGGGTTTTGGCCGGGCTCTGAGAGCGGCTGAAGATCACGAAAATTGGTGCGAATAAGAGCCTCGGCCTTTTCAACCTGCTGCGCATCACGGAACTGACCGATAATTTGGTTTTCTTTTAGCGCCAGGCTGCGATAGCGAATACGCGCCTCACGCAGAGATTTTTTAACGTCCTCCAGATCACCAGACAGGCGCGTAGCAAGAGCAGAATCAAGATCTACCTCGAGCAGAAAGTGCACACCGCCACTGAGGTCGAGACCCAGCTTCATTGGCTTTCCGCCAAGATCACTCAACCACTGGGGCGTTGTCGGTGCCAGATTGAGGGCCACAATATAGTCACCGCCCATACCCGCTTGAATCACCTCTTTGGCGCGCAGCTGCAGGTCTGCATCGCGCAGTCGAATCAGCAGGCTGTCGCCATCGGTTTCGCCGGCAAAGTACTCAATGCCCGCTTCATCCAGTGATTGCTCAACCTTTTTCAGCACCGCATCATCAATCTGCATGGCACCACTCTGCCCTGACAGCTGGATAGCCGGATCTGGTGGAAAGAGATTGGCCGAGGCAAAGGCGAAACCAAAGATGACGATTAGAAGAATCATCAGGTTTTTCCACAGGGGAAACTTGTTAGGCATAGCTAGAATTTCCAGTGATTAGAGAGCCCGTAATGGGGTCCGTTTATTCTTAGCGGCGCATTATAGCGGCATTAAGGGATTAATTGGGGACGCATTTGCCGATTTAAACCCCCATGATATTTCCTCGAGTTTTGTTGGCTCTGTACTAGGGATTATCCGCTGCCTGCTGGGCATAAAATTCCTCAGTAAAGGTGTCCAGACGACCCTCTGCTACTGCATCACGCAGGCCAGCCATCAATGTCTGGTAGTAGCGCAAATTGTGGATTGTGCACAGCTGGGCGCCCAGCATCTCGCCGCACTTCTCGAGGTGGTGGAGGTAACCGCGACTAAAGTTGCTGCAGGTATAGCAGTCACAATTTTCATCCAGCGGCCGGGTATCGTGACGATGCCGGGCATTGCGAATCTTGATTACCCCACGGCTGGTAAACAGATGACCATTGCGGGCATTGCGGGTTGGCATCACACAGTCAAACATATCGACACCGCGGCGCACGCCTTCAACTAGATCCTCCGGCTTGCCTACCCCCATCAGGTAACGGGGACGATCCTCGGGCATCTGGTGCGCGAGGTGGTCGAGAATGCGCATCATATCTTCCTTGGGCTCGCCTACAGAGAGACCGCCGATGGCATAACCGTCAAAGCCAATATCCACCAACCCCTGCAGTGATTCATCGCGCAGAGACTCATACATACCACCCTGAACAATGCCAAACAGCGCTGAGGGATTGTCGCCATGGGCCACCTTGCTGCGTTGTGCCCAGCGCAACGACAGCTGCATGGAATCACTGGCCTGCTTCTCAGTGGCCGGATGCGGCGTGCACTCATCAAAGATCATCACAATATCACTGCCCAGATCACGCTGCACTTCCATGGACTTCTCCGGATCAATAAATACCGGACTGCCGTCAATTGGCGACTTAAACTTCACCCCCGCCTCGCTGATCTTGCGCATATCGCCGAGGCTAAATACCTGAAAGCCACCGGAGTCGGTGAGTATTGGCCCCTGCCACTGGGCAAAGTCATGGAGATCGCCGTGGGCCTTAACCACCTCGGTGCCGGGTCGCAACATCAGGTGGAAGGTATTGCCGAGAATAATCTCGGCACCGATATCAATAATATCCTTGGGCAGCATGCCCTTGACCGTGCCATAAGTGCCCACAGGCATAAAAGCCGGGGTCTGCACCGTACCGCGGGGAAAACGCAACTCACCGCGGCGCGCCTTGCCATCGGTGGCGGACACCGCAAACGTCATAAAGCACTCGCGAGGTTTTTTGTTATCGGTCATTGCGGAATATCCTCGGCAGCATCGGGGTTTTTGAATAAAAACATGGCATCGCCATAACTAAAGAAACGGTAGCGCTCGGCCACCGCCTCACGATAGGCGCGCATTATAGGCTGGTAGCCGGAAAAGGCACTGACCAGCATTAACAGGGTGGATTCCGAGAGATGGAAGTTGGTCAGCAGACCATCCACCACATTGAATTTAAAGCCCGGAAAGATAAAGATATCCGTCTCTCCTTCAAAGGGCGTGATCTCGCCATTCTGGGCGGCGGTCTCAAGACTGCGAACACTGGTAGTCCCCACTGCGATTACCCGACCACCGGCAGACTTGGTTTCACGGACTTGGCGACAGACATCCTCACTGACCTGCAGCCATTCGGCGTGCATTTTGTGTTCGAGAATATTATCCACTCGCACCGGCTGAAAGGTACCTGCTCCCACATGCAGGGTTACAAAGGCAATCTGCACGCCCTTTGCCTTGATTGCCTCCAGCATCTGATCATCAAAATGCAGACCGGCGGTGGGCGCAGCTACGGCACCCAACTCCTGTGCATAGACGGTCTGGTAGCGCGACTTATCCTCATCTGTATCACTGCGATCAATGTAAGGCGGCAATGGCATATGGCCAATCTGATCCAGCACCTCCAGCACCGGCTCGCTGAATCTGAGTTCAAACAGATCATCTGCCCGACCTATCATCTCAGCGCTGTGGCCATTATCAAATAGCAGCTGGCTGCCTTGCTTCGGCGACTTGCTGGCGCGCACATGAGCCAGCACCGAATATTTATCTACTACCCGCTCGACCAGCAACTCGAGCTTGCCGCCGCTCTCCTTCTGGCCAAACAGCCGCGCCGGAATCACCTTGGTATTGTTGAATACCATCAGATCCCCCGGCTGAATATGGGATAGTAGATCGGTAAACTGCTGGTGCTGCAGGTTATTGTTCGCTGCATCGAGATAGAGCAGACGACTTCCCTGACGCTGACTGGCAGGTTGACGGGCGATCAACTCGTCGGGAAGATCAAATTGGAAGAGGTCAAGGCGCATAAAAAAGCTGTAATCGAAGTACTTTTAGGGTTATTTACTATTAGGCCGCAAGGGTATAGAAATTAACGTCAAAGGCCAAACTCTTTAGCCGGAAATCATTTACTGCCTAAAGCGTTACAGATCAGTTGACCAACCCCCGATCACTGCTATAATCGCCGCCCTGCTAGATAGTGGTAGTTGCAAAAGATCAAATGCCAGTGTGATGGAATTGGTAGACGATGAGCAGGATGCTCGAGTGCAGCGGTGTCAGGACGACAAAGAGCTGCCGATGAGCAGGATGCTCGAGTGTCGCGGAGGACAGGACGTCCGGGAGCGACCATAGGACCAGTGCGAAGCGCTGGCAACCTGCAAGTTACTCCTGACATAGCAGTACAGATTAAAATGCCAGTGTGATGGAATTGGTAGACATAGGGGATTCAAAATCCCCCGCCCTTAAAAGCGTGCCGGTTCGAGTCCGGCCACTGGTACCAAATAAAAAAACCCTGCCTCGCAAGAGGCGGGGTTTTTTTATTTGGTATTGGTGGTCGGCGAGATCGGCACCCCCGGTTCGACTAATTGCGAATGCAATTTGGACGCGGAGCGCAGCGAAGGCGCCTGCGAAGCAGGTGGTAATAGCTTATAAGCTATTACCATCAATCCGGCCTCTCTCAGTCCACACAAAACACAAAACCCTGCCTCGCAAAAGGCGGGGTTTTTTTATTTGGTATTGGTGCTCGGCGAGACCGGCACCCCCGGTTTGACTGATTGAGACAGCAATCAGGACGCTGAACAGCGTGAAGCTGCTTGCGCAGCAAGTGCTTATTAATCGGGCTAAGATAAAAGCTTAGCTAGATCACCCGCCCTGGATTAAGAATCCCTTTGGGATCCATAGCGTGCTTGAGGGTCCTCATCAGGGCGATTTCCTCCGGGCTTCGCGATTGATCGAGGAAATCCCTTTTGTTGACACCCACACCATGTTCCGCGGTAATCGCGCCGGCGTACTCACCAATCATCAGCATAATATCTTTGTTGATATATGCTTTGTCGTCCGCGCGGCCGGTGTAGGCCACTACATGCAAATTGTTGTCGCCAATATGCCCGAACATCAACACATCCATATCCGCGTATTTGTCTTTGAGGCGGGTTTCCAGTTCGCTGGCAAACTGGCCCAGCTGGGTCAATGACAGGCTGACATCCTGGTTGGATACTGGACCCAGCACCTGGAGTAATTCACCGATACCGTCGCGTATCTGCCAGAACCGTTCAGCGTCCTTGTGCGACTGCGCAATAACCGCATCGGTAATAACTCCTGCCTCGAGATGGGGAAATAGTGCACGCTCGAAACGTTCAGCACCCGCCACTTCGTCACTATCCTTGTACTCTACTAGCAGATAGAAAGGATGGGACTCGGCGAAGGGGCTGTGCAGCGCGGGGGCGACCTCTAATACTTTATTGAAGTAGTTATCCCACATTAATTCGAAACCGGTAAGACCGGCCCCGAGGCTGTGCTTTAGCTCGCCCAGCAATTGGGTTACAGCAGCATAATCCTGCAGTGCACAGAGGGCAGTGTGACAGCTGCGCGACTTTGGCTGCAATTGCACCACGACTTTGGTGACAATTCCAAGGGTACCTTCGGAGCCTATAAAGAGATGCTTGAGATCATAGCCGGAATTATTTTTGACCATTTTATTCATGGCGCTGATCACTGTGCCATCGGCCATGACCGCTTCCAGACCCAAGACCAGTGACCGGGTCATGCCGTAGCGCAGGACTTCGGTACCGCCCGCATTGGTTGCCACATTGCCACCAATATTACAGCTGCCACGAGCCCCGAGATCCAGAGGCATAAAGAGATTTTTTTCCGCTGCGGCTTCCTGCAAAACCTGAAGCGGTGTACCAGCCTGGGCCGTCAGTGTCATGGCAGTGGTATCAATCTCTTCGATTCCCTGCATGCGCTCTAGGGAGATGGCGAATTCACCCTTTTGCGGCGTGGCACCACCAGAGAGTCCGGTCAGTCCACCTTGAATCACCACAGGCTGGGCATACTCATGGCAGAGAGCCATGATTTCAGATAGCTGTTGGGTGGTTTTTGGCTTGAGTAGCGCCGCTGGTGGACAGGGAGCTTCCCCACTCCAGTCGGCATGATATTTTTCACTGATAGCATCGCCGAGAAGCAGCGATGACGAGTCGAGCAGAGCTGAGAGTCGAGTGACCAGGTTATCCATTGCCGTTGATCTGTCAGTTACAGAGTTTGCAGTGTAACTGACAAAGGCTGCTCTCTTCCATCTGCCATCGGGTCTACCATTTGTCTTCGCGAGTCTGAAGTCGATCGAAAGACTCACCGATCAGAACCCCCAACTCGCGCTCTTCCCCATCTTTCAAGTGCACTGCAGGGCGGCCATGGGCAAACCTATAATTACAGATCAACGCCACATCACCAACTTTCCAGTTAATTGGAATACCGTAGTCATCATAGATTTTCAGGAACAGGCGCTTCTCTTCGGGGCTCATCTCTGTGCCATCACCAAAGGTTAGCTTGAGCGGACGCTGCTCTGGGGGCAGATGCTGAACCAGTGGCCAAGTATCGAACCACATGCCATCGTCCGCAAGACTGGCATAGAGTAGATTGCGATCAAGATGCGGGAAATACTCAAAGGCAGAAATATAGTAACGCGTCTTGAGTAGCCTGTTTTCACCCCATTCAGCTTGAAGACCGCGGCTGCGGGCCTCAGCGATCGCCTGGTCCGGGTCGTCGGTGAGCATGGATTGCTGCCAGTGATTGTAGACCCCTATATCGAGACGATCTTTAAAGGCATCTCTATCTGAAAGATCGCGGTGATAACAGAGGCCGAGGGTTTTTAATTTCTGGCCAAAGTCAGTTTGCAGTAGCGCATCGGTTGCCCGGCAGTTATCCGACACAAACGTAGCACCACCTTCACTGGGCATCTTGTGGGCCATAAAACTGAGCATCTTGGTGCTCGAACCTATATAAGCCATTTCGTGATGGTAATGCAGCCAGGCATTCAGGGGTGCGCCCACTTCATAGACATTCTTTTCGATTGCTTTGCGGGGGTTTGCACCACCCTCGTACTGACGCTGATTTTTCAGGACCTGCGTTGCGATAAGGCGCATGGACTGCAGCTCATCCAAACCAGTATTGATGACATGCACCAGGCCTATTTCGTCAAACACACGCTGCATATGCTGTGCCAGGGCATCACTGACAGCCAGGGGTTCACCGTTAACACGGTAATCATTGCCGTCGATAACAAATAGTTCCGACGAGATTGCCGGGGTGCCAGTCCACCATTTAGGTTCAATAATGTCCGGTAGAGGGGCAAAAGCTTCTGCAGTATGTGAAAGCATCAATGTTTCTCTGGGGTCTATATTTAAAAAATTCCGGCAATCTTAACTGCCATAAATCCACTGAACAATAAAATTTTCGGGCTCAGGCGTTGTTTATAAAAGCCTAAAGCATACGGCTGCGGGTTTATTTAGGCTCAACCAATACCTGCTTTCATTGCTCTGCGAGCCCTATGCCGTTGGTGAAAAGCAGCTGGATTACAAGAACCTTCATTTGGCACTAGCGTTGTAACCCTAGCTTTGGTGGACTAGCCGCTGCGTCGCAGGAGATAAAGCCCCACCACAACACAGAACAGCACCGGGGCCAGAACTGCCATTAGCGGCGGGAACTCAAAGACAATGCTCAAGGGCCCGAGCATATCCTGCAAAATCCTAAAGCTGACACCCACGACAACACCGATAAAGATGCGAAACCCCATTGTGGAATCTCTCAAGGGACCAAACACAAAGGAGATACCGATTAAAACCAGGCCCAAAATTATTAGCGGCTGCAAGACCTTGCGCCAAAATGCCACTTCATAGCCAGCTGTATCTGTATTCTGCAGTCCTAGAAAACGTATGTATTTGTGCAGACTTTCAATCGACAGTGAATCTGCTGGGAGTATATTTAAGGACAAAACCCCGGGGGTTAATTCAGAGTTCCATCGCCGGGTGACCAGTTTTTCAGTCTCGGTGCTATTTTCCAAAAACCGCGTTACCGAGACATTCTCCTCAACCCAGTATCCTTCAGTGACGTTGTAAGTCGCCCGCGAGGCGAAACTCGCCTCTTCGATTTCCCTGTTGTCGTTAAAGCTATAGCGGGTTAGGCCATAGACAACACCTCCGGGGAAGACCGCATTAAAGTGCATAAACTCATTGCCTTCGCGATTCCAGGGTCCGGAGGCAGAGTCCTGGGCAGACTCACCTTTGAGCAGATACCCTCGCCTGCCCTCGGCGAGCTGATCCAGGTAGGGCGAGAAATACTCGCCAATAATCATCGACAGAAATATAAACAGCAACACCGGTCGGGTTACAAATCCGACAATGCGCAGCGGTGAGATCCCGGCTGCACGCATAACTATTAACTCACTGTTGGTTGCCAGCAAGCCAAGACCGATCAAACAGCCAATCAGTGATGCGAAGGGCATATATTCGTAAATTCTCGAGGGCAGCAATGTACCTACATAGATGAGCACATCTGCAAAATGGTAGTTGCGTGATATCCTGGCGGTCTGATCAATAATTGCCCCCACCGAATCCAGCCCGACCAACACCAAGAGTGCTATGGCAATTGCAGCAAAAACGGTTCGACCTACATGTCTTGATAACTGACGCATCAGGCTTGAACTCCAGTGCCGGGCACGCTCGACGGATGAGAATCCCGAGGCCTCTTTGGGCGACCAGCTTTGAGTAGCACTACTGCTAGGGTGAGAAACACAATATGCACTGGCAACATGGTTACCGACACAGGCACAGATCCAGACTCAATGGCACCGCGCATGGCATTGAGAGAAACCAAATAGATAAAGTACAAAACAATCGCCGGCAAGAGCTTGCCAAAACGGCCCTGACGATTATTGGTGCGACTCAATGGCACTGCCAGCAGGGTTACAACTAATACCAGCAGCGGAATTGACAGGCGCCACTGCAGTGTTGCCTGTAACTCTGGGTTGTCCGAATCGAGCAGCGCCCGGGTGCTGATGGCATCAGACTTGAGCTGACGATCGAGGGGCTTTTTATCCTTGAGACGAGAACCGTACTCTTCAAAATAGGTTATCTGATAATCGTGCTGACCGGGAATGCCCTCGATACGATAGCCTTTATCGAGCACCAGGTATCGCTCTGCCCTTCCCTCAGCATCTGCTTCGGCCTGCTTTTGTCGACCCTTGTCCGCCAACACCAACACCAGGCTGCGGTCTGAATTTTCTTCGCTGCCAACCGACATAGCCAGAAACACCTCATCAAGCTCACGGTTCTCGGTAACCCTCTCGGCGTAAGTAACGCCCTTGCCCCCGGCGAGAGAATAAAACTTTTTCGGCATCAGCTTATCCAGCTCGCTGCGCTGCTTTTCAGCTTTTTGCAACGCCTCTGCCTTGGCCATACCCGAGGGTGCCACTGACAGGCTCAACCAGGCGGAAATCGCTGCGAAGAAAAGCGCCAATACCAGCGCATATCCGGCAAGGCGCTTTTCAGACACGCCGCAGGCCTTGAGAACACTCATCTCATTTTGAATATGCAGGCGTCCAAAAGAGAGCAGCACCGCCAGAAAGAATGCCAGGGGCAGTGTCAGCTCCAAAAAGCCGGGAATACGGTAGCCGATCATGGCAAAAATAACGCTGGATTCCATATCGCCAGAGACGGCTTTGGCCAGATACTTTACAAAGCGGCCACTCATCAAAACCAACAGCAAGATCACACAGACAGCGGTGGTAGCGGAGAGGATTTCACGACTTAGGTAACGAAAAATAATCACAGGTTAAGGTTCTAGCCCTTGGGTGTTGTGGTGCAAATTATGCTATCTTGAACGCTCACTCAATAAAATGACTCTTCAAGAAAAACGACGATCAAATGGAGCAACCGTGGATTTTACTGCATCTTCCGCACAGCTGTTAAATATAAAAGCCGATTCTCTCATTCTACCGACCGGGCCACAACTAAAAGACAGTGCCGAGGCACTGGATAAATCTCTGGATGGCGCAATCTCCTCACTGATCAAAGCTGGCGACTTTGGCGGAAAGAAAGCAGAGACTCTGGTCATGCACATCCCCGGCGCCAATGGCAAGCGTATAATTCTGCTCGGCACCGAGGGGGCAACTACTCAGCAACAGCATATTAAAGTGATTGAAGCTGGAGCCTCGGCACTTAAGAAAACCCCGAGCGCCAAGGCTGTCTGGGTTGGCGAGAGCCTCTCTGAGGATACCGAATGGGAAGCTGGCATAATCGCCCGCAGCATCCAGATCGCTGGCTACAAATACAACAGCGGGAAAAAAACCAAGCCACAAAAATTAAAGAGCCTGAGCTATTGGACAGCCTCTAAAAGCAAACTGGCTGACGCCAAAAAGGGTTTGGCATACGGTTCTGCCGTGGGCAATGGCATGAATACTGCCCGCCAGCTGGGCAATCTGCCCGCTAATATCTGCACGCCAAGCTACCTGGCCAGCCAGTCCAGAGCTATCGCCAAAAGCCAGTCAAAGGTCAAGGGCAGCGCAAAGGTCACAACCAGCGTGCTCAGCGAAGCCGATATGAAGAAACTCAAGATGGGCTCTTTGCTCTCAGTGAGCGCTGGTTCAGATGAACCGGGTAAATTGATCGTTATTAAATACCAGGGTGATAAAGCCTCGGTTAAACCAATAGTTCTGGTGGGTAAGGCAGTGACCTTTGACTCCGGCGGTATCAGCCTAAAACCCGGTCGCGGTATGGACGAGATGAAATACGATATGTGCGGTGGTGCATCGGTAATAGGTGTTATCAATGCGCTTATTGAGAATCAGCTACCAATCAATGTCGTGGGAATTATTCCAGCAGTGGAAAATATGCCCAATGGCCAGGCCACAAAACCTGGCGACGTGGTGACCAGTATGTCCGGTCAGACTATCGAGATATTAAATACCGATGCCGAGGGTCGTCTGATTCTCTGTGATGCTCTTACCTATGCGGCCCGTTTCAAGCCGGATACAGTGATTGATATTGCCACTCTAACCGGTGCCGTGATCGGTGCATTGGGTAAGGAAACTGCCGGTATGCTCGCCAATGATGATCAGCTGGCAGATGACCTGCTCGCCAGTGGCCTGCGCAGTGGTGACCGCGCTTGGCGCCTGCCACTGTATGAAGAGTATGACGATCTCCTGAAAAGTAACTTCGCCGATATGGCCAACATTGGAGGGCCCATGGCTGGCACTATCACCGCAGCCTGTTTCCTGGCGCGCTTTAGCGAAAAATATAAATGGGCGCATCTGGATGTTGCTGGGACCGCCTGGGTCTCCGGTAGCCAAAAAGGGGCTACTGGACGTCCGGTGCCAATGCTGATGGACTACCTGCGCAGCAAAGCGGGAAAGAGCTAAGCGGACTGATAGATGACTGATGTCTCTTTTTACAAGTTGTCGGGCGACCTTCAGGTTGCCCTGGCACTGGTCTGCCAGCTTGCCCAAAAAGCCCTGAAAATGAACCAGCAGGTTCTCTGCCTGGTGGCCGATCAAGAGACGGCTGAAACGCTCAATAAAATGCTCTGGGAATTCCAGGCAAGTTCTTTTGTCCCCCACGGTATTGGCGCTGAACAGATGCCAGTAGCCATCAGTGCTGAAAACGATCCCGGAGATCACCACAGCATATTGATTAACCTGCAGGCGCAGATCCCCACTTGGTTTAGCCGCTTTGAACGAGTTATGGAGATTATCTACCAGCAGCCTGACTACGAGCAGGCCAAACGCGACAACTTCAAGTTTTACAAAGAGCGCGGCTACCCGCTAAGCTTTCATGACCTCAGCGAAAAATTTAAACCTCATTGATCACTGTTGACTAAAACTTCGATGCATAATAAAAACCCCGACGATCACTATCCCGACTTCGAAAACCTTCTTGAAGACCTCTACTCCCTGCAGAAAAACCTTCTACCAGAGACAGATATCACCAAGGGCATCGAGGAGAATAGCCAAGCACTGCCACCCAGCATCGCCGATGAAGATATGCAGCACCTTGAGATCCCTATTCTCACCGATGTCGTCGACAGCGAAATCCACAGCCAACGCCAGTCCGAGGAAAAGTTTAACAGCGCCCAGCACCATCTTTTTGAACATCCCTCAGCCAATACTACCCCTGAGCCTGTGACCGATGAACAGATTGAGGCGGTGGTCGTAAAGTTAATGGCGCGACTGCGACCAAAGATTGATCAAATGCTGCGCGACAAGATTCGCTGCATGGTTAAAGCGCGTTTTAACCGCGAAAACTAATCGCAACCGCCAGCGCCAACATCTATAATCCCCTGCTTGCTATTTACACCGATAAAACCACCAGAATTAAAAGCCGAGTTCAACAATGGATAAAACATTTGCCCCCCAGGATATAGAGACCAAGTGGTACAAAACTTGGGAGCAGCGCGGCTATTTTGCACCAAATAATAACAGCGGTGCCGATCCTTACAGCATTGTTATTCCCCCTCCCAATGTTACCGGTAGTCTGCATATTGGCCATGCCCTACAGCACGGCATTATGGATGCCCTGACCAGATACAATCGTATGAAAGGCAAAAACGCTCTCTGGCAAGTGGGCACAGACCATGCGGGTATTGCCACCCAAATGGTGGTTGAACGCAAACTGGCCGCCGAGGGTCAGCCCGGTCGTGAGGAGCTGGGCCGCGAGAAGTTTATTGAGAAGATCTGGGAGTGGAAGGAAGAGTCGGGTGGCACTATCACCCAGCAGATGCGCCGTCTGGGCAACTCTGTCGACTGGGATACCGAGCGTTTCACCATGGATGACGGCTTCTACAAAGGTGTTCAGGAAGCCTTTGTTCGCCTCTACGAGGATGGCCTGATCTATCGCGGTAAGCGCCTGGTGAACTGGGATCCAAAACTGCACACTGCAATCTCTGACCT
>JAYOUA010000012.1:0-67247 GCA_038150705.1 Porticoccaceae bacterium | reverse complement strand
ACTTTTTCATCTTTGGTCATCGATGCGCCGGGGCTCTGCTCACCGTCGCGCAAGGTAGTATCAAAAATAACTAACTTTTCTTTTGACTGGGTATTCATGGTCTCTTCTATTCCTGATTGAAGCCGTAATCTGCTAATCGTCATTGTAAAACGGATTTACCCCTGGTGGGGCTAGAATTTTATTGCCAGAGGCAATAAACGAAACTTTTGTTGAGGTATAACGGTAGATGCCCCTCAGGGCAGGAGAAGAAATAGTCCACGAGCGAATGCAGCGGCCTGATGGCCGATATTCGCAGATACTTGGCAGGTGGTGGTTATCATGGATCTATTCAAACAGTTTTTTTACAGTTTGGCTATAGCTATTTGATGGCTGCGCTTAGACGGCCTTTTTCACCATTAGTTTTTTCCAGGCCCATATCAGTGGCGCAGAAAAACCAAAGATAACCGCCAAGGCAAAGAGAATACGTGGCGGATCGATGGTGATCACCACAAAGCCCATCACTATCGACAGAATAACGATAAACGGAACCTTGCCGCGCAAATCAACTTCTTTAAAGCTCGGGTATTTAAAATTAGAGACCATCAACAGACCGGCTGCCGCAGTCAGAACTGCACCTAGCACCGACAATCCCAAGGATGGTTCAACATCGTAGGTAGACCAGATAAACCCGGCCACCAGGGCTGCCGCTGCCGGACTTGGCAGCCCGGTAAAGGTTTTCTTGTCGGCGAGCTCGGCCTGGACATTGAAGCGAGCCAGGCGCAACGCAGCACAGGAAGCATAGACAAAAGCTGCAGCTAAGCCCAGTTTGCCCAGATCACTGACGCCCCAACCGTAGGCAACCACCGCTGGCGCAACGCCAAAAGAGACCATATCTGAGAGACTGTCATACTGCACACCGAAGTCGCTTTGCGTATTGGTCATGCGCGCCACACGACCATCGAGACCATCAAAAATCATCGCCGCAAAAATCGCCATGGCAGCAAACTCAAAATGACCAGTAAAACCTGAAAGCACGGCATAAAAGCCACCAAAAAGGGCGCCGGTGGTAAGAATATTGGGCAGTAAATAAATACCTTTACGGCGACTGGGCGTTTCACCAGCCGCTGCTGGTTTGAGGTCTACAACATTTTCTGTCTGCTCTACCTTGTCTACCATGCTCTACCTTTTTCTGTTATCGAGTGCATGGATGCATTATAAGCCCTAAGCGCTATAAAAGCAGTCTAGTTCTCCAGATAGCACTGATGCATTCTATCAAGGTCAGCCTGTGACAGACCCAAGGCATTGATCAGGTAGTTTTTGACATTGCCATGGCGGGCTTCAATGGCATCGAGGAAGGCGACTATATTGTCCTGGTGAACAGAGCAGTATGGCATTAGCCATGCACGGTCCCAGCTATCGACATTGGCTTTGCGCAGATGCTCTTCAACAATATTGATCAACTGCTCAGAATCATAATGTTCAAGAGTGAGCATATAGTCTTGAATAATAGTTTCCCGCGGTACATCCAGGGCCGACAGAATCAATGCCGCAGCCATACCGGTGCGATCTTTACCTGCGGAGCAGTGAAACACTGAGGCGTTGTCAGCATTATCGACAATATGGCGCATAAAGCGGCTAAAAGCGGGAACAACAGCATCGATACAGGTGGCGTAAGAATTAACTACCAACTGGTGGGAGGATTCTGCGGTCAACTCACCCTCAAACAAAAACTCCCAGAAACGCGAGATGTCACCAATTAGAATTTGGTAATCATCGACAAACTCGGCACGAACTGCACAGCTAGGTGACATTGCCTGCTCTTCACTGCGACGAAAATCATGCACTCTATTGATACCAATCTGCTCGAGGGTATCCAAATCATTTTCGCTGAGGGAAGCGAGATGACCACAACGCATTATCTTGCGCCACTTTACCCTGCGACCCTGGCTATTGCTGTAGCCACCTATATCGCGGAAGTTAATGCCGCCGTCCAAGTCAATCACTCTGGTTATACTATTTTCCATACACACCTGCTGCTCATTCGAAAGTGTTGGTTATCAAAAAATTTCTACGCGATTAAAACTAAAACGGCTCACTGAAAAGCGAGCCGTTTTAGAGACAACCTTTGGCGAAGCAACTTAGTTTTTATCTTTATCAACCAGTGCATTCTTGGTAATCCAAGGCATCATAGCACGCAACTCAGCACCGACTTTTTCAATCGGGTGTGCTGCATTGTTGCGACGGTAGGCTGTCATGGAAGGATAGTTAAGTGCGCCTTCGCTGATAAACATCTTCGCGTACTCACCGTCCTGAATGCGCTTAAGGGCATTCTTCATCGCCTGGCGCGACTCATCATTGATTACCTCAGGTCCAGTGACATACTCACCGTACTCGGCGTTATTGGAGATTGAGTAGTTCATATTGGCGATACCACCCTGGTACATCAGGTCAACAATCAGCTTGAGTTCATGGAGACACTCAAAGTAGGCCATTTCAGGCGCGTAGCCAGCTTCAGTCAATGTTTCAAAACCTGCTTTAACCAGTTCGACGGCACCACCACAGAGAACTGCCTGCTCACCGAATAGATCTGTCTCAGTCTCGTCTTTAAAGGTAGTTTCGATAATGCCTGTACGTCCACCGCCAACACCTGAGGCGTAGGACATAGCGACTTTTTTGGCGCTGCCGGAGGCATCTTGGAATACAGCTACCAGGTCAGGAATACCACCGCCATTTACAAATTCGTTACGCACTGTATGACCAGGTGCTTTTGGCGCAATCATAATGACGTCCAGATCAGCGCGAGGAACAATCTGGTTGTAGTGAATAGCAAAGCCGTGGGCAAATGCTAGGGTAGCGCCCTGCTTGATATTCGGCTCAATCTCATCGCGATAGAGCTGTGACTGGAACTCATCAGGAGTAAGGATCATAACCAGATCAGCACCGGCAACTGCAGCTGGCACATTATCTACCTTAAGACCAGCAGATTCGGCCTTGGCAGCCGAAGCTGATCCAGCGCGCAGGCCAACAGTTACATCAACACCGGAATCTTTCAGGTTGTTGGCATGGGCGTGGCCCTGGGAGCCATAACCAATAATGGCAACTTTCATACCCTGGATGATGGAGAGGTCACAATCTTTGTCGTAATAAACTTGCATTGAATTCACCTAATATTAAAAAAAACTAATCATTGAGAAGCTCCTGGTATAAGAGCCTGTATTAAAATTTACACTCGTAAAAATTTATCGCCGCGGGAGATGCCTGAAACACCACTTCTCACCACTTCCATAATACCCATATCCCCAACTGCCTCGATAAAGGCGTCGAGCTTCTCGCTGTCACCAACAAGCTGCACGGTATAGGTCTGAGAGGTCACATCAATAATGTGTCCCCGAAAGATGTCCACACAACTTTTTAACTCTGCGCGAATATCATTTTCTGTGGCTTTGATCCTAACCATCATCAGCTCGCGTTCAATATGCGAACCCACGGTCAAATCAACCACCTTGATCGTATCAATCAGCTTGTGTAGCTGCTTGACGATCTGTTCAGCCATATGATCATCACCCTTGGTAGTCAGTGTTAAACGCGACAGGGTGTCATCATCGGTGGGAGCAACCGTCAAGGTGTCGATATTATAACCGCGCTGGGCAAATAGACCGACAACTCTCGACAGAGCACCAGATTCATTTTCCAAAAGAATAGAGATTATCCGTTTCATTAGGTTCTCTCCGTCTTGTTCAACCACAAATCGCGCATCGAGCCACCGGGCATCTGCATCGGGTAAACATGCTCAGAGCGATCAACTACGATATCCATAAACACCACGCGATCTTTCATAGCAAAGCATTCACGCATCTTCTCTTCCAACTCATCGATATGGGTGATCTTCATTCCCACATGACCGTAGGACTCCGCGAGCTTTACAAAATCCGGCAGCGAGTCCTCGTAGAGACTCTGAGAGTAACGGCTGCTGTAATTCATATCCTGCCACTGGCGAACCATACCAAGTGCGGAGTTATTGAGATTGATAATCTTTACCGGCAGGTTATGCTGACTACAGGTGGACAGTTCCTGGATATTCATCTGGATACTGCCCTCACCGGTTACACAGGCAACTGCTTTATCCGGGAACGCCAGCTGGCAACCCATTGCTGCGGGAAGACCAAAGCCCATAGTGCCAAGGCCGCCGGAATTGATCCATGTGCGCGGCTTGTCAAACAGGTAATACTGGGCAGCAAACATCTGGTGCTGGCCAACGTCTGAGGTAATGATCGCATCACCTTCAGTCACCTTGTAGAGCATCTTGATAACATCCTGTGGCTTGATGCAGTTACCGGAGCTCTCTTCATAGCGCGAAGCGGTGTAGATACCCTTGTCCGCCCGCCACTGGTCAAGCTGCGCCCACCATTCAGCCAGAGCCTCTTCATCCGGCTCAATAGCCATCTGCTCACTGAGACTGTTCATCTCATCGAGAACTGCCTTACAGGTTCCAACAATTGGAATATGCGCTTCGATGTTTTTCGATACCGACGTGGGATCAACATCCACATGAATAATCGTCGCATGGGGGCAAAACTTATCCAGATCGTTGGTAACACGATCATCAAAGCGCGCGCCAATCGCGAAAATAACATCCGCATGATGCATAGCTGTATTGGCTTCAAATGTACCATGCATACCCAGCATACCCAGGTACTGACGGTCAGTGCCCGGGTAGCCACCCAGACCCATCAGGGTATTGGTAACAGGGAAATTAAGTTTCTGTGCCAGGGCAGTTAACTGCTCAGAGGCGTTATCCAGAACCACACCACCGCCGGCGTAGATAACCGGACGCTTGGCTTCAATAAGGGTTTTAACCGCACGTTTAATCTGCCCGCGGTGACCTTTGTCCGTGGGCTGGTAAGAGCGCATCTTAACCTGCTCTGGATAGCTGTAAGGCACCTTGTGGCTGGGATCGGTAACATCCTTGGGGATATCGACAACAACCGGACCCGGGCGGCCAGTAGAGGCAATATAATAGGCCTTGGCGATAGTGGCAGCGATATCTTCAGTGCGCGTTACCAGAAAGCTGTGCTTAACAATAGGACGCGAGACGCCGACCATATCGGTTTCCTGAAAGGCGTCCTGACCGATTTTGGTCAGTGGCACTTGCCCGGAAATAACCACCATGGGGATAGAATCCATATAGGCTGTGGCGATACCAGTAATAGCATTGGTTGCACCAGGACCAGAGGTCACCAAGGCAGTACCCACTTCACCGGTAGAGCGCGAGTAGCCATCAGCAGCATGGACCGCAGCCTGCTCATGGCGCACGAGAATATGGTGCACGTCTTCCTGTCGATACAGTGCATCATAGATATGCAGCGCAGCACCCCCCGGGTAACCCCAGACAGTCTTAATGCCTACATCTTTTAAGGCGCGGATAAGTATTTCACCGCCTGATAAGAGTTCCACAGTATGTCCTCACAAAAAAATGATATTTGGGACGTTTCTCTGGAGGGCGATGAGCTGCTTCATCAAAAGCGATACCGCGAATGCGGCAATATTCAGTCACACCGGTAAGTGCTAATGACTGTCATCGGAGCTGTTAACTATCGGTAAATAGAAGCCCCATCTCTGTTGATGACCAGCGGCACGGGTAACGCCAACCTGGTACTTTGTCCAAATTTCCAGCAATACGCTGAAAACCGATGCAATTTAACACTTTTTTGCAATTATTCAAAGAGCGCTGTAAAAAATTTCATCTTGGGAGATATTCTAAATCCTATACTTAAGCTGACAGGCGCTGCTTAGAGACGGACTTTAAGGGAGAAGCGTTACACACAGGGAGGTACTATGACATCAGCGAAAACAGCTTTTTTAGTCGGCTGCATGGCTATCACAACCATCAGCCCCACCTTAGCCCATGGGGAAAATTACTATAAATGGATCGATAGAAACGGGGTTACTCATTACAGCAAGGTTAAGCCTGATGTTATACCGGCAAGCCAAGTCCAGATAAAGCCAGGCAATTCCAGCTCCACAAAACCTGTTACCTCATCCGCGGCAGCCTTGTCTGCAAGTACTGAGATATCGCCGCCCTTAAAGCTCAGCCAACCAACAGAGCATCAACAGGCAATTCAACGCAGCAATTGCTCCAAGGCGAGGAGAAAATTGATCGCATTGGAAAATGCTGGACGGGTTCGCCAATTGGATGATAGAACCGGTGAATACCGCTACCTGCCAAACCGGGAAAAACTCTCAGAGATTTCCAAGATGCGTGGATACCTAAAAAACCACTGCCGCAGCAAATAGCCCTCAGCATTTGGGTTGTGAATTATTACTCGGCCAGCTGGGTGGGAATAGTATTTGTTGAGCGCTCGACACTATTATCATCGTTGAGATAGACCAGCTTGGGCTGATGTTCGGCAGCTTCCTCGGCGGAGAATTGCCCGTAGGTAGCAATAATAATTCTGTCGCCAACCTGGCATTTGCGCGCGGCGGCACCGTTTATTGAGATAATACCCGAGCCGGCCTCAGCGACAATAATATAGGTAGTGAAACGCTCGCCATTGGTCACGTTATAGATATCAATCTGTTCAAATTCACTCATACCCGAGATTTCCAGCAAATCCGCATCAATGGCACAGGAACCGTCATACCACAGCTCTGCCTGAGTAACTGCTGCCATATGTAACTTAGCTTTTAAAAATGTAGATAACACTCATAATCTCCGTTCAAAATTCTTTCAGCTTATAAATCAAGACTGGATTCCAGATGAATACTCAAATTATCAATCAGCCGAGCTGCACTGGTGTATATGGCACCAAGAATGGTAATTTCAAGATCGTCCTCAGCCGCAGGATTTAATGTCTTGCTGTTACTAACCGTAATATAGTCTGTTTTAAAACCCGCATCGGCAATCCGCTTGACCGCCATCTGCTCCAGCGCACTAAAGTCGCGATTACCACTCTTAATCTGGTCGGCAATCCACTCCAGGCTCTGCTTCAGCACCACTACATTAGGGCGCTCTTCCGCGGTGATGTAGGCATTCCGCGAACTCATCGCCAGACCGTCAGCTTCTCGGTGGATGGGTGCGGCGGTAATCTGCACCGGCATACACAGGTCTTCAACCATTCGGCGAATAACAGCCAACTGCTGGTAGTCTTTGATACCAAAGATGGCCTCATCGGGCTGAACTATACTAAATAGCTTGGTAACCACGGTGGTAACACCCTCAAAATGTCCCGGACGACTGGCACCACAGAGCACATCGGTCATGGTTGGGCAGATCACACGACTCTGTGTGTCAAGACCATTGGGGTACATTTCGTTGTCATCAGGGTGAAAAAGGTAATCACAGCCTGCTTGGCGAAGCTTGTCGCAGTCCTGCTGATAGGTTCGCGGATATTTATCCCAGTCTTCGTTTAAACCAAACTGCAGTGCATTCACAAAGATTGAGCAAACAACAATATCACAGCTCTCTCGAGCTTGGTTGACAAGAGCCAAGTGGCCGTCATGCAAATTGCCCATGGTGGGTACGAAACCGATTCGAAACCCGTTGATCCTATCGACCTTTAACGCTTCTTGAAGCCCACTGATAGTGTGGAAAACCCTCATAATAAACTTTCCTTTAGACAGGCTTATTCTTCGACGAAGTAGTCGCCAGCAAGATTTTCAAATCTTGTGTATTTACCCAAAAATGCCAGTCGACAAGTGCCGATAGGACCATTTCTCTGTTTGCCGATAATAATTTCTGCACTGCCTTTGTCGGGACTGTCTTCGTTGTAAACCTCATCGCGGTAGAGGAAAACAATTACGTCGGCGTCCTGCTCGATAGCACCGGACTCTCGCAAATCGGAGTTGATTGGCCGCTTGTTGGGGCGCTGCTCAAGATTACGACTAAGCTGGGAAAGTGCAACCATCGGACATTCGTATTCACGGGCAATATTCTTCAGCTCCCGTGAGATCTGCGAGATCTCCTGAACTCTTCCCTCACCGGGGTTACTGCCACTCATCAATTGAAGATAATCGACCATGATCATACCCGGCTGGGCCTGCTTATAGAGCGCCTCCATATCAGCAGGCGTATTGGCGCCGTGCTCCTGATGCCAGGCCTGACGCAACTGCTCGACCCGCTCACGGGTAAATTGCTTAATTCGATTACGCATCTCAAGAGGCGTGATACCGGATGTATCGTCAATGAACAAAGGACGATCTTTGAGTCGCTGCGCGGCGCTACTCAGGCGCGGCCAGTCATCTTCGGCGAGATTGCCGGAACGCATGCGCGTCTGATCAATCTTGCCGATCGACGACAGCAGCCGCGTTATCAGCTGACTGGCTGGCATTTCAAGGGAGAAAACCAACACCGGTCTGTCCTGGTGCAAGGTCGCATGCTCAACCATATTCATTGCGAATGCTGTTTTACCCATCGAGGGTCGACCAGCGACAATCACAAGGTCGGAGTGCTGCCATCCGGAAGTCATGGCGTCGAGATCCTTAAAGCCAGTACTTAAACCGGTAATGTCAGCATCATTTTTAAACAGTTCATCAAGGCGCTCAACGGCCTCTTTGAGAAGGGCATTTACCTCTTTGAAGCCACCTTTTTTTGGACGGTTTTCTATAATTTCCTGCAGGCGGCTCTCAGCTTCTGCTAGTAGCTTGGAGCTGTCCCAGCCCAGCGGGTTGTATCCCTTGCGAACAATATCACTGGCAGCGCCAATTAACTGGCGGACAATGGATCGCTCGAGAACAATCTGCGTATAGGCCTGGATATTGGCTGAACTGGGGGTGCTGCTGGCGAGATCAACAAGGTATTCAGCGCCACCGATACTGGCAAGCTCATTGCTGTTTTGCAGCGATTCGCTGAGAGTGATTGGGTCAAAAGGCTGGCCTTCCTCGGCCAGATTACTCATGGCGTTAAAGATCAGCTGGTGATCGGGACTGTAGAAATCACTGTCAGTGATCACCGATGCAACCGAATCAAAAGCATCATTTTTGAGCATTAATCCGCCAATCACAGCCTGCTCCGCCTCGACAGAATGAGGCAGGGGTTGGGTAGCGGCAGGCTCTGCGAATAATGCTTCGTTCATTTCTAAAAACTACTAATCTTAGTTGCTGATCAATTTGTTACAACCCAAAGGCAAGATACGAAAACGGCACTGCATCTTATTCAGAAGCAGTGCCGTTTTGCAATAAATTTACCCGGATTTGCTGGAGATTTATTCAGCTTCAACAATCACAGTGATGTTTTGGATAACGTCAACGTGAAGTTGGCACTCAACAGTAAACTCACCAATAAAACGGATAGGACCCTCTGGCATGTTGATTTCACTCTTGTTGATATCACCACCAGCTGCAGCGATGGCCTCTTCGAGCTCACGGACACCAACTGAACCAAACAGTTTGCCCTCTTCACCGGCAATTGCAGTGATTGTAATGGCACCCAGAGATTCAAGCTGCTTGGCGCGTGCTTGCGCTTTCATCAGCTTGTCAGCTGCATTGGCCTCGAGTTCTGCACGGCGCAGTTCGAATGCGGCGGTATTTTCCTCAGTGGCGAAAACAGCTTTGCCCTGAGGGATAAGGTAGTTGCGACCAAAGCCTGCTTTAACATTTGCTCTGTCACCAATACCGCCCAGCTTACCGATTTTTTCTAAAAGAATGACTTCCATCTTAATATCCTCGTTTCACACTTGGCTCAAGAGTTGCGATTCCTAAAGGCCGCAAGCCTGGAGCGTAAATTCAACATGCTATCAATCAACCCGAGGCCGATCAGCACAGTACCTGTAGGACCAATAAACAACAACCCAAAGTACATTAATCCAAGCCAGTGCACGCCCATATTCATCAACTTAACACTTGAGTGAACTACAGCCACCCCGGCGATCAACAACGGCAGTGACGCAAGCTCAACCCAGGGCCTATAGGCAAGGGGCATAGCTACACCAGCAATTACTATAGCAATCAAGACAACTGCAACTGGCTGATTCAACCTAAACGCGTGGAATTCCTTTTGGAATCCTCCGGGATTGAATAACAGCGACTGCCACCATCTTGAGACAAAAAGGGCACTGACGGCTGTGAAGCCAATCAACCAGGCAAACAAACCGAGCACCATGGTTCTATTGGGCGTTAAATCCACATCATCGGATATGGCACCCTGTGCACTTATTTCAGCATAAAACTCCGCGATCGCTACAACCAGAAGATCTATTTCAGCACTGGCAAACAAACCCGTGGCAACAGAGGCAATCGCACTGACAGTCACCGCAGCCAGCAATGTCCATTCCCAGGACAAGCTGCTACGCAACACAGGTGCAATTGCCAGAACCACAACCAACACAGCAACCGGTAACAGTACAATCAATGGGCTGACATCACCAGCAAAGTAAAATGCCAGCCATGGCAAGACTGCCCACATTGCAACAATTAACCCTTCGGAACTCGCCTTTCGAAGAGTGATCAGCCCAATAGTTGCTGGACTTACCAGTGGCAGCAGCCAGCCCAATAGAGCCACGCTACATGCCTGAGCACGCCCACGCATAATCAATTCAGCTAGGGCTCGCAAAGTTTTTCTCTAACTACTTATGGCTGTCAGTGTAAGGAAGCAACGCGATATAGCGAGCGCGCTTAATAGCTTCTGACAATTCACGCTGGTAGCGCGCCTTGGTTCCAGTGATACGGCTGGGAACAATCTTGCCGCTCTCGGAAACATAGCCCTTCAGCATATCCAAATCTTTATAATCGATCTCAGGTGCACCTTCGGCACTGAAACGACAAAACTTTCGACGACGTACAAATTTGGCCATTATTCTTCTCCCTCTTTCGCTTCAGGCTGCTCTTCTGCAGAAACCTCTTCTGCTGCCGCAGCGTTCGCTGCAGACTCTTCAGCGGCTTTTGCCTCATCGGCCTTCTGCTTTGCAGCAGCACGACGCTCACGGGCTTCTTTGTCGGCCTTGTCAGCATTCTCAGCTTTCATAATCGGGGATTCAGCAGTGATAGCTTCGTCGCGACGAATCACCAAACTGCGCAGAACCGCGTCGTTGTAGCGGAAAGTAGAATTAAGCTCGTCAAGGACTTCCTGACCACATTCAACGTTCATTAGAATGTAGTGAGCTTTGTGAATTTTGTTGATTGGGTAAGCCAGTTGACGGCGGCCCCAGTCTTCGAGACGGTGGATCTTGCCCTCTCCCGCTTCAATTGAAGCAGTATAGCGCTCGATCATACCTGTAACTTGTTCGCTCTGGTCCGGATGGACTAGAAATACGATTTCGTAGTGACGCATTGTATCTCCTCGTGGATTAAAAGCTTCCCAGTGACGCCATTAGGACGCTGTGGTGAAGCAAGGAGTGCCCGGATATTGGTCCGGACGCTGTAAGGCGCGCTATTGTAGTGAGTTGCCCTGTCCGATGCAACCGCCATTTTTAGACATAATTAAAGGTTTATTTGTAGCTTGTATAAAGACGCTTCAGTGGCTTTACAAGCCTGTATATAAAGCTAGCGACCAATGGTTAAAATTGATGCTACATTGCTGCGTGGACGCTCCAGCAGGAAAGTGATTGCCATCTCCTCAAAGGCAACCACAACATGTAAAACAATCACCGCCTGAAAGAAGAGATCCCAACCGAGCAGTGTCAGTGAGTAAAATGCCGGCGCCAACAGCACGGCAGCTGTTTTGGCCCCCAGCGTGTGATAACTGGGATACTCGCCAAACTTAAGGAATGCATGAGCCACCGGCACCAAAAACGATAGGGTTGCCGCCACCAAAAACCACAGCTGTTCAGCAAACACCTGCGGCCAGATTAGATACAAACCAAGGATCATAGCGCCGTAGGTCATAACATCACCCCAACTATCCAGCTTGGCACCAAACTCAGTAGCCTGATTTAATTTTCTTGCGAAATAGCCATCGAAGGCATCACTGAGCAGTGAGACCGCGAGCACTAGCAGAAAGGTCTGTGCTTTTTCAGCCAGCGCCAGTGCAACCAGAACCGGAACCAACACCAGCCTTGTCATACTCAACAAGTTGGGAATTGAGCATATTTTGTCTTTCATCTCATCCATCGCCATCCCTATCTCAACAGACTCTATGCCGCTACCTGTGAGCGATTAGCATAGTAAAAATATCCACCAAAAAATAGCACCGAGAAAAAAACCGCCGAAATACTTAAACCCATTGATCAATATCAATTACGGCGTTGGCGCACAATTTCGAAAAGGCAAATCCCTGTAGCAACGGAAACATTAAGACTACTCACTTCACCGGCCATGGGTAACTTGGCAAGATAATCACACTGTTTGCGAGTCAACTGTCGGATACCTTTTCCCTCTGCACCCATCACCAGAACCATTGGCCCAGTCAAATCAATATCATAGATAAATTGCTCTGCTTCACCAGCGGCACCCACCACCCAGGCACCCTGCTGCTGAAGCTTGTCCAGCGTTCTCGTCAAATTAGTTACCATGACCAGAGGAACAGTCTCAGCGGCACCGCAGGCTACCTTTTGTACTACAGGGGTCAGACCCACGGAGTTATCCTTGGGCACAATCACTGCGTGCACACCGGCACCATCTGCAGAGCGCAGGCAGGCACCAAGATTGTGGGGATCGGTAACCCCATCGAGAACCAAAAACAGACCCTCACCAGCCTTTTCCTCTGCCAACTGCAGGAGATATTTCTCATCATAGGTCTGTCCCGACTCACAGAGCGCAATCACACCCTGGTGACGTCCCTCAACCTTATCATCAAGATTCTTAACAGTAGCCCACTGCAGAGCAACACCGTGCAGCTCTGCAAGTTTGTGAATCTTTTGCAGACGATCATCCTGACGGCCGCGCTGCACATGCAACTCAACAACTCGCTGAGGTGATGACTTAAGCATGGTCTGAACGGCATGAATGCCATAAATCCAATCCACTAAATTCTCCCGAAAGCTTTTCTATTGATTGCGCATTGTACTGGCTTTCGGCAGAATTCGAATACGATACTTTCCTACAGCAGACAATTTATGACAGATGCTAAACCACTTCCCACCGCCAACTTGCTGCGTCGCATTGCTGCACTTATTTATGATGCCTTTTTGCTATTTGCGATTACTCTGGCCTATGGGCTGTTTCTGCTGTTGATAAAAGTGGTTTTTAACGGCACGCAGAGTTTGGAAGAGGTTCAACCCGGCCCTATTCTGCAGTGGCTGAGCTTTATCGGTTGGCTCCTTGCACTTGGCAGCTACTATTTTATCTGCTGGCGCAAGCAGGGCCAGACCCTGGGTATGAAATCATGGCGGCTACAGCTGCAGCAGGCGGATGGTTCAATGGCCACCCCCAAGCAATGTATCAAACGCAGTATTCTGGCAACATTATCATTGGCCGTAATGGGAATAGGCTATTTCTGGTGTCTGCTTCCTCCAGCCAGAGCCTGCCTGCATGATATTTACAGCGACACTGAGGTGGTTGTGTTACCAGCGACAAAGTAGCCCTGCGCCAATCAGTAAATGGATTGGATTTTCAAGTATTGAGTAGGAGAAGCCATTATGAGTAGTCACAACGATAAGCTTGTGCTGGCCATGGACCAGGGCACCACCTCATCGCGAGCCATACTCTTTAACGACAACTATTCAATCGTCGCGCAGGCCCAGTGCGAATTTCAGCAGCACTTCCCCAACTCCGGCTGGGTCGAACACAATGCCATGGATATCTGGCAAACCAGCCTTGATACCGCGCGACAGGCTATTGCTCAAACTACTGTGGATGCTCGGCAAATTGCCAGCATTGGCATTACCAACCAGCGTGAAACCACGGTTATCTGGGATCGTCAGACCGGGGAGCCGATCCACAATGCCATTGTCTGGCAAGACCGGCGTACCGCAGACCTCTGCGAGAAACTCAAAGCAGATGGCCTTGAGCCGATGATCAGTAGCAAAACCGGCCTGCTCCTGGACCCCTATTTTTCGGCGACTAAGATTGCCTGGCTACTGGACAATGTCAGCGGAGCCCGCACCCGCGCCGAGAACGGCGAGTTAGCTTTTGGCACTATGGACAGCTGGTTATTATGGAAGCTAACCGATGGAAGATCCCATGCCACCGATGCCACTAATGCCTCGCGGACTATGCTTTACAATATTCATAGCGGCGAGTGGGACAGCGAGCTGCTGGCACTTTTCAAAATTCCTCAATCACTTTTACCCGAAGTCAAAGACTGTGCAGCAGACTTTGGCAGCACTGATCTGTTTGGCGATCCCATTGCCATAATGGGTATGGCCGGCGACCAACATGCGGCAACCATTGGACAGGCCTGCTTTGAAAAAGGCATGCTTAAATCCACCTATGGCACTGGCTGTTTTGCCCTGCTCAACACCGGTGACGTCGCGGTAATCTCAAGCAATAAACTCCTGACCACCATCGCCTATCAACTCAATGGCAGGGTCACTTACGCTCTTGAGGGATCAATCTTTATCGCCGGTGCGGCGGTGCAATGGTTGCGTGATGGTCTCGGGATTATCGACTCGGCCAAACAATCCGGTGAACTGGCCGCCCAGGCCGATGAGAATCAGCAGGTCTATTTAATACCCGCCTTCACCGGCCTTGGCGCACCCTGGTGGGATGCAGATGCACGCGGAGCTCTGATTGGCTTAACTCGCGGTACCGGTCCTGCAGAGATTTCCTGTGCGGCACTGGAATCCGTCTGCTACCAGACCCTGGATCTGCTCGATGCCATGCACAGAGACTGGAAACAAGAGGCAAAGACTGTACTGCGAGTGGATGGCGGCATGGTGGCCAGCGATTGGACTATGCAGCGACTGGCGGATATCTTGCAGGCACCGATTGATCGTCCGGCAATTGCCGAAACTACGGCACTGGGTGCCGCTTGGCTAGCCGGCTCTCAGGCTGGTGTCTGGCCAGATCAACAAGGATTTGCTGACAGTTGGCGCCTTGAAAAGCACTTTGACCCGACAATGCCGGAGCAGCAGCGCAATCAAAAAGTATCCGGCTGGAATGATGCTGTTCAGCGAGTGCTTGTAAACAAATAAGAGTCACAGAGCGCAGGGTCTAGAGACTACATCTCCGGCGCTTGAGATTGATCCCGGCGCGCTTCCCGATCAGCTTTTTTCTGAGCTTTTTTCTCAGTTCTACGACGCTCAGTGGCCTGCTGTGCCGCATTGCCAATATGCTCTTCACCACGCTGTTTGGCGAGCTTTATCTGTTTCTGACGCTCAGCAAAGCGCTGCTTTTGCCCATCACCCAGAGTGTCATAGCAGTGGTGACAGGAGAGTCCCTCCTGATAATACAGATGATCTTTATCTTCCTCGGTAATCGGCATACGACAGGCGTGGCACTGATCGTAGGAGCCCCTTTTCAGGTCGTGATCGACGGCAACCCGATTATCGAACACAAAACACTCGCCAGACCACAGGGTCTGGTCTTTGGGAACTTCTTCCAAATATTTAAGAATACCGCCCTCGAGATGATAGACTTCGTCAAAGCCCTGCTCTTTCATGTAGGCAGTAGACTTTTCACAGCGAATACCACCAGTGCAAAACATGGCGACTTTTTTGTGCTTTTGTGGATCGAGATTTTCTTTTGCCCAGGCAGGAAACTCGCGAAAGGTTTTGGTCTTGGGATCCACGGCGTTCTGGAAGGTTCCAATTTCAACCTCGTAGTCGTTGCGGGTGTCCACCAGTAAAACATCGGGATCGGAGATAAGCGCATTCCACTCCTCGGGTTTTACGTAGGTGCCAACAACTTTCTTGGGATCTATGCCCTCCACACCCATGGTGACAATTTCTTTCTTTAACTTCACCTTAGTACGATAGAAGGGAATCTCAGAGTGCAGAGACTCTTTGGTAATAATGCCCTGCAGACCAGGCTGCTTATCAAGCCAGGTCAAGAGACAGTCAATTCCCTCTCTGGTACTCGAAACTGTTCCGTTGATGCCCTCTCGCGCCAACAGTAATGTGCCATACACATTATTATTGAGCATGGCGTTTAGCAGCGGCTCACGCAAAGCTGCATATTCGGGTAATGTGACAAACTTATAGAGTGCACAGGAAACGTATTGATCGGACATAAATAACCTAGATAAATTACCGCGTCAGAGAAAACTCTTTGGCCCTAAAGATATTCGCTTATTGTAACAAATCATCTGCAACTACGGCAGATATTGCAGGTACTGGTTGCGCTATAAAACACAGTTGATCAAGGCATCTATTATTAACACCAGCAATATGCAATCCAGAAAGACCAGTCATAACAGGGCACAATCTTGTTTAGCCTTAACAGGGTAAGTTGAGACTAAAAGAACCTTTTATCGCATAAAATGCATCTATCAGCCTTTAAAAGATACATTTTTATCCTCAATGTGTATCCTCCGCGCCTCTGATTTTGCTTTAATAATCGCACAGTCAAAATGTTAAATAAAAATAGTTACCCATAGGGTAAATAGTTAAGGGGAAAGTTTTGGCTTTTAAGAAAGTATCAACACTGTTATTGGCAGTTATCACCTCATCACTAATGGCCTGTGGCGGTGGCGGTGGCGGTGGCGGCTCATCTGCGCAGGGATCAGGCCTAAATGATACCAATAATCCTGTCATCACCTTAAAAGGCTCATCGACTGTCACCCTGGCGTCGGGAAACCCCTATAACGAAGCTGGTTGGTCTGCTGTTGACAGCAATGATGGAACTCTCACCAATAACGTTATCTCAAGCGGAACAGTAGGTGAATCTCCAGGCACCTACACAATCACTTATACCTTGAAGGACAGTGCCGGCAACAGTGCCACTGCCTATCGAACCGTAATAGTCCTCGAGCCTGATACCGATTCGAGCAACGGCTCAGCTGGGGGCGCTAACACCGATCCCGATGCCGTCAGTATGATCGAAGGGTTCGGGGGTGCATTATTTGAGGAAACCACCTCAACCTATACCTTCCCAAACGGTGCTGAAAATTGGGCCGGCTTCGCAAATATGAATCGTGAGATATACCCCCTTAGCTTTGCTAATGGCGGCAGGGTCACCTTTACCGCGGCACTTGCCGCCGGCAGCAGCGATACACCTGTTTACTTCCGATTCGAGCGCCTGCCCTACCCCGATGTCGATCCATCCTATAACAGCGAGTGGGTCACCATCTCCAGCGAAGCTGAGTTGGAGTATAGCGTGACGATTCCACCCCAGGATTCGAGCAACACCTATTCATCCTTTCTGCTCTATGTGATTAAACGTGACTCGCCAGTTATTATAAAAAATATTGTCATAACTGATGATGCTGGCAAGCCCGACTCAAATGCTGGTGGCAGCAGTTCACTGGGCGGAGACAACACTACAGGTGGCGGAGATGCCACCATCAAAGCCATCGACTCAAGCAAATGGCATCACCAGACCATCATGCCCAATGGCTGGAGCTGGTTTAACAACGAGCAACAGCACTACACCGACCGCATAGAGAATTCCTACGTCAATAATGGCAGCTTAAAAATTGTCGCTATTAAAGAGAGCTACCGGGACCAGGGCCGTACCAAGGAGTACACCTCCGCTCGACTCAACTCCAAGTATGCCTTCAAGTATGGTCGTGTAGAGGTAAGAGCAAAGTTACCCAGAGGGGTTGGCACCTGGCCTGCCATTTGGACCCTCGGGAAAAACATTACTGAGCGCGGCGCCTATTGGGAAACCCAGGGCTTCGGCACCACCAGTTGGCCCGCCTGTGGTGAAATAGATATTATGGAGCACTGGGGCGACAACGAAAACTATGTGCAGAGCGCCATGCACACCCCCTCTAGCTATGGTGGCACCATCAACCATGGCGGACAATATATTAATACTGCCACCTCACAGTTCCATGTCTACGAGATGGACTGGAACAGTGAAAGAATCGTCTTTAGCGTCAACGGCTTTGAACATTACAGATACGCACCCACGGTCAAAAATTCATCAACCTGGCCCTATGATGCAGAGCAGTTTCTGTTATTAAATGTCGCTATTGAGGACAGTATCTCTGCGAATTTCACCCAGAGTGCAATGGAGATCGATTACGTCAGGGTCTACGCAGAGGGCGCCGACCCCTCCGATCAACCCGTCTGGGCTGATGAATTTGACTGATCACTGGTTCAATAAAAACCCCGAAAGCCTGCTTTAGATGCAAAGATTTAAAGCAGGTTTTTTTATCTCAGCGTCTCGCGCTCAACAATACCCATCATCTTGTAAACCAGCTGAGCTGCCGAGAACTGGTAGCTGTGGAAGCCGGCAATTGGCGCAAACTCGGTGATATCCATACCAATAATATTGCGCTGGGCAACCACCGACTGAAATAGGGAGAGGGTTTGATACCAGCCCAGACCGCCCGGCACTGGCGTTCCGGTTGAGGGAAAAATCGAAGGATCCATACCATCGATATCCAGAGTGAAGAATACATTGTCGGGAAAATCATCGGGCAGATCGATGGACTGAACATTTTTGGGTACCAGAATATCCGCATCAAGATGCTCTACGCCATAGAGTTTTCGCGTCTCCATCTCCTCCTTACAAAAGGCTCGTACACCGAGCTGGAACAGCGGAACATCGAGGTCGACGATGCGCTTCATCACCGAGGCATGGCTGTAGGGGTTACCCTCGTAGGCATCGCGAAGATCCGCATGGGCATCAATTTGTACCACGCCAAAATCCTCAAAACCGGCGTCCAAAAGACCTTTGATTATTCCGTAGGTAACCGTATGCTCACCGCCGAGTCCAACCGGAAATCCACCGGCCTTAACCAGCGTTGAAGTCGCAGTGGCAATTCTCTCAACAGCCTGTTCCGGTGTGCCGCTGACATCCACCGGCGGATGGGTGTAAATACCTTTTTCACTGGGATTGCTTTTGCCATCCCAGGTCTCCAGCTGCCAGGATGCCTCGAGGATAGAGGCCGGGCCATCAGCGGTGCCTCCACCATAGGAGACCGACTCCTCAAGGGGCATGGGCAGAATATGAAAAAAAGCTTTTTCGGGCTGTGGATGCTTGAATTCAGATCCTAAAAAGATTGGATAGCCCGGTGCCGCCAATTGATCATACTCTGACATTTTTAACTCTCTCCATAGTTCCTATCTGTATCAATGATCTCAGGACAAACGCTGTTTGAAATCATTGTAGTCAAATTCCTTCACCAGACTCAGCTCATCTGTAACTGAATTCCAGATAGCCATCGCCGGCAGTGGAATACCATTGAAAGTGGTGGTTTTCACCATGGTGTAATGGGCCATATCATCGAATATCAGCCGCTGGCCCACCTGCAACTGGTGGTCAAAACTGTAATCGCCCATAACATCACCGGCCAGACAGGTCTGGCCACCGAGCCGGTAATCAAAAGCTTTTTCTCCCTGATCCCCGGCGCTAAAAATATCTGCGCGGTAGGGCATTTCCAGCGTATCCGGCATATGGCAGGTCGCCGAAGTATCGAGAATCGCCAGGGGCATCTGGTTGTAGCTGAGATCCAGAACCTCGGCTACCAGAACGCCGCTGTGTAATACCGCCGCCTCGCCGGGCTCTAGGTAAACCTGCACGGCGTATTTTTCCTGAAACTCAACAATGCGTTTAATCAGTGCATCCAGCGGGTAACCAGCGCGGGTAATATGGTGCCCACCGCCAAAGTTCACCCATTGCATATTGTGTAACTGCTCGCCAAACTGCGCCTCTACCGCTGCCAACGTGCGATCCAATGGCGCGAAATCCTGCTCGCAAAGTGTGTGAAAATGCAGCCCGCTTATACCCTGCAAATCCTGCCCGGCAAATTCACTCTTGGGAATTCCCAGACGTGATCCGGGGGCACAGGGGTCGTAAATTGGCGTGGTTCCCTCGGAGTGCAGGGGATTGATGCGCAGACCAAACTGCAGCTCAGGGCGCTGCTGCCTGGCCTGCTCAATCAGTGGCTGAAAGCGCTGCCACTGCGACAGCGAATTAAACAGCACATGGTCTGAGATCTGCAGTATCTCGTGCAGATCATCCTCTCTATAGGCGGCGCAAAAAGTATGTACCGCACCGGAAAATTCCGAAGAGCCAAGCCGCGCCTCATACAGACCGCTGGCACAGGTGCCACTGAGGTAGCGATTAAACAGCGGTGCCATACTGAACATTGAAAAGGCCTTTAACGCTAACAATACTTTGGCACCAGATGCCTGCTGAACATGCTGCAAAATACGCAGATTATTTTCAACCGCCACCTCGTCAACCACAAAACAGGGGGATGGCACCCGCGATGGATCAAAGTTGCTGAATGTCTTACAGTTTGTCATAGGCCTCTAATCTTTACGCAATACACTTAGAGCAAATCAAAACCAGGGTCTTCAATCACTTTCCATGAAAGCCCATGCTTATTCATATCAGCCATAAAGGCGTCCGGGTCCATCTGCTCAATATTCCATACGCCAGGCTTCATCCACTGACCCTCGAGCATCAACTTGGCACTGATCATCGCCGGCACGCCGGTTGTGTAGGAGATCGCCTGAGACTGTACTTCACGATAGCAGTCCTGATGGTCTTTAATATTGTAGAGATAGACGGTTTTTTCACGGCCATCAGCTATGCCGCTAACCACACAGCCAATACAGGTTTTGCCGGTAGTCCTCGGACCCAGGGTCGAGGGGTCTGGCAGCAGCGCCTTGAGAAACTGGATGGGGACAATTTGCTGGCCGTCAAATTCCACCGGCTCAATACCGGTCATACCCACATTGCCCAGCACTTCAAGGTGCTTTAAATAGCTATCGCCAAAACTCATCCAGAACTGCGCTTTCTTAATGGTCGGGAAGTTCAGGGTAAGGGACTCCAGCTCCTCGTGATACATACGGTAGATATTAAACTCACCCACCCCCTCGGGACAGGTGAAAGACTGGCTGGTAGACATCGCCGGAGTGGTCACAAACCCGCCATTTTCCCAGTGCCGGCACTCTGCCGTCACCTCGCGAATATTGATTTCCGGATTAAAGTTGGTGGCAAAGGGATAGCCGTGATCACCGCCGTTGACATCAATAATATCCAGCGTATGAATTTCATCGAAATAATGTTTTGCGATATAGGCGGTAAACACATTGGTGGCTCCGGGATCAAAACCGCAGCCGAGCAACGCCATTAAACCGGCATCTTTAAAGCGCTGCTGGTAGGCCCACTGCCAGCTGTACTCAAACTTCGCAGTATCCAGGGGCTCGTAGTTGGCGGTATCCATATAGTGCACGCCGGCTTCCAGACAGGCATCCATAATGGTCAGGTCCTGATATGGCAGGGCGACATTGATCACCATAAACGGTTTAACCCGCTCAAACAGTGACACCAGCTCGGGGACATTGTCTGCATCCACCGCGGCGGTCTCGATGGTGCGACCATAAGTTTCGCGAATCTGCGCAGCAATTTTCTGACACTTGCTCTCGGTGCGACTGGCCAGGACAATTTCGTCAAACACATCAGTCAGTTGGGCGCATTTGTGGGCCACAACCTGGCCCACACCACCAGCGCCAATAATAATAATTTTAGCCATACCGGCCTCCCCTAATGCTCACGTTCATAATAGGTATAACCCTGCATACTGGCCCTGAAGGCCTTGATCATCTGCTGGCGTTCAGCAGCACTAATTCGCCCCTGCTGAACCGCGCATTCTGCGGTATTGCGATACCTTAGTTCCACCTGCTTGGGCTCATATTCCACATAGCTCAACACGTCGGCGATAGTATCGCCGAGCATCTCCTTGACAAAATCAAAGCTGCCATCGCGGTTGAGACGCACACTGACAACATTGGTGTCGCCAAATAAATTATGCAGGTCACCCAGAGTCTCCTGATAGGCACCAACCAAAAATACTCCTAGGTAGTACTCTTCACCGACTTTTAAGGGATGCAGGGGCAGAGTTTTTTCCGGCTCGGTCTGGCCGACAAAATTATCAATCTTGCCATCGCAGTCACAGGTAATATCCGCCAGTACCGCCTGCCTGGTCGGCTCTTCATCGAGCCGGTGAATTGGCATAATCGGAAACAGCTGATCGATTGCCCAGATATCCGGCAGCGACTGGAAGAGACTGAAATTACCGTAGTAAATATCCGCCAGCGAGAGCTTTAGGCCAGCCATACTGGCTGGGACCTCATCCATAGTATCCAGAACATCGGCAATACTGTGCAAGGCATCGAGAAAGATATTTTCCGCACTGGCGCGACAGCGCAAATCCACCTTACCAACCTTAAACCCGTCGCGAATCTGCTTGCGGTACTGATGAACCTGCTCATAACTCTGCTCGATATTCTCCGCAGTCAGCTGCGAGGAGACACTGCGCAGCTTGGCCAGCAACGGGTGTTCATCAGCCCGCGGGCGACTGTCACCTGTAGATTCAAAGGTAGTGGTGTCGAGAATGTTAAACAGCAGCACGGAGGCATAAGCCACCACTGCCCTTCCCGATTCAGTAACAATCACCGGATGAGAAATCCCCTCGTTATCCAATGTGGTTTTAAGCGTGCCGACAAGGGTCTCACAGTACTCTTCCAGACTGTAGTTGCGGCTGTGATTATCTTCACTCTGGATACCGGAGTAATCCACTGCCAGGCCACCACCAAAATCAATATGCGACAGTGCCGCACCCTCGCGGACAAGATCTACATAGTAGCGACTGGCTTCGATAACGCCGTTGCGAATATCTGTGAGACTGGGAATCTGCGAGCCGAGATGACAGTGCATCAGCTTGAGGCAATCGAGCATCTGCGCTCCACGCAGGTTATCCACCACATCAATCAGCTGAGTCGCAGTGAGGCCAAATATACTGCGGTCGCCACTGGTGGAGTTCCAATGACCACTGACCTGAGAGATCATCTTGATACGAATACCAATCATCGGACGCACATTTATCACCCGACTGCGCTCGATAATGATTGGCAGTTCCGAGGGCGTTTCAATAACAAAAAAACATTCGAAGCCAAGCTTTATCGCTTGCAATCCCAGGTCGATAAACTCCTCATCTTTATAGCCATTGCAGATAATTAGACGCCCTGGCTGGAGGGTCGACAGGGCGATAATCATCTCCGGCTTACTGCCCACCTCGAGTCCGTGATGGTAGCGCTCACCAAAGTCGGCAATCTCCTCAACCACCTGGGCCTGCTGATTGACCTTGACTGGGTATACGCCGCGATAGGGCCGTGTATAGGACGCTTTATCTATAGCATTTGAGAAGGCTTCGCTGAGGCGTTTAATCTGGGCATCGAGAATATTTTCAACACGCAACAGCACCGGCATCTGCAGATCCCGATCGACCATTCCCTCTACGATATCCATTAGAGGGACCTCTGTGTTCAGGGTTTTTGCGGTGACATAACCATTGTCCGAGAGACCGAAATAATCATTCCCCCAGCGCTCGATTCCATAGAGATCAGCCGACTCTCTGGCCTGCCATGGCTTATTGGTTTTCTGTTGTAAAATCTGATCCAAGAAGCTGCTCCTGATGATGATTTCATTTTAGGTTGTTAAAAAACCAGCACGTTTGAATTTGGCGCAATTCTGCACCAAACAACGAGTTTAAATCTAGATTTTTTTGCGCTAATTTTTAGCGTAAAACAGGTACGACAAAAGACCCCACAAGGGGTCATTTTTTCGCTTAAAGATTGTCTATAGTGCGCAAACCTGGCGGGCGGGAGTTACAGGGAATGGTTGATCTGCAGCAATGTCTGCAATGGATCAGCAGACTGGGTTATCGGGCGACCAATAACCAGGTAGTCGCTGCCCAGAGCGATAGCATCCTGTGGAGAGACAATACGGCGCTGGTCATCAGCAGCGCTATCGGGCAGGCGAATACCCGGCGTGACCAGTTGAAAATCTGTGCCTAGGGTAGTTTTAAGGGCGCTGGCTTCACGGGCGGAGCAGACCACACCGTCGAGACCGCAATTCTGCGCCAGGCCAGCAAGGTGCAGTACCTGTTCACTGGGGCTGCGCTGGATACCGATTTCCTGCAAATCCGCATCATCCATACTTGTGAGCACAGTCACACCGATTAACAGCATCGAACTGCCCTGCTGCTCAAGAGCCTGTTTTGCAGCACTCATCATACGGCTGCCGCCAGAGGCATGAACATTGGTCATCCACACTCCGAGATCTGCCGCGGCACAAACCGCCTTGGCAGCCGTATTGGGAATATCATGAAACTTTAAATCGAGAAATACATCAAAACCGCGATCGACCAGCGCCTTAACCAATACTGGACCCGCGGCGGTAAACAACTCCTTGCCAACCTTTACGCGACACTGTGCCGGATCGAGCCGTTCAATAAGACTCATTGCCGAACCCTGGTTATCATAATCAAGGGCGACAATAACTTTTGAGGTGGTTTTGGAATCAATAGTGGCCATAAGCCATTTAGTCCTTTTTTAATGCGCGGGCCAGTTGCCGCTTGTAATAGGTAATAAGTACAGAGCTGGCCAACAGCCCAAGCAGACAGCCAACCGAGAGAAAAATCATCAACCACAGACCGAGACTCATGGTTGCACTCTGCAACAGAATAAAGTCTACATCGACTAACTGGTTGTTCTCCATGGCAAACATGGCGCCGACAATAACTATTGCCAACATCAGTAAAAATTTAACCAACATCCACAGTGCGCGCACCTGAGCCTCCCTCTTACTGTTGTCTCTGTCGTGTAATTTTCAAAATTTCTCGGCCCATTGTACTCGCTGGCAATCCACTCGACAAAAGATCGCTGGAAAAAAATCGCTTAAATCTGCGATAAAAAAGCACCAATAAAAAATGCGCCTCAGTAATCTGCGGCGCATTTTTTGTTTTCCGGTTTTCAGGCTGTTTTCAGCCCTGTTCCAGAGATTTTTATTTCTTGGCAGAGCCAAAACGCTTGTTAAAGCGATCGATACGTCCACCGGTATCAGCAACTTTCTGCTTGCCGGTGTAGAACGGGTGGCACTCTGAACAAACGTCCAGGTAGAGCTCTTGTGCACGTGTTGAACCCACAGTAATAACATTACCACAACTGCAGGTTGCTTTTAATTCTTGATAGGCTGGGTGAATCTCTGTTTTCATCATATACTCCAAGTTGCAAGCCGCCACCTTATCAATCAGCTGGAAATCTGTTGTGTCGGTTAGCAATAATGCAACCAGATTTACAGTCCAACTCACGTATGGCACGGCAGGCCATTTCTAAAGAGCGCGGATTCTAGCAGAAATAAACCAGGTTACAACAGGAATTCTCAACTTTATTATGGCGGACTCAATGCCCTCAATTATTCGTGTTGCAGTGCCCTCGCCACTGCGCCGAACCTTTGACTATCTGCTGCCAGAGAATTTACAGGCAGCGCCGCTCCTTAGGGGTTGCCGGGTGGCAGTTCCATTTGGCAAGCGAGAAGTAATTGGACTGGTGATTGAGTGTCGGGAAAAAAGTACTATTGCTGCGGAAAAGCTCAAACCCATCAATGCGGTTATCGATCGCCAGCCGCTGCTGCCAGAGTCACTGTTTGAACTGTTTATCTGGGCCGCCAACTACTACCAGCACCCCATAGGCGATGCGCTTTTCAGCACATTGCCAGTATTGCTGCGCCGGGGTAGTGAACTGCCCGCCGTAGAGATTGCCAGCTGGCGTGCCACAACCCGGGGTAAAGGCCTGGGACCCGACTCTCTCAAGCGCTCACCTCGACAAAAAGCCCTAATGGAGGAGCTGCTGGAACAGCCGACAATCAGTCAGCAAGCACTGCTTGAAACTCACAGCCGCACAACCCTTAAACAGCTCGCAGAAAAAGACCTTATAGCGCTGGTAATGCAAAAGCCGCAAGCTGTGGCGCTGGACAACCTACTCAGGGAACAGCCACTGCTACTGCACCAGTCACAACAAAAAGCCATGGATGCTATCGAGATCCACGGCTTCAATAGCTGGTTACTGGATGGGGTTACCGGCAGTGGCAAGACCGAGATCTATCTACAGGCGATTGAAAAGATTCTTCGCTACGGCCGCCAGGCGCTGGTTTTAATTCCCGAGATCAGCCTCACCCCCCAGACCGAAAAACGCTTTCGCGACCGATTTAATGTACCACTGGTCACCCTTCACTCAGGGCTGACCGACAGGGCCAGGCTAGAGGCCTGGGCGCGGGCAAAATCTGGCGATGCGCAGGTTATTCTCGGTACTCGTTCGGCTATTTTTACCCCGCTGAAAGATCCCGGGCTAATTATTCTCGATGAAGAACATGATCAGTCCTATAAACAGCAGGAGGGCTTTCGCTATTCAGCACGAGATCTCGCGGTTATCCGCGCCAAACAGGAAAATATCCCGATTATTCTCGGCTCCGCCACCCCCTCACTGGAATCTCTCAACAACTGCAACAAGCAGCGTTACCAGCATCTGGTTCTGGACAGCCGAGCGGGCAATGCCTTGCAGCCGAACTGGCAGGTTGTTGATCTTAAAACAGAGCATCTCGAGTGCGGTATTTGCCAATCGACACTGAATGCCATCCGCGAAACCCTGAACAAAAAACAACAGGTACTGGTTTTTCTCAATCGCCGCGGCTTTGCTCCTACGCTGCTCTGCCACCAGTGCGGCTGGGTTGCCGAATGTCGCAACTGCGATGCGCGACTCACAGTACACCGCGCACGCGGCCGTCTGATCTGCCACCACTGCAACTATCAACAGCGCAATATTCATCAGTGCCCGAGCTGCCAGGGTAGAGAATTAATCGCCACTGGCGAGGGTACCGAGCGCAGCGAAGCCTGGCTGCAAGAGCGTTTTCCACAGACGCCTGTGCTGCGAGTAGATCGCGACAGCACGCGCAATAAAGGCGCAATGCAACGGGTCTTCGATACAGCAAATAACGGCGAACCCTGCATTCTGGTCGGCACCCAGATGCTAGCCAAGGGACATCACTTTGCCAATATCACCCTGGTGGTGGTGCTCGATGCCGACAGCGGCCTGTTTAGCGCCGACTTTCGCAGCCATGAGCGAATGGGGCAACTGCTAGTTCAGGTAGCCGGGCGCAGTGGCCGCGGATCCACTGCCGGAAAAGTAATACTGCAAACTCATCAGCCCGAGCATCCACTTTTACAGCTATTAATCCAGCAAGGTTACAGCCAGTTTGCAAAATTATTGCTCGACCAGCGCCAGTTGACTCAACTACCGCCATTTACCCAAATGGCTATTATTCGCGCCGAATCAAACAACCCCAACCAGGCGGAAATATTCTTAAGGGCCGCCCGCGGACTCGCCGAAAGCATTTTCCCACCCTCACCGGAACTGGCATACCTGGGACCACTTCCGGCACTGATGGAGAGACGTGCCGGACGCTTCCGCTTTCTATTGCAACTCAGTGGCCAGCGGCGTGGAGATTTACAGCAGCTGCTATCTGCACTCTGCCCACAACTGGAAAGACTTCCCGAAGCGCGTCAAGTGCGCTGGTCTATAGATGTTGACCCCCAGGAACTTTAAGAGAAATTTTCGCTGTCTACGGTTTGCCTGAGGACAATTATCCCCTACAATTCCAGCCGAAATTGGAGCTATATAAATGCCGCAAGATTACAAAAGATCATCCAGTCGCTCAGCAAAAAAGCCACCTGCCAAACAGGGTTCGTCATTGCCGACCTTTGTATTTGGCATGCTGTTTGGCGCCCTGTTGATGAATTTTGCACCAGCATTATTAAAGACAGCACCAACCGCTACCACTGCGGTACAGGATGTGACTGAAACGGTTAAAGAGGAAGCCTCTGAACTCAAATTCGATTTTTATACCCTGCTTAAAAATACCGAAATTATTGTTCCCAACAATGAGTCGGCAGATAAACAGGATATTGAACCGGAGGAAAACTTCTCCTACCTCCTGCAGGCGGGCTCCTTCAAAAACTCTAGTGATGCCGAGGCACTGCGGGTTAGGTTACTGCTCTTAAACCTCAGTGCCAGCGTCGAAACGGTAAAAATTGGTAATGGCGAGAAATGGCACCGTGTGCTAGTAGGTCCCTTTACCGACTCATCCAGTATGGCCTATGCCCGCGCCAAACTGGCCGAAAATGAAATCGATATAGTTCTGCTCAAGCGCAAGCTCTAGAAGCCCCGCATAGATCAGCAGCACAGGAGTAAGTTACACTCCGGTGGCAGGTTAATTCAAATATAATAAAAACAGAGCCGACCATGACCAGAGCAATTGTAAAACCCAGTCTTATCGATGCACTTATTCCCGTTGTACTGTTGATTTCAATGCTTGCCGGAACAGTTTATGTCTTCGGTCTTGATTCCTTTGGCCCCAATCTGGTTGCCCTGATGCTCGCCGCTGCCGTGGCCGCACTTATTGGAATTAAAAACGGTCTGACCTGGAAGGTTATCGAAGAGGGCATGATCAGTACCATTACCCTGTCACTGCATGCCATACTGATATTGTTGATGGTCGGCGCCCTGATTGGCAGCTGGATACTTGCAGGCACCGTGCCCAGCATGATCTATTACGGTGTCGATTTGATATCCCCTAATTACTTCTACGCAACTTCCTGCCTGGTATGTGCACTGGTCGGGTTTAGTATTGGCAGTTCCTGGACCGTCGCCGGCACCCTGGGTATTGGTTTCATGGGCATAGCTGCAGCACTGGATCTGTCTTTGCCGATCAGCGCCGGAGCAATAATATCCGGCGCCTATTTTGGCGATAAACTGTCGCCTCTCTCCGACACTACCAACCTTGCAGCAGCTGTTTCTAACAGTGATCTTTTCGACCATATTCAACATATGCTGTGGACCACAGTGCCAAGCTTCATTTTTGCTCTGACGGTATTTTTAATCCTCGGTTTTGGCAGCGGCTCCAATGTCGAGGTAAAAGATATAGAGCTCTTGCAATCCGCGATGCAGGACTCGTTTCTGATCAATCCGTTTATGCTGGTACCCCTGGTATTACTGCTGGTTATGGCAGTTAAGAAACAGCCGGCCCTGTCGACGCTAATTATCGGCGCACTGGTTGGCTGTATTTTTGCAGTTACTTTCCAATCCAGCGCGGTTATCGAGTTGGCCGGAGATAGCAGCCTCAACAGTATCGCAGCACGCTTTAAGGGCCTGCTCAGCGCAATGTTCCTCGGCTACAGTTCTGACAGTGGCAACCAATCCTTGGATTCGCTGCTTTCCAAAGGTGGTATGAGCAGCATGCTGACAACGGTCGGCCTAATTATTAATGCTATGGCCTTTGGCGGCGCGATGGCTCGCACTGGTCTGCTGGAGAGATTGGTAGAGGCAGCACTGAGCAGAGTTAAATCTGCCGGCGGTCTGATCACCACCACTGTTGCCTCCTGCATTGGCACCAATGTTCTTGCTGCCGACCAGTATCTCTCGGTGGTTATTCCCGGACAGATGTTTGCCAACGCCTACCGCAAAAGAAATCTCAAGCTGATCAACCTGTCGCGAACCCTTGAGGACTCCGGCACCCTGACCTCGGCGCTGATCCCCTGGAATACCTGTGGCGCCTATATGTCTGCCACGCTCGGCGTTAGTACCTTTCTCTACGCACCCTTTGCATTCTTTAATATCTGCTGCCCGATTATTGCTATTATCTATGGCTTCTATCAGATTAAATTGCCAGTGGAAACCCAGGCTTCTGTCGCCACCAGCTGATATGAAAAGAGCTGCGCAATGGACAACGCTGGCCCTCTGTTATCTGAGTTTTGCAAACAGCTCCTACTGCGCCGAAGAGACCGCACAACAACCTCATTTTAGCGGTCAATCTGCCCTGCAATATATTGCCCAACAGGTAAATTTTGGGCCACGCATAATTGGCCATCCGGCTAAACAGCAGACCCTCGACTACATTCGCGAGCTGTTATTGCCAGAGGCGGATAAACTGGTGGTACAGCCCTTTCAACGCTATGGCCTGCAGGGGAATAATATTTGGGCAAGCTTTTACCCGACCGCTAAAAGTGCATCCCCTGGCAATAGAATTATGCTCGGCGCCCACTGGGACACGCGACCGATATCGGACAGGGACCGCAATCGGGAGCGGGCAACTCAGCCGGTAATCGGTGCCAATGATGGCGGCTCTGGTGTTGCGGTACTTCTGGAGATTGCCCGAATGCTTAGCACACAGCGGGCACCGCTAATTGTCGACCTGGTGTTTTTTGATCTCGAGGATATGGGTGGCATTGATAATCTTCCCTTCGCCATTGGTGCCAGCGAGTTTATCGACAAAAATCGTCACTACAGACCCGAATCCGGCGTTATTGTGGATATGGTCTGTGACCGCGACCTGATTATCCCAAGAGAGCGCTATTCCCGCGACAGCGCAGCCCGGCTACAGGATAAAATCTGGAGCATTGCCGCGCGCCAGCAAGCCGGGGTATTTGTCGATCGCAAAGGCAGCTATATCGTTGACGACCATCTGCCATTCTTGAGGGCCGGTCTAAAAGTGGTCAACCTTATCCACTCACCATTTCCCGCGTCATGGCACACTAGCAATGACAGCATCGAGCGCTGCAGTGCAAAAAGTTTGCAACAGGTTGGCAATGTGCTTGCTGAATTGATTTACACTGAATACTCAGAGAATTGATCGAAAATATCTTAAGCGCAGGTTTTGAGGAACTGTTATGAAAATAAGACAGACAACACAGCTGGCTATCGCTCTACTCCTGTACACGCTTTTAGCGCACGCCAGTGCGGCAGAAAACGATCTGGCCACCTCTATTCAGGAGGATTATGACCAGCGTCTCGGCGCACTTTTTACCCATTTTCACCGCAACCCCGAACTCAGCTTTATTGAATTTAAAACTGCGGAAAAACTCGCCAATGAACTGCGCAGCAGCGGCTTTGAGGTCAGCGAAAAAGTTGGCGGCACCGGAGTTGTAGCAATCTTAAAAAATGGTGATGGCCCGTTGGTGATGATGCGCGGCGATATGGATGCCCTGCCGATCGAAGAAAAATCCGGTCTGGCGTATGCCTCAAAGGTAACCCAGAGCGACCCGATCACCGGCAAACAGGTTCCAGTGATGCACGCCTGCGGGCACGATGTGCATATCACCAGCCTGATCGGCACCGCCCGCCAAATGTCGGCGCGAATGGACCAGTGGTCCGGCACGCTTATGCTAATTGGTCAACCGGCAGAGGAGCGCATTCGCGGTGCCAAGGCAATGATGGATGACAACCTCTGGGAGCGTTTTGGGCAGCCGGACTTCGCCCTGGCCTTTCATGTTTCCGCCGGCCTGCCCGCCGGGCTGGTCAATGTTCAGGAGGGCTCACCCTTCGCCGGCTCTGACAGCGTCGATATTATTGTCCACGGCATAGGTGCCCACGGTGCATCACCCCATGCTGGCAAGGATCCGATCCTGCTCGGCAGCCAAATTGTTGTCGCCCTGCAGACACTGGTATCCAGAGAACTGCCACCCAGAGAACCCGGTGTGATTACCGTCGGTTCCTTTCATGGTGGTAGCAAACACAATATTATTCCCGACCGCGCCCATCTGCAGTTAACAGTGCGCAACACCAATCTCGACACCCGCGAGACCTTACTCAAGGGAATAAAACGTATTGCGGAGAATATGGGCCGTGCGGCTGGACTGCCGGAGGATAAATTGCCCGAAGTGATATACTCAAAATCCTCGACACCCCCCACAGTAAATAACGCCCCACTGGTCAGACGATTAAAAGCGCTGTGGCAGAATGCCCTTGGCGAAGACCAGGTGGTCTCTATTGGTTCTCAGGGGATGGGTGCCGAAGATTTCCCCTTCTTCACCACTGACCCGGCAATCCCCAGTGTTTACTTTGCAATTGGCGGCACCAGTATGACCGACTATCAGGCGGCATCTAATGGTGGCCCGCCAATACCCTCACACCACAGTCCGCTGTTTAAAATCGAGCCGCAACCTGCAGTGACCAGAGGTGTTCAAGCAACAGTGCTGGCACTTCTAGAACTGATGCCGGTGACCAGCCCGTAGACAACATTATTCACTATCAGCAACAACGCCTGCGGATTTTAGATCGGCTATTTGCCCGGCATCCAGCCCGAGCTCCACTAGTATTTCATCTGTATGACTGGCAATCTCCGGGCCCGGCCAATCTGTTGCGCCAGGGGTGTCGGTCAATTTTGGCATAATCGCCGGGATCTTTAACGGCTGGCCATTGATCTCCACCTGCTCAAACAGACCGCGCTGCTGAAAATGCCTGTCATCGATCATATCGGCAACGCTATAGACCGGGCCGCAGGGTACGCGATGCTCCTCGAGAATCTCCATAGCCGCCGCCAGAGACTGATTTGCACACCAGTTACCCAGCAACTGATCAATCTCGGCTTCATGGACAACCCGCTGGGCATTGCTGGAATACTTGCTATCCCGCGCCATATCTTCACGACCAACTGCAGTCATCAGGCGGGCAAATATGGAATCACCATTGCCGCCAATAACCAGGTATTTATCATCCGCACACCTATAAGTATTGGTCGGCACAATTCCGGTCACTGTGGTGCCCGAGGGTTCACGGATTTGATTAGCGCCATCGTACTCTGGAACCACCGCCTCAAGCAGATTAAACATCGACTCGTAGAGAGCCACATCAACCACCTGCCCGCCATCGCCGTGATCCCGGGAGCGCAGTGCCATCAGAATACCGAGCACCGCATGGAGGCCGGAAATAGTATCGCCCAGACTTAGATTTGGTCTTACCGGCGCCTGTCCCGGGTAGCCATTGACGTAGCGAAAACCACTAATCGCCTCGCAGGCCGAGGCAAAGCCGGCCTTCTCTGCGTAGGGACCGGTCTGGCCATAACCGGATATGCGTGCATAAATAAGATTCGGGTTATCCGCCCGCAGCGACTCTGGGTCCAAACCCCAAGCCTCGAGGACACCGGGACGAAAATTCTCTACCACGATATCGGCGCTTTTCAGCAACTGTTTTACCAGATCGCGCCCCTCGGCGGTTTTAAGATCTAGGGAGATACACTTTTTATTACGCGCCAGACTGCGCCACCACAGTGAGGTACCATCTTTAACCTCGCGCCAGTTGCGAATCGGGTCTCCTCCCGGAGGCTCCACCTTGATCACTTCGGCACCAAAATAACCTAGCATACAGCCGGCAAAGGGACCGGCCAAAAGCTGCCCCAACTCAATAACCCTCAACCCCTGCAGTGGTTTACTCACCCTGTCTATCCTCTGTTATTTGTTCAGTAATAAGTTAAAAAAACCTTCTCTACGATGGAATCGTATTCATTAGGGTATAAACTGTAAATAAACGCGGAAAAGAATAGAGCAAAACCACTAACAATAAAATGCTGAACACTCCAGCCTGAGGCTGTTGATTAGACGATGCGGTTAGAATCGTTACTATTACACAAAAAAACCATGAAAACTGCGAAAACTGATTGGGGAGTTGACAGCAATGGAACCGCCTGAAATAAACCCACTCTAATTTTTAACATTAATTGGGGAGCTCACTATGGGTAATAATTGCAGAGCAATTGAAGATAGACATTCACAGATTTGGCCTCTGGGCATTTGGATGTCTATTTACGTCGCCGCATGTTTCCCGGCGGCGGCTCAGCCAGTCTTCCCAGAAAGTCCAGCCAATGACTCCATCAGCGACTACCTGAATGCCATCGAAACCGCAGAGGCTGAACGCAGCGCCTACTCTACAGAGCTTTCCGATCTTTACTTTGGCCTTGGTAAATCGCACTTTTCAAATCGTGAATACGAGCAAGCCCGACTTGCCTACCAGCGGGGCATGCAAATTGAACGGGTTAACTATGGTCTCAACAGCCTTTCCCAAACACCCTATTTGCTCTCTATTGCCGATGCCGAGAGCTACCTCGGCAACTGGGATGAATCCCAGGAGGCCCTAGAAAACCTTTATCAAATCAATTCACAGGCCTACGGTGAAAATGATTCGCGGATGCTACCAGTACTCGATGAGCTTCTCGACTGGTATATGGGTACTTACAGAGAGAGAAACCATTCTGGAGGCTATCAAAATCTGGTGATCTCTGAGCGCCTTGGCAATCGAATGCTCAGAATTCTCAGTCGAGAGGCCCCTGGCGAGGATCCACAAGCGGCACAGAGATATCGAAAGATTGGCCATCTCCACTACTTTATTGCCAACCATATAAAACAGTATGGCGAGGCTTCGGAATACGGTTTTACAATCAGCACCTCAACAGCAACAACCAAGAGCCCCAATAGCACCTCGCAACAGCACTACCGTCGCGGCAAGGCAGCGCTGGAAAAAGTCGTTGAGTCACTGGAGCAACAAGAGGGAGTCAGCGACTCCGAAAAAGCTCTGGCAATTGCCGAACTGGGTGATTGGTATCTGGTATTTGGCCAGCGCATGTCTGCCAGCAAAGCCTACCGGCTTGCCTTTGAATCACTTCAAGAAGATGCAGACTCAGAACAACTGACAGAAAAACTTTTCGGCCAGCCAACCATCATTGAATTTACTGCTCTGGAGACAAGTACATCAGCGCTTCCTGAACAGCCCCTGCAGGTATCCATGATTGTCACAAAAGCCGGTGTGCCAAGAAAAATGGAGATACTCAACCCGCCAGAGGATATCAACAAAACTCAGGTTCAAGCGATCTTCAAGGATATTCGTAGCAAACGATTCAGACCGAAACTGGTCGATGGAGAAACCATCGAAAGCAGTCTCGTTCTCCCCTACTCAAGTAAGCAAAAACAGGGATAATTAACCAGCGATGAAAATAATCACTTATAAAATACCCGGTAACGACCCCGCAGCAAGCCTCTTCAAGCCAGTTGCTGTGGGCTTACTGGTCGCGGTTATTCTATGTCTCTGTGCCTGCTCTATGCCCTCACCCACTCAAAGTGGCTCCAGCTCAGGCGGGGGTATGCCGAGCACGGGTGGAGGTATGCCCAGTACAGGAGGGGGAGTGCCCACTCCAGGAGAGAGTCCGGGAGGGGGAGTGCCAGTTCCAGGAGGAAACTCTGGCGACGGCTCAGCATCACCCAGTGGAGGTGATGCTGGATCTGCCGGTCAACAGGGAGGAAGTGGCAGCGAAGACTCAATAGAAGGCCTCGATGACGCTCTCGATGAATCTCTCGAAGATTTTGACGAGACAGTTTTATCTGAAGGCAATCGCAGTGGCACTGCAGGCATTGAGAGTATAGATATACTCAGCCCCTCTGGAACCAGCGGTGGTGTCGACAGCGACGAACCCCTGTTTGAGGAAGCGAGCATGGATGGTATTGCCGAGGGCAATGCCTCCATTGAACAGCGCGCCGCTGAGGGCGCACCTCCAGGTGTTGAGGGCAGCGCAGACCAAACAGTGGAGCAGACAGGCAGTCATTCTGCGGCGCAACAGGCTGATAGTGAGATTATTCCCATCCCCGATGATATTGACGATGGCCAGGGCGACGATATTGTCTTGCGGCAAATTCGTGATGCAGCCAGCAAAGAACGCGATCCAGTACTCAGGGAAAAGCTCTGGGATGAATACCGCCGTATAAAGAATCAGGGTTAACAAGGAAGCATCAAGGCCATTATTATGACAATCAGTAAGCTGTTGAAAATACCCACCAGAATCATTGCGCTGGCATCTGGCCTTGTGCTGTGCCTGTTAGCGGTGCCGACAGTACAGGCGGCTGTCGATAAAGTCACCTCATCGACAACCATAACTCTGAACACCCCGTCGCGATCATTTCCCGTAGAATCCCTGCTCGATGTGGGAATTCCGACGCTGAATGACGGCCTCTACCTCACCGATGAAGACGATACGGTATTTCCCGAAGTCCGCTATGCAGAGGCGATCTACTTCTCCAACCAGCTGGGTAAGGTACTGGAGAAAAGTGGTGCCTGGGGCGCAATTCGCGTCACCCCCAACAGCGATGTAATTATGGATCTGTATATCACCGGCACCATACACCAGTCCGATGGCGAGACCATGGATCTGGAAATTCATGTGGTCGATAGCAGCGGCAAGAAATGGTTTAAAAAGCGCTACAAACAGACCACCGGCAAATACGCCTATGATCGTCGCCTTAAGAGCCTCGGCGACCCGTTCCAGAATCTGTTTATTCGCATTGCAAACGACCTGCTTACCTACCGGGAAAAGATCAGCGACCAGCAGGCAGAGGAGTTGCGAACCATTTCCGAACTGCGCTTTGCGCAAAAATTCTCGCCCGAAGCCTTTGATAACTACATTGATAAAGATCGCAAAGGCCTGTTGAATATCTCGCGATTGCCCGCGGAAAATGACAGCATTCTGCTACGCGTGCGCAAAATCCGCGAGCGTGACTATCTCTACATCGACACCATGCAGGATTATTACGATGGGTTCTCTCAGCAGATGCACCTGGCCTATCAGGATTTTCGTCGCTCTTCCTACGACTCAGTCGTCAGGGCACGACAGCTTAAGTCCCAGGGCAACCGCCAGGTGATCGCCGGTATTGGCGCCGTTCTTGCCGGTATTTATGGTCGCTCACAGGCGCGCACCAGTATCGCGGATGATGCCGGAACTGCCACTGCTGCGGTCGGCGGATTTGTTATCAAATCGGGGCTCGATAAAAAGCAGAAAGCCTCGGAATACAATGAGTCAGTGGCAGAGATGGGCTCCTCTCTCGAAGCGGAAATCGCCCCTCAGGTCATCGAACTGGAAGATCGCACTGTCACCCTGACCGGCACAGTTCAGACTCAATACCAGCAGTGGCAGGAACTGTTAGGCAAGATTTACCAACAGGAGCGTGCTACCCCATAACTATGGATAACCAAGATATAAACCACAGTGGTCTGCATCCTCTGGCAAATGAGTCCAAACAGAACCCTCAACATCTCGCGTCCGGTGCTGTCCGGCAAAGAGGCATGCAGAAAGTGGTTATTACCGTGCTTCTGCTCCTTGCCAGTGCAGTGATTTTTATCCTGCCAAATAGCGTAACCGAACCCTGGATTAACTACTCTTCGCCAACTGAAAAGCCCGCCCCCGATTTATCTGCCTCGACAGTCAGTCCATCAACAGCGGCACAAAAAACCAAGTATCGCCAGGATGCACAGACTCTCCTGGCAGAGATTATCGTGCGCCGCGATCGCCTGCAGGAAAAGCGCGTCGAACTCTGGGGAGACTTTGAATTTAAACAGGCAATGTTGCTTATTGAGGACGGTGATCAACACTACCAGTACGGTGAATATGCCAAATCCATTATCAGCTATCAGAGCGCTCTCGACGGTCTGAGCAGCCTTGAGACAGTCGGCGATTCAACGCTTGCCGGTGCTATCGATGAGGCCAGAAGTGCTATTGAAGCGAATATTCTCAGCACCGCCACCACCGCCATTGAACTGGCCAGCGCCATGGCACCAGAAAATACACAAATTCAACAACTCAGCCAAAGGGTTGCCAACCTGCCGCAGTTGATAGAGGCCATGAAGCAGGGAGAGAAATACGCCGCCCTAGATCAGCTCAGTGCTGCAAGAGAGGCATTCAGTCAGGCAGTAACAGTGGATCCACAGCATAAAAAGGCCGCTGCCGAACTGGCCAAAATCGAACAAAAAATAACCGAACAGCACTTTCGGGATTTTATGAGCCAGGGCTATACAGCGCTGGATGAAAATAATTTTAAACAGGCGACTGCCGCCTTTGAGCGCGCTGGCACTGTCTACGCTGACCACCCAGCTATTGCGCAGGCACAGGCACAGCTGCAGACGCGCCGCTCGCAGCTCTGGGTGAGCGACAATATGCGTCGCGCTGAAGAGTTAGCCGCACAGGAGCAGTGGCAGCAGGCACAGATTATCTATCAACAACTGCTCGCAGCCGATGCAACCCTCACAGATGTTAAAGTTAAACAGATACCAGTAAATGTCCGCGCTGATCTCAACAGGCGTATAGTGGCAATTATTGAGAATCCCCTGGCACTGGCAAACAACAGTCAATTGCGCAGAGCGCAAAAAACTCTTGCAGATGCCACCGGAATTGCCAGCCCCGGGCCGCTGTTACAGGGTCAAATTGACAGGCTCAGGCAGATTATAAAAGCTTCTCAAACACCCGTAGAGGTGGCTCTGGCCTCTGACAGCAATACCAATGTCACCCTCTTTCGGGTCGCCAGACTTGGTAGATTTGAGAAAACCTCAGTTTCCCTGAAACCTGGTCGCTATATCGCCGCGGGAACCAGGAGTGGTTACCGCGATGTGCGTATCGAATTTACCGTGACCGACAAAGGTTTTGACTCACCGATTACTATTAGCTGCAATGAGGCTATTTAAACCGAGTCGGTTACAAGAACGAAAGAAGTTAATCATTACAGGGACCAAGGGGTCATACTGATATCACGCAAGCCCCACAACGAGACAGGTGACGGATATAATCAAAACCCATGGTCAATAAAAAAAATACCCCGCCACTGACCGCAACCGACTTTACGCCGCTGCAAAGCGAAGCGCAAAAGCCGAGTACCAGGCCTTCTGGCGCACTGCTTTTTACCTCCGCGTTTACGCTGGTGGCTCTGCTGATCCTGACTTTTTTGTTTACCGCTCGAGCACTTATCCTGCGTCTCGACCCCGCTACCGCCGAAGTCGATATCAGTGGCCTGACCTTTCATATTGGTGATAATTATTTACTCCTGCGCGGCGAGCACCAGCTCAGCGCCAGAGCACCGGGATACTTCCCGCTGAACACAACCATCCAGATAAGCGAACAGGCCACCCAGCAGATCGATATCAACCTACAACCGCTGCCCGGCAATCTCTTGGTCAATGCCAATCTCAGTGATATAGAGGTATATGTTGACGACCAACCGGCCGGTACAGTTCCCGCTACCCTAGAAAACATCAGCCGCGGTGCCCACAAACTGGAATTTAGAAAATATCGCTACTTTCCACTGCAACAGCAAGTACAGATCGAAGGACTGGGCAAAACCCAAACCATCGATATCAGCCTGGAACCGGCCTGGGGGCATATGGAAATCACATCCAAACCCGCAGGTGCGAAACTGTTTATTGACGACCGGCTGGTTGGGGTAACACCAATTTCTGCTGAAATACTGGAAACCGGGAGCCAGTTAACTCTTGTGGCCGCGGGCTATAAAACCCTGCAAAAGCAGCTCACAGTCAAAGCCGGTACCAAAAGCCGATATCCACTGCTGGAAATGATCGTTGCCGATGGCCAAATAACCGTAAACAGCGCACCCCAAGGTGCCAGCATTACCATCGACAAACTGTTTGTCGGCGTTACTCCCCTGCAAGTCGATGTAGCACCCTTCAAGGGCCATAAAGTCGAACTATTTCTCGAAGGCTACCTGAAAGCCAGCAGATCTATTTCCGTAAAACCACAACAGCAGGCCGACCTGAATATTGATCTGACCCCCAATATAGGCACAGTCGAGCTGAGGGTAAGCCCCGCAGATGCAACTATAAAAGTGGATGGTAAAAACCAGGGCAGCGGCAGCCAGACCCTCTCATTAAATGCCAAGCCACACAGTATCAGTGTCGAGAAACCCGGTTATCAGACCAAAACGGTGTCGGTGACCCCGCGGCCCGGACATCAGCAGGCGCTTGCTGTAAACCTGCTAACTCTCGAGCAGGCCTACTGGGCATCACGCCCGGCAGAGACAAAAAGCTCTGTGGGTATCGGCTTAAAACTGTTTCGTCCCGACCAGCAGTTTATGCTCGGCGCACCGCGCCGTCAGCCGGGCAGGCGGGCCAATGAAGCGGAGCGTTCAGTGGCCCTAAAACGGCCCTTTTACCTGGCCACTCATGAAACCACCAACGCTCAGTATCGACGCTGGAAAGACCAGCACAGTTCAACGGCAATCAAGGGGCAGACTCTGGATATGAGCGACCAGCCGGTGGTTCGCGTCAGCTGGCAAGATGCCGCACTGTTCTGCAACTGGTTGAGCCGCGAGGAAGGGCTGCCAAGCTTCTACAATATTGAGCAGGGTCGCATTGTCGGCTTTAACTGGGATGCCCATGGCTACCGGCTGCCCACCGAGGCGGAGTGGGCCTGGGCAGCAAAAATTGATCGCCAGTCGAAAAGTCATATTTTCCCCTGGGGCAATGACCTCTATCCGCCCCTGAAGGCCAGCGGCAACTATGCGGACCAGAGTGCCCGGGGATTTATCAGCTTTACCCTGGCCAACTACAACGACCTTTATCCGGTGTCAGCAGTGATTGGCAGTTTTAAACCCAACAGCAAAGGTCTCTATGATATGAGTGGCAATGTCGCTGAATGGGTCAATGACTACTTTGATATTCGCCCCCAGCGTGGCGAGCCGGAGATGGATCCACGCGGTCCGCAACAGGGGAGCAGGCATGTGATTCGTGGCGCCAGCTGGGCCCTCGCCTCGCGCACCGAGCTGCGTCTCAGCTACCGTGACTCAGGTAATGACGGGCGCAATGATCTGGGCTTTAGAATTGCCCGCTATGTCGATAAACCCGGAAGTGATCTATGATCAGCTGCAGCAAATATAAAAATACAATATGCCGCTTCTGGCTGGCACTGCCAATCTTGGCGACAATGGTTTTTTCAGCACCCCTGTGGTCATCAGATACTCCACAGACAGCGGCTGCGCCAGCAAAAACACCGGCCCAGCCCGCAGGTGAAAATCAAAGTCAGCAAGGTCAGGACACAGGGCAGTCAACGACGCCTGCAGATCAGAAAGCAGATGATTTTAAACCCAGCGAAGAGATCTCCGAAGACTTCCCGATTCCTCTTCCGTCCGATATTTAACAAGCTCATTTTAATGATTTAGGAATACTCAAATGAAAAGCCATACCAATGAGATGTTCTTTCAGTTAATCGCCCTGCTTCTCGCGGTGATTGTTGTTCACGCCATATTTGTCACCGTGGTGCGCCCAAATGCCGAGAGCACCATTCGCCAGCATGCGGAAATGGCCGCTGCCGGTGAGGACTACGAGGTGCCGCGCTCATTCTTTATTGTGATTAAAGACTTCGAACAGGAGGCCTGTTTTATCCTGATGTTCTGGGCTCTGGCGATTATGGGCTATAAAACCCGCAGCGCCCTTCGCGAACAAAAGATGTTTAACACTCCGTTGATTTCCATAACCGAGGGGTCGAGGGTACTACCGGAAGACGCCAGCCAACTGGCCAGACCGCTGCAATCACTGCCAGATGACCAGCGCCCAATGCTCTTGCCCCGCGCCCTGCAAACCGCCCTCACCCGCTTCCAGGTTACCGACAGTGTTCAGTCGGCAACCGATGCGGTCAACACCGTGTGCAATAATGAGAATGATCGGCTCGACTCAGAGCTATCAATGGTTCGCTATATCACCTGGGCGATTCCCTCTATCGGCTTTATCGGCACAGTGCGCGGCATAGGTGCAGCATTGGGTCAGGCTCACGAAGCCATGCAGGGCAATATCGCCGGAGTTACCAGCAGCCTCGGAGTGGCCTTTAACTCGACATTTATTGCTCTGCTGATCAGTATGGTAGTGATGTTTTTTATGCACCAACTTCAGCTTATCCAGGAGCGCCTGGTACTGGATTCCCACGCCTACTGTGAAAACAACCTGCTGCGATTTTTAAAAGCGAAATAAACCATGAGCACGGCCGTCCTCGAACTCAATGACCAGATGCTACTGATTAAAAATCAGACTGGCGAGGTTTACTGTGAACCGGGATATGCACTGCACACCGAGCAGGGCATTGTCACCGGGCTCGCCGCGCAGCAACAGGCCTGGTTGCAACCACAGAATATCTATCGCGACTATTGGCGACAACTCAGCCAGGCATTACTGCCAGGCAATCACAAGTGGGCCCGACATCATGCCGATATCGCCTTCGCGCAGCTGCACAGCCTTCATGCCAAGGCCGGTTCCCCAGAACAGCTAATCCTCTGCGTTCCCAGCACCTATGACGATCAACAGCTATCGCTTATTCTGGGCTTAATGAAGGCTCTGGAAACTACCATAGTGGCAATTGTGGACAGCAGTTTGGCTGACTGCCTTTATCTGGAAGATATCATTGACGCAATCAAAGGTGCTGAAAAGCAGACCCTGCATGTGGACTTGCAAATGCACCAGATGGTCGTCAGCCAGATAAGTTTTGAGCGCCGCAATTTGCGCATTAAAGCCCAGCAAGTGTTCCCCGATATAGGTGCCGGCCAAATCAATAACGCTCTGGCCAGCTTTATACGTGACCTGGCCATAGAGCATCACCGTTTCGACCCACTGCATACCTCTGAGGGTGAACAGGCAATTTATGATCAATTGCCCGAACTTACTAGGCGCATCGCCGGTCTGTCTGAATGCCACCTGAACATCGCCTCACCCCGTGGTGAGCTGCAATTGCTACTGCGAAAAAAAGATATCGAACTACTCTTGGCAAATCGTCTCGAGAGTTTAAGCAGACTAATCAACAAAACCGCAGCCACAGATATCACCTTTTCCCACAACACAAAACTGATCTCCGCCGTGCATTCTGGATTTACCGAGGTGCGCGAACTTAACCAGTCCCAGGGCGTTGATAACTGCCTCAGCTATCAACAGTCGCTTATTGAAAAGAGCGCAAACCTGCATCGAATCACCTCAATTCAAGAGCCGCAAATTGTCAGCGGCAGGCGCAGTACAGATACCAAAATCCCGTCTCCGGCAACCCATCTGCTCTATCGGGGAAGAGCCTGGCCACTCAATGAGCCGCTGAGTATTGCCATGGATGGAAAGCGACTGACGATTACCCCACTGGTCGATAACAGCGCCGCACTGGTCATTTCAGCAGACCGGCAGGGACTCAATATTCTCCATCGCGATAGCGCCATCAACATAGATCTGCCAAATTCAGCCAAACCCGGCGGGAAAATATTTGTCGGCGACTACCAACTGCTGCTGATCGAGGTCTGCAATGGCTAAAAAACGCCGCAATATTGCCTTTAGTCTCTCCTTTCTGGACATTATGGCCTGTGGCTTTGGCGCGGTAACCCTGCTGTTTTTAATTCTCCGCCACAATGCCACCGAAATTGAACTGCCCGACTCAAGACTGGCCTCGGAAGTGGATCTGCTACAAGAAGATATCCGCCAGGCCGAGCGAGAAAAAGTCGAACTGCTCAACAGCCTTGAAGAGTTGCAACTCCAGCTGGTCACTGCGCAGGGTGCCTCGCAACGGGTGATTACCGATCTTCAGGAGCAGGAAAACAGTATTCAGTCCGACCCCGAAGATGATATTGCCAAACTGCGCCGTCAGGTGGAGCAGCTGGAAAAAGAGACTGCGCAGATGGAAGAGGTAGAATTTGGCGACAAGGTGCGCGAATTTCTCGGCGATGGCAACCGCCAGTATCTGACCGGCCTCAAGCTCGGTGGCGAGCGGGTTATGATTTTAGTTGATGGTTCGGCAAGTATGCTCGCCGACACCGTGGTCAACGCGGTGCGACGGCGCAACATGGATGACAGCCAGAAAAAACAGTCAGCCAAATGGATCTGGACCCTGCGCACAGTAGAGTGGCTGCTGGCACAACTGCCCCCAAGCAGTCGCTTCCAGGTCTATATCTTTAACACTGGGGCACAGCCGGCAACTACTGGCACTGAGGGCGAATGGCTGGATGCCGCAGACTCCCTGGCACTGGAAAAAGCGGTAGAGGGCCTGCGCAAGTTTTCTCCGGGCAATGGCACCAGCCTGATTAATGCCATCGCCACTGTAAACGACTTTGAAAACAAACCGGACAATCTTTTTCTGCTAACTGATGGCCTGCCAACCCAGGGGGCCGAGCCACCGAAAAAGGTTATGGTCAGCGGTCGCCAGCGCCGGGATTTCTTCTCGGCGGCTATCAGCAGCCTGCCGCGGGGTATTCCAGTCAACACCATCCTCTTTCCCATGGAAGGTGATCCGGAAGCCGCCGCTCTTTTCTGGCAGCTGGCGTTAAATACTCAGGGAGCCTTTATTGCTCCCTCGCGAGACTGGCCATGAAACGCCAACGCCGAACATCCCAGGAAGCCAGCATCTCATTTCTGGATGTTATCAGCTGTGGCTTTGGCGCTATTGTCCTTTTACTGGTTATAGCCCGGGTCGGTGATCCGGCAGCCCTTGAAGAGGCAGAAAACAAACTGCGCGCAACAGTAAAAGCGTATCAGCAACAGTTGTTTGATGTGCGCGGTGAATCCGTAGTTCTCAATCAACAGCTTAAATCCCGTAAACAGCAACTCTCCGAACTCACCGAGCGAGTGGCGCGCCTCAAGGCTAAGCTGGCCAGTGTTGAAAAACAAGCACAGCAGATATCCCAGTCACAAGCTCGCGAGAAAGAGCAGCTACAGCTGGTGATGCAGGTTCTCAGCGAAGAGATGGAGCGCCTGCTGGGCCCGGAATTTAAACAGCAAAATAAACTGATCGGCGGTATTCCCGTGGACAGTGACTATATTATTTTTGTTATCGACACCTCTGGTAGTATGCAGGTTGCCGCTTGGGAAAAGGTCAAAAAAGAGATGATCAATATTCTCGATATCTACCCGGACGTAAAAGGCCTGCAGGTACTCAATGATATGGGCCAGTATATGTTCTCCGCCTATCGCGGCCGCTGGATACCCGACAGCCCGGAGATGCGCAAAACCATTATCAGCACCTTAAACAACTGGGCACCCTTTAGTAATTCAAGTCCGGTTGAGGGTATTAATGCGGCGATCCAGACCTTTTACAAAGCCGACCGCAAAATCAGCATCTACACATTGGGAGATGACTTTCAGGGCAGATCCATTCGCAATATAGTCAAGGCCATCGACAATTTGAACCAGGCCCACCGCGGTGCCAATCGGCTGGTGCGCATTCATGCGATTGGATTCCCTGTACATTTTCCCCGCGGCGGAACACCCAGCGCGTCGGCAATCCGGTTTGCCGCGCTAATGCGTGAGCTAAGCTATAACAACGGGGGAACCTTTATTGGCCTTAACAGCCTTAACTAAAGGAATCAAAACTATGCAGATAACTAAAATACAGCTTATTGCCAGCGTTTTTGCCCTGCTCGCCATCACCGGCTGCAGCTCAACGGCACAGATCCAGGTGGCCGAGCGAAAATTTCCAACCGTCGTCTCAAAGCCCAAGGCGGTCAGCGCTGCGATTATTTTTGACGAGCAGTTTAGAGACTACGTGGCTTCACCGAATAAAAACACCCGTATCGAAATCGGCCCTGCCCAGACCACTATGCTTGGCAATGCTTTTAAAGGGCTGTTTAACGATATAGAAATCCTCTCGTCAAAAGATCAGCTAAGTCTAGACAATGCCCTGGTTATCACACCATCCGTTAGAGAGGTTCAGGTCTCAACTCCCTCGGACACCTATCTAAATGTCTACGAAGTGTGGATTAAGTACAACCTGGAGATTGAAAACAGCGAAGGCGATGCCATCGACAGCTGGTTTATGCCCGCCTACGGCAAGACACCAGACTCTTTTATGTTGTCGAAAACCAATGCCATCGAAGAGGCGGCAGTGATCGCCCTGCGCGATGCCGGCGCCAAATTACTTCTTGACTTCTATCGTATTCCCAGCATCTACAACTGGATGCTGCGCGAACGCAAGCTGGGAGCAGAACAGTGAATAAAATCTTTTTTCTCTTTGCAGTAATAACCATTCTCACAGGCTGTGGTGCCACAACCAGTATTGATGAATACCGTCCAAACAACAGCCTTATGGAGCTCAATAGCGATGAGTCGCTGGTTATTCTCGGACGCAGGGACGCGGGGCACTATGACACTGACCGGGAATTTATCAGCTGTGTTGCCGGCAAAATGCAAGGCGCAAATATTCCTGTCATGCCCGAGCAACAGTTTATCGACGCTATATACCCCTGGTTTGAACCGCGCACAGCGCCCAAGGGCCTCAGGCGCCTTACCCGCCTGATGCAGGACCCGGACATAAAAAGCCAAGTTGACCGACAGGGAGTCCGCTATCTGGTATGGCTCGACGGCTCAACACAGACGCTTGAACAGGGTGGCTCGATCAGCTGCGCCGTAGGGCCAGGCGTCGGTGGCTGTTTTGGCTATGCGCAGTGGGAGAAAAGCGCTGTTTATGAGGCGATTGTCTGGGATCTGAGTGACTTCAGTGAAAAAGGCCGACTTCGGGTTGATTCCGCCGGCACCTCTTACCTAATTGGCGCTGTGGCCCCTATCCCGCTGTTAACCCCAGTAAAAAAAGATGCCTGCAACAGCCTTGGTAAACAGCTAAAGAAATTTTTTACCTCGGAGGAATAAACAGGTGAAAAATAACCGCAGACAAATAACAGCTCAAAGGCACGATCGCTCCCTCATGAAAGCGCTTGATCTGCGTGCTGTTTTTTTTACTGCTGTGTTCATCACAGGGTCAATATCCCAGCCGTCATTCGCCAAGACCACAGGTGAAGATATCTACAAACAGGTGTTGCAATCCACGCCTGTCTACGATGACCCGGAACTTGACGCCTATATCAAAAGACTCGGCGCGGAGGTTGTCGCCGAGTCGGAAATGGCCGGAGAGAAGTTTACCTTTACCCTGCTCGACTCTCCTGACCTCAATGCCTTTGCCACCCGCGGCAACTATGTCTATATCAATCGCGGCCTGCTCAACTATGTCAGCAATGAAGCGCAACTGGTCTCGGTACTCGCCCACGAAGTTGCCCATATCACCAGGGGCCATGTGACCGGCCAGGAGGGCCAGGCCACCGGCGCGCAGATACTCTCGACCATCGCCGCCGTGCTCTCCGGCAGCGCTGAAGTCTATGAGGCGGGAATGGCTTATGCCAATTCGATTATTCGCGGCCACGGACGCCGCAATGAGCTGGAGGCCGATGAAGCCGGCGCCGAATACATGGCCAAACTGGGTTACAAGCCCGGTGAGATGATCAGCATGCTGTCGATTATGAAAGACTACGAAATGCTGCAAAAAGATCGCGCCAAAGCCAGGGGTGCCAGCAAGCAGACCTATCACGGCATATTTGCCAGTCACCCGCGCAATGACTCGCGGCTGCGCACCGTAGTCAGCAAAGCACAGCGCGTCCAGTCTGCCGAGACCCGAGGCGACGGTGCAGCTCAATACCGCCAGCTTACCGAGGGCCTAATCTGGGGAGAAAACTTTCTCGCCAAGCAAAAGAAACCCGAGCGTTATTCAGATATGCAACTGCGCGTGCGCTTTGACTATCCAGCGGGTTGGACACAGACCAATGACAGCTCCAAGCGCAGTTCGGCGGGTAGCCCGGAGAGCAGCGATGTCCAGCTATCCATGACCCCTATTGCGCGCACTGCTCAAAGCCCGGAGGAGTATCTCTACAATTTCCTCAAGGTCGCAAAACTTGAGCAGGGGCAGGCAGTTTCTCCAGCAGGACTCAAGGGCTTTAGCGGCATCTTACCCGGTGCAGAAAAACAGCCAGACCAGCGTATTGCGGTGATCTACTATAAACTCAATGCCTTTATCTTCAGAGGCCAGGTGGACAAACAGGCGCAATTTGCCGATACCGACAAACTGTTTGTCGAGTCAATTAAAAGCTTTAGACCCATTTCCCGGCGCGAGATTGCCGGCCAGAAACCCAAGACTATCCACTATGTTAAAGCCACTAACGCCACCACCTTTGATGCCCTGGGTAAAGCCTTAAACCTCAACGCTGCAGAAACCGATGATCTGCGTATAATTAATGGTCACTACCCCGGCGGTGAACCCCGGGCTGGCGATTGGATAAAAATTTTTAGACAGTAAAGCTGAAATTACGAAACTGCCGTGAAACTAAAACTCCCCAGACAATTCTTTATGCTTTTGGTCATCGCCATGATTATTTTTTGCCTGATAATCAGCCTTGGTTATTGGCTCGGAAACAGCAGTAAAAACGCTAATGGCTGGGCTATGGACGATCTTACCAATCCCGATAGCGCCGCACTGCAAAACCGTATTAACAGTAAACTATTTGATAACAGCATGGTCGATATGCCAGGCAGCGGCCTCGATATTGACAGCAGCGTGGATCAAAATGCCATGGAAGCCCGGCTGGCGGGTCTAACCAAAAATGTTACCACCGAAAAAATGCCCAGCGCTGAGCAGCTGGAAATTTTTTATCAGCAAAATAAACATCTTTACCGTGAGCCAGCAAAAATCTGGCTGTGGTTAGATACCTATAGCACCGCTCGTTACGGGGGTCAGGTCTTTGATATCGCCCGTCGTGCTCTGGACACTTTAAGTGATTATTCAGCTGCAGATGGCACCGGCAGTTTACCGGGCCCGGGCAGTGATAGATTCAATCGCTATGAGGCTACTTTATCAACTGAATTAGAAGAGAAATACGGTCGTGGATTTACTTCACAGCTTCTGTTGTTGATTGACAGCGGCGCGGCATTGCCCTGCTGGGCAGGACCAATAAGCTCTGCTATCGGCGCACATCTGGTCTGTGTAGAAAAGATAAACCGGGGGGCTTACACACCCTTTGAAGAGATAAAATCCCAGCTGATTAATGACTGGCGGTTCTCAGTGGCAACCGAGAGTTAGTGGTCAGCTCAATATAGAAATCTAAGCCATCAACTCAGCAAAGAACTTGCGTAGGCCGTCGGCGCCGGATTGTTCCCATACTTTGAGAGCCGCAGTTCCCACGATGGCCATATCTGCAGAGCCGCGCAGGAAATCCATATCATCCTTACCGCTGATACCAAAGCCAACGCCAATCTCTGCACTGGTGTGCTGACGACAGCGTTTGATAAGCGCCAGAACATCGTCACCCATATTTGTTTTCGAACCGGTAACACCTTTGCGGGCAACCACATAAACCAGGCCACGACTCACTGCACCGAGCTGGGCAAGGCGCTTATCACTGCTGGTTGGGGTCATTAAAATAACCGGTTCAATACCCGCCTCTTCCGACAGGCGGTGGAGATTAGCCGACTCTTCAACGGGTAGATCCGGGAGTATATAACCGACACCACCAGCTTCTTTAATACGCTTTACGAAGGTCTCTTCACCCATCTTGAATACGGTGTTGTAGTAACCCATCATCAGCAGCTGAAAGGGAAAGCGTTCGCTGGCCTGCTTCATAAACTCAAAGCACTGTTCAACCGTGGTACCTGCCTTTAGGGACTGCTCGTTGGCATTTACAAATAACGGGCCGTCGGCACTGGGCTCGGAAAAGGGAAACTGCAGTTCAACCAGATCGACACCGGCCTCAGCCATAATCTCCAGCTCCTGCATATTGTCCTCAAATGAGGGGTAGCCGCAGACCACGTGAGCCATTACCAACAGATCTTTATCTTTTTTACGTTCGGCAAGAAAGCGTTGCAGACCCATCAGTTATTCTCCGCGCGGTACTGATCCGCTTTGCCATTAATAAATGTTTTCCACTTGGCATCATCCAGGGCATCGGCAATAGTAAAGATATCTTTATCGCCGCGACCGGACTGGTTGATAAGTACAATTTCGTCTTTACCCATGGTCGGCGCCTCTTTAATCGCCGTAACAAAAGCGTGGGTGCTCTCCAGCGCGGGAATCAATCCCTCGGTACGCATGGTCAGTCGCAACGCCTCCTTCACCTCATCATCGGTGGCCGCTTCAAAGCGCACCTTGCCCTGATCGTGGAGATGAGAAAAGATCGGATTAATGCCAATATAATCGAGGCCTGCGGCAACCGAATGAGTCTCTTTCATATTGCCTTCTTCGTTCTGCAGGAAGTAGGTTTTAAAACCCTGGGCCACACCCACAGAGGCGTCATCATAGGCAAGGCGCGCAGCGTGCATATAGGAACCCACACCCTGACCACCGGCTTCACTGCCGATTAGCTCGACATTTTCGTCATCAAAAAAGCCTTGAAAAATTCCCATGGCGTTTGAACCACCGCCAACACAGGCATAAACACGATCTGGCAATCTTCCGGTCTGGGCAAGCATCTGCTCGCGAGCCTCGAAGCCAATAATCGACTGGAACCAGCTGACCATTTCCGGGAACGGATGAGGGCCACAGGCGGTACCCAAAATATAGTGCGTGTCTGCCATATTGGTTACCCAATCACGCATAGCTTCATTGATCGCGTCCTTGAGTGTTTTTTGGCCATCCTGAACAGCAACAACCTCGGCACCGAGATTTTCCATCCAAAATACATTGGGACGCTGACGAGCCACATCCACGGCACCCATGTAGATCTTACAATCGAAACCAAAACGCGCAGCCATCGTCGCCGTGGCAAACCCGTGTTGTCCGGCACCGGTCTCGGCAATAACTTTGCTCTTACCCAGGCGCTGGCAAAGCAAACCCTGGCCCATTACATTATTTACTTTATGGGATCCTGTGTGATTGAGATCCTCACGCTTGACATAGATCTGTGCACCACCGAGTTGGCGTGAAAGATTTTCCAGGTGAGTCACCGGCGTTGGTCGACCAGAATAACTCTGCATAAGTGCAACATAGTCCTGCCAGAACTTTGGATCAGATTTGCACTCGCGAAAACAGGCCAACAATTCTTCAATTGTTGCATGCAGTATTTCAGGCAGAAAAACACCGCCATATTCCCCGTAATAGCCTTCACGGCCGTCGGAGAAGTCAAAAATATCCATGGAAACCTCAACAGATCGCGGCTGTTTTCCCCAGAGGAGGAGACCGCATTTTCGGTGAATCAAAATAGGCGCATAGTTTATCCAAGTCACCGGATTGACACAACGCTCACGTATATCCCTTCGCTAAACTCAGTGTTAAGAAATATACGCAAACTCAACGTGACCGGTTTATTAATTAGAGTCAGTTTTCATCAGTTCCGCTATCGGCGGGGATCAGGATGATTTATCCACAAGTTTTTCAATGACTTACAAACCGCGAATAATCCTTTTTTAGAAAAAAACACAACATATAGTGTATTAGGGCTTGCAAGACACACCATGTAGGATAAACTGCGTTTCCAGTTCCCTAGAAAAAACTAAAAAAACCGGGAATTCAGTACAGATTTAGTGGCAACCAGAAACGCACCACCGACAAATTCATCCATTTACTACGGCAACGAAATTTATCGCAGCCGGGGACACGATTAAAAGGCTAGACAATCAATGAGCACCGCACCGAAATTAAAATCAGTTACAGCTGCCAAAAAAACTCCAGAGATCAAAATGCAAGATGCGTCACTGGATATCTGGGACAAAAAATATCGGCTCAAAGACAAGCAAGAGCAGCCTGTCGATGCAGATATCAATGCAACTTACGAGCGAGTTGCCAAAGCCCTGTCTGATGTTGAAGCCAAAGAAAAGCGCGATGAGTGGAAAAAACGCTTTGTATGGGCACTCCAGCACGGCGCAATTCCCGCCGGCCGAATTATCTCCAACGCCGGCGCCCAGGCCTACAAGCCCGCCACCTCGACAATTAACTGCACAGTATCCGGTATTGTTCCCGATTCCATGCAGGGCATTCTCGAGCGCAACCTCGAAGCTGGCCTGACCCTTAAGGCTGGTTGCGGTATTGGTTACGAATTTTCGACACTGCGTCCCAAAGGTGCCTATGTTTCCGGTGCTGGTGCCTACACCTCTGGGCCACTGTCGTTTATGGATATCTACGACAAGATGTGTTTTACCGTCTCTTCCGCCGGTGGTCGCCGCGGTGCGCAAATGGCAACCTTTGACGTCAGTCACCCGGATGTTTTTGACTTTGTTCGCGCCAAGCGTGAAGACGGTCGTCTGCGCCAGTTCAACCTGTCGCTGTTGATTACCGAAGAGTTTATCGAAGCAGTTCGCGCCGATGGTACCTGGGACCTGACCTTCCCGGTCAGCGCCAAAGAGATCGAAGGCGGACTCGATCTCGAGGGTGAAGATATTGTCTGGAAACACTTCCCGACCACAGACGCCTACACCACCAACAAAGATGGTCTGGTCGCCTGCCGCATCTATGAAACAATCCGTGCACAAAAATTGTGGAACGCCATTATGTCGTCCACCTATGACTATGCGGAGCCGGGCTTTATCCTTATCGACCAGGTAAACAAAAATAACAACAACTGGTTCTGTGAAGATATCCGCGCCACCAACCCCTGTGGCGAGCAGCCCCTGCCTCCCTATGGCAGCTGCCTGCTGGGCTCGGTTAACCTGACCAAGTTTGTGCGCAATCCGTTCACGCCAGAGGCCTACTTTGACTGGGAAGAGTACGCAGAAGTCGTCGCTGTATTCACCCGTATGCTCGACAACGTAGTTGAGATCAACGGCCTGCCTCTTGATGGCCAGCGCAAGGAGATCGAATACAAGCGTCGTCACGGTATGGGTTTCCTCGGGTTAGGTTCAACCCTGACCATGCTGCGCATGAAGTACGGCGAACAGGAATCTCTGGAGTTCACCGAGCGAGTTGCCCGGGATATGGCAGTCTCCGGTCTCACCGCCGGTCTTGAACTGGCCCGTGAAAAAGGCCCTGCGCCAATTATGGAAGATGATTTTGAAGTGACTTCCGCGATGATCTTTAAGCGTCCCGAGCTGGCAAAAGATGGCATCAAGGTTGGCAGCAAGATCAAGGGTAAGGTACTGCTCGGCAAGTACAGCAACTATATGCAGAATATCGCCACTGTTGCTCCTGAGCTGATCGACTCGATTATTGAAGAGGGCTGTCGCTTTAGTCACCACTCATCAATTGCGCCTACCGGCACTATCTCGCTGTCATTGGCCAACAATGTAAGTAACGGTATTGAGCCGAGCTTCGCTCACCACTACTCGCGCAACGTTATCCGTGAAGGCAAAAAGTCGAAAGAGAAAGTCGATGTCTTCTCCTATGAGCTGCTGGCTTACCGCACGCTGATCAATGAAAAAGCCATGCCCTACGGCACCTCGGAAGAAGAGGCCCTGCCCGACTACTTTATGAGTTCGGAAAATATCGTTCCCAAGGCGCATGTCGATATTCAGGCTGCAGCACAAAAGTGGGTTGACTCCTCCATCTCGAAGACGATTAACGTGCCCACGGAGTGCGACTATGAGGACTTTAAGGATATCTACCTCTACGCCGCCGAGAAGGGTCTGAAAGGTTGTACCACTTTCCGCTTTAATCCAGAGGCATTCCAGGGCGTATTGGTAACTGACAAAGATTTGGAAAACACCACATACAGCTTTACTCTGGAAGATGGTTCAACGGTCGAATTCAAAGGCAATGAAGAGGTTGAATACGATGGTGAAACCCATACTGCCGCCAACCTGTTTGATGCATTGAAAGAAGGTTACTACGGTAAATTCTGATCCAATTAATTAGATTCTGTAGCAACCAGCACGGAATAGCACGAGGAATAAAATGAGCAAGAAAATTGAAAAGAAAATTGTCTCCTACAAGGTAAGCACTGAAGAGCAGACAAAAGAGGCCACTGCCAAACCAGTGGAGTCAAATATTATCCAGATGCACGAGAAGGTTTCGCGACCTGAAGCTCTGGCCGGCAGCACTTACAAGATCAAGACGCCGATGTCCGATCATGCGCTGTACCTGACTATTAACGATATTATTTTGAATGAGGGCACTGACCACGAGTTGCGTCGTCCGTTTGAAGTGTTTATCAACTCAAAGAACATGGATCACTTTCAGTGGATTGTGGCACTGACTCGGGTTATCTCTGCGGTATTCCGCAAAGGTGGTGATTGCACATTCCTGGTCGAAGAGCTCAAGGCTGTATTTGATCCCCAGGGAGGCTACTTCAAGCCTGGCGGCAAGTTTATGCCCTCACTGGTTGCCGAAATTGGCTGGGCAATTGAAGATCACCTGCAGAAGATCGGTCTCCTCAAGTTGCCTGAGATTCCCGAACATCAGCAGAAGATTATGGACGAGAAACGCGCTGAATATGAGGGTGCTGCTGCGCCAGACGCTACAGAGGGTTCTGAGTTCCCGCCCACTGCAGAGCTGTGCAAGAAATGCAGTGTAAAAGCGGTAATCCTGATGGATGGCTGTATGACTTGCCTGAACTGTGGCGACTCTAAATGTGGTTAAGCGCCTGATTTAGTCACAGCGGTATCAAGAGAGCGGCCCTTGGGTCGCTTTTTTTATGGCCAAATTTATTGTCTGATGTTTTTTTACGATTTTCTCACCCTGTCACCCTGTGAAATTTTGTCATCCTCAGCGAAGCTGAAGGATATCCAAACCAAGCGAAAGCAAAGACAGAGATGCCATTGTGATCGGTTCCATGGTTATTATCCTGACAGAGCGCCGCGACCATGGATTTATCTCACCAAAGCTGAGCCTGCTACTCAGTAACTGAAGTCAGCTGACCGGTTTTCACATCAAAGATAAAACCATGCACCTGGATATGGCTGGGCACCAATTGATGATTTTTTATTTTTTGCACATCATCTAAAACACTCTGATGGAGATCGGTAAAGCTGTGCCAGGTTATGGATCTTCCAGCCGCAGAACCGGGTTTGGTATTTTCACTGGTGTGGCGTTCGGGGTTGACCCATTTCTCACCATCATGAACCGCTGTCTCCAAATCCTCTTCGAGCAGTTCGGCAATTTTATTATCCGTTACCGTAGCCATACCGCAGCCAGTGTGTTGAATTACATACCATTCCAGCGTGCCCAAAAATTTGTGCGAAATTATCAGCGAGCGAATAGCATCATCTGTAGCACGGCCGCCGGCATTGCGAATTACATGGGCGTCGCCCTCTTGCAGACCAGCAAATTTTGCCGGGTCCATACGCGCATCCATACAGGTAAGAATTGCAAAGCGTTTCGCCGGAGGTGATGCCAGCCCAGACTTGTCAAAAGTTTCGGAGTAATCTTTATTGGCATCCATCAGGGCACTTAAATTTTCACTGGGAAGATTAGTGTCAGACATATTTTTTACCTTCGAGGATAGATATTTTGAGTGGAGATTTGCTGCGCGATTATAAACCTAGCCAGAGGTTTTGTAATGCTCTATTAAGCGCTGGGCAGCCACTGTTGGCGGTAATCTACCCTCGATGACCGCCTCTTCCAACTCAGGTACCAGCGACCTCACCTGCGGATGGTCTTTCAGATCGGCGATCAATGCCTCGGCGGTTTCATTCCACATCCATGAGCGCGCCTGTGATTTTCGATTTTGCAGTAATTCACCAGCTTCGGTTACAGCACTGCGAAACGCCTCGACCTGCTGCCAGACTTCATCTATACCTTGGCGCTGCAGTGAAGAACAGGCCATTACTGCGGGCTGCCAGCTGGAAAAGCGCGACGGCATAAAATGCAGCGCCGAGCGATAATCAGTTATCGTTTGGTGGGCACTGTTGGCCTGATCACCATCGACCTTATTGACCAGAATTAAATCTGCCAGCTCCATAATCCCGCGCTTGATACCCTGCAACTCATCACCACCTGCGGGTAGTAACAGCAGCAGGAACATATCGGTCATATCCGCCACTGCGGTCTCCGATTGACCGACACCGACTGTCTCAACCAATATAATATCGAAGCCCGCCGCCTCGCAGAGCAACAGGGACTCACGGGTACGTCGCGTGACACCACCGAGGGTCTGACCCGCCGGCGATGGGCGGACAAAAGCTCTCTCGGCAAAGGCCAAAGTTTGCATCCGTGTTTTGTCACCAAGAATAGATCCACCACTGACCGCAGAGGTTGGATCGACAGCCAGCACTGCCACAGAGTGGCCCTGCTCAATCAGATAATTGCCAAAGGCTTCAATAAAGGTTGATTTTCCGACCCCGGGTGCACCGGAGATTCCAATGCGGATAGAGTTGCCGGTAGCGGCCATAAGGTTTTCCAGAAGCTCTGTCGCCTGCTGGCGATGATCTGGACGAGTGGATTCAACCAGAGTAATTGCTTTCGCCAGCGCGCGACGGTCTCCGGCCCTGACCTGCTCTGCTAAAGACTCTGAATTATCAACCATAGGCACTCTTTTTATATTTTTTCTTAAACCGCTAGGCAAATTCCAGAATAATTTCATCAACTGCCAGGCTATCCCCCTCGCTGGCACTAATTCTAACCACAGTACCATCCTGGGATGCGCGCAAGCTATTCTCCATTTTCATCGCCTCCACCACAGCTAATTCTTCGCCCTCTTTAACCTGCTGCCCGACTTCGACACCCAGCTTTGAGAGAAGGCCGGGCATAGGTGAAAGTAAAAATTTCGACATATCCAGCGGTGGTTTTTCGAGCATATGGACACTCAGTGCAGCGGCTCGCGGTGACAGCACCCTGACGTTAATCTCGGCGCCCCGGTAAAAAAGGCGGTAACCGCTGGCTGTGGTCTCAACCTGAACACAGATAGATTTGCCATTTACCCTGGCCCTAAACAGCGGCTCACCGAGACGCCAGTCTGTTTCAACATTGTACTCTTTGCTTTCAACAGTGCCCTTTATACTAACCCGATAGCCGCTCTCGGTAAGTTCAACAGCCACAGCTGTCCGCTGTTCGCCGACAACCACTACCCAATCTACGGCAGCAGTCTTTTCGTGACCGGCCAGTTGGCCGGATAGCAGGCTGACGCGCTCTTCAAACAACTGGTGAACCGCAGCGGCCACAACCAGACTGATAGCCGGATCATCCTGCACCACAAGATCGGCATTAAAGCCATCGGGAAATTCGTCGGCAATAAAGTTTGTCGACAAACTGCCCTCGACAAAACGCGGATGCACCATCAGCGCATTGAGGAAACTAATATTGTGGTTAACCCCGCGAATATAGTAATTATCCAGCGCCTCAACCATAGTCTCGATCGCCTTATTGCGGCTATCACCATAGGTTACTAACTTGGCGATCATCGGGTCGTAGTACATGGATACCTCGCCGCCCTCATAGACACCGCTATCAACGCGCACAGCTTCAGGCTCGTCGTTACAAAAAGGTTCCAGATAGCGCACCAGACGTCCAGTAGAGGGCATAAAGTTACGCAGCGGATCCTCGGCGTAGACCCGGGATTCTATAGCCCAACCCCTGAGCTCAATATCTTCCTGAGTCAGAGGCAGCTGTTCACCGGCAGCGACACGAATCATTAATTCAACCAGATCCTGGCCAGTCACCAGCTCGGTGACCGGATGCTCGACCTGCAAGCGGGTATTCATCTCCAAAAAGTAAAAATTCATATCGGCATCGGCGATAAACTCCACCGTACCCGCCGACTGATAGTCCACTGCACGCGCCAAGGCGCAGCTCTGCTCACCCATCTTTTGTCGGGTTGCCATATCCAGAAAAGGCGATGGCGCCTCTTCAATCACTTTTTGATGACGACGCTGAATAGAACATTCGCGCTCTCCGAGATAAATCACATTGCCATGACTATCGGCCATCAGCTGGATTTCAATGTGCCGGGGTTCCTGAATATATTTTTCAATAAAAATACGCGTATCGCCAAAGCTTGCCTGTGCCTCGCTGGTGGCGCGCTGAAAACCATCGCGACACTCAGCCTCATTCATCGCCACGCGCATACCCTTGCCACCACCGCCAGCCGATGCCTTAAGCATAACCGGGAAGCCAATATCAGCACTGATCTGCACTGCATGATCGGCGTCACGCACGACATCTGTATAGCCGGGAATGCAGCTGACACCGGCCTGTTCGGCGATGCGCTTTGAGGTGATTTTATCGCCCATGGATTCAATGGCTTTTTTGCCCGGACCGATAAAAACAATACCAGCCCTATCCAGAGCATCGCGAAACTCACTGTTCTCTGAGAGAAAACCGTAACCAGGGTGCACTGCATCCGCGCCTGTATCACGACAGGCCTGAATAATTTTTTCGATAACCAGATAGCTTTCACTGGAGGGAGATGGCCCTATAAAAACCGCCTCATCGGCCATCTGTACATGCACTGCGTCACGGTCGGCATCCGAGTAGACCGCTACTGTAGCTATGCCCATTTTTTTGGCTGTGGCGAAAACACGGCAGGCAATTTCGCCGCGATTGGCCACGAGAATTTTATTCAACATAAATCTTTTTTCCTTAAAAATTTATCTGCATAAGTTAATGCATATCTACAGCGGAATATTTCCATGCTTGCGCCAGGGATTTTCAATATTTTTATTGCGCAACATCGCCAGCGAACGCGCCACTCGCTTGCGGGTGCTGTGCGGCATAATGACATCGTCTATATAACCGCGCTTACTAGCGATAAATGGATTGGCAAATTTTTTGCGATACTCTTCCGTGCGCTCGGCAATTTTTTCTGCGTCGCCAATATCCTTGCGGAAGATAATTTCCACTGCTCCCTTGGGGCCCATCACGGCAATTTCAGCAGTTGGCCAAGCCAGGTTAACATCGCCGCGCAGGTGCTTGGAGGCCATCACATCATAGGCGCCGCCGTAGGCCTTGCGAGTAATCACAGTCACTTTGGGCACAGTGCATTCGGCATAGGCATAGAGCAATTTGGCGCCATGTTTGATAATGCCGCCATATTCCTGACTGGTGCCGGGCATAAAACCGGGAACATCAACAAAGGTTAAAAGCGGAATATTAAAAGCATCACAGAAGCGAATAAAACGCGCGGCCTTTTTCGAGGCATCTATATCCAGGCAGCCCGCCAGCACCAGTGGCTGGTTGGCGACAACCCCGACTGTCGAGCCCTCAATCCGGATAAAACCGGTGACAATATTTTTTGCGTAACTGATCTGGGTTTCAAAAAATGCCCCTTCATCGGCCACTTTTAAAATGACTTCCTTGATATCGTAGGGCTTGTTTGGATCATTGGGTACAAGGGTATCCAATGACATTTCGAGACGGTCGGCAGGATCTTCTGTCGGCCACTGTGGCGGCTTTTCGCGATTATTAGCCGGCAGGTAATTGATAAAGTGACGCAATTTTGTCAGCGCCTCTACATCATTTTCAAAAGCCAGGTCTGCGACACCGGACTTGCTCGAATGGGTCAAGGCACCGCCAAGCTCTTCTGCAGTGACAGTTTCATGGGTCACGGTTTTGACCACATCCGGACCGGTAACAAACATATAGGAACTGTCTTGCACCATAAAAATAAAATCAGTGATCGCCGGTGAATAGACTGCTCCACCGGCACAGGGTCCCATTACCATGCTGATTTGCGGGATAACCCCACTGGCCATCACATTGCGCTGGAACACTTCTGCGTAACCACCCAGCGAGGCAACCCCCTCCTGAATACGCGCACCCCCGGAATCATTGAGACCTATAACCGGGGCACCGACCTTCATCGCCTGATCCATCAATTTGCAGATTTTCTCCGCATGAGCCTCGGAGAGTGAACCGCCAAACACCGTAAAGTCCTGACTGAAGACAAATACCAGACGGCCATTAATGGTGCCGTATCCGACAACCACACCATCGCCGGGCACCTGTTGCTGCTCCATACCAAAATCTGTGCAGCGGTGTTCGACAAACATGTCCCACTCTTCAAAACTGTCGTTATCCAGCAGCAGGTCGATGCGCTCGCGGGCAGTTAGCTTGCCTTTGGCATGTTGGGCATCAATACGTTTTTGCCCGCCACCCAGGCGAGCGCGGCTGCGTTTTTCTTCTAATTGCTCCAGTATTTCTTTCATGGTTATTCCTTTTTGTAACCGCGATCTGAACTGGGATGACGCTAACCCCTCGTCATGCCAGCGTTGGCTGGCTTCTATTTAATAAGTTCGAGAACATCCTCCGCCGCCTGCGGAATATGAGTTCCCGGACCAAAGATAGCCGCTACCCCATCGGCACGCAGCTGCTTGTAATCTTGCGGTGGAATCACACCGCCACAGATAACAATAATATCCCCGGCACCCTGCTCTTTTAGGGAACGAATCAATTGCGGCACCAGGGTTTTATGCCCCGCTGCCTGAGATGAGACCCCAACTATATGCACATCGTTTTCAATAGCCTGGCGGGCCGCCTCCTCCGGTGTCTGGAACATAGGCCCAACATCCACATCAAAGCCGAGATCGGCAAATGCGGTGGCAATCACCTTGGCGCCGCGGTCATGGCCATCCTGCCCCATCTTCACCACCAGTAATCGCGGGCGACGCCCATGGCTGGCAACAAAGGCGTGTACTTTTTCAGTTATCTTCATAAAGTTTTTATCCCCTTTGTAGGCAGAACCATAGATACCACTAATTGATCTGCTCTGAGCACGGTGACGGCCCCACTGCTTTTCCAGTGCGTCACTGATTTCACCAACAGTTGCCCTGGCTCGCGCTGCCTTGATCGCCAGCTCAAGCAGATTACCCTGACCGGTTTTCGCCGCTCGGGAGAGAGCATCGAGGGTTTGCTGGCAATCTTGGCTGTCCCGCTTGGCACGCAGCTTTTGCAAGCGGACAATCTGCCCTTCGCGCACTGCGCTATTATCAATATCCAGTACATCCACATCCGGCTCTTCAGCGAGCTGGTATTTATTTACTCCAACAATCACCTGTTTACCGCGATCTACTCGGGCCTGCTGCAGCGCCGCCGCCTCTTCGATGCGCAACTTGGGCATGCCGGACTCAACTGCCCTGGTCATACCACCCATCTCCTCCACTTCATCAATTAGCAGCATGGCTGCTTCAACCAACTCATTGGTCAGGCTTTCGATATAGTAGGAACCGGCCAGAGGATCGACGACATTGGTTATGCCGGTTTCCTCCTGAATCACCAGCTGGGTATTGCGGGCAATGCCGGCAGAAAACTCGGTGGGTAAACCCAGGGCTTCATCAAAGGCATTGGTATGCAGGGATTGTGTGCCGCCCAGTACCGCCGACATGGCTTCGACGGTGGTGCGCATAATATTGTTATAGGGATCTTTACTGGTCAGACTTACGCCCGAAGTCTGGCAGTGGGTGCGCAGCATCAGGGAACGTTGATCCCTGGGGGCAAACTTTTCTTTCATTAGGGTGGCCCATAAAATTCGCGCCGCCCGCAGCTTGGCAATCTCCATAAAAAAGTTCATGCCAATGGCAAAGAAAAACGATAGCCGCGGCGCAAACTGATCCACATCCAGACCGCTATCAATCGCCGTGCGCACATACTCAATACCATCGGCAATGGTGTAGGCCAGCTCCTGAACATTGGTCGCCCCGGCCTCCTGCATATGGTAACCACTGATAGAGATGGAATTGAACTTGGGCATATGACCGGCGGTGAAACCAATAATATCCGCGACCACACGCATCGAGGGTTGTGGTGGATAAATATAGGTATTGCGCACCATAAATTCTTTGAGAATATCGTTCTGCAAGGTTCCGGAGAGTTGCTCCGGAGACACTCCCTGCTCCTCGGCAGCGACAATATAGCTGGCCATCACCGGTAGTACCGCGCCGTTCATGGTCATGGATACCGATACTTTATCCAGCGGTATCCCGTCAAAGAGGATTTTCATATCCTCGACAGAATCGATAGCTACACCAGCCTTGCCGACATCGCCTTCTACCCTTGGATGATCCGAGTCATAGCCGCGATGGGTCGCCAGGTCAAAGGCTACAGATAGACCCTGCTGGCCTGCAGCAAGATTGCGGCGATAAAATGCATTGGATTCCTCGGCAGTGGAAAAGCCGGCATATTGGCGAACAGTCCAGGGCCGGCCTGCATACATGGTCGCCTTGGGGCCACGTTTAAAAGGAGCAAAACCGGGCAAACTGTCCTGATGAGGTAAATCAGCTGTATCCTCAGCCGTATAAAGCGGCTTTACATCGATACCCTCTGGAGTTCGCCAAATCAGCTCATCTGCACTGCGCCCCCTGAGTTCTCTCTCTGCAAGCTGCTGCCAGTCTATAACTGTTGGCTTTTCCTTTTCTGCCATTTGCTTCTCCGTTTTTTGTACACCGGGCAAACTATGCAGTAGCGAGGGACTTATTAGTAGGTCTATTTATAACAGCAAAAATCACATTTATTGCCATTTTTTCTGCTTTAAAAGCAGCTTATATGCTATAAAACAGCCTATAACTCACAATTTATATAACCTTTTAACGTCAGCAAACAAACCGAAAACAGAGGCAGAAGAATGGCGACCATTTGTCAGCACCATGTGATTAGTTGTATGCACGGACTCAGAGAACGACATCTGCCAGAACAGCTGGCACTGGAACGGGCCGGTATTAACACTGCGGTTTTAACTAAACCCGGCCAGCGGGTTCATACAGACCAGGTGGCGCGCCTGTTTAAAAATATTCAAGAGACCCTCGACGATGAATTTATGGGCTTTACCGCAGATAACTGCAGGGTTGGTGTCTTTGCAACCATGGCTGAGCTAGTGAGCCGCTGCAGTAATCTCGGCGAGCTTTTGGAGAAGGCTGTGGGTTTTTACAATCTGGTTAACAATGCTATTAGCATGAATCTCGATCGCTCCGGAAAGCATGTTGTGCTGAGTTTTAAAATGGCACAGCCGCAACTCGACCCAATGCATTTTATGACCGAATTCTGGCTGGTGATTTGGCACCGCTTTCCCAGCTGGTATATAGGTCAGCCAATACATCTCGAAGAAACTCATTTCACCTTTGCTTCACCCGAGCACAGAGACGAGTTGCAGATTATGTTTCCCAGTGCGCTGCACTTTAATAGCAGCGCCAACCGGCTCATCTTTGACGCTAACTACCTGGGTAAACCCCTAGTGCGAACCGATCAGGAGCTGGCGCAGTTTGTTGAAAACGCCCCCGCCGATGTGATGACTATTCCCGGCTCTGACAGCACATTGGAAGTACAGATCGAGCGTATTATCAGCCAGCGCCATCCCGACCGATTGGTATTTGTACCCATCCACCAACTGGCCGCCGAGTTGGGTATCAGCTCCCAGACATTGCATCGAAGGCTTAAGGAAAGTGCCACCAGTTACCAGAAAATTAAAGATAATCTGCGCCGCGAAGTGGCGATTAATAAATTACTAAACGAACGGCTGAGTGTTGAACAGGTGGCAGATATTGTCGGTTTTAGCGAGTCACGTTCTTTTACACGAGCGTTTAAACACTGGACCGGCTTTACTCCTAGGGAATACTGCAAGCGGGAGACCAACCTCACACAAACTAAAAGATCGCACTTTTAGTTTGTGGCAAAACTCACCATCTGAACTATGTTTACTGCTGGCGGGGCAACAGCTTCCTGCCAAAATTACTAATCTATAAGGAAATAATAATTATGGTTAAAAAAGCATTAGTTCTCGGTGCAATGGTTTCGATCAGCAGTTTTTCAGCGGCTCAGCAAGAGACCTTCTCCTACAATTTTATCGGCGCTGGCTATCAGCAGGCAGAAATTCTCGATGAGGATTTTAGCGGCTTTGGCTTCTTCGGCAGTGCCGCTATTAATGAATCTTTCTTTATTCTCGGTTCATACAGCGCTATAGAGTCTGACGACCAATTTGATATTGGCGCGGGCCCGGGTGATATTGATGCGACCGAATTCAGCCTTGGTGTTGGATTTCACACACCGATTAGCGATACCGTCGACTTTGTCAGCACCTTGGAATATGCAGACGCAGAAGTTGAATCCTCAGGGGTTTCTATCGATGGCAATGGCTATGTATTAAGCGCAGGAGTAAGGGCTATGCTGACCAATACAGTCGAGATTGGCGGAGCAATTAACTACGCGGACATCGAGGATGAAAGTGATACCGGCATTGGTATCTATGGCCGATATTACACCACTGATAGCGTCTCTGTAGGACTGGGCTTTAGCAGCGCGGACGATGCTGACAGCTTGAGCATTGACCTGCGACTGGATCTCTAGTCTTTATGATTTGATTGTGGCCAAAGCTCCGGCTTTGGCCTCTAAGCCACCCACAACTACTATCACCCACAGTTATCGTTCAGTTTTCACCCTGGTTTCCATCAGCAAATAAGCAGCACTCATCGCCTTCGATGGCAGCGGGGTCAGCCGACTGACTAACACAATAGCCACTGTGCTCAACAAGAACCCCGGCACCATGGCATAGATTATTTGACTCAATGATTGCCCGGCAACAGTTACAGGCGCATAAATCCAAACCAGCACAGTAGCAGCTCCGACAACTATACCTGCCAGGGCGCCAGCCGATGTCATGCGTTGCCAGTAGAGACTGAGCAAGATCATCGGGCCAAAAGCTGAGCCAAAGCCTGCCCAGGCATGGCTTACCAGCTGCAGTATCGAACTGTCTCGATCATGGGCGAGAAAAATAGCCAAGCCTGCCACCAAAACAACACAGACACGGCCGACAAAAACCAGTTGATGCTGTGATGCCTCTTTTTGCAGAAACGCCTTATAGATATCTTCAGTCAGCGAGCTCGATGTCACCAGCAGTTGTGATGACACTGTGCTCATAATCGCGGCCAAAACTGCTGCCAGCAGGAAACCGGTGATAAAGGGATGAAAGAGTAGCTGGGACAACAGAATAAAAATAGCTTCCGGATCTGACAGCGACACCTGCGCCCTGGCGACAAAAGCGATACCAACAAAACCGAGTGCTATGGCACCGAGCAGGCAAGTGATCATCCAGCTCATACCTATACGCCGCGCCAGCTTGATTTCACTGACAGAGCGTATGGCCATAAAGCGCACAATAATATGCGGCTGGCCGAAATATCCCAGCCCCCAGGCCAGAGAGGAAATAACAGCGGCAACAGAGAGATTACTGATCCACACAAGCTCTGTATCAATACTGTTGACTGTATCAATTACAGGCCCAACGCCACCGAGCTCTGCAAGCGCTACCATCGGCACCAGGATCAGCGCTGCAAACATAATGCAGCCCTGCACAAAGTCGGTCATGCTAACCGCGAGAAAACCGCCGAACAATGTGTACAAAACCACCACACCGGCGGTTGTATAGAGGCCCATTTCATAACTTTGGTTAAAAGCATTTTCAAAGAGCTTTCCACCGCCGACCAGGCCGGAAGAAGTATATACAGTAAAGAAAACGATAATCACGACAGAGGAGACGATTCGCAGCAGTCGGGAACTATCTTCAAAGCGATTTTCAAAGAAGTCGGGCAAGGTAATCGAATTGCCGGCTATTTCAGTATAGGCTCTCAGACGCGGCGCAACCAAAAGATAGTTGAGATAGGCACCGGCCACCAGTCCCAGTCCGATCCAAATATTACCTAGGCCACTGAGATATACCGCGCCCGGCAGACCCATAATAATCCAACCACTCATATCCGAGGCTCCCGCCGATAGTGCGGTAACGGCTGGCCCCAGTTGACGACCTCCCAACAGATATCCAGATACATTGTCGCTTGAGCGGCGATAGGCGTAGAAGCCTATTAACAGCATAGCTGCGACATAAATAGCAAGTGCGAGTAATAAGCTGGCTGGCATAGTTTGTGACCCTGGTTAATTTTTATTGTTCTAATCCGATTGAGTGACTTAGCTGCAGAGGTCGCCAAACTCTATCACTGCAACCTACTTTCGTCTATTTACAGGCCAGCCCAACAAACCCATGACCTGCTCCGGCAAAACAAGTACCCTACAGTTCTTAAATTCAAAGTTAATAAAAAAATTATGTCCGCAGAACAGATCAAACTTACCCAGTACAGCCATGGCGCCGGTTGTGGCTGCAAAATTGCCCCCGCCGTATTGGAGACCTTTCTAAAAACTGACTATGTGGCACCAGATGATCCACGGCTGGTAGTTGGCAATAACACCAAAGATGATGCCGCAGTTTATGATCTTGGCGATGGTACCGGGGTGATCAGCACCACCGATTTCTTTATGCCGATTGTCGACGACCCCTTTGAATTTGGCCGCGTTGCTGCCGCCAACGCAATCAGCGATATCTATGCGATGGGCGGCACACCGGTAATGGCCATTGCTATACTTGGCTGGCCGATAAATTTATTATCTGCCGAGGTCGCACAAAAAGTAATTGATGGCGGCCGCCACGCCTGTGGCGAGGCTGGTATCCACTTGGCTGGCGGCCACTCGATTGACTCGCCGGAGCCAATTTTTGGCCTCGCAGTGACAGGCCGGGTGGCACTTAAAAACCTAAAACAGAACAGCACGGCTCAAGCAGGTAATCTTTTATTTCTCAGTAAACCCCTAGGGGTGGGAATTCTGACCACCGCGGAAAAGCAGGGTAAATTAAAAGCCGAACATTCCCGCCTCGCCGTGGATAGTATGATGAAACTAAATACTATTGGCGCCGAACTGGCCGAGGTGGACGGGGTAAGCTGTATGACCGATGTCACCGGCTTTGGCCTGCTCGGTCACCTGCTGGAAATTTGTCAGGGCAGCAATTTGGCAGCAACAGTTAATGTAAAGGATATTCCACTTTTAGATAGCTCGGTTATCGACTACCTCAACCAGGGCTGCATTCCCGGGGGCAGCACACGCAACTGGGAAAGTATTAACCAGCACATTCGTGGCACTGACCAGCAGAGCCAAACCCTGCTCTGTGATCCGCAGACCAGTGGCGGCCTGTTAGTTGCGGTTGAGCCGAAAGATGCGCAGATGGTCAGCCAAATACTCAGACAGGCCGGTTGTTATGATCAGCCGATCGGCGAGCTGACAAGGCTGACAGATAGCCGGCAGATCCGGGTAATTGCATGAGTCTGCCACTGGTTAATCATTACCGGCAGCTCCTGCTCGACGACACTCCGATGATTGATGTGCGCGCACCTGTTGAGTTTGTAACCGGCGCGTTGCCCAGCGCAGAAAACCTGCCACTGATGGTTGATAAAGAGCGTCATAAAGTGGGACTCTGCTACAAGCAGCAGGGCCAGCAAGCAGCTATCGAACTGGGTCATAAGCTGGTTAGCGGTGAACTCAAAACTCAGCGCATTAGAGCATGGCAGGATTTTATCAGTGCCAACCCCAATGCTGTTTTGTACTGCGCGCGCGGTGGTCTGCGCTCACAACTCAGTCAGGAATGGCTGGCTGAAGCGGGTATCCAATGCCCCAAGGTTGAAGGCGGGTACAAATCATTGCGCGGCTTTCTGTTTAACTATCTAAATGATTACTGCCAGTCTCATAAATTTATAATTTTGTCTGGCATGACTGGTACCGGCAAGACCGATATTATTCAACAGTTACCCACTGGTATTGACCTTGAAGGCGCAGCCAACCACAAGGGCTCAAGTTTTGGTCGCCCGCTGGACTGCCAACCTGCGCAAATAGACTTTGAAAATAAAATCGCCCTTGATCTGTTAAAAGTACAAAACCAGCACCCGGATAAAACAGTTATTTTGGAAGATGAAAGCCGCAATATCGGCGCTCGCCATCTACCCCATTATTTTTCAGATCTTATGGCACAGAGTTCCTTCGTGGTAATAGATATGGATTTTGAAGAGCGCCTGGAAAGGCTATGGCAGGAGTATGTTATTGAGCGCCACAGCAAGACCGTGGCATTTTATGGCTCAAGCGGTGACCAGGCATTTGCCAACTACCTGACCGAGAGTTTATTGCGAGTCAAAAAGCGCTTGGGTGGGCAGCGCACTAAGGAGCTTTTGGCTTCAATGGAAAATGCTATTGCGCTGCAACATCAAGATAATTTTGCCAGCCACCGCGATTGGCTCAGAGCGCTCACCCGCGACTACTACGATCCTATGTACAGTTACCAGTTGGAAAAGAAGAGAGAGTTGGTGGTTTTTCGGGGGAGTCGTTCTGAGGTTGTTGAATACTTAACTTGTCATTCTGAACGCCAGTGAAGAATCTCTTAATCTCTTAATCTCTTAATCTCTTAATCTCTTAATCTCTTAATCTCT
>JAYOUA010000011.1:0-95183 GCA_038150705.1 Porticoccaceae bacterium | reverse complement strand
GGAGGTCGTTGACCTCAATGACTATCAGTTTGTCTGTAAGCTGGATTTGGATTTGATTATGCCTCCCCGTTATTTTGAGCGAATGATTGATCAGATGAATGCTAATCCGCGTTTGGGAACCTGTAGTGGTAAGGCATATTTTAAAGACCAGCAATCAGGAGAATTACTTCCAGAGGAGTGTGGTGATGAGTCCTCAATTGGCGCGGTCAAGTTTTACCGAATTTGCTGTTTCCAGCAAATAGGTGGTTTTGTTCGCCAGGTGATGTGGGATGGCATTGATAGCCATCGCTGTAGGTTGTTGGGATGGATATCAATGAGCTGGGATGAGGAGGACGTACGATTTATTCACTTGCGCCCCATGGGTTCGAGTCAGAAAGGTATCCTAACGGGGCGAATGAGGCATGGTTTTGGTCAGTATTATATGGGAACCGGATTTGCTTATATTCTGGCATCGACAGTCTATAGATTGAACAAAAAACCGTATTTAACTGGCGCTCTGGCAATGCTTTGGGGATTTTTGAGCAGTGCAATCCAGCGCGTTGATCGCCTGAACGATCCAAACATGGTTCGCCTGATGAATAGGTATCAATGGCAATGCCTTTTAAAAGGAAAGAAAAAGGCGACTATGGAGCTCAATGAAAAGAGAGCAGCATATTGGTGCCCGAATAAAAAAGGATATGACATCCCGTATTAAGGGAACAGATTAGGAAAAGGAAATCTTAATGCTATGAAAGGAATTCTAAAGGAAAAGCTTGAAAAAAAATCTGCTGTCATAGGGATATTTGGGTTAGGTTATGTGGGCCTTCCCCTGGCAATAAGGTTTGTAGAAGCGGGTTTCACGGTTATTGGTTTTGATATTGATGACGGTAAAGTCGTCAAAATTGAGGCCGGGAAATCGTACTTTAAGCATATTGATGACTCAAAAATTGCTTCGGCTGTTTCCAAAGGGCTCTCAGCAACAACAGATTTTTCTTTGCTCAGTCGGGCTGATGCACTAATTATCTGTGTTCCAACGCCGCTTAATAAAAGTCGCGAGCCTGATCTAAGCTTTGTCACCTCTACAATGGATCAGATGCTGCCATACCTTCGGGCTGGGCAAGTTGTCTCACTTGAGAGCACAACCTATCCGGGTACTACCGAAGAGGAGTTATTACCCAGAATTGAATCTGCCGGATTGACGGTGGGTAAAGATATTTTTTTGGTTTACTCGCCAGAGCGAGAGGATCCTGGGAATCCAGATTTTGAAACCAGAACCATACCCAAAATTTGTGGTGGCCATACAGCGCATTGCAAAGACATAGGGCAAGCGCTTTATTCGGGTGCTATCGATCGCGTGGTTGCGGTTAGCTCGACTAAAGTGGCCGAGTTGACAAAGTTGCTGGAAAACATTCACCGGGCGGTGAATATTGGTTTGGTCAATGAGATGAAGATTGTCGCGGATAAAATGGGCATTGATATTCATGAAGTTATTGACGCCGCAGCCACGAAACCATTTGGTTTTACGCCATATTATCCCGGCCCTGGCCTCGGCGGCCATTGCATTCCAATAGATCCATTTTATTTGACCTGGAAGGCCCGTGAATATGGGCTCAACACGCGATTTATCGAGCTTGCAGGTGAGGTTAATACGGCTATGCCAGCGTGGGTAATAGGCAAAGTGAGTGACGCATTAAACGAGAGATCTCTGCCGGTAAAGGGAAGTCGTATTTTGGTCTTGGGAATTGCTTACAAAAAGAATGTGGATGATATGAGGGAATCGCCCTCTGTTGAGTTAATGCAGCTGCTGGCCAATAAAGGCGCAATTGTGGATTACTCAGACCCCTTCTTACCGGCTTTTCCGGCTATGCGCAAATACCAGTTTGATCTGCAGTCGGTAGAGCTGTCTGAGGCGGTAGTGCAGTCTTATGATTGCATCGTGCTGGCGACTAACCATGATAGTTTTAATTACTCAATGATTAGAGAAAATGCAGCATTGATTGTCGATACTCGGGGATATTACCACCAGGCAGACAATATCGTTAAGGCCTAGAAAAGTAACATTGGATTAGTAAAAAAGGACGCCAAAAAATGGACTTCATAGAATTTGTTGAAGACTACTATCAGCAATATATCCGCGTGCTCAACAGTTTTGACAAGACATCACTGGAGCCGGTGCTCGATGTATTTCTGGATGTGCGTAACAACAATGGAACACTCTGGGTTGCCGGCAATGGTGGCAGTGCCGCTATTGGTGATCATACGGTTTGTGACGTGACCAAGGGTACCCATCGCGAAAACCAGCCGACCATCAAGTCGATTTCATTAACCTCGAATTCAGCGATGCTGACCGCACTGGGCAACGATATTTCCTATGACGCGGTGTTTAGTCAGCAGCTCAAATACTATCTCGGTAAAGATGATGCGCTGCTGTTGGTTAGCTCCAGCGGTAATTCTCCCAATGTTGTTAAAGCCTGCGAATATGCTAATAGTTGCGGCGTTCCGACAATCGCTTTTGTCGGCTTTAAAGGGGGTAGGTTGCGCGATATTGCCAGGCACTCTGTGTGGATACCCATTGAGAACTACGGTATGGCCGAGGATGCCCACCAGAGCCTGATGCATGTGACCACGCAATATATTATGGCCTATTCGCAACAGCGCATGGCTGCCGAGGCGCAGTGTGACTGAGCACGCTGTTGTTGGTGTTGTAGTTATTGGGCGCAACGAGGGGGAGCGTTTAAAGCGCTGCCTGAGTTCGATCCAGAGCCAGCATGCTGGGCCGGTGGTCTATGTGGATTCGGGCTCAACGGATGGCAGTGCTGATTACGCCAGGTCAGTTGCTGTCGATGTTGTGGATCTGGATGTCAGTATTCCATTCACCATGGCGCGGGGGAGAAATGCCGGCTTTCATTATCTGGTTGAGCATTACCCTGATTGCCAATTTGTTCAGTTTGTCGATGGCGACTGTGAAATGGTTGGCGGCTGGATCGATCTCGGTGTGCGGTTTTTACAGGATCATCCGGCCTATGGCGGAGTCTGCGGTAATCGCAGTGAGCGTTTTCCGCAGGCGACGGTTTACAACCGGCTAATTAATATGGAATGGCAGGGCAGTGAGGGCGAGGTGAGTGCCTGTGGTGGTGATGCCATCTACCGCATTGCCAGTGTTAAAGCGGCGGGTTGTTTTAATGAAAGGATGATCGCCGGTGAAGAAGCGGATCTCTGTCTGCGCCTCCGTCGGCAGGGCTTGCGCCTGATGCGGCTGGACAGCCCGATGACTCTTCATGATGCCAATATGCAGTTTTTCTCGCAGTGGTGGAAACGCTCGGTGCGTTGTGGGCACGCCTACGCCCATGGCTATGATCTGCATCGCAGTGATACAGACAGTGGTGCCAAAGCCTACAAACAGAGGGCACTGCTCAGCAGTTTGACCTATGGGCTGCTGCTGCCGAGTGTGCTGGTTCTGGGTACTCTGGCCTGGCTGGTTGGCTCTCTCGGTACAGGTCAGTTTGTGCTACTCAGTCTGGTGGTATTGGTGCTTTGCCTTCGGGTTGCCTGCAGGGCTGCCGCTGCAAAATCTGACAGCGCAAACTCCATGGGCCGGCGCTTGCTATATGGGGTTTTTATTCTCTTGGGTAAGCTGCCCGAGGCCCAGGGCGTAGTGCGCTACTTTGCCAACAGGATGCGTGGCAAGAGCAGCGGTATTATTGAATACAAAATGGACAATCAACAGGAATAGGGAAGCGCTTGTTCGCTAAGGGATTAGGATGATTCACTATATAACCAGTACTGGTGTCGGCAATGCCTGGGTTGGCAATGAACTTATGGCCTTGGCTGACCGGGGTATTCCCTTTCGCTTGCATTCACTGCACCGGCCGGCGGCGACCTTTTTTAAATCTGAGCGTGTTAAGCAGATAAACGAGCAGACAAATTATATTTATCCGCTAAGTTTCTGGCGGGTTTTTAGCAGTGTGTTGCTGGCGCCATGTTTATTTCCGCGAACTTTTTTCCCGGCACTGTGGAATAGTATTTTTGGTCGCAAAGAGTCGTTTGCCATTCGCCTAAAATCCATTGTTCACTTCTGTGTGTCCTGTGTCTGGGCGCGATCACTGCGCAAGCAGCAGGTTTCGCAAATCCATTCACAGTGGATTAACTCGTGCGGCACCGTGGGTATGTACGCTGCCTGGCTGTTGGGTAAACCGTTCAGCTTTACCGGTCATGCAGCGGATCTGTTTCGCGAGCGCTGTTCCCTTAGGGACAAAATCAAGCGCGCCGAGTTTATTGTCTGTATCTCGACCTTTCACCGCGATTTTTATATTGCCGAGGGCGCCAATCCAGACCAGCTGGTGATCAGTTACTGCGGTATTGATACCAGTCTTTTTACGCCCTCTGTGGGTAGCGGGGCTGGCACCAGCACCGGACTAGTAAGACTGATCTCTGCGGCTCGCCTGGTGGATAAAAAGGGATTTAAATACCTGATATCGGCCTGTAAATATCTCGACCAGCAGGGCATTGATTTCAGCTGCACCATTGCTGGCGATGGGCCACTGCACAATGAGCTGCAGTACCAGATTCAGCAGCTTCACCTGGGTCACAGGGTCACTCTTACTGGCCGGCCTCTGCTTCAGGAGGAGATTCCCAATTTTATGCGTCGTGGCGATATTTTCTGTCTGCCCTGTGTCTGGGCAGCGGATGGCGATGTTGATGGTCTGCCGCAACTACTAATGGAGGCTATGGCCTGTGGGGTGCCGGTTATTTCGACAACATTAGTTGGCATTCCCGATCTTGTGGTCGATGGTGAAACCGGATTGCTGGCGCAGCCCAACAGCACGGATGATCTCAGCAGCAAGCTTCGCCAGTTAATTGAAGATCCGTCACTGCGCAGCCACCTCGCCGCGAAGGGCCGGCAGCGCGTCGAGCAGCAATTTGATCTGTCGAGCTGCCTGAATCCGTTGTTTGAAAAGTTTTTTCGCAATATTGAAAGAGAGAAATTTGCAGAAAACAACCTGAATAAAACTAAAATCAAAACTAAAGCTAAAGGAACTAGCCAATGATTATTTCGCAAACCCCCTATCGGGTGAGTTTTGCCGGCGGCGGCACAGACCTGCCGTCGTTCTACGAAAAAGAGATGGGCGCTGTTTTGTCGGTGGGACTGTCTCAGCATATGTATGTCACTGTCAGCCCGCGGTTTAAAGCTTCCACCCGGATCGCCTACACCAAAACCGAAATTGCCGACAGCATAGAGCAGATCGAGCACACCATTGCCCGTGAAGCGCTGCGGATGACCGATCTGGGCAAGCACCTGGAAATTACCACCATTGGCGATGTGCCATCGGGCACTGGCCTGGGTTCTAGTAGTAGCCTGGCGGTGGGTTTAATCAATGCCCTAAATGCCTACAAGGGGCAGATAAGCAGCCCTCAGCAACTGGCTGAGAGGGCCTGTGAAATAGAGATCGATATTCTCAATAAACCCATTGGAAAACAGGATCAGTACGCGGCTGCATTTGGCTCGCTCAACTATATCCGCTTCAACCCAAACAACAGTGTCGATGTTGAACCTGTGCCCTACAGACCTGAAACCCTGCGCGAATTGGAGTCGCGAACCCTGTTGCTGTTCACCGCGCAGCAGCGCAGTGCTGACGATATTTTAGTCAAACAGAGTGCTGGCACCCAGCGCCAGGACACCTTCACTGTTCTTCGTGAGATGCGCGACCTTGCCGGTGAGATGCGCAAGGTAATCTCCGGCAGCGGCAATATTGATGACTTTGCTGCGCTGTTACACCAGGGTTGGCTGCTTAAAAAGTCCCTGGGTTTTGGCATTTCCAATCAGCATATTGATGATTGGTATAACGCTGCGCTCAAGGCTGGTGCCCAGGGCGGAAAGTTACTCGGCGCCGGTGGTGGCGGGTTTTTGATGTTGCTGGCACCAGAGGAGAAACATCAGGCGATTCGTGATGCGCTGGGCAACCCGCGGGAGATTCCTTTTGAGGTGGATCGTCGCGGAAGCCGAATTATTTTTATCAGCGACAGGTACAAAATTTAGCCGGGGATTTATCAGGCTGAGCTTTCAAGGATTGAAACTAAGGGAGTAAGAAAAATGAGGATATTGTTAACAGGAGGTGCTGGTTATGTGGGCAGTGCCTGCTTGCGACTTTTAAAAAAGTCGGGTCATCAGGTTATAGCCTACGACAATCTTGTTGAGGGTCACGCTAAAGCTGTTGATGGCGCCGATCTGGTGATTGGTGATATTCGCGATACAGAGCTGTTGGAAAAAACTCTGCGAGACAACCGCATCGAAGCGGTGATGCACTTCGCTGCAGCAACCAATGTCGGGGAGTCGGTGATCAATCCCAGTTACCATTACGACAATAATATTGCTGGTACCCTGTCACTGTTAAATGCCATGGTGGTTGCTGGTGTAAAGAAAATTCTCTTTTCCAGTACCTGTGCTACCTATGGTTTAAATCCCTCCAGCCCAATGTCAGAGGATGCCGAACAGGATCCCTGCAGTCCCTATGCTCGAACCAAGCTGGCGGTGGAGTGGATGATCAGGGATTTTGCCCACACCTATAACATCGGCTTTACCATTCTGCGCTATTTTAATGCTGCAGGCGCCTCGGAAGATGGCCGATTTGGTGAATACCACCATCCCGAGACCCATCTTATTCCACTGGTATTGCAGGCGATCCTGCTGGGTTCTGACAACTTAAAGGTGTTTGGGGACGACTACCCCACAGAGGATGGCACCTGTGTTCGCGACTATGTGCATATTGAAGATCTAGCCAGTGCGCATCTTCTGGCGATGGAGGCAATCAGTGGGGATACTGCCGAGGTCTACAACATCGGTACAGGCAATGGCCAGTCGGTACTGGATATTATCAAGGCCTGCGAGCTGGTGTCTGGACACGGGGTCAAATACAGCATTGTCGAGCGCAGGCCCGGCGATGCCCCCGAGTTAGTAGCCGATCCACGCAAGCTGCAGAGCCGTCTTGGCTGGAAAGCCCGCTATGTCAATATCGAGGACACGGTGCGCAGTGCCTGGATGTGGCACAAAAATAAACCCCATGGCTATGAGAAAAAATAACAAGGATCTGTGATGAAAGTATTGGTTACGGGTGGCGCAGGTTTTATTGGCTCTCATACAGTCGATAGGCTTATTGAGCAGGGGCATGAGGTGAGGATTCTCGACTGTCTGAAAAAGCCTGTGCACCTCAAGGGGATGCCGCCGTGGATTAACAAACAGGCCGAGTTTATTCTCGGTGATGTGCGCTATAAAGATGATCTGCAGAGTGCTATGCAGGGCGTTGACGCCATCTATCATCTGGCCGCCTACCAGGATTATCTGCCGGACCTGTCCAATTTTTTTGCTACCAATGCGGTTAGCACTGCATTGATTTACGAAATTATTGTCGAGCAAAAACTGGATATTCAAAAAGTGATTGTTGCCAGCAGTCAGTTTGTTCAGGGTGAGGGCAAATACTGCTGCAGCAATTGTCAGACGCAACACACACCGTTGATGCGCGCGGAGAGAGATCTTGTTAAGCGCCACTGGGAGCACCGCTGCCCGAACTGTATGACGCCACTGAGTTGGCAGTGGACCGATGAAAATCATATTGCGCCGCCCAATGCCTACGCGCTGTCAAAGCATTCCCAGGAACAGCAGGCGATGGCCTTTGGTGAGCGCTACGGGGTTCCCTCGGTGGCGCTTCGCTACTCTATTGTCCAGGGTGCGCGACAGTCCTTTTACAATGCCTACAGCGGTGCCTGCCGTATCTTCTGCCTCAACTACTATTTTGCCAAGGCGCCGACCCTGTATGAGGATGGTGGCCAGTTCCGCGATTTCGTCAATATTCACGATGTGGTTGATGCCAATCTGTTGGCACTTAGCAATAGCCAAATGGATGGCAAGGTTTTCAATGTTGGTGGCGGCAAGCCCTATACCATCAAACAGTTCGCCGATATTGTTCGCGATGAGGTGCAGCGGCATCATCTGAAGCCTCTTCCCGAGGCGATTATTCCGGCGGCTTACCGCTTTGGCGATACCCGCAATGCCTGTTCAGATATCAGTCGACTTAAAAGCATGGGCTGGCGTCCCAGACATACTCCGGTTGATTCCGTGAGGGAATATGTCGAATGGCTTTTTGCCCAGGACAATGTCGAGGATATTCTTGAGTACGCGCAGCAAACCATGCAGAAACTGGATGTCGTCAGAAATTCAGCCTAACTTTACAGAGTAAACAACAGTTTGCAGTTAAGGATAATTGTTAATTGTAATAACCTGTCAACGGACAATGGATTGTTATATGAACTGGTTTTTTATGAGACATGGACAGATAAATTCGAACCTAAACAAGGTCTATTCGGGCCGCAGTGACGAGCCTCTTAACGCCGAGGGTATTGAGCAGGCGAACCGCGCAGCTGAGCTGATTAAATTCAGGGCTATCGACCGAATTATTACCAGCCCGCTGGCGCGGGCTGGGCAGACGGCTACTATTATCGCCTCGAAAAATAACCTGAAAATCAGCTGTGATCCAGCATTTAATGAGATGAGGTTTGGTGCCTGGGAGGGTAAAAGTGAACGCGCTATTCAACAGCAATACCCTCTGGAGTGGCGGCTTTGGAATAGCTCGCCTCATCTGCTAAAAATGCGCGGCAGAGAAACCCTGCAGCAGCTGCAAAAACGCGTCATAGATAGGATGCACAAAATCACTCTGGAAGGTATAGAGGAGCATAATAACAACCAGACTATTCTGGTTGTTACCCATGTAGCCGTGATTCGCGTAGCTTTGCTTTATGCACAGCAGAGACCGCTGTCGGAATACAAGTCGGTGTCTGTCGACAACTGCGAGTTATTCCCAGTTTCACTGATCAGCCATGACTTACAAAAGGCGCGTATGCAGTGTAAGGCTTTGCGCGAGGTCGCTCGGTGAGGGCAGTTTTATTAATTGCCGGGCTGGGAACTCGGTTGCGCCCACTCACCAATTCGACACCCAAGTGCCTGTTGCCGATCAGTGGTAAGCCACTTCTTGGTATATGGTTCGACAAGCTGGTTGCGGCAGGCGTGACTGAGGTATTGATCAATACGCATTGGCTTGCCGATCAGGTAACGGATTACGTCACAAAACACTGTCCGCCAGAGCTAAACGTAACGGTCTTCCATGAGCCGCAGCTGCTTGGCAGCGCCGGCACCTTGGCCGCCAACCGGACGTTTTTTGGCAGTCAGCCATTTTTTATTATCTATGGCGACAACCTCTCGGATGTGGATCTCGTCGATCTCTACGCCAGTCATATGCAGCACCGGCCGGTTTTAACCCTGGGTACGTTCGAGGCAGAGTTTCCTGAACGCTGCGGGATTGCCGAAGTCGATCACCAACAGATGATTCAGGGTTTTGTTGAGAAGCCGAAAATCCCGCTATCCAATCGTGCCGCGGCAGGTATCTATGTGGCTGAGCCGACGATTTTTAACTTTTTTCCGCAGCCTGATAATTTATCGATATTGGATTTGGGCTTCGATGTGATCCCCAGGCTAATTGGCAAGATGCGCAATTATTCAATTGCTCAGTTGATCGATATAGGCACATATGAAAATTATCAAATGGCCAACCAAGCGCTTCAACAGGACTCCCATCCCTAGGGCGGGGTTAAATCACACGGAGAGTGTCTATGCAAAAATGGCATGCAGAGGGTGGATGTTTTGCCCCCTACACCAAAAGCACCAATCGACCCTGTTGGAGTTTGCTAGGCCTGCCATTTGACCAGGTGGATTCCAAGCAGGCGGTTGATATTCTCGATCATGCTATCAAGACCAAGCGCAAGTGCTTTCTGTCGACGCCAAATTTAAACTTTATAGTCCAGTCTAAAAGCGACGAATCCTTCTATGAGTCCGTGGTTCACAGTGATCTGGTAGTTGCTGATGGCATGCCGGTAATCTGGACCGCTAAGTTGCTGGGGATTCCGTTACAGAGCAGAGTTGCCGGCTCCTCACTGTTTGAGACATTGCAGAACAAACACCGGGATAAGCCCATCTCGGTTTTTTTCTTTGGCGGGCAGGGCAGTGCCGCTCAACAGGCAGCCGAAAATCTCAATCGCAACTCGGTAGGTATGATTGCCTGCGGTGCACTCAATCCGGGAACGGGTAGTGTTGAGAGTATGAGTAACAGGGCTATTATCGACCAGATTAATGCTGCGCAACCGGATTTTCTGGTGGTGGCACTGGGGGCAAAGAAGGGCCAGGAGTGGATTATGAAAAACCGCGACCAGCTCAATGTCCCGGTTATCAGTCATCTTGGTGCCGTGGTCAATTTTGTCGGCGATACTATCAAGCGTGCGCCGTTGCGCTGGCAGAAAATGGGTCTGGAATGGCTGTGGCGGATTCTTCAGGAACCCCTGCTATGGAAGCGTTACCTGATCGATGGTCTGTGGTTTTTGCGTCTTTTGGTTACCAGGGTTTTACCCCTGGCTCTCTACCAAAAAATTCTCAAAAGATCGGCTTCTGGAAGTCTTTTTATAGAGATTGCCAATGATATTCCCGGCAGAAATACCGAGCTGGTGTTGGGCGGTGCGGCAACCATAGAGAATAGCCGCCTGTTAAAGTCCACTTGTAGGAAACTACTCGACCAATTGGAGGCGTCGCCGAACATCTCCATCAATTGCAGGAAATTGGACTATATTGATAGTTCTGCGTTGGGCACTTTAATGCTCTTAAAAGCCAATGTTAAACGCAGAGGTGGAGAGTTTGGGCTGTTTGGAACCTCGCCACGCATAAATCGCTTGATGCGCTTGCAGGGTGTAAAAGAGTTTTTGCTGGAGCAGTAAATGGACTTTAAGGATAAAGCTGTTGGCACTGATAAACAGGCCGATGGTGCCAGGGATGTGAAGGTAGTCGAAAAGGGACTGGATTTTAAGCAGCTGCTAACGAATAGAGGCTTTCAGGTATTTTTTGTCGCCTTGGCATTGAGTTTCTGGCTGTACTGGGATGGGTTGGCTGAGGCGGTATTGCGCTGGGAACTCCAGGAGGAGTACAGCCACGGATATCTGATTCCTCTAGTTTCATTGTTTATTCTCTGGGAAAAACGCTTTCAAATTGCCGCCAACTACCAACACCCCTCCTGGTGGGGTGTGCCGATAATTATTCTCGCGCTGGTTGTGTTGCTGGTCGGTGAAGTCAGCGCGCTCTATGTGCTGATTCACTACTCATTTATTCTCTTGCTTTTTGGTTTGTCGCTGGCCTTTTTGGGTTCGGCAACCCGCTACACATGGGTGCCTATCGCGCTGCTCGGTTTCGCTGTACCGCTGCCTTATTTTATTGAAGTTATCCTGACCTCAAAGTTACAGCTTATCTCCTCCCAGCTGGGGGTTGAGATTATTCGCCTGTGTCGAATTCCGGTATTTTTAAGCGGTAATATTATTGATCTCGGCAACTACCAGCTACAGGTAGTAGAGGCCTGCAGCGGACTGCGCTACCTGTTTCCCCTGATGAGCCTGGGCTTTATTGGCGCCTACCTGTATCAGGCATCTGCATGGAAGCGCGCGGTGTTGTTTTTGTCCACAGTGCCTATCACCATTTTTATGAATAGCGTGCGCATTGCAATTACCGGTCTGCTGGTCGATAACTGGGGCACTGAAATGGCCGAGGGTTTTCTCCACGACTTTGAGGGTTGGCTGATCTTTATGGCTTGTGGTGGACTGCTGTTGCTCGAGGTGATATTGATGGAGCTGTTCACTACTCGCCAGAGTCTTCGCCAGGCATTTGCTGTACCGGTATCGGTGAGTGCCGAGCAGTTTTCCAGACGCACTCTTAGCCCGCTTAGATTTCCCACACCTGTTGCGGTCAGTATACCCTTTTTACTTTTGGCGCTGTTTGGTCTCAGCAGTCTCGAAAGCCGTGAAGAGGACTCTCTACTTACAAACCCCGAGCTTGTCAGCTTTCCACTGCAACTGGATGAGTGGGTTGGCAGGGATGATAGAATTCAAGCAGAGGTCGCGAAAAAGCTCGGGTTTACCGAGTATGTGATGATCAATTACCAGAACCAGCAGCATCGGCCGGTTAATTTTTACGTTGCCTATTACGCCTCGCAGCGCAAAGGTATCTCGCCTCATTCGCCAAAAGTCTGTATCCCCGGGGGTGGCTGGGAAATTGCCAGTTTCTCACGCACTCAGGTGGACCAGATGCCGGTCAATCGCGCGCTAATTCGCAAGGGCACGCAGGATCAGATTGTCTATTATTGGTTTGAGGAACGCGGCACACCAGTGGCCAACGAGTATATAAAGAAATGGATGTTATTTAAGGACGCACTCTTTTTGAACCGCACTGATGGTTCCCTGATTAGAGTGACCACACCAGTGATGAGCGATGAAACCCTGGCTGATGCAGATCTGCGAGCTCAGGCATTTATTCGCCTTAGCAGAGAAAAACTGTCTCAGCTTTTACCGGCGAGAGATTTGCCAGTACAAAGCCACTCAATGGAGAGACAGTCTGCGCAACGTTTAGAGGGAGCACAATGAGCGAATCAACCATGAAGGTATTTTTAAAGTATTTAATTGTCAGTCTGTTTATTTTGTCTGTCTCCGGTTGCAGTGGATCGCGGGAGGAGGCGGCCAACAAGTACTTAAACAGTGGTATTGAGTTGTTTGAAGGCGGCGAGCTTTCCAAGGCCAGTGTTGAATTGCGCAATGCATTGCAGATCGACCCCAAACTGGCAAATGCCTATTACTATCTTGCGTTGATCTCCGAGAAAAATCAGAACTGGAAGTCACTGTACAAAAATCTCTCGAAAGTAGAGCAGCTGGATGATAGCCATGTGCAGGCAAAAATTAAGCTCGCTTATTTAATGCTACTGGCGAAACAGGCGGATACTGCTCTGGAAAAAGCAGATTTTATCCTCGCGCTGGATAAGGATAATGCCGAAGCCTACGCCATTAAAGCCTCGGCCTATATGCAGAAAGAGCTCTATGATGTGGCCATGGAATATATCGAAAAGGCGCTTGTGCAGGACAGTGCGTCCGCTGAAATTGCCTCGATAAAGGTTTCTATTATGCACCGGCAGGGAGATACCGAAGCAGCGCTGGCACTCTTGAATGATATTATTGATCGCCAGCAGGACAGCTTGCAGCTACTGCTTTTGCGCGCCGAAATTAATCAGGATATTAATGATATTCAGGCGATGGAGGCCGACTACCGGACTTTGATCAGGAATAATCCCGAGGAAAAAAACTTTTATTTAAAGCTCGCCAGACTGTTGCATGACAGTGACAGAATTGACGCTGCTACTGAGGTGCTTAAGGATTATCTAAAACGAGACGCCAGGGATACTCAGGTACGTATCGCGGTTATTGAAATTCTCTCAAGGCAAGACCGGGCAGCGGGAGATGCGCTGTTAGAAAACTATATTGCCAGGGAGGCTGGAAATGCCGAACTGCGGTTTTATCGTATCGACAGATTACTCTCTGCTGGCGATCAGGCTCAGGCTCTGGTGGAGTTAGAGAAAATTAGCAATGGCGCATTTAAAGATCAGGATTTATTTCGTGCCCGTTCGCTAAAAGCAGATTTAAAGCTTGACGCCGGAGATCGTGAACAGGCGCTGCAGCTGGTCAATAAAATTCTCCAGGTTGACAATAATTTTGAACAGGCGCTTCTGGTGCGTGCCAGATATCACCTTATTGCTGAAGACATAGACGCAGCGGTCAGTGATTTGCGTGCAGTGTTGCGCAATAACCCAGAATCTGAATCCGCCTTGGTAATGCTGGCAAATGCCTATTTATCATCTGGCTCTAACCAGTTGGCTGACGATACCTTTAGGAAGGTTCTGGATATCAACCCGGGCAATGTTCAGGCAGCCGTGCCGGTAATTCGGGGTCTTCTCGAGAAACAGGAGATCGACCGCTCTGAACGTCTGCTTGAGAATGCTCTGCAGCGGTCGCCAGACAATGACATTCTTCTATCGATACTTGCGCAAATTAAACTCTCAAAGCGGGATTTTGAAGGCACCAGCAAAGTTGTCTCACTGATCGATAAAAACGGTCGAAATCCCGCTTTTAGTAGTTATTTATCCGGTAAGACACTGCAGTCGCAGGGGCAGTACAAGGGAGCGATCGATCAGTATCGCCTCGCTCTGGAGGCCAACCCTGACCTGGGTCGCGCCCTGGAGGGCCTGACAGTTTGTTACATGCGTCTCAATCAGGAGAAAGAGTTACTTGTGTATCTAAAGTCGTTCAAGGTGACCAATCCAAAAAATATGATGGTAGTGTCGATAATTGCCTCAATCTACACGCGACAGGGTGATCATAAGACTGCAATCGAGATGCTTGAGAAAGGACTTGCTGAGGACCCAGACTGGGTTCAGGGGTATACTGCCCTGGCATCTAATTATCGTGCCAAAAATGATTCCAAAGCGACGATTGATAGCTATGAGCGAGGATTGCGGGCGGTACCCAATAGCAATCTGTTAAAAATGCTTCTTGCGTCAGCCTATGAGCAGGCCGGTGACAAGCTCAGTGCGCTTAAACTCTACGAGGCGTTTTTGGGGGCAAACCCCGATCACCAGGTGGTAATCAATAATCTCGCCAGCCTGTTAATCGATGAGTTTGAGTCGGAGGAAAATATCAAGCGGGCGGTCAAGCTCTCCGAGCGGTTTGCCGATTCGGATAATCCTTACTTTATAGACACCTATGCCTGGGCGTTAATTAAATCTGGGTTGCCGGAGGTGGCCGAGCCCCTGCTGCAAAAGGCCACAGAGATGGCACCTTCGGTTGCTGTTTTTCACTACCACCGCGGAATCGCCTGTGCTCGCCAGGGAAAAAATAAACAGGCTAAAATATCACTGCTGGCTGCCAGAGAACAGGCTGCGCCAGATGATAGTTTGCAGGTTTCAATTGCTGAGGCGCTGGAGGTTTTATAGGCGATTTAGCAGCGCTTTAATCAGGGATAGGTTATAGACTATTGATCGGTTTATGGAAAAGCGTATAGTTTTAGTTGTTTGTTTGTAGTAATTTAGAGCATTACGCTAGCTGTGGCTATGGATTAGCTGAAGTCAAATACGCAGGGACGTGAAAACAAGGAATGAAAACATGCACGTTCTCATAGTTGATGATCATGCTTTTGTCTGTGTTGGCTTAAAAGCAACATTGCAGGATGAATACGACAATATTGATGTAACCACCTCTGATCACGGTGACACGGCGCTGGTGATACTTGCCCGGGAAGATATTGATCTGGTTATTGTAGATCTGTTTATGCCGGGTTCCGGTGGTGGCTTTAACTTTATCGCTATGCTCTGTGAAAGCTATCCCGACCTTCCTATTATTGTTCTCTCCGCGTCAGAAAATCCTGCACATATTCGTAAGTGTCTGGACTACGGTGCTGCGGGGTTTGTCACCAAATCTGCGCCCAAAGATGCTCTCTTTGAGGCTATATCTAAAGCCCTGAAAGGGGAGAAATATATTCCTGATTCATTGCGAGAGTCTATGCCCGATGTCGCCAAGGTTATGGATGAGGTAGATACCGGGGCCGATATAGACATTATTTCGGGTCTGGTGACCAAGCGGCAGATGGATATCCTCCGGCGTATTACCCAAGGTCGCTCCAATAAACAGATCGCTCGCGATTTGGCTCTTTCCGAAAACACTGTAAAAGTACATGTCAGCGCAATGCTTCGGGCATTGGGTCTAACAAACCGAACTCAGGCGGGTATCTTGGGGCAAAAGCTTGGTCTGGATGAAAATTCAGGGATAGCAGATTAAAAATAATAAAAAGAGAAAGCATATGCATCTTCCATCGTTTGTAAGCATCAATCGACTGTTCCTTTCCTCGCTGATTATTGCGGCCCCGGCAACCGCGGCCAATGAAATAGATATGCTTACGGAAGATGATCTGCTGGTGGAGATCCCGATTGTAAGCAATGTGACTCACATGCAGCAGACGCTTGCCCAGACCCCGGCGGCTGTGACAATTATTGATCGCCAGACTATTCAGGCGTCGACGGCTGTCGATATTACTGACCTGTTTCGATTAGTGCCGGGCTTTCAAACCTACTATGTCAATGGAAGCCGACGGGGAGTGACCTACCATGCGCTGGGCGATAAATACCCCCGTCGCCTTGAAGTAAAGGTCGATGGTCGATCGGTTTACGAATCATTATTTTCTGCGGTTACCTGGTCGACAATTGGTGTTGAGCTGGATGAAATTGACCATATTGAAATTGTTCGCGGCGCCAACGCCGCGGCAGATGGCAGCAATGCTTTTCTGGCCTCAATTAATATCGTGACCCGCTCGCCGCTGTTAGACTCTGGTCTATCTTTTCGCGCTCAGGTGGGCAGTGCCCAGACGCGCAATGCGGCGATAAGCTACAGTGGAAAAGTTGGCGTTGTCGATCATCGAACGACCCTGAGTGTCAGGGGTAATGATGGGTTCGATGATGGAACATTCCGCGGCCAGCCACTCGCTATCACCGATGATATTGAATCTGTGAGCTTCGCGACAAAAGGCCTGTGGACGCCTTCAGCAAATAATAATATTGAATTTCAATTGGGTGCCACTAAAAGTGACCTTTGGGTTGGCGGACGGGATTATGTCAACCGCGATATGTCCTATCAGTATCAATATGTTAACTGGAATCGTCTCTCTGAGAAGGGCAATAAAATCCAACTGATTGGCTACCATAATAATTTGGATTTCGAGGATGCGGTTATACCGCAAAAAATTTCCGAGGTGCTCGGTGTCGATGACACTTCACCTTTTTGGCCTCTGCCGGTGCCCGACAAAACAATTTTTGATGGCGACAACCGCTCCCAGTCAGAGCGTTGGGATTTAGAGCTGCGAACGTCATTGAAACTTGCCGATAAGTTGCGAGCCGTTACTGGTGCCGCGGTGCGCAATGACACAGTAACCAGTCAAACATTTTTTGATACGCCGGATGATATTAGCGAAACCTCCTACCGCGCGTATACCAATCTGGAGTGGACTCAGTCCGCAAAGCTGATTTTCAACGGCGGTGTGATTGTTGAAGATAGGGAGAGCACAGGTACCTATGCCTCATACCGTCTCGCCGAGAATTACCTGTTTAATAACGACCATGTTTTTCGAGTGGCTATAAATCGCAGTTTTAGGGCGCCTACACTACTAGAGAATAACCAGATGCGACTGGTGAGATATAACCAGGACCTGATTCTTGATGCTACCGTGATATCCGATCTGGATATTGAAAACGAGGAGCTGCAAAGCTATGAGATTGGATATGCAGGCTATTTTATAAACCGAGAACTCAGTCTGGATATGCGCCTCTACTATGAGCAGTTACGCAATATTATTGATGAGCGCCGGGATCAATATCCGGATCTCGACAATTTCGTCAATATCCGCGACAACACGGATACGCAGGATATTAAAGGCATTGAAATTCAAGCTGTCTACATACCCAGTGACCAGTTTTTGCTGCGTGGCTTTTACAGCCATTCAAATATCTCCGGGACAAACTGTCACACCTCAGCCCCCGCTGTTGGTGAACCCTGTAGTCGATATCGAAATCTCGCCAAGTACAGCCTCAATAACACTCTGGGGCTTATGGCCAGCTATACCTTTGATGGCGGGTTAAGGCTCAGTTCTACGGTTAACCACAACTCTGCATTGGAGCACTTCCGAGCAGATAATGTCGAAAGTTTTACAAGGATTGACCTTAAGGCAGCAAAAACCTGGGACTTCAACCGATCCAGCGTTGATCTCTCTTTAACCGTTCAAAATGCAGGCGACCCCTACCAAGAGTATTACCAATTTAATCTGTTTAAGACCAGATATATCATTGGATTTAAGATGAACTTTTATTGATTAAAGTTATGAGGCAAGCACTAGTGAATATTCGGGCAGAGCGCTAGGTAGAGATGGCATTTACGCACCCCACCCAGCGATTGAAGCCGTTTCGTCGAGCGACTGTCATCCAGTTGATAGGTCTGCTTTTGCTTGTATTTACCTGTAACTATGCATTTGCGGATAGAAAAACTGCAATATTGTTTGTAGCCAGTAAATCTGCTGCTGATTATGTCGAGGTGCTGAACACTGTTCAGGGCCATCTTGAGGCGCGATATCCACAGGGCTATGAGTTTAAATCAAAATTTCGCCCCTCGGGAAAAGAGTTGGCAAGCGACCTACCTGCCGCAGACTTTGTGGTGACCATAGGCACCGCAGCTGCAGATATTGTTTTCAGTGTTAAACCAAATGTACCAGTGTTGAGTGTACTGATTACTGAAAATGCATTTTTAGCATTAGCTGAGAAATACTATGGCTCTGCCGAAAATGCATTTGCCTCCAGAGTATCCTCTATCAGTCTTGACCAGCCTGTTGCGCGCAGTATTGCGTTAGCTAAATTACTTGTCCCCAATGCCCGCGATATTGGGCTTATGTTAGGGCCAGCCTCGCTTCAAAGGCAGCCTGAGCTAGAAAGACATATTGCTGATATGAGTTTGCGACCGCAGTTTGTTTCCATCAGCGCCAAGGATAATCCTATTCATACGATCGAGCCGGTGCTTCGCCGCAGTGATGTTTTTATTCCTATCTCTGACAGCCGGCTGATCAATATTGCGACGGCAAAGTGGATATTGCATCTGAGTTATCGCTATAAGGTGCCGGTTATTGCCTTCTCGAAAAGCTACCTAAAAGCCGGGGCATTGGCAGCTGTCTATTCTTCCCCAGCGGATGTTGCTGGAGATACTGCTGAGTGGCTTAAAAATCCCAAGAGCAAATCTAACGGCGGTTTGTATGCTCCGACTTACTACTCCTTGAAGTTCAATGAGTCTGTCGCTGCTAACTTAAAAATAAAGCTAAACGCTGAACAGTTCTACCGCGACCAGTTCAGTCAGGAGATCAAGCAATGACTGAGGGTAAAAGATTTTCCAGTATACACTCGAGATTATTGGTGACATCGCTAGTGCCGCTGACGCTGCTGTGTATTGTGTTGGCTAGTTATATGATATCGAGTCAGCATGTCGTCTTGTTGAGTAACTTAAAAAAAACTGGGAATATCGCTGCACAGCAGGTTTCGTCAAATGCAGAGTTCGCTCTGTTCTCCAATAATGAGGAGATGCTAATAGATCTTGGTGAGTCCGTGCTCGACATACCCTCGGTGGAGGGTATAGCGTTCTTCAGTGCTAATCAGAAATCCTTTACCAAGCTCGGCAACTTCGATCTTTCGCTGGTCAAAAATCGAGAATCCTCTGAGCTTCTAAAGCCTATCTATGCGAATCATCTCTGGTACTTTTATGCGCCAATCTATCAGAAGGAGTTGTCCTATCTCGATTATGATGAAGAAATCCCTCCTGAATCACAGCTATTGGGTTGGGTAGTTGTTTCTCTCACCGATGAAATACTGACTGAACAGCGACGTCAGGGAATCTTTGCTGTATTGGTTGTGTCCACACTTGGTTTGCTTGTTGCCGCCTGGATCGCGATGCGAATAGGGCGCAGTATTTCTCGTCCACTGGAAAATTTAACCGCAACAGTAGACACCATGGAAGCCGGTAACCTCAATCTGTTTGCCACTGAAGAGGGGCCTTTTGAGTTGCGCAAGCTGGCGTCGGGAATAAACCAGTTATCAACCAGCGTTCGCCAATACAATGTTCGTATGCAGAGTGAAGTTGCTCGTGCCACGGCACAGCTGCAAATTACATTGATTGAGCTTGAAGATGCAATGGAGGCTCAGGATCAGTTTCTTGCGCGTATGAGCCATGAGCTGCGTACGCCGCTGACCGCGGTGATCGGCTTTTCAAAATTACTGGCTGCCGAGAGTGATGCGCGAAAACGCGAAGAAAGCCTGCGTATTATCAGTATGTCATCGAATATGTTGCTGACAATGATTGATGATATTCTCGAATTTTCTAAAGCCCGAGCCGGTGGGTTTACTCTGGAAAAGGTGACCTTCAATATTGATTCATGGATGGCAGATCTCCTCGCTATACATCGGCCGCGGACTGACGAGCGAGGGCTAGTGCTCAACTTCAGTATTGATGAAAATGTCCCGAGAGTTGTGGTTGGCGATCCAGTGCGCTTTACTCAGGTGATTAGTAACCTGCTGAGTAACGCGGTTAAGTTTACTGACCGGGGCGGAGTAACAATCACAATTAGCTGTCTCGCTGAAGAAGCTGAGAATATTGTCTTGCACTGTTCTGTCGAAGATACCGGTAAAGGTATCAAAGAGGAAAAAATCCCTGTTCTGTTCGACCCATTTTCCCAAGAGGATACCTCTATCAATCGCCGCTTTGGTGGGGCAGGCTTAGGGCTTTCAATCTGTAAAAGCCTTGTTCAGGCCATGGGTGGCGAGATAAAAGTTCGCAGCCTGCTGGGCCATGGATCGGTATTTTCATTTACCTGCAAGTTGGGTGTTTCTGACAAACAAAAAGCGCTGCCGCAAGTTGCCAACCCCCTGGAAAGTCGCGACCCAAATAAAACCCTGGCGGGCGTTACTATACTCGTAGCCGAGGACAATGCCTTTAACCAGAAGTTGATTGTTCGACTACTCAATGCCTACGGGGCTAAATGTTTAACTGCAGATAATGGTCTTGAGGCAATCAAAATTGCCGAGGAAATGCATCTAGATGCTATCTTGATGGATATCCATATGCCGGTTGTAGACGGCATTACCGCCTGTGAGACGATTGTCCAGCAGTCCGGAGATAGTCCGCCGATTATTGCTTTAACCGCTGATGTGAGAATGACGGAAGAGGATCGAATAACCAAGGCCGGTGCTGAAATGATGCTGTTGAAACCGGTCGATGAGGATAAATTAATCCGCAGTCTGTTCAAGGTACTGCCGCAGTCAGAGAGTGAGCCAGTAAGTGCAGGAATGGGCTTACTATCCACAGTTGTGCCAGTCGATGAATTAAAAAATGCGCTCTATGAAAATCTGGACAAGTTAGATACTCAGTTAAAAGAGAGCGAAAACGCCAGTTTACGCGGAATCATCCATGACCTTATGGGCCTCTCTGGTCTGTACGGTATGTCTGAACTGCGCGAATTGGTGATGCAGTTTCGCGCCGACTACGGAAGTGTAAATGCAGAGCAAAATCTTGCCAGAGTTGAGAAAATTCGCCAGCACATTAAACAATTTGAGTTTGAATAATTGGCCGCAACCTCATCAAGCCAACTAATCCTTTGGTATTAACTCGTCAGTGTAATATTTTTTTACTTTTAACCCGCTTATTATGACAACTCGAATTGACTCCCTAGCATGATGCGTACAAAGGGATTCTAAGGGTGACTGGATAACAGACCTACACTGCTGTTTTACAGAACACGCCATTAAGCAGGATGCTTGAGGCTTGGTTGACAGGGAGTTGACCATCAAAGGAAAGAGAGCCGATTAGCTTGTACCTTTAGATTTGTGTTTATACATGGCGACTGGGATGTCGTGCACCAGGGACGGTGCGAGTCAATTAATACCTTAATTTGTATTGACTCCCTAGCATGATGCGTACAAAGGGATTCTAAGGGTGACTGAATAACAGACCTACACTGCTGTTTTACAGAACTCGCTAATAAGCAGGATGCTTGAGGCTTGGTTGACAGGGAGTTGACCATCGAAGGAAAGACAGCCAATTAGCTCGCACCCTTAGATTTGTGTTTATACATGGCGACTGGGAAGTCGTGCACCAGGGACGGTGCAAGTCAATATGATACTGTGTGAGAAGTTAGCCCTTTGAATTGTTTTGCTTATATCTCACGCTTGGATTTCTAAAGGGCAAATTTTGAGTAGTTACAGGAGTATTTAATTTTTTATCCCCCAGTACGTTAGTTAGTAATTTTTGTTAGCAATTGTCGAACCTCGGGCCTGGACCTCTTTCAGATAGCCCGAGTTTTTTGTCAGTAGAATTTCTTTTACTCAACAGCCCATTAGGCATAGACTCTTCGCCTGTGCGATAAAAAACACTCGACAAAAAGAATCTCTATGCCTAGAAAAAGCAAAAATATAGACCCCTACGCGACGCGCGAAGCCGCCAAATATCAGCGTCCGATTCCAAGCAGAGAGTTCGTTCTCGACTATTTGCACGAGAGTGTTGGTCCGCTGACCCACAGTGAAATCTGTGCGGCACTCAAGTTGGAGGACGATGAGCAGGTAGAGGCTATGCGCCGCCGCTTGCGCGCCATGGAGCGTGACGGGCAGATAGCCAGCAATAGAACCGGGGGCTACGGTACGCTCGATAAGCTTAACCTGGTGAAAGGTCGCGTGATTGGGCATCCCGAAGGCTACGGCTTTGTAACGCCAATCCAGGGCGGTGATCAGGATATCTATCTCTCTAGTCGCCAGATGCGCCGGGTGTTTGATGGTGATATCGTGCTTCTGAGAATCGCCGGCTGGGACAGGCGCGGTCGCCCGGAAGGAAAATTGGTCGATGTAGTCGAGCGCAAAACCCGTCAGCTGGTGGGCCGTTATTTCTGTGAGAGCGGTATCCACTTTGTGCGCCCGGACAATCCGCGTATCAGCCAGGATATTTTAATTCCCGCAGATCAGCTTAACGGTGCCGTGGCTGGGCAGATTGTGCTGGTCGATATTACTGAAGCACCCTCCCGCAACAGCCCGCCAGCCGGAAAGATAAGTGAAGTGCTGGGTGATCATCTGGATCCAGGCCTGGAAATTGAAGTCTCTATTCGCAATTACGGTATCCCCCATCAGTGGAATGACGATGTTGTCGCCGAAACTGATGCGATACCCGATCAGGTTACCGACAAGGATTTCCGTGTCGATCTGAGATCTCTGCCACTGGTAACCATTGATGGCGAAGATGCCCGGGACTTTGACGATGCGGTCTATTGCCAACCAAAGCCCCGCGGAGGCTGGAAACTGATTGTCGCCATCGCCGATGTCTCCCACTACGTCATGCCGGGCAGTGCACTGGATAAACAGGCCTTTGAGCGGGGCAACTCGGTCTACTTTCCCAACCATGTAGTGCCCATGTTGCCGGAAAAACTCTCCAACGGGCTGTGCTCATTAAATCCTCTCGAGGATCGCCTGTGTATGGTCTGTGAGATGCAGATCAATCGCGAGGGTGATATTACAAAATACCAGTTTTATGAAGCACTCATGTACTCTCATGCACGGCTTACCTACACCCAGGTGGCACAGATTATTGAAGAGCGAAGTAGTGGGGATTCCTCCAGTGCGCGGGAGCAATTCTCATCGATACTGCCGCACATTGACGACCTCTACGATCTTTACAGCAGGCTGCACAAGCGTCGCAATGAGCGCGGTGCCATTGATTTTGATACCCAGGAAACCCGCATTCTCTTTGATGGGCAGCGCAAGATAAGTCAGATTATTCCGGTGAAGCGCACGGAAGCTCACCGACTTATCGAAGAATGTATGCTCGCCGCCAATGTCTGCACCGCAAAATTCCTCGAAAAAGCCAAGTTGCCAGCACTTTACCGTGTTCATGAAGGTCCCAGCGAAGAGCGTCTCTCGTCTCTAAGGGACTTTCTCGGCGAGTTGGGTATTGGGCTTGGGGGTGGTGATGATCCGCAACCTGAGGATTACCAGCGAGTGCTGCGCTCGGTTTCCCGCCGCGATGATGCCTCGGTTATTCAGTCTGTGATGCTGCGCTCAATGAGTCAGGCCGTCTATCAATCTGAAAACCTAGGCCATTTTGGGCTGGCATTTGAAGCCTACACTCACTTCACCTCACCAATTCGCCGCTACTCGGATCTTTTGGTTCATCGGGCTATTCGCTATCTGGTGCGCAGCCATAAAAAAGTTGCCGGTGTTGTTCGTGTCAAAGGTGCCGCTGAACTAGCTAAAGAAAAGATATATCCCTACGAACTGCCGCGACTGGATGAGACTGGATCGCACCTCTCAGTGACTGAGCGGCGTGCCGATGAGGCGACCCGCGATGTCGTCAACTGGCTTAAATGTGAGTACCTGACCGATCGGGTGGGCGAGGAGTACAGCGGTGTTGTCAGCGCTGTAACCGGCTTTGGCCTGTTTGTGATGCTCGATGATCTGTATGTCGAGGGATTGATTCATGTGACTGGCCTGCCTAAAGATTATTACTATCATGAAGCCACACAGCACCGTATGGTTGGCGAGCGCACAGGACGAGTTTTTCGCCTTGGTGACAGAGTCAAAGTCAGGGTGGTGCGGGTTAATCTCGATGAGCGCAAAATTGATTTTGAATTAGCCGAACAGCCGAAATCCACAGTTTCGCCTACAGCGAAAAAATCACCCAAGGTTAAAGTCTCGGCAAAAGCTAAAGAGCTGGCCCGGGAACATGAGGAAAAGCGCAAATCCAGAAGTAAAAAGAATAAAGGTTCGGGTCGATCTGGCAAAGCTGCGAAGGGAAAAGCCTCAAAAAGACGACGCAATGCAGTCCCTGCAGGTTCGGGGAAAAAACGCGGCGTTTCAGCGGGAAAGAAGAAATCTTCCCGCTAGAGATGAATGGCGGGTCTATTTTAGATGGTTGGGTAATACCCGGTTAAGAATCTCTGCAATATAACTCAGAAATAGCGTTCCCATACTGCTCTTGTAGAAATTCGGGTCACTGTTGCCCACTGCAAGAATGCCGTAGAGATTGTCATAGCGCAGGGGCACAGCAGCTACCGAGCCGACATTGCGACCTCTCTCGCCGAACAGGAATGTCATTTCATCTTCGCGCAATATTCCGCATACAGCGCGGTTGGCGCCAAGCAGGGTTCCTATACGCTCATTGGCTTTTTCCATGCTGGAAACTCGCGCCATAGTGCGCGGAAGTTTTTTCTCATCACCGAGCAGGGTCAAGCTGTAGTATTCAATACCGTAGTCTTTGCCAAGACTGTCATAGACTGCTTCGATTAGCGCCGAGAGATTTTTCGCCTCCAGCAGGTTGAGCACCAAGCGTTTGGTTTTTTCAAATAGCAGATCATTGTCGTGGGCAGTTTGCAGCATATTGTCAAGGCGGGCGCGCATTTCTTTGTTGCGATCGCGCAGAACGCCAACTTGACGCTCAACCAGGGACACCGCATTACCGCTGTTATGGGGTAGCACCAAGCATTCGAGAATATCGGTATTCTCGTCGAGAAAGGTGGGATTATCACGAAGAAACTCGCGAACGATTTTTTCCTTTGAGTCGGCCTTATGCTCTACTTCCGTGCCCTGTGCTGCCTCTACTTCAGTCTCTTTGCTCATATTCTTATGCGTCCATGAAAAACAGTTGCTGTCGGCCCGGTCATTATCAGCCCATGGCCTTCACCACGCCAGTCTATTTTTAGGCTTCCCCGGGTGAGCTGCATCGTCACTGGAGAATCCACCAGGCCCTGCTGTAGCGCCGCAACAGCAGCTGCACAGGCACCGGAACCACAGGCTTCAGTCTCACCGACACCGCGTTCAAAAACCCGCAGTTTAATTTCATTGCGGCTGTCTATCTGCATAAAGCCAACATTGACGCGGTTGGGAAAGCGCGAATGTGATTCTATTTTAGCGCCCAATTCTGCGACCGGCGCACTGTCAATATTATCAACCCTGAGAACCGCATGGGGATTACCCATGGAAACCGCTGCTATTTCAAAGGACTGCCCATCCACATCAATAGGATAGAGCAATGCTTTATCTGCAGCCTCAAAGGGGATATTTGCCGGTTCCAGTTCGGGAATGCCCATATCCACTGAGATCATTTTTTTACTCTCGACAGTGAGCTGCATAACCCGATTTGAGGTTTTAACTGTAACCGGATTCTTACCGGTCAGGCGACGATCGTGAACAAAGCGAGCCAGACAGCGGGCACCGTTGCCACACTGTTCAACCTCTGCACCATCAGAGTTAAAAATGCGGTAATTAAAGTCAATATCTGCATCTGAGGGCGGTTCAACCACTAGCACCTGGTCGCAGCCGATGCCGGTTTTACGGTTGGAGAGTCGACGTGCCATTGAAGCGGTTACGCGTACATTCTGTGTCACCGCATCGATAACTACAAAGTCATTGCCGAGGCCGTGCATCTTGGTGAACTTCATCAACATAGCTGATTTATCCCTGGGCGTCAGGCAGTAATTGCTCGCCACTGAGCAAATCTTCGATAGTCTCGCGCTGGCGAATAATATGTACCTGATCACCGTCGACCATCAATTCAGGAACCCTGGGACGGCTGTTGTAATTGGAGCTCATCACAAAGCCGTAGGCACCGGCAGAAAATAGGCAGAGATAATCGCCGGCGTCAATGGCCAGGTAGCGATCCTTGGCGAGGAAGTCGCCGGTTTCACAGACCGGGCCGACCACATCATAATGCAGGGGCTCAGCAGTTGCGGCACAAACTGGCTGAATATCCATCCATGCCTGATAGAGCGCCGGGCGGATCATATCGTTCATCGCCGCATCGACAATCGCAAAGTTTTTCTCACCGTTACTTTTCAGGTACTGAACCTGAGTCAGCATAATCCCGGCGTTGGCAACGATTGATCTTCCCGGCTCCAATACCAGTGTCTCATTACGACCCTCTAGCAGTGGCAAGATGGCCGCCATATAGTCATCTGCAGTGGGTGGCTGTTCAGTTTCATAGCGAACTCCCAGACCGCCGCCTATATCAATATGCCGCAGACTAATATTATTCTCGGCCAGCTGATCAACCAAAACCAGCAGGCGCTCGAGTGCGGCGACAAAAGGTTCAATGTCGACCAGCTGTGAGCCAATATGGCAATCGACACCAACGATATTGATATGGCTCATCTGCGCGGCGCGCTGATAGACCTGGGGTGCCAGGTTAATATCAATACCGAACTTGTTCTCTTTCAGGCCGGTTGAGATATAGGGGTGAGTCTGGGCATCGACGTCTGGATTGACCCTGAGCGAAACAGCAGCAGGCAAATCAATTGCTGCGGCTGTAGCATTGAGCAGCTCCAGTTCGGCTTCGGATTCGACATTGAAGCAGTGAATACCCAGCTCAAGAGCGCGACGCATCTCAGCAGCAGTCTTCGCCACACCGGAAAAAACTACCTTACCAGGATCGCCCCCGGCGCGCAGGACTCTCTCCAGCTCGCCGATGGAGACAATATCAAAGCCTGCACCCAGTCCCGCCAGAGTCTGTAATACAGCAATATTGGAGTTGGCCTTTACCGCATAGCAGATCAGGTGATCTTTTTCTGCGAGGGCAGTCTGGTAGGCGAGAAAATTACTGCTGATAGCCGCTTTACTGTAGACGTAACTGGGCGTGCCATACTGAGTGGCGATGGTTTCAAGAGCGACGCCCTCAATAAACAGATTCCCCTTCCGGGAGGTAACAGCGTTGTGCATAAGTTCTTATTGTTCGTTAGCTAGAGTATCAGTTGGGTTGCGATAGGTTGTCGCAGTATCTTCCGGCAGATACAGATCGCCTTTGTTGCCACATCCGTAAAGGCCTGCAAGAAGCAAAACAGCAATGGCAAACGCCGCTGCAGTTCGGCAGGTTTTTTGCAGTGCTTGGGGAAGTAATTGTCGGTACATGGTTTATAATTCCTGCCCTTGGGAAACCTATCGAGAATAAGTTCGCAAGTATAGCCGCAGCGCCTATCAATACCAACAGTATGCGCAGCGCGAAAAGGTTTGCAGCATTTCGCCAGTCAGTCACCATAACACCTGCCGCTAAAATATATGGAGAGCAGAAAAATGAATGAAGCGCAGTTTAACCAGATCGTCGATGAACTGATGTTTTCTATTGAGGAGACTATTGATGACAGTGGTGCCGATCTCGACTACGAAAACAGCGCGGGCATGCTCACCATAACCTGCGAGACCAATGGTTCACAGATTATTTTGTCCCGCCAGTCTGCGGTCAGTGAAATATGGCTGGCGGTTAAGTCGGGTGGTTTTCACTTTAAACTCGACGGCGACCAGTGGTGCAACACCGTCAGCGGTGAGCCGCTGAGTTCAATGCTCAGCGAGGCCTGCCAGGCTCAGGCAGGCGAGACGATTGAGTTTGATTTTTAGAGCCCTCAGCCTGTTTTAAAATTAGCGCGCGTCGAGTTTTTCTAGGGCGCGTCCTGCAGCAGCCCTAACCTGCGTCGGGGCCGTGCCGCCGAGGTGGTTGCGAGCTGCCACCGAGCCCTCCAGGGTCAGTACATCAAACACATCGGCGCTGATCTCAGTGGAGAATTGCTGTAATTCCTCAAGTGACATCTCCGAGAGATCTTTGTTCTCAGCGATACCATAGGCAACTGACTTGCCGACAATTTCGTGGGAGTCCCTAAAGGCAATGCCTTTGCCCACCAGATAGTCCGCCAAATCTGTGGCGGTTGAAAAGCCGCGTCTAGCCGCTTCGTACATCTCTTCTTTTCGCGATTCAATCGCTGGAATCATATCGGCAAATGCGCGCAGACAATCGCGCACCGTATCCACCGCATCAAATAGCGGCTCTTTATCTTCCTGGTTATCCTTGTTGTAGGCCAGCGGCTGACTTTTCATCAGGGTCAGCAGGGCGATTAGATGACCGTTAACGCGACCGGTCTTGCCGCGCACCAGCTCCGGTACATCGGGATTTTTCTTCTGCGGCATAATTGAAGAGCCGGTGCAGAAGCGATCCGGCAGGTTGATAAATTGGAATTGAGCCGAGGTCCACAGTACCAGCTCCTCAGACATGCGCGACAGGTGAGTCATCAGAATGCTGGAAAAGGCACAGAACTCAATGGCAAAGTCCCGGTCACTGACCGAGTCCAGTGAATTCTCTGTAGGCTTGTCAAAAAACAGTGCCTCGGCAGTGTACTCGCGATTGATCGGATAGGTGGTGCCGGCCAGAGCGGCAGCGCCGAGCGGACTTTGATTGAGTCGCTGACGGCAGTCCTGGAGGCGACTGAAGTCGCGCTCTAACATCTCATTCCAAGCCAGTAGATGATGACCAAAAGTCACCGGCTGGGCAGTTTGCAAATGGGTAAAGCCGGGCATAATGGTGTTGGCTTCAGCGGCTGCCAGCTCAATCAAGCCACGCTGCAGGCGAGTCAAAATCGGTGCGATCTGATCGATTTGGTCGCGCAGCCAGAGCTTAATATCTGTGGCTACCTGATCATTGCGCGAGCGTCCGGTATGTAATTTTTTGCCGACGATACCGATTTTTTCGGTTAGTGCAGCCTCGATATTCATATGCACATCTTCGAGGGGCACCGACCAGGTAAATTCGCCCGATTCAATCAGTGCCTCGATCTCTTGCAAGCCATTAATAATCTGGTCGCGCTCATCGGCAGTTAATACGCTGGCATCGCAGAGCATTTTTGCATGGGCAATTGAACCCTGGATATCCTGGCGATAGAAGCGCTGATCAAAGTTCACAGAAGCTGTGAAGCGAGCGACAAACTCATCGACCGGTTCGTTAAAGCGGCCTCCCCAAGCCTGGTTGGTTTTCGGGGTAGACTGATTATTCATAGCGTTTTTCTCAGATTGACTCATTCGACTTATTTGCTCGGTTGTTGTTTCGCGACTAGGATTATAGCTAATCACAGGGATGAGCAATAACTCGAATGAGTGATTCAGGAGAAAAACAGGCTCAATTAGACAATTATTTTCTTCCCGACCTTTGTCGCGGTCAGGGATTGCTTGGATTATTGCTGACCGCCGGGCTGCTGGCGGTGTTTATGACCCTTGTACGCAGCGGTATCTCCGCCTTTGATTTTCTGTTTTTAGCCCAGGTCGCCGTGGACATTTTTTTTATCGCACTGCTCAGTGCAGTATTTATATGTCAGGGGCGGCGCTTCCTGATTAATTTGCCACTGCCACAAATCGCCCTAATAAATTTTTTTCTGGTAGTAGCGGCCGCGGCGATTTGTACAGCGCTAATGGAACTTTGGCAAAACTATCTTCTCAACGGCCTGTGGCAGGTAGATTATCTATTGATTCTCAATACCATGCTTATCACTGCGATTCTCGCTGGGGCCATACTACGACTTTTTTATCTGCAGCATCAATTGCGCCAGCAGCAGGGGGCTAGCCAGCAGGCGCGCATCGAGGCACTGCAATCGAAAATTCGCCCACACTTTCTGTTTAACAGTATGAACAGCCTGGCGAGTTTGATCCGGACTGACCCGGATAAAGCCGAACAGACTCTGGAAAACCTCTGTGATCTGTTTCGTTATGCCCTGAATAACGGCAGCCAGGGAGTAAGTCTGCAGCTAGAGGTCGATAGCTGTAAAAAGTATCTTCAAGTTGAAAAGTTGCGCCTTGCCGAGCGTCTCAAGTACCACTGGGATATTGCTATCGATTTGGCAAGCATTTCTGTGCCGGCATTGATACTGCAGCCGCTAATTGAAAATGCTGTCTTTCATGGTATCCAGCCTGCACTTGAGGGCGGTTACCTGAAGTGCAGCATTTATCGCGATGGTGAGTGGATCTGTATAGAAATAGAAAACAGTCTGGAGGCAGATACCGCGCAGCAGTTAAAAAAACCGACTGGCCACAATATGGCTGTTAATAATTTGCGCCATCGCATGGATGTTTTTTTTAACCATCGCGCAGAGCTGCAGGAGACTGTGCAAGACAATCATTACCATACAAGGATACGCTTTAAACCAACGGAGGGTTAAATGTGATCAAGGTGTTGATCGTTGATGATGAGCCTCTGGCGAGGATTCGCCTGCAGCAACATGTGGATAAAATCTCTCATGTTAAGGTTGTCGGACAGGCCGCTAACGGGCTTGAGGCTGTGCAGTTAACGGTGAAAAATTCTCCGGATATAGTGCTAATGGATATCCGTATGCCGGAAATGGATGGCCTGGATGCTGCCAGAATGATCGCCGAAATGACATTGCCGCCAGCGGTTATTTTTTGTACCGCTTTTGATGATTTTGCCCTGCGCGCCTTCGATGCCCAGGCCAGCGCCTACTTATTAAAGCCAGTGAAATACGACGATCTAGTGTCAGCTATTGAGCGCGTCAGCCGCAAGACCAGAGCGCATCTTAATCACCGTCCCCAGAGCCAGCGCCGGCATCTGTGCAGCCGAACCCATCAGGGCATCAACCTGATTCCGATTAAAAAAATTCTTCTATTACAGGCCGAACAAAAATATGTCACCGCTTATCTGGCCGATGGCGAAGCGGTTTTATCAGACACATTAAAAGAGATTGAAGAGGAATTCCCCGATCTGTTTGTGCGTGTTCATCGCAATGCGCTGGTGGCCAGAGATGCTATTGAGGGGCTGTCATCCATTGATGGTCACCTTCAGGTTTGTATTCGTGAACTGGATATACAGCCGGTGGTTAGCCGAAGACTGGAGTCAAAATTACGCCAACTTCTACCCGCGCTTTAAAAGGTTTTTAAATAGCCTTGTTTAAAACTGCCCAAGTGCGGCGAAATCGTCGATAATGACTGCCTCAATAACTACTAGTGATGGAATATCAGTGTCTCAAACACTTCGAATTGCTACCCGCAAGAGCCCGCTGGCGCTGTGGCAGGCTGAATTTGTTAAAGCCAAATTGCTACAAGACCATCCCGATCTCGATGTACAGCTGGTCGCCATGACCACGCGCGGTGATGTGCTGCTTGATACGCCCCTGGCCAAGGTCGGCGGTAAAGGCCTGTTTGTCAAAGAGCTGGAAGTCGCCATGTTGGAAAATCGCGCTGATATAGCCGTGCATTCGATGAAAGATGTGCCCATGGAATTTCCACCTGGGCTCGGGCTTGCAGTTATCTGCGAGCGCGAAGATCCCCTAGATGCCTTCGTCTCAAATCAATACACAGCTCTGGAGCAACTTCCCGATGGTGCGGTAGTTGGCACCTCCAGTCTGCGGCGCCAGTGCCAGATACGGGCAAAGTTTCCCCATTTAAAAATTGCCGACCTGCGCGGCAATGTGAATACCCGGCTGGGCAAGCTGGATAATGGCGACTACGACGCGATTATTCTCGCCAGTGCCGGTCTGCTGCGACTGGGTATGGATGAAAGGATCGCCTCGCGGCTGCCCGCCGATCTCTGTTTGCCCGCTGGTGGTCAGGGTGCGGTGGGTATTGAGTGTCGGGATCAGGACCAGGCTACTCACAACTTGTTGGCCAGCTTAAATGATGCGGATACCAGCACTAGGGTGACAGCAGAGCGCGCACTAAATCGTCACCTGCAGGGTGGTTGCCAGGTGCCCATCGCCTGTTATGCAGAGCTTGTAGAGGAGCAGAATTTAAGAGTTCGCGCGCTGGTAGGCAGTGTCGATGGATCGCTGATTCTCGAGGATGAGATCTCAGGTCCCAGAGACAAGGCGGAACAGCTGGGTATCGAGCTGGCTGAGCGACTGTTGGCGGCTGGTGCCGGCGCTATTCTCGCCGAGGTCTATGGAACTGACTAATGACAGAACTCTCTGACAAAAATAGTCTGGCTGCCAAGCGTATATTGCTTGTTAGGCCACAGCGTCAGGAAGATCAATTACTCTCCATGTTGGAAAATCGCGCTGCTGATGTTACCCATATACCAGTGATGCGTATTGAGCCGATTGTCGAAAGTCATCAGATTAAAACCCAGATTCTTGAAGTTGATAATTTTCACAAGGCTATTTTTGTCAGTGGCAATGCTGCCGAGTTGGGCATTGAATGGATCGATAAATACTGGCCGATGCTGCCTATGGGTATTGAATACTTTGCCGTTGGTGAGCGTACCGCCAAACTGCTAAAAGACGCAGATATCCATGCCCTTGCACCCAGTGGACGACAAAATAGTGAAACCCTTTTGCAGTTGGCGCAACTGCAGCAGCTGCATAACCAGCGGGTGATTATTTTTCGTGGTGTTGGTGGCCGCGAGATTCTCGCCGAGACATTCATCGAAAGAGGTGCGCGGGTTGAATACTGTGAGCTCTACAGACGCGTAATTGATGCTCAGCAGGTCGTTCGGGCCCAGCGGCAAGAGGCCGACTGCCTGGTTGCCCACAGTGGTGAATTAATCCGCGCAATGGGTGATGCTGAGGGTACGTTGTTTGCAGACACTGCTGTGGTTGTTCCCAGTGAACGGGTTGCCGCAATCGCCAGACAGTTGGGCTACAGGCGCGTGATTAGTGCAGAAAATGCTCTGCCAGAATCCATGTTGGCAGCGGTGCACAGGGCTTTTGATTGAGAATTATAAACAGAGTGGTTCTCGCGAAAGGGACTCTATTGCATAGAAACCCCATCACGAGCTACTCTTTAAGAAATTAAGCCTATGATCCAAGAGGAAAAATGGTGACGGATAAAAAAACAACTCAGGCTTCAGAAACAGCGGCCAAGCCGCAAGCTAAGGCTAGCGTCGAAAAGCCTTCTGCAGCAGATTCGGCTACAGCGAAAAAAGCAGCTGCTAAACAGAAACCCAATAAAAGCTCTATTACAGCTGCGAAAAAAGAATTTTCCTGGATAAAAACTCTCTTGCTACTAATAGTTCTCGGCGCTCTGGGTGGCGCAGCTTGGTTGGGTTGGACTGAATGGCAGGCCCAGCTGGAGAAGAATGTTGATAAATCCGACAGTCTGCAGGCTGATATAGTGGCTCTGCAGAAGCAGCTGCAGCGACAGCAGCAGCTGAGCCGCCAGAGCCTCCAGCAGCAGTCGCAAATAATAGGCCAGTTGGAAGATCAGCTTAACTCGATGAAGTTGCGCCTTAACTCCCAGGCCGAGCGAATTCTGCAACTTGGCACTGCCAGTCGCGGTGACTGGATGCTCTCCGAAGCCGCCTACCTGATTCGCCTGGCCAACCAGCGTTTGCAGGTTGAGCGCAGTATCGATAACCCATTGGCGATACTGGAGAATGTCGACACTATTTTTGTGCAGTTAAACGATCCCGAGTTAATTCCAGTGCGCCGAGCCCTGGCTGAGGATATCGCCGCACTGCGCATCACCGACAATATTGATCGGGAGGGAATTTTCCTTGAGTTGGAGGCGCTCGCGGAGGCAATAGCAGCGTTGTCAATTATAGAACCACCCAGACAGATCGAAGCAACCGGGGAAGTTGCAACTGTAAATGGCCAGGTATCATCGCTGCTGGACAGTTTTCAGCGCTTTAGCCAAAAGCTCGGCCAGTTAATTGTGGTGCAAAAACGCCAGCAGCCCATTGAGCCGCTTCTTACCAGCAATGAGCAGGCGATTATTCGTAACAATATTTACCTTTTACTCGAGCAGGCGCAGAGCGCTCTGCTGAAGGAAGAGCAGGCTATCTACACTGCCAGTCTCGATAAAACTGCAGCTCTGCTGGCGCGCTATTTCCAGTTAAACAACCAGAGCCAAGCGCTTATCCAGCGTCTAAACCTGCTCGCACAGCGCGTAGTTATTCAGCAGCTTCCGGATATTTCAGGCTCGGTTGCCGCGGTTCAAACCATGCTTGCCCTGCGCCAAAGTCGCCTTACTGACGGGGAGCAGGTACAGTGAGAAAACTGCTTGTTCTGTTGATGCTGGCACTATTGATCGGTGCCGCACTGGTATGGGCCCTGCAGCAGGGCAGTGGTTATATCCTGCTGAGTTTTTCTAATTTTAGTGTCGAGATGAGTGCCTGGACCGGCCTGTTTATCTACCTGGTCGCCACTGGCCTGTTGTTTTGGTTGTTGCTCATATGGCGCTGGATAGCCGGTGCCGGGGGTTTTCGTCGGTGGTGGCGCAACCGCCGCAGCAGCCGAAAATTCAATCAGACTGCCGAGGGCCTGATACTGTTTGCTGAGGATGATTGGCAGCAGGCAGAAAAACTCCTCTCCCAGTCGGCTGATCAGTCGGCAATACCGGTGGTCAACTTACTTTTCGCGGCAAGGGCGGCGGCTGACAACAACCGGATTGACCAGGCCAGGCAACTGTTAAAGCGTTTAAAAATAACCTACCCAAAGTCTGGATTTGTCGCTGATAAAGCCCTTGCAGAACTGCTGTTGCTGGAGGAGAAACCCTCTGAGGCACTGCAGATTCTTAGGCCTATGCATAGTAAAAAGCCCAGTGATCGTGGTCTGCTGAGGCTGCTGGCCGATGCTTATTATATGGCTGAAGATTGGGGCCCATTGCAGAAATTACTGCGCGATCTGAAGCACTATAAGGTGATCGCTGGTGAAGCCCTGGCCAATCTTGAACTGGATGTCTACTGCAGTCTGCTCGATGAATACAGGCCCGACCCAGAGCTGCCTGGCAGCGAGCAAAAGGCCCTGCTTGAGGATATCTGGTATTACACGCCGAAAAAATTACACAGACATCCCCAGGCCATAGCGGTCTATGCCAATTGCCTCGGCAGAGTCGGTGCCGAGGAAAAACAGCAGGCGCTGTTGATCAAGGCGCTCAATCATCAGTGGCATCAGCAGTTGGTGGCGCAGTATGGCGAGTTGCAGTCGACAACCCCCGAAAAGCAGCTGGTACAGGGAGAAAAATGGTTGCAAAAGCACCCTGACGATCCAGTGTTATTACTGGCACTGGGGCTGATCTGCCAGCGACTGAGTTTCTGGGGTAAGGCGCGAGACTATTTGTCGGCAGCGGTTGCACTGCAACCCTCGACCAGAGCCTATATCTCTCTGGCTGAAGTGCTGGAGAAGATTGGCGACAGCAGCGCCAGCGCCGATATTTACCGACGTGGCCTGTTGGCAGCTCAGCAGCTGGAAGACTAGTTAGACCGCTGTCTGGAAGCTGCGCAGCAGATTTATTTCGTCGGCCCAGATAGAGGGATCGATGGTTTCCAGCACTAGCGGGATTCCGTCAAAGCGTTTGTCCTGCATAATAAATTGAAAGACATTCATCCCCAGATAGCCCAGCCCAAGGCTGTGGTGGCGATCAACTCTGCTGGAAAATTCCGAGCGTGAGTCATTCAGGTGCATGCCGCAGAGATAGTTAAAGCCGACAATCCTCTCGAAATCGGCAAATACTTTTTCGCAGCCATCAGTGCTGCGCATATCGTAACCGGCGGCAAAGGCGTGACAGGTGTCGTAGCAGATGCCGACGCGAGTTTTATCTTCAACACCATCGATCATCGCGGCCAGCTGTTCAAAACTAAAGCCGAGATTGCTGCCCTGGCCGGCGGTATTCTCAATAACCGCAGTCACGCCGCTGGTGGCATCCAGGGCGAGGTTAATTGATTCGCAGATTTTCTCGATGCATTCATTCGTAGAAATTTTTCGCAGATGGCTGCCGGGGTGAAAGTTGAGGTATTTTAATCCCAGCTGCCCACAGCGCTGCAATTCATCGACAAAGGCTAGCCGTGATTTCTCCAGCCCTTCGCGCTCGGGATGACCGAGATTAATTAGGTAACTATCATGGGGGAGAATCTGTTCAGGCGCGAAATTATACAACGCACAATTTTCCTTAAACGCCTCAATACTCTGCTGCGATAAAGGCTTTGCCCGCCACTGACGCTGGTTTTTGGTAAAGAATGCAAAAGCACTAGCGCCAATTTTATGGGCATTAAGCGGCGCATTCTCGACGCCGCCAGCGGCGCTGACATGGGCTCCAATATATTTCATAGGCAGATAATTCTTCGCAGGGTGAACCTTAGGAGTCGAATAATAAGGCAAAAAAAAGCCGAGCACAGCAGCCGATCAACGAGCCCTGAATAAAAGCCTATTGATTATCCATCTGCCTTGATGGCTATCAACAGCTATAAATAATAAATCTGTTAATGTCGGCTGATCGACTTGTTGTAGAGGAAAAAAACAAGAGGGGGACACGCCATGACTGATTTTGATTGTACACCTCAGGTTGATCTTGAGTTTATGAATGCCGAGCATCGCAAGGCCTTTGATGATGCCAACGAAATTAAGCGCCTTTTGGAGGCTGCAAAAACCGATCTAAAATCTGTCGAAAAGAGCATAGATCAACAATTGGAGCAGTTTCAGGCCGATACCATCAATCACTTCTATCTGGAAGAAAAGTATATGGAGGAGTATCAGTTTCCGGCACGACTAAAGCATCAGCAAGCCCATCATCAGTTTTTAGAGAGATTTAAGGTGCAATATGAATACTGGCATTCAAAGCGGGACCTGACAGCGGTTGAGCGACTCGAGCACTATTTTACTGAGGATTTTTCAAAGTGGCTTATCAACCATATAGTCACCATTGATACAGTTACTGCCAGCTATATAGCTCGTCATGGAGGCACTGATTTATAGCTCTGGTGCCCTAATGAGACTGGCTTTACCCATTAGATACGCTTTCTTTTCAGGTCGCGAATAATAAAGCGCGCCGGATTGATGGCGTTGAGTAATTCCTGTTCCAATGGCGCAGCTTCACCGGCAATCTGTGTTGCCAGAATTTCAGCGGTCAGGGGTGCATAACTTAAACCCCGCGATCCCATGCCGCAGTTGACATAGAGGTTGGGCAGATAGCTGCCAAGGGTTGGCAGAACTGTTTTTGCATCGCGACGCAGGACGGCATAATCCTCGAGCATTTCCGGAACATTTGGCAGGGCGCCGCTAATCGGCAGATAATCCGGCGTGGTGCAGCGGAAGTTGGCGCGTCCGCTGAGGCTTTCATGAGCCGGGTGACCTACGACTGCAGCCAGTCCGGGATCTGTGGCGCTGATCTGGGCAATGTTGGCCCGGTGATCCTCTTCGCGAACCTCGCGGGTAACAATATCTTTGTTGTAGGTCGCGCCACAGCTGTGCAGACCATTTTCGGCGGGGGTGAAGTAACCCTCACCACAGATAACCGTTCGCAGTCGGCTGCTCTCGCTGGTGCAGGGCAGCTCGCTGATTTGACCGCGTATTTTGCGCAGCGGCAGATAGGCACTCTGGGCAAAGTTTTTACAGTCATAGGCGCTGGCAATAACCACAGACTCGCTGTCGTGGATGGGTGATCCGTCGCGATCTCTCAAGCTCCAGCTGTGTGTGTTGCGTCTGAGGCTGTGAACATCTGCCTGTAGCAGTGGAATATTATTTTTCTTCAGCAGTCTCTGGCAGATCAGTGCCGGCGGCAGCCAACCCAACTGTGGAAAGTAGAGGCCAGTTTTGGCGCTCAGTGGGATCCCGGCCAGTTTGCATAGTTGGCTATTGTCGACGGATTGAACCATATCGGATCGATCGGCAAAGCGCTGGCTGATCTGGGCAAAATCATCGACTTTTTTCGGGCTCTCCGGTAGCACGAGAATTCCGCACTGCTCTCCCAGGCCAGCATCCCAAAAAGGCTGGTAGTAGTCGCGGCAAAATTCGATGGCGGCGAGATTAATTCGCGGCAGGAAATCATCCCGTGGCGACAGCTTGGGATAGACAATGCCCTGGGCATTTCCCGAAGCCTCGCAACCCGCTTGGGGGTGGCGGTCGATAACCGTTACCTTAAAGCCACGGCGCTTTAAGGCCACCGCCACAGTGCATCCGGCGATCCCCGCGCCAATAATAGCGATCTCCCCGGTGGTGATTTGCGGCCGCTGTTTTGGCAGATACCAGGGCAGTTCGGTCAACTGGTCTGCGCTCATTCGAGAATGCCAAACTCAGTGACAATCTGTGCGCACCAGCGGGCGATATGCTGGTCGGTTAATTCGAACTGGTTTTCATCGTCCAGAGGCAGGCCGACAAACTGCTGTTTGTCCGCTGTCAGTGCTTTTGATTCATCAAAGTCATAACCCTGATTTGGCCATGCGCCGACCATACTGGCACCCTGGTTTTTAACCTTGGCCCAGAGATAGCCAAGGGCATCCTGAAACCATTCCGGATAGCCAATCTGGTCGCCGAGCCCATAGACCGCAACTTTTTTACCGGAGAAATCAATAAGGTCGAGCTGATCCCAGTGAGTTTCCCAATCTTCCTGAAGTTCGCCGTAATCCCAGGTGGGTATGCCCAGAATCAGGTAGTCATAATCCGCCATCAGGCTGAGAGGAGCATCGGCAATATTGTGCAGGCTGACAAGATTATTGTTAACGGTGCTATTGATCTGCGCGCAAATCTTTTCCCCTGCCATCTCGGTGTAGCAGGTCGAGCTGCCATAAAATAAGCCAATTTTTGCTGTCATTATCTTGTTTTCACTAAGGGTGCTTTTCAAGCTGGAGGTCGCCTACTGTTTAAGTGGGTAACCTTCTTTACGCATTTAGGCGCAAGTTAGCCGCATATGATACCTGTGAGAGTTAGCTGCCGCCAGAAAAGCCCAATTGACGCCAGGCCTCGTAGGTGACAATAGACACGCTGTTAGAGAGGTTAAGGCTGCGACTGTCCTTCTGCATGGGCAAGCGCAGCACATTGGCGCTGCCCAACCGATTGCGAATATCCTCGGGTAGTCCCCTGGTTTCCGGGCCAAACAGCAGGGCATCGCCGGGTTGATAAGCAATGGCTGAATAGCACACAGAGCCCTTGGTGCTTAGGGCATAGATACTTTTTGGCTGGCAACTGTCGATATAGGAATGCCAGTTTGCATGAACTTTCAGTGACTGAAATTCACGGTAGTCGAGGCCGGCGCGACGCAGTTTTTTATCGTCGAGATCAAATCCCAGAGGCTCAATCAGGTGCAGGCGAAAACCTGTATTGGCGCAGAGGCGAATAATATTCCCGGTGTTCGGTGGAATTTCCGGTTGGTAGAGAACAATGTCTAACATAGCTAATAGCGTCTGCTTAGGACTCGACAACCTCCACCATCAGGTCGTCGGAGAGGCTCTCCAATAGCCGCGTCAACTGCTCTTCGCTCATGCCCGTGGGCAACTGGGTATAGGCATGGGCATAAAACATCATCCCGGCAGACATAGGGGCGTTCTCGCAGAAAGTTTCCAGAGAGACCAGGTTGACCTGGTTGGCGGCCAGCAGCGAGGAGATCTCGCCGACAATGCCGGGGCGATCATTGGCGACAATTTCCAGGCAGCTTATATGCGCTTCATCATCAGTCTGAGGGCCGCTATTTTCCAAAGTTACCTTGATGCCATGAGCGGTAAGTGCGTCCAGATCCTGCTCGAGAGACTGTTGATGTGCGGCATCCACTTCAATCATGAGGATGCCGGCAAATTTGCCGGCCAGTCGAGCCATGCTACTTTCCATCCAGTTGCCGCCATGCTTGCTAATTGTCTGAGCGACCTGCTCGACGATACCGGCGCGATCATCAGAGATAATGGTTAATACTAAATAGTTGCTCATTTTTAACTCCTGGTCTTAACTGCAAATGATTATCGCACTATTATGCACGTCGTAGCACATCAGAGTGTTTTTTAAATAGACTTACAGTCTGAGCCATGAAATTGAGGATTAGTAACAGGTGATTGAAATTCCCGCTGAGCGATTGAGCGCCGATATTCTGCGTGCTGTTATTGAAGAGTTTATTCTTCGTGAAGGTACCGACTATGGTGCCTGTGAAGTCAGCCTGGAAAGTAAAATCGATCAGGTAAAAGGTCAGTTGAGCAGAGGTGAGGTGTTGATTACCTTTGATCCAGCGACTGAAAACTGCAACCTGTTAACCCGCAATCAGTTTAAAAAATCTCAAGCCGAACAACAGCGGGCACAGGATCACCAAACGGGGTCAGAATTTTGAGCAGACCAATAGTCAAAGCCAGGCCTGAGCTCAGCGCTACTGCAGTGTTTGCCCATTGGCAGGAGCAGCTACACAGCGCGCCACAGATTTTAGTAGGCCTGAGTGGCGGTCTCGACTCCTCAGTGCTTTTAGGTTTGGTCTGCGAATTGGTGGATGCCGAGAAAATTACCGCGGTGCATATCAACCATGGCCTGTCGCCAAATGCCGATCAGTGGCAGCAGCAGTGTGCCGAGTTCTGTCGATCCCTAGGTGTTCGCTTGCACAGCGAGTCGGTCACTGTCATTGAGGTTGGCGGCGGCCTTGAGTCCGCTGCCCGCGATGCCCGCTACCAGGTGTTTGAAAAGCTGATGGTTGAAGACGGCATTTTGCTGCTGGGTCACCATGCAGATGACCAGGTTGAAACGGTGCTCTACCGGCTGCTGCGTGGATCCGGGCCCAAGGGGCTGGCGGGGATACCCATCACTCGTTCACTGGGGCGCGGAAAACTGCTGAGACCGCTGCTGGATTGGCCGAAGGTTGCCCTGGAGAACTGGGCAATCAGCAAGCAGTTGAGCTGGATTGAAGATGAGAGTAATCAGCAAGAGCAGTTTGATCGCAACTATTTGCGCCGTCAGGTTGTTCCCGCTCTGGCTGAGCGCTGGCCCGATTACATTCAGGGTATTATTCGCAGTGCCCGGCACAGCGCTGAAGCCGATCAGTTGGCGGATTCTGTAGCGCGCGCCGATCTTGCAGAGTTGGATGTTCGCAGCGAACGCGCCGGCTGGTCACTGTCACTGATAGGCTTTAATAAGCTCGAGGCACTGCGGCAGAGAAATCTGCTGCGCTACTGGCCGACGTTTTACGGTCTTGCAGCACTTGGCCAGAACCCTGTCGATGAGGTTTTAAGCTCCCTGGTCAGCGCGCGCGAAGATAGCGAGCCAAAGGTGGTGCGTACCGATATTCAGCTCTGCCGCTACCGCGACCGACTCTATTTGCTGAATCTTAGCGGGCGGCCGAAGACGCAAGATGATGTATGCCTGTTTTGGCATTCCGACGAACTTTTGGTGTTGCCCGATGGCACCCGATTGAGCGCTGAGGCGGTTCGCGGGGAAGGTCTGCGAATTGACAGTGTCAGTCAGTTGACCCTGCGTTTCCGTCAGGGCGGTGAGCGCTGCCAGCCAGCTGGCAGGGGTCGTTCCAACAGCCTTAAAAAGTTGCTTCAAGAATACGCCCTAGAGCCCTGGTGGCGAGAGCGAATTCCGCTTTTTTATATCGAGGAACAGCTGGTCGCTGTGGGTGATTTATGGGTTTGTCAGGGCTGGCAGTGTGGTGCCGGAGAGGAGGGTTTAAAAATCACCTGGCAGACAAACTCTCTGTAGAATCCTCCAAGCCTTTCTGTTAATCTACTCTCCCATCTTGGGTAGGGTGGGTCTCGATCATTTTCAGGATCAAACGAGCCTTTCACAATAACTATTTTTTTAGATTCAACGCTTTTAAAGGTGAGTTTGGGTTCACTGTGTTTAAGCGTTAATGGGTCGTGATTTTACAGGGTCTCTATGACACGTTTTATTTTTGTTACTGGTGGTGTGGTCTCATCTCTGGGTAAGGGTATTTCAGCTGCTTCGCTGGCTGCAATTCTTGAATCCCGGGGGTTGAGTGTCACTATCCTCAAGCTCGACCCCTATCTGAATGTCGACCCCGGCACTATGAGCCCCTATCAGCACGGTGAGGTCTATGTTACCGAGGACGGCGCGGAGACTGATCTCGATCTCGGTCACTACGAGCGTTTCCTGCGCGCTAAGATGACCAAGAACAACAATTTTACCAGTGGCCAAATCTACGAAACTATTCTGCGTCGCGAGCGTCGCGGTGACTACCTAGGTGGAACCGTACAAGTAATTCCACACCTGACTGACGAGATCAAGCGCCGCGTCTACGCCGGTGCTGGTGATGCCGATATCGCCGTGGTGGAAATTGGCGGTACCGTAGGTGATATCGAGTCTCAACCTTTCCTTGAGGCGGTTCGCCAGTTAAAAGTTGAGCTGGGTAGCCAGCGTGCGCTGTTACTGCACCTGACACTGGTGCCCTATATTGCCTCGGCGGGCGAAACCAAGACCAAGCCGACCCAGCACTCGGTCAAGGAGATGCGCTCTATCGGCCTGCAGCCAGATATGCTGCTGTGTCGCTCCGAGGTGCAGATCGACGAGAGCCAGCGCCAGAAAATATCCCTTTTCACCAACGTGGAAACTCGCGCGGTTATTCCGGTAATTGATGCGCCGTCTATCTACCAGATTCCACGTATGCTTCATGAGCAGGGTCTCGACCAGTTTGTTCTCGATCGTTTTGGTATGGATCTTCCGCAGGCGGACCTAAGCGAGTGGGACTTTGTTGTCGACAGCCATATGAATGCCGAGGGTCAGGTGACCATCGCCATGGTCGGCAAATATATGGAACTACTCGATGCCTACAAGTCAGTAACCGAGGCCCTGATTCACGCCGGCATCCACAAGAAAACCAAAGTAAAAATTCGCTATATTGATTCAGAGCTGTTGGAGCAGGATCATTCACTGCTCGATGGCGTCGATGCAATTCTGGTTCCCGGTGGTTTTGGCACCAGGGGTACGGAGGGCAAAATCTATGCAGTTAAAACCGCACGGGAAAACAATATCCCCTATCTGGGTATCTGTCTGGGTATGCAGATTGCGATTATTGAATACGCGCGCAATGTCTGCGGTCTTAAGGATGCAAACAGCACCGAATTTGATGCGGATACGCCCAATCCGGTGGTCGGTCTGATCGCTGAGTGGATCGATGCTGAGGGCAAAAAAGAATTGCGCAGTGAAGATTCAGATCTGGGTGGCACAATGCGTCTCGGCTCTCAGGTTTGTCATCTGCTGCCGGGTTCTATGGCCAGGGAGATTTACACTACTGACCAGATTGAAGAGCGCCACAGGCATCGCTTCGAAGTAAACAACAATATTCTGCCAACCCTGCAAGAGGCAGGTCTTGTAATTGGTGGTCTCTCTCACGATAAAACGCTGGTGGAGACCATAGAGTTGCAAGATCATCCCTGGTTCTTCGCCAGCCAGTTCCATCCGGAATTTAACTCCACCCCAAGGGATGGTCACCCGGTATTTCAGGGCTTTATTGTCGCGGCCATGGATTATCAGGCGAAAGAAAAAGGGCAGCAGGAGTCATAGACGTGAAAGCCAAGACCATCAAAGTAGCAAATATCGATGTCAGCAATGATGCGCCAATGGCGCTTTTTGGTGGCATGAATGTTCTCGAGTCCCGGGATATGGCGATGCAGATTGCCGAAGCCTATGTCACTGTCACTGAAAAGCTTGGTATCCCCTATATCTTCAAGGCTTCCTTCGATAAAGCCAACCGTTCATCGATTCACTCATTTCGTGGGCCCGGGGTTGACGAAGGACTAAAGATTTTCCAAGAGATCAAAAGCACATTTAATATTCCGCTGATCACCGATGTGCACGAGATTGAGCAGGCCAAGCCGGTTGCCGAGGTCTGCGATGTAATTCAGCTGCCGGCATTTTTGGCGCGCCAGACCGATCTGGTTAAGGCGATGGCTGAGACCGGCGCTGTGATCAATGTTAAAAAGCCGCAGTTTTTAAGTCCGGGACAGATGGGCAATATCGTCGACAAATTCCGCGAGTGTGGCAATGAGCAGGTGATGCTCTGCGAACGGGGCACCTGTATGGGCTATGATAATTTAGTTGTCGATATGCTCGGATTCCGCACCATGAAAGAAGTCAGCGGCGGTCTGCCGTTAATCTTTGATGTCACCCATGCACTGCAATGTCGTGACCCCATGGGGGCGGCCTCTGGTGGTCGTCGTCATCAGGTTGCAGAATTGGGTCGGGCTGGTATCGCTGTGGGTATTGGCGGACTGTTTTTGGAGGCCCACCCAGATCCGCAAAAGGCCCGTTGTGATGGTCCCAGTGCGCTGCCACTGGATAAACTCGAGCCCTTCCTTGCCCAGATGAAGGCCTTTGATGATCTGATTAAATCCCAGACCGATCTGGGTATTTCTTAACAGAAAAATTTTAAATACCTGTAATAGCGCTCTGCCACCTATATGCCTGCCAGAGTCGAGATAAGAATCTGAAATTAGTGACCGTAACAAATAAATATTATTGGAGAAAATAGTAAATGAGCAACATTGTTGATATTCAAGCGTTTGAAATCTTGGACTCCCGTGGCAACCCCACAGTGCAGGCAGATGTCATTTTAGAAAACGGCGTCGTTGGAACTGCCTGTGCGCCCTCTGGTGCCTCAACCGGTTCACGGGAAGCGCTCGAGTTGCGAGATGGTGACAAAAGCCGCTATCTGGGCAAAGGTGTGCTGACGGCGGTCAATAATATCAACACGACTATTAAGACATTGCTGGTAGGTCAGAATGCCGCCGACCAGCGTCTGCTGGACAAAATGATGATCGATGCAGACGGCACAGAAAACAAGGCGACTTTGGGTGCCAATGCTATCCTGGCAGTATCTCTGGCAGCAGCAAAAGCCGCAGCTCAGGATCAGGGAATTCCCCTCTACGCCCATATCGCCAATCTCAACGGTACCCCCGGCCAGTACAGTATGCCGGTACCGATGATGAACATTATCAATGGTGGTGAGCACGCCGACAACAATGTCGATATTCAGGAATTTATGGTGCAACCAGTGGGCGCGAAAAGCTTTGCTGATGCACTTCAGGTAGGTGCTGAAATCTTCCACCAGCTGAAAAAAGTACTGAGTGGCAAGGGCCTAAACACCGCAGTCGGCGATGAGGGTGGTTTTGCTCCCGACCTAGCATCCAATGCCGAAGCATTGGCAGTGATCAAGCAGGCCGTCGAAGTGGCTGGATACAAGCTGGGTACAGACGTTACTCTGGCACTGGATTGTGCAGCATCCGAATTCTACAAAGATGGTCACTACAACCTCTCTGGCGAAGGCGTAACCTTTAGCTCGGAAGGATTCAGTGATTACCTGGCTGAGCTCTGTGAGCTCTACCCGATTATCTCAATCGAAGATGGACTCGACGAGTCTGACTGGGATGGCTGGAAATACCAAACTGATAAGCTCGGCAAGAAGATCCAGCTGGTGGGTGACGACCTGTTTGTAACCAATACCAGCATTCTAAGTCGCGGTATAGAGATGGGTGTGGGTAACTCTATCCTGATTAAATTCAACCAGATTGGCACATTGTCAGAGACACTCGATGCAATTGCCATGGCTAAAGACGCTGGGTACACCGCAGTTATCTCTCACCGTTCAGGTGAAACTGAAGATACTACTATCGCCGATCTCGCCGTCGCTACTGCAGCGGGCCAGATTAAAACCGGTTCACTCTGTCGCTCAGACCGTGTCGCCAAATACAACCGCCTGCTGAGAATTGAAGCTGAATTGGGTGAGCAGGCCGAGTATCGCGGCCTGGCTGAATTTAAGGCGCAGTAATTCCGGGCTGTTAGGGTTTGGGCGGCACAGCTTGCGGGATTCTGTGCAAATTCTTTAAAAGCGAATAGAATGCCTACATGCGTTGGTTATTGGTTATCTTGCTTGTTCTTCTCGCTGGCCTGCAATTTCGGTTGTGGGTCGGAGAGGGCAGCCTTGCTCATCGCGCCGAGCTAAACCGCCAGCTCGAAGAGCAGGAAAAAGAGAATCAGGTACTGCGTGAACGCAACGCCCTGATCGCCAACGATGTCGAAAGCCTCAAGAAAAATCTTAGTGCCATTGAAGAAAAAGCTCGGGCTGATCTGGGGATGATAAAACGTGGTGAAACCTTTTATCTGGTGATCGATAAGAACCAGCCCGGCTCGACGGGCAAGGGTAGCCAGCAGTGAGTGCCGCCAGATATTGGGGCATAGTGCCCGCTGCGGGCACTGGCAAGAGATTTGCCGCCGAACTGCCCAAACAGTTCCACAGGATTGGCGACAAACTGATCGCAGATCACACCCTCAGTCGCCTACTAGGCATTTCCAAACTGCAAAAAATTCTTGTTCCCTGTGACATCAATGCTGAGCAATGGGCGCAGGTCTCTGCTGTTGCAGACCGGCGCGTGGAACTTCTGGGCGGTGGCGCGGAGCGTGTTCATTCGGTTTTAAATGGTCTGCGGGCGCTGCGTGATGTTGCCGCCAGCAATGACTGGGTTCTGGTACATGATATGGCGCGCCCCTGTGTTTCCAGCGGCGATATCAATAAATTGATTGAACAGCTGGATGACCATGCGGTAGGCGGTATTCTCGCCACCCCAATCAACGACACGCTAAAAAAAATCACATCCGCAAGCGCTGTTGATAAGACTCTGGATCGCAGCGATTTCCGCGCGGCCCAGACTCCGCAGATGTTTCGCTATGGTCTGTTGGTCAGAGCCCTCAAGACAATGCTGAAAGAACAGCAGCTGCCCACCGATGAGGCATCGGCAATTGAATACATAGGCGAACAGGCGAAGATTGTTGAAGGGCGTAGCGACAATATTAAAATTACCCACCGCGAAGATCTAATGATTGCCCAGGCGATTATGGGTTACCAGGAGAGCGAACAATGCGTATAGGCCATGGTTATGATGTTCATGCGTTTGGCCCCGGCGACAGGCTGGTTCTCGGGGGTGTTTCTATTCCCTTCCACCAGAGTTTTATTGCGCACTCCGATGGTGATGTACTCATTCATGCGTTGATCGATGCGATTCTGGGTGCCCTGGCACTCGGTGATATAGGCCAGCATTTTCCCGATACAGACCAGCAGTGGAAGGGGGCAGATAGCCGTCAATTACTGACACATGTTGTGCAGATGATGGACTCAAAAGGTTATCAGCTGGGCAATGCTGATATCACTATTGTTGCCGAGCAGCCAAAGATGTCGCCGCATCTGGAAGCCATGCGCCGCAATCTCTGCGCTGATATAAGCTGCCAGATGGAGCAGCTGAATATCAAGGCGACTACCACCGAAAAACTGGGGTTTGTCGGTCGCGGAGAGGGCATCTCCTGTCACGCAGTGGTTTTGCTGACTACTCAATAAGCTTCAGGGCAGCGATTATCAAATCTCAGGAATTCGACTTTCACAGCCTGCCAAGGCTTTTCCCAAAGGCCTTTGGTCGCGCTGTCTATCGCAGCCAGCCGGAAGATTTTCGCGTCGATGAAATTTTGGGCTTTGAACCCGCTGGTGAAGGCGAGCACCTGTTTCTAAAGATTAAAAAGCGCGACCAGAATACCCAGTGGGTCGCCGGATTATTGTCAAAACTGGCGGCTATCAAGCGCAACGATGTGAGTTTTTGCGGCCTTAAAGATCGCTATGCGGTTACCACCCAGTGGTTTAGTCTCTATCTGCCGGGTCGCGAGGTAAGCCTTGAGCAGCTGCAGCACGATGATTTTGAAATACTCTCCATGGCGCGCCACCCTAAAAAATTGCGTCGCGGCATGCACAGTGGCAATCAGTTTCGGCTTATCCTCAGGGAGTTTTCAGCCCTTGAGAACTACTTCGAGGATATTCAAGCGCGACTTCAGGCAATAGCCCAGCATGGGGTCCCCAATTATTTTGGTGAGCAGCGTTTTGGCCATGATTGTGGCAACCTCCATGAGGCCCGGAGTTTGATTGAACGCGATCAACTAAAGGGCAACCGCCGCGGTACAGGAATGATTCTCTCGGCAGCGCGCTCTTGGTTATACAATCTGGTTCTTGCCGAGCGTATCCGTCGAGGCAACTGGTCAACGCCAATGGCATATGAAAGCCAGCCCTGTGCACCACTCTGGGGTCGCGGTCGATCGGCTGCCGGTGGCGACCTGCAATTACTTGAGCAAGAGGTCCTCAGAGACTGGCAGAGTTGGTGTTACGCCCTCGAACATGCGGGGCTAAAGCAGGAGCGTCGCGCCACGGTCTTGATGGCCAATTCTCTGCAGTGGAAACGTCTCGAGACAGATCAGCTGGAATTATCTTTCACCCTTGCCGCAGGTGGCTTTGCCACGGTTGTGTTGCGTGAAATAGCTGAATTATTCCGCCCCCGAATTCATGCCCTGTGATATATTGACGATCGGCATTGGGGACTCGGCTTAGGTCCACAATTAAAAGAAAAATTGTGATAATTAAAAAAATTTTGACCTGTACTGGCAGGTTGTTGGGAATAGAGGATATTGCGTGAACTCAAGTGAACTGGCCGGCATAGGTATGACATCGCAGCGTACGCGAGAGAGACTGATCCAGCGCTTAAAAGACCAGGGCATAAGCAACCAGCGAATCCTCGATGTATTTCGCGTTACCCCTCGGCATATCTTTCTCGATGAGGCCCTATCTCATCGTGCCTATGAGGACACGGCCCTGCCGATAGGTTTTTCACAGACACTTTCACAGCCCTATATCGTCGCCAAAATGACCGAGATTTTGCTCTCCGAGGGGCCCTTGCAGAAAGTCCTGGAAATTGGCACAGGATCAGGATTTCAAACCACCATATTGGCGCAGCTGGTCGAGCGTGTTTACTCTGTGGAGCGTATTGAACCGCTCCTGGTCAGAGCCAAAGAGCGCTTTCGTAAACTCGGTCTGCGCAATATTACCGCCGAGCTCTCTGACGGTAGCTTTGGCTGGCAGAAGCATGCTTACTACAATGGCATTATCACTACGGCTGCGGCCCAGGCTGTTCCGGATCAATTGCTGCATCAGCTGGCACCCAATGGCATTTTAGTGATTCCCGTAGGTGTCGGCGATGTCCAGGACCTGCGGGTGCTGCGCAGAGTCGGCAGCTCTTCAGAGTTTGAAGAAGAGATTGTCGAACGAGTTAAGTTTGTGCCGCTGCTGGGCGGACTTTCACGCTAGTGTCAGGTACTTATAATTACCGGCAGAAAGAGAAACTTAAAGAAAAGAGCTAAATATTCCGGAGTGACCATGCGTAGCCTTAGACAGAATTTACTGCTTTTCTTAAAGGGCATAGCCATGGGCGCAGCAGATGTTGTCCCCGGTGTTTCCGGAGGGACTATTGCTTTTATCAGCGGTATTTACCTAGAACTTATCGAGACTATCAAGTCCCTGAATCTCCAGGCCTTAAGGGTTCTCAGGTCTCATGGCCCGGCGGCGGCCTGGCGCTCTATCAACGGTAATTTTCTCGCAGTACTGCTCAGTGGTGTGCTCACCAGCCTGTTCTCTCTGGCACTGGTTGTGCAGTTTCTTATCGCCGAGTACCCACTGCCTCTCTGGTCCTTCTTTGTGGGGTTAATTGTCGGTTCAGTGGTTTATTTGCTGCGCCAGCACCCCTTCACTCACTGGCGTGATGCCCTGTTATTTGCCCTGGGTATCGCTGTTGCGTGGGGTATCTCTGTAGCGCCGGCGGTGCACCTTGAGGGCACCCATACAACCATGTTTTTTGCTGGTACTGTTGCCCTGTGCGCGATGATTTTGCCAGGGATTTCAGGTTCATTTATCCTTTTATTGCTGGGGCTCTACCCGGTATTTATTGATGCCATTGCAGGTTTTCAGGTTGGTATCCTGATGGTCTTTGGGTTGGGTGGAATCCTCGGGCTGATGTTTTTCAGTCGTCTGCTCTCCTGGTTGTTGGCGCACTACGAAGTCGCGGTTATTGCCACCATGTGTGGTTTTCTGGTGGGTAGTTTAAATATTATTTGGCCATGGAAGCTGGTGGTTGATTCGATGCTAAGTGCGTCGGGCAAGACCATAGTCCTGTCCTCGGAAAACCTCTGGCCCACGGAGTACCTGCAGCTGGTCGGTGAGACCCCACAGACCGTGCTGAGTCTCTCGGCCATGCTGTTTGGCTTGATTTTGGTGCTTGCTTTGGAATATGTTGGCTCCCGGCAAGACGAATCACTGTAGGTGAACTAATTTGTTGCGACTTGTATCCTCGACAGTACCAGCTATCGCAATTTTAATGATTTTGGTCATTACTGGATGCAGTTCCTACAGTAATAATCACCCGGCGCCGGTTAGTAGCCGGGCTCAACCGCCGACAAAGCGTATCTTGGTTCATCAGGTAGAGTCTGGAGAGACGCTCTATTCAATCGCCTGGCGCTATGATCTGGACTTTCGTAAATTAGCTCGTGCCAATGGTATCAGTGCGCCGTTTGTGATCAATCGCGGGCAGTTGCTGTCACTGGATACGAGTAAAATCACTGCGCGCTCTGCGCAAACTGTCAATCGAAATCCCAATCAAGCGAAAAGCAAGGCAACACCAGTCACTGAGGTTAAGAAAAGCGCTCAAACAAACAAAACAATTGCCAGGAAAGCATCTACTGCGAAACTGGCATATGACAGCAACTGGCATTGGCAGTGGCCGGTCAAAGGCAAGGTTGTGGAGTCCTACAGTCCCAAAGAGCTTCGCAAAGGCATCAAGATAAAAGCGGTCAGCCGCTCTGCGGTGCGCTCGGCGGCCCCGGGAATTGTGGTTTACTCAGGAGACGGGTTACGTGGCTATGGAAAGCTGGTTATTATCAAACACAGTGAAATTTTGCTTAGTGCTTATGCCCATAATGATCAGATCATGGTCAAAGAGGGTCAGACTGTAAAGCAAATGGAGATAATTTCTCGTCTGGGAAGCAATGGAACGCTCTATTTTGAGATTCGTAAAGATGGTTATCCCGTTAACCCAGTAAGCTATTTGAAATAAATGTAAATAAAAATTATCTATACTTGATTAATCGGTGTAGTATAGGGAGTGAAAGATTAAGCAGTTGTAAAAAAGGAAGAGGTATGGTTCCGGATAGGTCACTGGATTGGTGGCTTGGAACATGGAGTAACATGCAAAGGGGATGCAAACGTGAGGGATCAAGCGTTAGCTGCTGAGCAGCAAGTAGAGTTAAACGATGGTCAGTCAGAGACATCGGAAATAAGCCATCAGGTTATTGATGCAACCAGTTTATATCTTAAAGAAATTGGTTTCGCGCCGTTACTAACGGCCAAAGAAGAAGTCTTCTATGCCCGAAAATTTCTCAAGGGCGATGAATCAGCACGCAAACGAATGATAGAGAGCAACCTGCGATTAGTGGTTAAAATCGCGCGTCGCTATGTCAATCGTGGGCTCGAACTGCTGGATTTAATTGAAGAGGGCAATATCGGGTTGATGCGAGCCGTGGAGAAATTTGACCCGGAGTTGGGCTACCGTTTCTCTACCTACGCCACCTGGTGGATTCGGCAGACCATTGAGCGCGCGTTGATGAATCAAACCCGCACTATCCGGTTGCCGGTTCATGTAGTCAAGGAGCTCAACGTCTATGTTCGCGCCTCGCGAAAGCTTGCTCAGCGTCTTGACCACACACCAACACCGGAGGAAATTGCCGAGGAGGTCGACAAACCTGTCGCCGATGTGTTGAAAATTCTCAGTCTCAGTGAGCGAATATCATCGATTGATATTCCGGTTGCCGAGAATGAAAAAAGCCTCGTCGAGACAATTTCTGCCGGCAGTTCTTTCAGTCCGGAACTTCAGATAGAGGGTGAGGATTTGTCTGCGGCACTTAATGAGTGGCTGTCCCAGCTTCCCGAGAAACAGCGGGAAGTGCTGGTCAGGCGCTTTGGGCTGTTACACCATCAGGAGGAGACTCTTGAGCAGGTTGGTCTGGAGATCGGTTTGACCCGCGAGCGGGTAAGGCAGATTCAGGTTGATGCCCTGCACCGCCTGCGTGATGTTTTGCGCAAGCACGGCCTGAATGGCGATCTATTGTTTAGAGAGCTCGAGGAGGCGTAGCAGGAAATCGTCAAACATAAAAAAACCCAGCCTTGGCTGGGTTTTTTTGTCACTAACAACTGTATTTATTCAGCCAGGTAGCGTTCACGCGATGACAGAACTTCGGCACGAGCAGCTTCAGCATCATCCCATCCGTCAACTTTAACCCACTTGCCTGGCTCGAGAGCCTTGTAGTTTTCAAAGTAGTGAACGATCTGGTTGATAAGCAGTTCAGGTAGGTCTGCGATCTCTTCAACGTGATCATAAAGCTTGGTCAGCTTGCTGTGAGGTACAGCAAGAAGCTTTGCGTCGATACCTGATTCATCGCTCATTTTCAGAACGCCAACAACACGGCTGCGAATTACTGAGCCCGGCACTACAGGGTAGGGAGATACAACGAGTACATCCAATGGGTCGCCGTCTTCTGACAGAGTCTGGGGAACATAGCCGTAGTTGGCTGGGTAGAACATAGGAGTAGCAACAAAACGGTCAACAAAAATAGCGTCGCTATCTTTATCAACTTCGTATTTGATTGGATCGTGATTAGCTGGAATTTCGATAATCACATTAATATCGTTAGGCAGGTCTTTACCTGCTGGGATGTCGTTGTAGCTCATGAGTTATTTATCCGTCAGAGGTTGAGTTTGGTGCTAGCATGCATTGCAATATTTCGGCGCGGATTATAGCGACTTGATGAAAAATTGACCAGTGGCCTTTATTGGTAATCTCAGCAGCCAAAATCAGTCTTTAGCGTTGAGTGCAGGATAAACTTTGTCACCTTTCCGGCAAGCAGATGTAATGGGCTACTGCAGTCGGAAGGTAATAGGAATACTTAATTCAAACGAATCTGCTGATATCTGTTTCGGCAGTACTGGAAATGGCGCCGCTTTTTTAACGGCTTTGAGTGCCGCCTTATTAAGGCTGCTGTACTTTGATTCCTGAGTTGTCAAAACATCTTGCAGTTCCCCGGATCGGCTAATCTTTATAGCCACACGAACGGTCCCTTCCTGGTTCTTTGACACGGCTCGACTTGGATAGGAAATGTTCTGGTAAATTTTCTGCACAACCAGCGGTGTGTAGTCTCTCTGTGCCAGAGCCTCGGTCACATTAAATTGAATATCTTCTTCAGATTTCTCTTCGACCACGGTCTCCAGCATCGCCTGAGCTGGAGCGCTGTTTTCACTCTTGGCAACCTCAGCGACTGTGTTATCTAAAGCTGTTGGGGATGTCTGTGGTTTTGCCGCTTTAGCCCCAGGTGAGGAGGCCGGTTGCTGCGCGCCGGCCGGCTCTCGAGTCTGCTGTGCCGCCAGTTTTAGGTCTCGTGAAGCTTCAGTGTCTGCCTGCTGCTGCGGTTTTTCCTTTGTGGCTGGTGCTGGCGATTTTTTAGCTGTCTTAGAAGGTTTTGGCAAGATCCATGATGCAGCCAGGGCAATACGCTTTTTGTCCGCTGAAAGACTTTGTATGAGGTCCCGAGCTGCGCTATTGCGCTGGTTACCCAGTATCTCATCCTTGAAGGAAGCGCTCGGCGGTATAGCGCCTATCCAGGTGCGTAAAAGCAGGTTAAAAACTTCTCCGGAGAGGCCAGATACTAGCTCAGTGCCGTTATAGCGCATTGAGGTGCCGCCCTCAGGTGAGAATATATACTCCAACAGATCGTTTTTTTGCGGTGCTGATCTAGGGGCCTGCATTAGGCCGAGTAGCGCTTCTGCAGAGTCAGAGAAGTTTTCACGACTGTTATTGATCGAGATACTCTGCATCCACAGATTGATCCAACGACGCATGGAGTAGTTGTTGAGAATACGCACTTCCATGCGTTTTTTACTATCCATGGAGAGGATAACTTCCGGATTGTTGTGAGCGATTTCGGTATACAGCGCCGCGACAAATTGATCTTTGCCGAGATCGGAGTAGATGGTGCTGCCATTGAGTATCAGGTCAGCTTTTGTCGAACTGGAAAACAGCAGGGCAACGGTGATCAGTAAACCGATGAAGAAAATATTGGCTCTATAAGGTGCTGTGTAAAATAGTTCCCTTGTCTTATTAAATGTAACCATTGTCCGAAGTCCTTTATCCTACTCTGTAACAAGCTTTGTGTTACTCCATTGTCATCATGGCCATTATCAGTTCAAGCTGAGTGCTATAAAGTGCCAATTAGTGCACCTTTGGCTGGTATGTTTTGTCGAGAAAATCACAGTTGTGCCGACAAAATATCTAGCAGTTCCCTGGAATATAAGTTCTATTTCAGCTGAAAAACCTTACCGGGTGCACTACTTTTAGTTTTGTGATTTGAGCTGTTGATCAGGCTGGCCGGCGAATGTTTCAACATTTAAACTCCGGCACATGTAAACTGCCCGGTTGTAAAAATCGTATTCATGCGATAAAAATTTTATAAAGGGACGATATCTTTTGAATAAAAATGTGCGTATCTCACTTGTTCTCGCTGTAGCAATTTTCCTTTGGTTGGCTAGTGGCTTATTTACCTCTCCAAAAACTGATGGCAACGCTGAAGAATTTGTCGAATCCAGCCTGACCTCAATAGAAGCGACTTGGATAGAGGCTCAGCAGTTCAAACCGCAGTTATCACTGCGGGCAAAAACCGAAGCTAACCGTGTAGTGGATGTCAAAGCCCAGGTGGGCGGGCGGATTATTGCCGTACCAGTGGAGGAGGGTGCTCAAGTCGTGGCCGGTGATACGCTGTGCAGAATTGATGCGGAGGACCGCGCCAGGAGAATTGAACATGCAGCAGCGGCTCTTGCCCAGGCAAAAATCGAATACGACGGTGCGCAGCAGCTTAAGCAGAGTGGCTATCAGTCAGAGCTAGCCATTGCCCAGGCGAAAACAAGGCTCGAGTCGGCGCGAGTAGCTGTCGAGCGCAGTACTCTGGATGTGCAAAACCTCTCAGTAAAAGCGCCTTTTGACGGCGTTGTTGAGCGTCGCCCGGTCGAAGTAGGTGATTTCGTTCAGCCTGGTCAGCTCTGTGCACAGGTAGTTGAGCTGAACCCACTGACAATAACCGCCGTGATCACCGAAAGTGAGATCAGTAAAATTTCACTGGGTAATGATGCCAGGGTCACTCTGGTAAATGGCGATCAGCTCAATGGAAAAATATCGTACCTATCCCGCCAGGCAGATGCAGTAACGCGCAGTTACAGAGTTGAGGCAAGCGTTGATAATTCGCAGTTGAGGTTTCTCGCCGGTATGTCCGGTCGCCTGCAGATAGAGGGACAGCCTGTCGACGCCCACCTGATACCGGCGAGCCTGATGATTCTCGATGACCAGGGTCAGCTGGCCGTTCGCGCGGTCGATAGGGAGGGGACTGTCAGTACTCTGGGCATCACTAGTGTCGGTGAGAGTACTAATGGTGTCTGGGTCGCCGGACTTCCCGATAGAGTAGCCGTGATCACTCTGGGACAAAACTATGTGACTGAGGGTGAGCAGGTTGCGGTTACTTACAGCAACAGCCTCGACATTAGTCGCCCTGAAAATCAATAACGGAAAATCACTTAAATGAATTTTCTCAACCGAATTATTGACCATTCAAGAGCGACGCTCTCAATTATGTTGTTGATTCTCTTTGCTGGCACTATGGCCCGAGTGTCGATGCCGGTAGAGGTTAATCCCAATGTTACACTGCCGGTGGTGCTGATTATGATCAGGCACGATGGCATATCGCCGGAGGATGGCTCCCGCTTGCTGATTCGCCCAGTTGAAAAGGAACTCAAGACCTTGGATGGTCTCGATGAGATCAATGCCACTGCCAGAGAGGGTGCAGTCTATATTTTAGCCGAATTTGATATCAGTGAAGATATAGCGACGGTAGTTGCCGAGGTTCGTGAGGCGGTTGACCGCGCCAAAGCAGAGTTTCCCCAGGAGACTAAAGAACCCATCGTCAATGAGCTAAGCCCCAGCCCCGAGCCTACAGTGGTGGTGACTTTCTCCGGTGAAAATATCTCGGAGCGTGAACTCTTCTCCACGGCCAAGTATTTTCAGCGCCAGCTTGAAACCCTGCCCGATGTTCTTGAAGCGGAGATGTCTGGTCACCGCGATGAAGTGGTCGAGGCGGTTCTCGATCCCTACAGACTTGAGCAGTACAACATTACTGCCGACGAACTTCTGAGATCGGTTAGAGCCAATAACCTGCTGATTCCCGCGGGCGAGATGGACGCAGCTCAGGGCCGTTTTGGTATCAAGATACCCGCCCTGATTGAAAATACCGATGATATTCGCAATTTACCCGTGCGCTTCAGTGCCGATGGGGTCATTACTCTGGGTGATGTGGCTGAGGTGCGGCGCACCTTTAAAGACCCTCTCGGCTTTAGCACCATCAATGGTAAGAAGACAATTGCCATCGATGTTCGTAAACGCCTCAAGGCAAATTCTATTGAGACAGTCGATGCTGTGCGCAGTACGATTGCCAATGCTGAGAGGCAGTTTTCGCAACAGATAAAAATCGATTATATCTTTGATAGTTCCGAGTATGCCGAGTCGATGGTAAGCGAGTTACAGGGAAATATTCTAACTGCCATGAGCCTGGTGCTGGTTCTAGTGGTTGCAACTCTCGGCGTGCGCTCCGGTTTGCTGGTTGGCTTTGGTATTCCATTTTGCCTGCTTGGATCGATGATTGTGATCAATATGCTTGGTTTCAGCTTTAACTTTATGGTGATGTTTGGTCTGTTGCTGTCGCTGGGTATGCTGATTGATGGCGCTATTGTTGTGGTGGAGTATGCCAATACCAAAGCGGCAGAGGGTCTTCCTACCCGTGCAGCCTACATAGAGGCGGTGCGGCGTATGGCGGTTCCGGTGATTGCCTCAACCGGTACGACACTGGCTGCGTTTTTGCCGCTGCTATTCTGGCCCGGAGTCTCCGGTGAATTTATGTCCTATCTGCCAATAACGGTGTTCTCGGTATTGGCCTGGTCGCTTACCTATGCGCTGATTTTTGCACCGACACTGGGTATTGCCATCTCTCGACGTCGCGGTGCCAGCAAGCAGCGATCCGAGAATCACGAGTCTGAAGAGTCGGCAAAAACCCTGTTTCAGCCACTATTGAATTTTTATCTGCGGCTGCTGACCCCGATTATCGCCAGGCCGGCGGTTTCATCCTGCCTAGCCGTACTACTGCTGATTGGGATCTTTTTTAGCTATGGAAAGTTTGGCGCTGGTCAGGCATTTTTTGCCGATATTGAAAACCGCTACGGTATTGTCAATGTCCGCGCCCTGGGTAATCTCTCGGTGGAGGAGCGCAGGAAAATTACTGCAGAGGTCGAGCAGAAAATCAGTTCTGTCGAGGGTATCCAGCAGCTCTATGGATTTAGTGGTAATAACTCGCTGGTTATCGAGAGAGGCGCGAGCCGCGATAAAATCAGTTCATTTTTAGTCGAACTCTATCCGCGCGCCGAGAGACAGCGGGGCAGTCTGGAGATATTTGCCGAGATTCGCCAGCGTACCAAAAATATGCCCGGAATCTATGTTACCGGCAAGGAAGTCGAAGGCGGGCCACCGGTAGGCAAGGATATACAGATCCAGATTTCCTCCACCGATCGCGAGGCGATGTATCAAAAGACCGCTGAAATTCGCCAGTGGATCGAGAGAAATGTCGAGGGTCTTCGAGATATTGAAGATACTCTGCCACTGGCCGGAATCCAGTGGGAGATGGCGGTGGATCGGTCCCAGGCGGCAATGCTCGGAGTCAATGTCGGCAGTATCGGCCAGATGGTACAGATGGTCACTAATGGGGTGATGATCGGCGAGTACCGCCCGGATAATGCCGATGATGAAGTGGAGATCCGCCTCAGGTATCCCCAGCAGAATCGTCAGCTGGCGGCGCTGGATGAGTTGCGCGTCAATACCAGTGCCGGGCCTGTGCCTATCAGCAACTTTACCCAGCGAGTCGCCAAACCCCGGGTCGATGCCATCCAGCGATTTGATATGGTCGAGACGGTGTTCATTATGGCCAATACGGAAGATGGCTATCTCTCGGATAACCAGACTCGCCAGATTGCCGGCTGGTTGGACAGCGAAAATATAGACGACTCGATAAAAATTAAATTCCGCGGCGCCAATGAGGAGCAGGCCGACTCGGCAGAGTTCCTCAGTGTTGCCTTCTCCCTGGCGATGTCGCTTATGCTGATTATGCTGGTGATGCAGTTCAATAGCTTCTACCAGGCCCTCCTGATTCTGTTCTCGGTAGTGATGTCGACCGCCGGTGTCCTGCTTGGTTTGATGCTCTCCCAGGCAGTATTTAGCACTATCTTGACTGGTGTTGGCATCGTCGCGCTGGCGGGTATTGTGGTCAACAATAATATTGTGCTGATCGACACCTATAACTATCTGCGCCACAATAACAGCGCCCTGACTGCTGCAGAGGCGGTCTTTAAAGCTGCCAAGTCGCGTTTCCGTCCGGTAATGCTGACCACAGTGACAACCATTGTCGGGCTCTTGCCCCTGGCCAATGGCTACAGCGTGGATATTATTAATCGCAGCTGGGAGGCCGGTGGCATGGTCTCCTCCTGGTGGCAGCCTCTGGCCAGTGCGATTGTTAACGGGTTGTTGTTGGCCACGGTGCTGACACTGCTACTGACACCGGCCATGTTGCTGTTGCCGGAGATAATCTCCAAGCGACTGGGCGTCCGGGTTGCTAATCATCAATTTGAAACTGAAAAGTCCTGACCGGGTTGTGGACATTTTAATGCGTTATTTATTTAGTTTTTTCTATCAATGCTTAAACTTGGTTGCGTTGTTACTCGGCGCCTATTTTGCTGCCTACCATATGCAGTCTCACTGGTTAGCCGTGGGCATAATTGCCTCTGCTCCGCTGATACAGGCAATTACTGGCTTCGATAAGTCTCCGGGACCTAATGCTCTGCCGGGCAAAGTAAAGCTTCCGCTGGTGACCCTGTTTATGATGTTGGCAACAGCCTGGTTACTGCTCAGTGTGCCCCAGGCCGGTCTCGCGCTGTGGTTGGGCTTTGCCTGTGTTGGGGGGTTTATCCTCAATACCTATTGGGTAAGAGAATAATCACGGCAACCGATGACTGAAAGCAGCGAGCCGAGAAAGATTATCCACTGCGACTGCGACTGTTTTTACGCTGCGGTAGAGATGCGTGATGACCCCTCTCTAAAGGCCTTCCCGATTGCCATTGGCGGCAAGTCAGATCGCCGTGGGGTTGTTGCCACTTGCAACTACAGAGCCCGTGAATACGGTGTTAGATCGGCGATGCCGACCGGCCAGGCGCTGAAACTCTGTCCCGACCTGGTGGTTATTCCCGGCACTATGGCCAAGTATCGCGAGGCGTCATTAAAAATTCGCCAGATATTTTATCGCTACACTGACAAAGTTGAACCGCTGTCACTGGATGAAGCCTATCTGGATGTCAGCGAATCCAAACAGTGCAGTGGCAGTGCCACATTAATGGCCGAGGAGATTCGTGCGGTTATCGAGGCCGAGGTGGGAGTGACTGTCTCTGCAGGCATAGCGCCAAACAAGTTTCTCGCCAAGGTTGCCAGCGATATCAACAAGCCCAATGGACAATTTGTTATCACCCCAAAAAATGTCGCGGCTTTTATTGAGCAGCTACCGGTAAAGCGAATTAACGGTGTGGGCAAGGTTACCAGTGAAAAGCTGCTGCGCATGGGGATTAAAACTTGCGCTGATCTGCAACGCTTCGAGCTTTTAGAACTGGTGAATAAATTTGGTGTATTTGGCAAACGTCTCTACGATCTCTGTCGCGGTATTGATAATCGCCCGGTAAATGCCAACAGCAGACGCAAGTCTCTCAGTGTCGAGCATACTTATGGGGGTGATCTCTGCGACCTAAATGCCTGTCTGGGCAAACTTCCGGAACTGCTAATGGAACTGCGCAGCCGCCTGCGTCGTGTCGATAGCGATTACCTGGTCACCAAGCAGTTTATCAAAATAAAATTTAATGATTTTTCGATTACTACTCTTGAGCGCGCAGTGGAAAAGGACTTGCTTCTTGTGAGCTTTGAAACTATCTGTCAGCAAGCCTGGCAGCGCGGTGCACGACCGGTGCGGCTGATGGGTATAGGTGTGCGTTTTATTGATGCAGGTGAACCCGGGCGGGCTATTCAGCTGGATCTGCTCAACAAGGCATAACCTTTATTTAGTCATATCACTAGTGGGCAAGTCAGATTGTCACTGGTAGACTGGTAAATGAATCAAAATCTGGTTTTCTATTGTGGTTGAACGTTCGAGTAAAAAAAGCATTCGCGGCGATATTCAGCGCAAAACTGAAGAATTTCTCTCTCGTGGTGGCGAGATTAAAAAGCACGAGCGTGGCGAGACGGGTGAGCCGGCGGACAAGCCCAGAGCCAGGTCGGTATTTGTCAGTAACCAGCCGCGCCAGACCAGGACCTATATCAATGATGTTGTCTCTGCGGTCGATAGTCGCAAAAAGAAACCCGCTAAATCAAAGTCGAAGCCGGCAGCTGTGCGTCAGCGCAAAAAAATGCTCTACGATGATTTCGGCGAGCCGTTGCGAGAAGTCTGGGTAGACGATAAGGACTAGCTGATATCCTCGCCGCGCGCCTGCTTGTCAGCATGATAGCTGGAGCGAACCAGCGGTCCACAAGCCGCCTGGCTAAAGCCGATGCTCTCGGCATACTCCGTATATTCGGCAAACTCGTCCGGATGGACAAAGCGATCGAGCGCAAGGTGGCTGGGGGAGGGCTGTAGATACTGGCCCACCGTCAGCATATCCACATCGTGGGCACGCAGGTCATCCAGAGTTCTCATTAGCTCATCCTTGGTTTCACCCAGGCCGACCATCAACCCCGACTTGGTGGGGACATTGGGGTTTAGGGCTTTGTACTCCTTGAGCAGTTTTAGCGACCACTGGTAGTTTGCCCCCGGGCGTGCCTCACGATAGAGGCGCGGGATAGTTTCCATATTGTGGTTGAAGACATCCGGCGGTGTCGCAGTAAGAATTTCCAGCGCAGGCTCCATACGACCACGGAAGTCCGGAACCAGCACTTCGACCTTAAGGTCCGGAGTAAGAATTCTTGCCTCGCGAATACAGTCGGCGAAGTGCTGGGCACCACCGTCGCGCAGATCATCGCGATCCACCGAGGTGATTACCACATAGCTGAGGCCCATCTCGTGAATGGCCTTGGCCAGGTTTGCCGGCTCTTCTGTGTCCAGCGGATTTGGTTTGCCGTGGCCGACGTCGCAGAACGGGCAGCGCCTGGTGCATATCTCACCCATAATCATAAATGTCGCCGTGCCATGACTAAAACATTCGTTGAGGTTGGGGCAGGCAGCCTCTTCGCAAACGGTGGCCATTTTGTGCTTGCGAAGGGTATTTTTAATCTGCTGTACCTTGGGCGAGGTCGAGAGGCGGATACGCATCCACTCGGGTTTGCGTGGAATTTCGGTGGTGGGAATGACCTTGACTGGAATCCGCTCTACCTTGTCGGCACTGCGCAACTTCTCGCCCTGCTGCAGGCGGCGGGTGCGTTGTGGGGGTGTTACAGATTCTGAAGACATGGGATTCCTTTAAATAAGTTTATTCAGTACGGTTGTTGAGTACTGAGCTGTCAGGGCCAATTTGGTGGGCATTATAACCGAGTCCTGCGGTTAAATTGTCAGCCAATTGGTGCATTACCTGTTCAATACTCGGTGGCTGTTCGATTAGATCAGCCACCTGAGTCATCGCTACACCCAGACCGCAGGGATTAATTCGCTGCCAGGGAGAGAGGTCCATGGCAACATTAAAATTCAAGCCGTGATAGCTGCAACCTTTGCGAATACGCAGGCCCAGGGAAGCGATCTTGTCGCCGTTATCTGTGTATACACCCGGAGCATCGCGGCGCGGTGCGGCATTGATCTGCCAGTGCTGCAACGTGTCGACTAGGGCCTGCTCAATAAGGCTGACCAAATCTCGCACGCCAAGCTTTAAACGCTTTAGATCGACCAGTACATAGGCGGTTATCTGACCTGGACCATGGTAGGTGACATGACCACCGCGATCACTTTTGACCACCGGGATATCACCGGGCAAGAGGATGTACTCTTCCTTGCCCGCTTGGCCCTGAGTGAACACTGGATGGTGTTCGAGCATCCATATCTCATCGGCGGTGGAGGCGTTGCGCTGCTCATTGAAGTTTTTCATGGCGGCGAAAGTTTTGCTGTAATTCTGAGTGCCAAGGTAGCGCACTATAAGCGGTATGTCGCTGTGCATTAGAGCACCATCTTGACCCGAGAACTGGTTTTTAGTGCTGCGAAAATCACTTCGAGCTGGGGTTTGCCGGTGGCGGTAATCACCGCCGTAATTGATTGCCAGCGGCCCTTGCTACTGTCACGGATGGTTATGTTTGCCTGGTCAAAGCCTGGCGCATGTGTCTCCATAACACTAATCACATGTGCATGAAGTTCCGGATGCGCAGTACCTAATATCTTGATGGGATATTCGCAGGGAAATTCTATTTGTGGAGGTTCTTGTTCGTTCACGGGCACCACTTGGTATAAAAAATTATGATAAAAGCTGGGTAATCATCAGCACAATCCAGTCGACAAACCTGGCAAATAAACCGGATTGTTCCACCGTACTAGCGGCAACCAGCGGCGTATCTACGAGAATTTCGCCCTCCAGAGATACCTGCAGTCGTCCCAGTTCCTGACCGCTGACAATTGGGGCTTTGATCTGTTTATCGATAAGAATATTTGCCTCGAGTTTCTTTTCTGCACCGCGGGCCAATGTGAGTATGACATCCTCTCTGATGGTCAGGTTGATGAACTCCTCGTCGCCGTACCAGACCTTGGCATTTTCTTTAATAATATCGCCGACAGCATAGATGGTTTTGGTATTAAAGTAGCGGAAACCGTAAGAGAGTAGTTTCTGCGACTGGCTGGCACGAGTTTTATCGCTAGTGGCCCCCATAACCACTGAGATCAGGCGCATATCTTTGCGCTTGGCCGAGGCAACCAGGCAGTATCCGGCTTCTTCGGTATGTCCGGTTTTCAGGCCATCGACACTGCTGTCACGCCACAGCAATCTATTTCTATTGGGTTGATTGATATTGTTGTGCTTAAAGTATTTTTCCGAGTAGATGCTGTAGTGGTTGGGATGATCCTTGATAATGGCACGGGCAAGAATAGACAGATCGCGCGCTGTTGAAACCATTCCCTCGGAGGGCAGGCCGGTAGCATTAAGATACTCTGTATTTGTCATGCCCAGCAGAGCTGCCTGCTGGTTCATACTGTCGGTAAAAGCATCCTCATCGCCGCTGATATGTTCGGCCAGGGCAATAGAGGCATCGTTGCCGGACTGAATAATAACACCGCGCATCAGGTCGATAACCGGCACTCTGGTGCGTGGGCTGAGGAACATGGTTGAACCGTCCGTTTTTGCGCCACCTTTCTCCCAGGCATTGTCGCTGATTAATACCATGTCATCTTTCTTAACCCGCCCCTCAGCGATCTCGTTGGAGACGATGTAGGTAGTCATCATTTTAACCAGGCTGGCAGGCGGCAGCGGCAGATCTGCATTGTTTTCAACAATGATGTGGCCGGTTTCCGCGTCCACAAGAATCCAGGATTTAGCCGCGAGTTGCGGTGCTGCTGGAATAAGCTGTTGGGCCTGTGCCGAAGACAGACACAGCACGAGCAGGGCCGAGGAGATAGAGAGTAAAATCCATTTTTTCAGGCAATTTTTCTGCATAGTAGACCACGACATATTTTGAGTTGATTTGTTGTCAATTTAAGTCGCGGTAGTTTATCACCTGAAAGCCGGGATTGCCCGCTTGAGACAAAAGACTTACAGCTAAATTTTTTCCACGCCGGAGGACAAAGATTGACTTCGGGGTAAACTCTTAGGGGGTAACCGAAAAGGTACTTAGATTGGCAGTTTTTTTCAGCATAGCTTTAATATTTAAAAGCTCGATTTTGTCGCTAATTGGACCAATCCAGAGTTTGTGTAATTTATCCTGAGTGCGCAGGTTGATCGGTTGGCTGACCAGATGACTGATTTTGTTTTTAAACTGTTGCGCAGTGGCCATATTGGTAAATGCACCCACCTGTAAATATTGACCATTGCCAGCGGTTGCAACCTTGGCACTCGGTGCTTTTGGCGCGGTGGTTGAGGCTGTCACTGTTATGGGTTTAGGGTCTGAGCTCGGGGTTGTATCGATGGCCTCGACGATAACTTTGGCAGTGCCTTTGTCCGCATAGCCCAGTTTCATGGCGCCGACGTAGGAGAGGTCAATAATGCGTTGCTCGTGGAACGGGCCACGATCATTGATTCTCACCACAATTGAGCGACCGTTTTCGGTATTGGTTACCTTGGCGTAGGAGGGTATTGGCAAGCTTTTATGGGCGGCGGTCATGCCGTACATGTTGTAGATTTCGCCATTCGAGGTCAGTCGACCATGAAATTTCGTGCCATACCAGGAGGCGATGCCGGATTCCCTGTAACCCTTGTTGCTCGGCAGTACCCAATATGTCTTGCCAAATACCTCGTAGGGGCTTTTGTTGCCGGCTTTGGTCACTGTTTCAGGTTTGGGTGTGGCATTGGGAATCAGGCTGGTATCTATAGGTTTTCCCGCGCCGTCTTTCTCAACCATTTGTGGCGATGCGCTGCAGCCGAATAGGCCAACTAGCGCCAAGCCAAGAAGAAGCTGACGAGGATAGCCAAGGATGGTTGACAGATTAACCATCAGTCTGCAAACAGTCAGTGGTCTGTGCACAATTGCGCTCGCGAATTAGTTCGCTGAGCTGATAGACGGCCATAGCATATTTGGTGCGCGGGTTATAACGACTTATGACATAAAAGTTATGCAGCCCCAGCCAGTACTCATTACCGTATTTGGCTTGAAAACGCATTGGCAATGCCTTGGTATCCGTGGGTAGTTTTTCAAGAGTTTTGTAACCCTGGCTATTTAACTCCGCCAGTGTCGCCTTGGGTCGATGGAGCTTGTTGAGGCTGTCCTCGGCAGGGTCGCTGCTAATATTAGCGCGCATTGCCACCGCTTCACCTTGCCTCCAGCCATGTCTGGAGAAGTAATTTGCCACGCTGCCAATTGCATCGGTGGGATTTGTCCAGATATTGGCGAACTCATCGCCATCGAAATCCACTGCGTAGTTGCGGTAGCTGCTGGGCATAAATTGGCCGAGACCCATGGCGCCAGCATAGGAGCCCTTCAGCTCAACAGGGTTTTGCTTTTGCTCACGGGCAAGTAGAAACAGGTTTTCCAGTTCGCCGGTAAAAAAGCGTTTTCTCTTGGCGCGTTTTTCGGTGTAGGTGTAGTAGTCAAAAGCCAGTGTTGCCAGAGCATCGACAACTTTGTAACTGCCGGTATTGCTGCCGTAATTGGTTTCCACGCCGATAATACTGACAATGATGGCCGGCTCGACACCCAGCTCGCGTTGTGCTCTCTCCAGAGTCTGCTTGTTTTCCTGCCAAAATTTTACGCCGCCATTTATGCGCGCCTCAGAGATAAAATGTTTGCGATACTGATACCAGGGTTTGACTTTTTCGGCGGGTCGGCTCATCGCTTTGACGATAGATTTCTGGTGTTTGGCCACTTTGAGCCAGCTGACTATCTCGTCGCGCTCAAACTGGTGTTTTTCCACCATTAGGTCGATGAAGTCTGCTGCTTCCGGATGGGTTGAGTAGTCTGCATAGCTGTTGCTGGAAATGCCAGTGGCGACTATTCCAGCAGCGATAAAAGGGGCGGCAAAATATTTGCTAAGGCGTATATTCAATGTTTTATTCCTAAATCCGTTTCGGCTCAGTGCTGATGGCCATCAGAATACCAAATCCGAGAAACAGAGTCACAATTGCAGTGCCGCCATAACTAATAAACGGCAAGGGTGCTCCAACTACTGGCAAAATACCCGAAACCATGCCCATATTGACAAAAATATAGACAAAAAATGTCAGGCTTATTGTACCGGCCATAATGCGACCAAACATAGACTGGGCGTTGAGGCCGATTATCATACAGCGGCCCACCAGTAACAGGTAGAGTGCTAGCATTCCCAGTACTCCGATTAAGCCAAACTCCTCTGCCAGTACGGCGATAATGAAATCTGTATGACTCTCGGGAAGAAAGTTAAGTTGCGACTGGGTGCCCAGAGTCCAGCCTTTGCCACTCAGGCCACCAGAGCCTATCGCTGTGGTCGACTGCATAATATTCCAGCCGGCACCGAGTTTGTCCTGCTCGGGAGAGAGGAGCGTTAGCACTCGTTGTTTTTGGTAGTCGAGCATCACATAAAACCACATGGTGGGCACAGCTGCCATTGCCAGAAGGGCGGCGGAGACTAAATAGCGCAGGCCGATACCGGCGAGGAATAGGGCAAAAAAGCCGGACGAAAAGATGATCAGCGAAGTGCCGAGATCCGGTTGCCTGGCGACGAGCAGAACCGGCACCAGAGTGGCGATAATGGCGACGGCCACATGTTTGAAGCGCGGGGGGAGATGACGTTTTCCCAGGTAGGCTGCCAAGGTCATTGGTACGGCAATTTTCATCAATTCTGAAGGCTGGAACCTGGTTATGCCGAGATCCAGCCAGCGCTGGGCGCCTTTTGCCCCAACGCCAAAAAACAACACAGCGACCAGGGATAGAAGTCCACAGACGTAGATAAGCACTGACCAGCGCTCCCAGAGTCGCGGGGGAAACTGGGCGATGGCAATCATTGCAAAAAGGCCAATCAACATAAATGTCGCCTGGCGTTTTACATAGAAAATACTCTCGGCACTTGCACTGTAAAGCACGCTTAGGCCAATAGTGCACAGAGCGATTAAAATCAGCAGTAGCGGGGCATCTATATTTAAAATTCGCGACGGTCTGCGATCACCGCCGGGGTTGTTGAGCTGTCTGACAAAATCATTTCTGTGCATAGTATTTTATATAGAGAGCTGGTTAACGCTCCGCCAGATCTGTCGATGGGTTAGATTGCATGTAGGCATCTATCACTGCTCGCGCAATTGGTGCAGCGGCAGAGCCACCATGTTCGCCATTTTCAACAATTAATCCAACCGCAATCTTTGGATCATCGGCAGGTGCAAAGGCGATAAATAACGCGTGATCCCACTGCCGCTCGGCGAGTTTGGTGCTGTCATATTTTTCCTCGGCATCAATGCTGATAGCCTGTGCGGTACCGGTTTTTCCGGCAATTCTATAGCTTAAGTCAGCGCTGATACTGCGCGCGGTGCCGCGACTGCTGTGCACAACATCCTCCATGGCGCTGTGGACATAGTCCCAGTGCTTGTCACTGATTGCAATCTGTTGTTGCGCTTCAAGAATCGGTTGCTGTTGGCCGTTGATTGCCTTGACCAACTGCGGTATGCGCACTTTACCGCGACTGGCAATACGCGCTGACATAACCGCCAACTGCAGAGGTGTGGCGAGCATAAAACCCTGGCCGATACTGGTATTAATGGTGTCACCGTTAAACCAGCTCTGCCCGCGAGAGTTCTTCTTCCAATCTCTGTTGGGCATGATGCCGCTCTTTTCGCCGGGCAGGTCGATACCTGTCGGTGAACCGAGACCAAATTGGGCGCCATAGTCTGAAAGCAGGTCTATGCCGGTCTTGACCCCCAGCCCATAGAAATAGATGTTGCAGGATTCGACAATTGCCTTGGCCAGATCAACCCCATGGCCGTGTCCACCGCGAGCAAAGTTGTGATCCCGCCAGGGACGTTCAATTCCTTTAAAATAGAAGTAACCGTTGTCGTTAATTTTATAGCTGGGCGTGACAATTCCATGTTCCAGTCCAATAAGCCCAAACATCGGTTTGATTGTAGAGCCGGGGGGGTACTGACCGCGAATCGCGCGATCAAACAGTGGCCGGTCTTTGGAATAGAGTAGGCTGTCATAATTTTTTTGGCTGATTCCGGAGACAAACAGGTTGGGGTCGTAACTCGGGGCGCTGATCATTGCCAGAACGCCGCCAGTATCAATCTCAATGGCGACTAGGGCGCCGCGTTTGTCTTTAAATGCATCGCGGCCAACCCGCTGTAGATTACTGTCGAGATAGAGAGTAAGGTTGTCACCGGACAGGGCGCTGGTTTTATCAAGCTCTCGGGTAACACGTCCTAGTGCATTGGTCTCGACCTGCTCACTGCCAACCCGACCGAGCAGTTGCTGCTCATAGAATTTTTCCAAGCCAATTTTGCCAATTGAATCCGTGCCGCTGTATTTAACCGCATCAACTGTCCTGCTCTCACGCTCGTTGATGCGCCCAACATAGCCGAGAACATGAGAGAACAACTCACCATCGGGATAGTAGCGCTTGAGTCGGGCAGAGGTTTCCGCGCCCACAAGTCGATGGCCATTGACGGCGAGAACGGCGCGCTCCTCCTCGCTGAGGTTAAAGCGCAGACTGGTCTGCTCAAAGGGTCGGCGCTGTTTTAGGCGCTTGCGAAAGCGCTGAATATCACGCTCAGAGATGCTGATAATCTCGCCGAGGTCGGTAAGGAGTTTTTCCAAATCGTCGCTGCGCTCGGGTACGATGGTGAGGTTGTAGCTGGGACGATTATCAGCAATTAGTTTGCTGTTGCGGTCGTAGATCAGTCCGCGGGAGGGAGCGAGGGGGCGAACAAGTACCCGGTTATTATTGGACTGAGTAGCAAAATCTTCGTAGCGGGAGATTTGCAAGTCAAAATAGCGGGCGACAAGTATAGCAGTCAGCAACAGGGTTCCCAGCGCTGTGAGCAGCAGCCTGCCGGCGAACATTTTGCGTTCGTGGGCTGGATCTGAAAAAGCTGCGCCATCCTTCATGTTATTTTTTAACCATCTAAATAAGATTCTGATTAACTGCGATGATAGGGATGGTGGGCATTGATTGTCCACGCCCTGTACATCTGTTCCATCAACACTATGCGCACCAGAGGGTGGGGCAGTGTCAGATCGGAAAGTGACCAGCGCATATCTGCGCGGGCTAAACAGTCTTTCGAGAGCCCGTCGGGGCCGCCGATAAGCAGGCAGATATCGCGTCCATCCATCTGCCAGCCGGCTAGTTTTTCCGCTAGCTGTTCAGTGCTTAGGGAGCGCCCGATGACATCCAGGGCAATGACAAAGTCCCTGGCACCGACGGCTTTTAGCAGTGCCTGACTCTCTTTCTCAACAGCTTTGCTGGCGGGCTGATTTTTACCCCGCGCGCCCAGTGCTACCTCGATGGCTTCGATGCGCAACTCCGGTGGCATGCGTTTGTTGTACTCGTTACAGCCAGCCTCTACCCAGTTTGGCATACGCGTTCCCACTGCGAGCATTTTAAGCTTCATGGATAGAGGTTTAGCTTAGTTCGCCGAGGGTGGGCTGGTTATCATCGGTGTCTTCTGGAAAATCGCCAGGACGCACCGACCAAAGTTTCTCGAGATCGTAAAAGGCGCGTGTGGCGGGCAGCATAATGTGCACAATCACATCGCCAAAATCCACCAGAATCCACTCGGCGGTGTCTTCGCCCTCGACACCGAGAAGTTCGAAACCGGCTTTCTTGCCTTCGACCGCAACATTATTGGCCAGTGACTTCACCTGGCGGTTGGAGTTACCGCTGGCAACGATCATGGTGTCCATAACACCGGTCAACTCACGCACGTCCAGTGAGGTGATATTTTCCGCTTTCACTTCTTCCAGCGCCGAGATAACAATTTCTTTCAGGGATTGGGTCATATAAATAGTTTACTCATATAGGTGTTGTTGTTGAATATAGTTAACCACTGCTACGGGAGTCAGGTAGTCGACCTTTTCCCCGAGGCTTATTTTATGGCGTATCGCAGTGGATGAAATTGCCAGCATGGTCAGGTTGCAGAGATGCAATTTACCAGCGCTGGATTGTTTTAGTGTCTGTAAATCCTCACACAGTCGCGCGCTGATCCACTCAGCTAGGGGCCCGGATTTCGGGAGTTGATAACCAGGTCGTGAAGAAACTACCAGATGGCAATAATCAGTAAGCTGCTGCCAGTCACGCCAGCTATCCAGTGATGCCAGCACATCCATGCCAATACACAGGTAGAGTACTGTACTGTCACCAATCTGTGCCCTGATAGCGCGCAGGGTGTCGATGGTGTAACTGGGACCATCACGGCGCAGCTCAATATCGTCGGCCAGCAGCTGGGATTGTTCGCCAATACCCAGCCTGAGCATCTCCAGGCGCTGTTCAGGAGAGGCGCTGGGTACTTCTCGATGGGCTGGCAATGCACAGGGAATCATGCGCAGATTGTCCACCTCAAGAAATTCCGCAAGCTCTACGGCAATGCGCAGATGGCCGTTGTGAACTGGGTTAAAGGTACCCCCAAAGATAGCGACCGACATATTATTGACGAATCTGCCCGTCGCCAAAAACCACCCATTTTTGACTGGTCAGCCCTTCGAGACCCACAGGGCCACGGGCGTGAATCTTGTCGGTGGAAATACCGATCTCGGCGCCGAGGCCATATTCAAAACCATCGGCAAATCTTGTCGAGGCATTGTGCATCACCGAGCTGGAATCTACTTCGCGCATAAAACGCTCAGCGTGGGCAGTGTTTTCAGTGACGATAGATTCGGTGTGCTGGGAGCTGTAATGATTGATATGCTCGATTGCCTGATCGAGTCCGGGCACTATTTTTATTGCCAGAACAGGGGCTAGGTACTCTTCGTACCAATCCTGCTCAGTGGCAGCCTTGGCTTCCGGGATAATCGCACAGGTTTTTTCGCAGCCGCGCAGTTGCACACCTTTTTCAGTGAAGAGAGCGGCCAGTTCCGGCAGTACTTCTGCGGCAACAGATTCAGCGACCAACAGGGATTCCATAGCATTGCAGACACCGTATCTGTGGGTCTTGGCATTGAGTGCAATCGCCTGTGCCTTTTGCAGGTTGGCATCATCGTCAATATAGACGTGGCAGTTGCCGTCCAGGTGTTTGATAACCGGCACACGGGCATCGGCGCTGATACGTTCGATTAACCCCTTGCCGCCGCGGGGCACAATTACATCGACATAGTCAGGCATGGTGATCAGCTCACCCACTGCTGCGCGGTCGGTGGTGTTGATAATCTGTACAATATTTTCCGGCAAGCCAACCGCTTGCAGGCCGCGACTGATACAGGCGGCAATGGCCCGGTTCGAGGCGATCGCCTCACTGCCGCCTCGCAAAATAGTGGCATTGCCCGACTTCAGGCAGAGGCTCGCTGCATCAATAGTTACGTTGGGGCGCGACTCATAAATAATCCCAACCACACCCAGGGGCACACGCATCTTGCCGAGCTTGATACCGCTTGGGCGATCCTGCAGATCGGTAATTTTACCTGTGGGGTCGGGCAGTTCTGCAACCTGGTGCAAGCCTTCAATCATGCCGTCGATTCGCGTTGGATTGAGTTCAAGACGATCCAGCAGAGCGGCATCCAAACCATTGTTGCGGCCGTTTTCCATATCCACAGCATTGGCTGCCAGCAGGTTGTCGCGATCACTGTCCAGTGCCTCGGCAATGGCCATTAAGGCGCGATTTTTAAGAGATGTTTCAGCGGCGGCGATCACTCTGGAGGCTTCCCGCGCCTCTGAGCCGAGAGTCTGCATATAGCTTTTAATAGTCATAATTTTCAATCAGGTAGAGTCAACAAAATACAAGAACGCATTATACGTTTTCTTGTCATTAATGCCTGATTTTAAATTAAAGCGCTCGCCGACTAAAAAGCAGCTTGTTTTTTCGGCCACAAAGGATGGTCGATGCTGGGTCTATGGCGAAAAATTTTAGAGATACTTGCTGATAATCTTCGCCAGCGCCTCAAGGTGTTTTGGCTGAGAATTCAGGCAGGGGATATAGTGGAAAGTTTCACCACCGTGTTCGGTAAAAATCTCGCGACCCTCGCCATCGATCTCTTCGATGGTCTCCAGGCAGTCAGAGGAGAAGCCGGGACAGATTACCGCCAGGTGTTTAATGCCGTCCCCGGGAAGTGCTTCCAGGGTCTTGTCTGTGTATGGCTGCAACCAGGGCTCGCGGCCAAAGCGTGACTGGAAGGTAGTCATGATTTTATCTTCGTCGAGGCCCATCTTCTCGCGGACTAATCGCGTTGTCTGGTGGCACAGGCAGTGATAGGGATCGCCATTATGCAAGTAGCGCTCTGGGGTGCCATGATAGGAAAACATCAGCTTGTCTGGCATACCGTGCTCATCAATATGCGCCTGAATGCTTTGGCAAAGGGCATCAATATAGGCCGGCGACTGGTGATAGCTGCCAATAAAATGCAGCTCGGGAACCCAGCGGGTTTTAGTAAAGCTCTGTGCTACGGCATCAAAGGTCGAGCCGGTGGTGGCACCAGAGTACTGCGGATAGAGCGGCAGCACGGTGATATTGCGGACATTCTTTGCTGTCAGCTCGGCTATCGCCGATTCGATTGAGGGATTGCCGTAGCGCATGCCCAGCGCAACCGGGACATCATCATTAAACTGTTCATCGAGAATTTTTTTCACCCCGGCCACCTGCGCCTTGCTGTGAACCAGCAAGGGAGAACCGCCCTCAGACCAGACAGTCTGGTAGAGCTTGGCCGAGCGGCGGGGGCGAATACGCAGAATAATCAGGTTGAGGATCATCCACCACAACAGGCGCGGGACCTCGACAACACGAGGATCGCTGAGAAACTCTTTCAGGTAGCGGCGCAGTTCAGCAGTTTTTGGTGCATCTGGTGTACCCAGGTTGCACAGCAATACGCCAGTGCGCGGCGAGGGTCCTTTGTGGTCGTATTCAGTTTGGCCCTGATACTTCATCTGTGCTCCTAATGCGCTGTTATTCGGTTAGTGCGATAAGCGGAAACCATACTGCATGAATTGCAGATCACCAAATGTTATTGGCTGATTTTAAGGCTGGTGTACGTGTTAGCTCAGTGGCCGGATTTTGCTATCAGATTAAATTGCTCTCAGTGAGAAGTTTTAAAAGCTGACCTCCAATACCTTGAGCGCTATAATGCGCGGTTTTCAACAGTACACTGGTAACCACAAAACCTGATGACCGATTTAGTTTCAGATCGCCGCACCTTCGCTATCATCTCGCACCCGGATGCGGGTAAGACCACTATCACCGAGAAGCTCTTGCTACTTGGTAACCTGATTCAGGTGGCGGGAACCGTGAAGGGCCGCAAGAGTGATCGCCATGCTACCTCGGACTGGATGTCGATGGAAAAGGAGCGCGGTATCTCGGTGACTTCTTCGGTGATGCAATTTCCCTATCGCGACTGCATGGTTAACCTTCTCGATACGCCTGGTCACGAGGATTTTTCTGAGGATACCTACCGAACATTGACGGCGGTGGATTCATCGCTGATGGTCATTGATGGTGCCAAGGGTGTGGAAGATCGTACGATTAAGCTGATGGATGTCTGCCGCCTGCGGGATACGCCAATTTTTGCCTTTGTGAACAAAATGGACCGCGAGATTCGCGATCCTATCGAGCTGTTGGATGAGATCGAGAGTGTGCTTAAGATTAAAGCCGCCCCGATTAATTGGCCCATTGGTATGGGCCGTGGCTTTCGCGGTGTCTACAACCTCTATACAGACACTATTCATGTGTATATTCAGGGCAAAGGGCATACATTGATGGATGATATCCAGATTAAAGGTCTGGATTCTCCAGAGGCTCGCGAGGCGCTGGGTGATTATGCCGAGGATGTGCTTGAGGAGCTAGAGCTGGTCAAAGGTGCTACCCATGAGTTTAATATGGAAGAATTTTTGGCCGGCCGTTTGACGCCGGTTTTCTTTGGTACGGCAATAGGTAACTTCGGTGTTCGCGAGATGCTCGACGACTTTGTGCGCTGGGCGCCGCCGCCGCAGCCGCGAGCCACAAAAGAGCGAGATGTGGTTGCCGATGAAAAGAAATTCAGTGGTTTTGTCTTTAAAATTCAGGCCAATATGGATCCCAAGCACCGCGATCGCATTGCCTTTCTGCGTATCTGCTCCGGCAAATACACTAAGGGCATGAAGATGAAACATGTGCGCACCGGTAAAACTGTGCGAATTGCCGATGCCTTTAGTTTCAAGGCGGGCGAGCGGATATCTCTGGAAGAGGCCCAGGCCGGGGATATTATCGGCTTGCACAATCACGGCTCAATTCAAATTGGCGATGCCTTTACCGAGGGTGAAGATCTAAAGTTCAGCGGTATTCCGCACTTTGCACCAGAGTTGTTTAAGCGTATTCGTCTCAGTGATCCGCTCAAAGCCAAGCAGTTGCACAATGGCATTCGCCAACTGTCGGAAGAGGGTAGTACCCAGGTGTTTTTCCCATTCCGCAACAACGATGTCATTGTAGGCGCAGTGGGTCAGTTGCAGTTCGATGTTGTCGCCTATCGCCTGAAAGAGGAGTACGGTGTAGATGCAATCTATGAACCGGTCAATGTGCATTCGGCGCGATGGACTGAGTGTGATGACAGCAAGCAGCTGGACTCCTTTAAAAACAAAACTCAGGAAAATCTCGCAGTTGATGGGGGTGGGCACCTGACCTATCTGGCACCGACACGTGTAAACTTGTCACTGACTGAAGAGCGCTATCCGGACATTGCTTTTCGGGCAACCAGAGAGCATTAGTCACCACTGGCAATAAAATAAAAATAATTAACGAGGTCAGGCATGAGTAGAAAAGTCATTCCAATATCCCAGGAACAATGCCCGGAGCATTTGCGCACCAACCGCAGTCGACTTACCCGCTGGTTTGGCAGAACTTTCTACCGTTCAATTGGTTGGAATTTGGAGGGCAATATCGCTAATTCTGAGCGAGTGTTGATTGTTGCCGCGCCACACACCTCTAACTGGGATTTTGTCTTTGGTATCGCCGCAGTTCTGGGGGTCAATGCCCGGGTGCGCTGGTTGGGGAAACATACTATCTTCAAGCCCGGTGTTACCTGGTTTATGCGCTGGCTGGGCGGTATTCCGGTCAACCGGGAAAAGCCCGATGCGGTAATGGGGTATGTGGATGACGCGGTTAAAAAAGATAACGGTGTAGTGATTGTTGTGGCACCCGAGGGCACACGAAAAAAATCAACAAAGTGGAAGAGTGGATTTTTGCGTATTGCCGAGAAAAATAATTGTAAGATTCAGTTAGGTGCATTGGATTTTCCCAATAAACGCATTGTTTTAGGTGATGTTTTCGAACCCACCGGCGACAACGAAGCGGACATAGCCTCAATCATTGAATACTACGGTCAATTCCAAGGCAAATACCCCGATCAGTTTTAATCACCAACCTCCAAGGCTGTGACCATGGATTATGTTATTACCCTTGTGCTCACATTTGCCCTGATCCTATTGGCTTTGCTTATCTTTCGATATGTCGGCCTGCCGGTCTACCGTATTGAAGCCATAAATATTAAAACACTCCTCGAATCAGTGTTGAATGAAACAGCCACCGAGGCTGATTGGGATGTATTTACAGGTATGCCCATTCACCATGATCCAGAGTTGGATGACATTCGCGTTCAATGTGCTATGTTAGCGCTCACCGAGATGAGCTTGCGGCAGGGGTATGTAATTTTTTCCGACCGCGGTCGTGCGCAGATCGAAGAACTATTGAAAATGCTCAATCAAAAAATATTGCCAACAAAGGAGTCCAGCAATGACTGACAATACATCACCGATTGCTCGGTTTTTGGTGGTTGCCGCTGCTTTTGTAATTGTTGTCTCCGGCCTGAAAATGGCCGGAGCCCTCTTGGTTCCTTTCCTGTTGGCGGTGTTTATTGCCATGATTGTATCGCCGCTACTGGGCTGGCTTAAAGATCGCGGCATGCCGGGCAGTTTGGCGATAGTGCTTATTGTGATATTAATACTGCTCGTGGGAATCCTGTTAACGGCGGTGATCGGCACCTCGGTGGACAATTTCCGCGAAGATATTCCATTCTACTCCGCCAAACTGACGGCGATGAGTGAGGGAGTGCAGCAGTGGTTGAGTATGCGCGGTATTGTTATCGATCAACAGCTCTGGCAGAGCAGCTTTGACCCCGGTGTGGTGATGTCTTTTGCCGGCAGTACCCTGGCATCCTTTGGTAATGTGATGACCAATGCGGTGATGATACTGCTGACCGTGATATTTATTCTTGCGGAAAATATGGGCTTCGGCGAAAAGCTCAGATTGGCCAGAGGTGCAGATTTCTCTCAGGAATGGCTAATTAAATTTTCCGAGAGTGTACACAGCTACCTGGCAATTAAAACGGCAATCAGTCTGCTCACCGGACTGCTAATTTTTATCTGGCTGACGATTCTTGGCGTCGACTATGCAGTGCTCTGGGGTCTTCTTGCCTTTTTACTCAACTTTGTTCCCACCGTGGGTTCATTCATTGCTGCAGTGCCGGCGGTATTACTAGCCGCTGTTCAGTTGGGAATTTTCTCGGCGGGCCTGACTCTCGGCGGTTTTGTTGTGGTCAATCTGGTAATGGGCAATTTGCTTGAGCCGCGCTGGATGGGTAAAGGTTTAAATCTCTCCCCCTTAGTGGTGTTTGTCTCTCTGGTACTCTGGGGCTGGGTGTTGGGGCCGGTGGGAATGCTATTGTCGATTCCGCTAACCATCATGATCAAGATTGCCTTGGAAAATCAGCAGGAGACACGCTGGATTGGCGTTTTACTTGGTTCCGGTACTGCCCTTGAACCGGCCAATACAGAGGCTGATAGCAAGGAAGTCGCTAATTAGAAAAGAGTGTATTGATCGAAGTGCAGAGCGACAATAAATCTCTGTGTTGATCTACCTCAGTGACGATGATCTAAATTGAGAAAAGCTCCTCGATGGCCAAAAAAGTTGTGACTGGTTTCACGTCTGAAAACCCACACAGTTGCTAGTATGCTGTCTAATTTCATCTCAGGGAAATATGCGGGTTTTTTACGACCTTTTTAAATAAACGTTTATAAGGATTTAAACAGGTCATAAGTCTTGCATCGACATTGGATGTTGGATTGCAAAAAAATGGACGTGCACTTTAAACAAGAAGCTTGCAGGGGCTTCACCTTAATCGAACTATTAATCACCATCTCCATAGTGGCTATTCTGCTCGGAGTTGGATTGCCTTCGTTCGTCAATTTTATCGATAACAACCGTGTTACCTCCCAGGCTAATGATCTGGTCTACAGCTTTCACATGGCGCGCAGTGAAGCTGTTAAACGCGGTGCTGAAGTGCGGGTTGTATCTATCGGCGGCAGCAATTGGAACTCTGGTTGGAGAGTAGTTGCCGACACCAATAACGATGCCGATTACAGCGATGCCGAGGATATTTTGATGCACTGGGATGCCCTGGAGGGAAACGGCTCCCTGACCCTGGCCGCAACCAACTCGCCTACCGATACCTATATTGCCCTCAATGCCAGAGGCTCACTTGTACCGGGCAATGCCTCTTTTGTCTTTACCCTGGAGCCCGCTGATTGCTCGTCAATTAATTCGCGAATTATCAGCATTCAGCCCAATGGACGCTCGGCCGTCAGCCACGGAGATTGCAGCTGATGAAAATAAACAGGCGCAATCAAATTTCCCGCCAGAAAGGCGTCAGTATGATCGAAGTGCTAATTGCCATCCTAATTTCGGTAATTGGTTTGTTCAGTGTGATGAAAATGCAGCTAACGGCAGTTTCCAATAACCACAGTGCCTATTTTCGCAGTCAGGCTGCAATTATCTCCAATGCCCTTATCGATCAATTGCACGCCAACTCATCATCGGCACTCAGCGGAAATTACGATCTAACATTAACCCAAACACCGCCAACCAGCGGTGGTCTTGAAGTGGCAGACCTGACGCAATGGCGCAGTGATTTAGCCGCTGGATTACCCTTGGGAACTGGCTCTGTTGTCTGTGTACAGGCAACAAGAATCTGTAACCTCACCGTGCAGTGGGATGACAGCCGTAGCTTAGAGGGTTCCAGCACCCAGCAGTTTAACCTTGTTGTGAGGCTTCAATGATGAAGCGGCTCAATGTAAACCGCGAAAGCAGCCTGGCGAATCGCCGACAGGCTGGTTTAAGTATGGTCGAGCTACTGGTGGCTATGGCTATCCAGTTGATCCTGCTGGGGGGTATGGTCTATGTCTACACCAATAGCAAGGTTATGTTCAGGGTCAATGAGCAGCTCTCAAGAGTTCAGGAAAATGGCCGTTATGCTACAGATGCATTGCTCTATGATATTCGTATGGCTGGCTTTGTCGGCTGCCGCAGTATCGATGAAATTACGCCAAATATTATTGCCAATTCACCCCCCGTATTTGAAAACATCACTGACAGTCTAAGCGTTTACGAAAATGGCAGCGGCTGGACTAATCCCACCACGTTAACCCGAGTCGTCGGAAGCGACGTTATAACCCTTCAGTCAACCCGCGGCAGCGGGGTCTCCCTAACCGGGAATATGTCCGCCGAGAATGCCAATATTCAAGTCGACAGTAATCCCGATGGGCTGGTTGCCAATGATCTGATTCTGATTTCAGATTGCTCCAATGCCGACCTGTTTCGCGCCTCGTCAGTTTCCAATGGCAGCACCGTGACCATTGCCCATGCCAATAATGTCAACACAGATAATCGGCTTTCCAAGGCCTACCAGGATGATGCGCAGATAATGTCCTTTGATGCCCACAGTTACTTTATTGCCACTGGCAGCAATGGAGAGCCCGGACTTTATCAGCACTCGTTTAATTCAAATACAGCAACCCTGTTGGCTGAAGGTATAGAAAATATGCAGCTGTTACTCGCCGAGGATACCAGTGGTGAAGGGGAGCCGGATATCTATGTCAGTGCCAGCGCAGTTAGCGATTGGGAAGCGGTGATCGGAGTGCGCGTGGGTTTACTTATGCGCTCTGAAAATGGCGTAGCCACTGAACCCAGGTCATTTATCTTTAACGGCGCAGAGGCCAATGTCGGCAACGACAGGCGAGTTCGCAAGGCGTTTTGGGGTTATGCGGCAATGCGTAACAGGATTAACTAGGGTGGAAAAATGATGTTGCGAAATCAGCGCGGTGCGGTTCTGGTAACAGTGATGATCTATATGCTGGTACTGGCAATGATTGGTATTTCATCGATGCGCGGTACAGCCATGGAAGAGCGTATGGCCTCCAATCAGTGGGAGCATTCACGCTCTTTTCAGGCAGCTGAATCAGCTCTGATTGATGCCTCCCAATGGTTTTTATTTCAGCCCAACCTTATCGAGGCCAGCAGTGATGGTTCCAGTGGTATTTGGCAGACAGGATCTGTGGCCAGCGCGGTGGCAAATTCCACCTTTGACTGGTCAACACATGGTCTGGTTTACGGAAGCAGCTCTGGCAATAGCACCAGCCTATTTGGCGACCTGTATGCGCTGCCGCGATATGTGATGGAAGAGTCCGGTTTTGAGCCCTCTGACAATGATCCCGACACTCTCGCCAAACTGACTGGGGTTTTCTACTACAGCGTATCGGCACTGGGTAATGGGCGCTCGGAGGGCGCGCGCACTGTGCTGCAGACTACATTGGAAAAGCACAACAATTGAGGCATGGAAGTCATGAAAAAAAGATATTTAAAGCGCTACTGTCTAGCCGGAAAATTATTTTTTAGCGCGGTCTTTTTGGGTGCCGGCATGGAGGCTTTTAGTGCCGAACACGATCTCAGTGATACTCCCTTATTCACCCTGGCCGGCGTCGATCCAAATATTGTTTTGACCATGGATGATTCCGGCAGTATGGCCTGGTCATTTATGCCTACCAGCATTGGCGATTATCCATCGACCAAGAGAGCTAAGTCTGCCGCTTTCAATAAAATATATTACGATCCCAATGTGCTCTATGAGCCTCCCGTGGATGAAGATGGCAATAGTCTTGGCAATGCCTCCTTTACCGCAGCTTGGGACAATGGCTTTAATAAAACTGGCAGCGGCAGCTGTACCAGAGATCTCTCCACAAACTACAGGCCGAGCTGGGGTGGTATTAACCAGACTCACTGTGGCTCTTCCAACTATTCCGATGGTTTTTATAATCGCTATGCCACTTCATCTTCAGAACCGGCCTATTATTACCTGTTCGATGCCAGTCTGGGTGGATGTAATGGCAATATCAGTGACGATGACTGCTATAAAAAGGTCGCAGTCAGTGATACCTCAGGTGTTGGCGATACAGTGGATGAGCGGGAAAACTTTGCCAACTGGTATTCCTATTATCGCAAACGGGTGTATGTCACCAAAACTGCTGCGACCCTGGCTTTTGAACGTTTTAATTCGAATATTCGCGTCGGCTACCAGCGCATCAATAACAGCACTCTGACCGGAGTAAAGGCATTTTACGGTATGCGCAGGAACAACTTTTTTGACTGGCTACACGATTTGCCAGCCGATGGTGGTACACCATTACTAACCGCTTTGGATAAGGTTGGCGCCTATTTCGAGACTACGGCTCCCTACCGCGACGATCCCGCAGATGGCACTTCAGCGGAGCGCTCTTGCCGGCAAAACTTTCATATTATGATGACCGACGGAGAGTGGAACAGCGGCTCACCCTCCGGGTTTGGCAATGTCGATAACAGTGCCCAGACTATTCCCGCCAATGACTATGGCATCACTGCCTACAGCCCCAGGGCTCCCTATCGGGACGGTAATTCAACCTATCTCGGGGATATTGCCTTTCACTACTGGTTTAAAGACCTGCGTCCATCGGCGGAAAATAATGTGCCAGTCAATGTCAGTGACCTCTCCACCGATATCGATGGCGACGGTGATACCGACAACAGTGATATTTTCTGGAATCCGGCCAATGATCCGGCCAACTGGCAGCATATGGTCAATTTTATGATCGGTTTGGGAGTCTCGGGTGAGCGTGATTTTCCCGATGATTACGAGCAACTACTCGATGGCACATTGGGCTGGCCATCAGCCAGTGGTGGTAATGAACAGCCCAAGATTGATGATCTCTGGCATGCATCGATCAACTCTCGGGGAGAGTACCTGTCTGCGCAAAACCCTGATCAGTTGGTCAGTGCATTTACCGATGTGATAAACAGTGTACTGGATCGAACTGGTTCCTTTGCTACGGCAGCACTTAATTCCGGAACCATCTCCTCTGATACAGCGCTGTTTTTTGCCCGCTTTACAACCAATGACTGGACGGGAAATTTAATCGCCCAGCCCATCTCAGACGGCACAAACTGTGGACCAGTGGCGCTGGGTAATATCTGTCCATCCGCCTGGGATGCCGCCTGTGGCCTAACCGGAGGGTTCTGTCCTGAGCTGGGTATAAGAGTGGGCAAGACCAGACCTACAGACCGCGTCATCATCACCCGTGATGACGACAATAATGCAATTCCGTTTCGCTGGAGTTCACTTAAAGCCGCTGGTGCCCAGCGCGCGTGGTTAAACCAGTCTGACAGTCTGGGCAGCAAGCGGCTCAACTACCTGCGCGGTGCCAGAGGGCAGGAATTGGCCAAGGGCAAGGGCGGTATTTTCCGCAATCGTAAATCTATATTGGGCGATATTATTTCATCCATACCGACCTACGTCGGACCACCTGGCCGGTTCTATTTCGCCTCAACCGACCTCCCCGAAGGAGCGAGTTACGCAGCCTTTAAAAACACCTATAAAAACCGCGACCCCATGGTCTATGTCGGTTCCAATAGTGCCATGCTGCACGGCTTTAAAACCGAGGATGGCCGGGAAAAAATAGCCTACGTACCGGCCACGCTGTTTGGCGATATCTGGGAGCTGACCAAGGCCGACTATAGTCACCGCAACTATGTCGATGGGCCAATTACCGAAAACGATGTCTATTACAATAATGCTTGGCACAGCCTGTTGGTGTCTGGCTTGGGAACCGGTGGCCAGGGCTACTTCGCACTGGATATTACCGATCCGGCATCCTTTGCTGAGGCCAATGCGGCCTCCATAGCGCGCTGGGAATTTACTGACAGTGATGATCCCGACCTGGGTTACAGCTTTTCCAAGCCCTCCCTGGTACGACTCGCCAATGGTAAATGGGGTGTTATTGTCGGTAACGGCCTCAACTCAACAGAGGCAGATGGCAATGCCAGTAGCACCGGCAATGCGGTGATCTTTATCCTCGATGCTCAAACCGGTGCGGTGATTAAAAAGCTCGATACCAAGCAGGGCAGTGCCGATGACCCTAAGGGTTTGTCGCGACCCAACGGCATTATTGGCACTAGTGTGGTCGATGAAAATGGAGATTTCATTGCCGACCGACTCTATGCCGGCGATCTGTTTGGCAATATCTGGGCCTTTGATCTGTCCGACAGCAATAGCGGCCAGTGGGCTTCCGACTATGGTTCATCCAGCAATCCGCAGCCGCTATTTAAGGCGAAAATTTCTGGTGTCACCCAGCCAATCACCGCCGATTTAAAAGTCAAAAAACATCCTTCATCGGATGGCTTTGTAATCTATTTTGGTACCGGAAAATACCTCGGTAAAAGTGATTTAACCGATGCCAGCCAACAGACCTTTTATGCCATCTGGGATCAGATGGATAGCAACTCAAATGGTTTTAGCCGCGCTCGTCTGTTGGAGCAGACGGTGACCGCTCACAGCACAGCATCGATCGATCTGCGCGCCCGGATAATTTCAAAAAACGCTATTCAGTGGGATAACGGCAGCAACCCGGTTGAATCCACAGAAAAGCTCGGCTGGTATATCGACTTGCCGGAGTCTGGTGAGCGTGTTCATCAGGCCCCAACCCTGAGGGATGGGCGGGTTATATTTGTCACCGTAACCCCCGCCAGCGATCCCTGTGCGGGCGAGGGCACTAGCTGGCTAATGGAAGTCGATGCCTTTAATGGCGGGCGACTCGATGAATCGGTATTCGACTTCAATAAAGATCGTGTCTTTAACAATGCGGATATGATCAATGTTGGCGATATCGACGGCGATGGTGAGGACAACTATATCCATGGCTCAGGCATTCAGCGTAAAAACGCCGGCATTCTCTCGCGTCCGGGGATTATCAATCATCCGGATGGTCGCACCGAGTCAAAGTATGTCACTACATCCAAGGGCAAGGTGGAGTCTATTCTTGAGGACTCCGGCCGCAACCGCCAAACGCCATGGCGTGAAATTCGCTAAGGGGATATGACTATGAAAATTTCGACGCTATTTTTATCTGCTGTTTTATGGATTTCTGCAATGTTGGTCTCGACATCTGCAGTATCTGCAGAGCAGGTGGTCGATCCAAAATGGAAAAAGTACCAGGTGGTTATCAGTTTTATCGATATAAAAGAGCGGGTTTTTGTTGCCAGTGATCGGGAGTTTTTTGTGCCTTTTAATACACATATATACAACCCCAACAACCAGCCGATTGCCCTATCCAATTTAAAGGTGGGAAATAAAATCCGCTTATATCTCAATAGCAGCGGGAAGGGCAGAGCTGAACTGATACGTATAGAAATCATTAAGTAGACTCAGTGGGGTACCCATGAAAAAGCAGACTTCAAGCTCAGGCGAAAAAGGATTTAGCTTAATTGAGCTAATGATTGTGGTCGCCATAGTCGCCATTCTTGGCGCTGTAGCCTACCCCAGTTATAGAGACAGCGTTACAGATGCACGGCGAGCCGACGCCCAGGCAGTGCTGATGGAAGCGGCTCAGTATATGGAGCGCTTTTACACGGAAAATAACCGCTACGATGAAGATACCGGTGGTACCGCAGTTGCCCTACCTGCGCAGCTGGCCGAATCGCCAAGGGATAGCGGTACAAAATTTTATGATATTGCAGTGCAGGCATCGACCCGATCCACCTACACATTGCGTGCCACACCGAAAAACGCACAGGCAGCTGATGGCTTTCTGGAGATCACCAACACCTTTGTTAAAGCCTGGGATAGCAATAATAATGGTTCACTGACCGATGCCGAGCGAACCTGGAGTCAGCACTAGGTCATTTTATACAACAATCCGTTGATGCAGCGTTATAAGAATGCAAGAAACAAGCTGGCCGCTGATTTGTCCCTCCCAAAGTATTATTATTTTTATTGAGAAAGATTAATCATTGTGAAATATGAGCTGAATCTGTAGCCTCAATGCAATGAAAGTCATCAACTCTCAACTCATTATTATTGCACTGACTTCCGTGGCAACTATGGCTATGGTGCCGGTATTAGTGAGTTCGGTTGCTGCCAATGAAGTGACTATTGGAATGGTCCGAGTGTTTATTGCCTGCCTGGTATTAACGCCGTTATTGCTGTGGCAAAAACTTTTTTCTGGGTTGCAGCGAAAGGACTGGCTAGCGATGCTCTCTATCGGGATGGTTTTTGGCTTGCATTGGTGGACGTACTTTTATGCGATAAAAAACTCCACGCCATCATTAGGCGCGTTATCACTCACGACCTATGGAATTCATTTGGTTTGGATTAATAGCTTAATTAGCAGGCAGAAGCCAAAACTCTCTGATGTTATTGCGATTCTACTTTGTTTCTGTGGTTGTATCATTGTTGTCCCCTCGGCTGATATATCACATCATGTAACACAAGCTTTTCTAGTTGGTGTTTTTAGCGGCTTTCTTTATGCGCTATTGCCTTTCTTTCATCAAAGAGTAGCTCATCTTTCAACGATGCTGCGTAGTTGGGGGCAGTTTAGTTTTGCGGGCTTATTTTTTTTGTTGTTTTGGCCGCAAATGGATTGGCGCTTAAGTGTTAACGATTGGCAGTTGTTAATTGTTTTAGGTGTTGTATCGACATTAATTGCGCATACACTTTGGGTAAAAGCATCGACGGAACTGCCTTCCATTGTTGTAAGCGCGTTTTATTACCTTTATATCCCTATTGCAATGGCATTGAGTTATTTCTTTCTTGATGAGGTGATGACGACTTCTAAATTACTAGGCGCCGCACTGATTGTTGTCTCGTGTTTATTAGGAATAATTTTGCCGGCAATGCGCAAAACTCCTTCGGGATGACAGCAGTTTCCTTGTCATCTCGAACGTAGGTGAGAGATCTCTGCCTGTGTCAGGAGGTCCTTCGTCGCTGTGCTCTGTCGGGATGTCGGTGGTTTTTTTCGCCACACTGGCGTGAGAGGATGAGAGGAAGTTCAACCACCAACACCAAATAATGTCACGCAATTACGGGGTCTCGGACTAAATGCGCAGTATTTTGGGCGCGTTCGCTTGCGAAGGCGGTCCGCAGGACCGAGCATCGGTAGATGCGAGTCCATCGAACGTTCGATGACCATCTTACAAAACCAAAAAAACCCCAGCTTTCACTGAGGTTTTTTAAATTATGGTGCCCGGTCTCGGAATCGAACCAAGGACACGAGGATTTTCAATCCTCTGCTCTACCAACTGAGCTAACCGGGCGTTGCAATCGGTGTGTGCTTATCTACCTGCACTTTGCGAGAGGCGCGTATTAAAGCGTCTGAAATGCACTACGTCAAGGGATTATTCAGCAGGTGGCACGTATCCTTCAGCCTGATCAACATCTTCACCGGCAAAGAACTTTTCTCGCTGCTCCGAGAGGTAAGTTCGGGCGGTTAAATCCATCATATTCAGGCGCATCTCATTAATCAGAGTCGTCTGGTGGGTCATCCACTCAGCCCAGGCCTGCTTTGATATATTGTCGAAAATTTCCTGACCCTGGGGGCCTGGAAATGGAGGCATATCCAGTCCGGGTAATTCTTGTTTGAGTTTGCGACAATAAACCATGCGCGCCATAACTAACCTCTAGGTAAAATTTTAATAGTGTTTCTGTAGCAGTGCCTTGATTGGTGCAGGCATGCCCAATGATAGTGGATTCTGCGGGTTATACCAGACTTGATTGCTGCCCTCGGCTATCTGAAGGGCACTGGCCGCAGAGTTACCTGCAGATATCTGAACTGGCTGGTAATCGAGATGGAAGTGGCTAAAAGTATGTCGCTGCACTTCGAGGGTCTGCTGGCTCTCAGGCTGTATGCCCAGCTTTAAACAGGCTTCCTGCAGCTGATCCTTTGATTCACACTGAGGGAAGACCCAAAGTCCACCCCACAAGCCCGCCGGTGGATTTTGCTCTAGCAGCAATGCGCCTTGGTTATTTTTTATGATTAAAAAGCAGGTGGTTTTTACTGGCAGCTTTTTTTTTGGCTTTTTACCCGGATAATCCTGAGGATTGCCCTGTCTGAAGGCTTTACAGTCTTTCGCCAAAGGACACTGCTCGCAGTTAGGCGACGATCTTGTGCAGAGGGTTGCACCTAAATCCATCATCGCCTGGGTGTAGTCGGCGATGCGTTTGTAAGGGGTGTAGGTCTCGGCGATCAACCAGAGTTTTTCCACTACGGTACTTTTGCCTGGCCAGCCATCGGTGGCACTGTAGCGAGCCAGCACGCGTTTCACATTGCCGTCGAGAATGGTTGCCTGATTTTTAAAGGCGATTGAACTGATAGCACCAGCGGTAGAGCGTCCTATACCGGGCAGTTCGATCAGCTGGCTGACAGTTTCCGGAAACTGACCTTTCATTTCGCCGCTGACCAGCTGTGCTGTTTTATGCAGATTGCGCGCGCGGGCGTAGTAGCCAAGTCCTGTCCACTGATGTAGCACCTCATCCAGTGGCGCTGCGGCCAGTGCCTCTACTGTTGGGTAGCTGTGCATAAAGCGTTCGAAATATGGGATTACTGTGCTGACCTGAGTTTGCTGGAGCATAATTTCCGAGATCCAAACCCGATAGGGATTGATATTTTTTTGCCATGGCAGATTGGTACGACCATATTGATCGAACCAGTTGAGCACAGCATTTTGGAAATTTTCAGGGGACAATTTTATAGAAGCTCTCTACTTAAAGTTCTTTTCCAGAACGCCTCTCAGCAGTCCCTTTATTGGATCTTTCTCCTGGCTCTGCTCCCCCAACCGCTGGAAAATATTGTTTTGAAGGAGGCCCCTCAATAGGTTGTCATCCGGTTTGCAGCTGGTTTTGCCGTCTGCTGCAAAGCTGCCGGTGCAGATAAACGGCAGATCGCGGTTGCGCAGGCTTTTGTTGACCGAGCAGCCGGAAGAGCTGGTGGTAGTTCCATTAACCCTGGTGTTGGCGTTAATGCTGAAGCGCTTTAGTAATAGCTGTAGCGTGCCGCGGCCATTGATGGAGAGATTTCCGGTGGTTGTTTTGAGTTCCTCAATCAGCACCTTGCCATTGGCTACTTTGAACTGACCGCTGAGGTTCTCAAATTGTGTGCCCTGTGACCAACTGCTTGGCTTGGCGCTGCCGCCGAGCAGCGCTGCTGCATTACAAAACATTGCCTCTACATTGATGGCCAGATAGATGGGATTGGCAACAGTCAGTTCACCACTGCCACTGAGGGCAGGTAATAGTTCTTCGCTGCTGTTACCGGCTCCCTGCAGGTCGGCATTAAGGTTGAGCTGGCCAGAAATATCGCTGTTATCGGCAAGGGCTGTCAGGGCCAGTTGAAGATCGATATTACTCAGGGAGGGCTGCAGCTCAAACTGTGGTTTGGCGGAGCGCATATCAAGGCGGCCTGTTGCATTGATCTGACCGTTGAATAGATCTGCATTTAGGGAGCTGAGGCGCAGGACATTTTGATTGCCGAAAAGATTGAGATAAATGTTTTCGGTAACAAACTCCCCAAAATCCAGCGCACCTAGCGACAGTTCCAGTTGGCTGCGCCCGCTCCAGAGGGCAAGGGGTGCTGCCAGGGGTGCTAGCAGGACACTATTTTGGTTTTGGGCTTTTCCTTGGCTCTGGGCAGATGCTCTATCAGCGGCCATATAATTGGCGATTTTAAAGCTGTCTCCGGAGATGCCCAAATAGAGATTATTGGCAGGGTGGTTTACCTGGGTATCTAGCATGAGCTGTTGACCGTCGATATTCAGGCTAGTGGTGATAGTTGATATCGCGTTGCTGTTAATGCTGAACGTAATATCGAAGTCGATAGCGGTCAGCGCCTTTTCGTCAGCCATGGCTTGCAACTCAATTGGCGGTAACTGCAGGACAGACAGAGTCTGCTCCAGTCTTTCTAGCTGTTGTTTGAGGTTGAGGTTGTCACCTTGCAGATTGCCCTCGGCGCTAATAAATCCGTCCTCAGTCACCAGATTTCCCTGAAGTTGCAGCATATCTAGGTTGATCGCTGCATTTTCAAGGGAGAATCTTTGCAAGCGTTTGCCGGCGACATGAATGGCCATATCTGCGGCAAGAGAGAGTTTCAGTCCTCCGGCTGCTATAGCTGAGAAGGCTAGGGTGAAACTCTCGCCCTGAAGTGAAATATTGCGCATAACAGCGTCAACGCTGTCCAGCTCAACGGGTAATTTCCCCGGTGATAAAGGTTTTAAGCGAATGCTGGAGTCAGCAATTTTAATGCTGCCCATGGGCAGCTGATTGGAGGTCTGGCTGGTGTTGAGGAGTTTTAGCAGCTCGCTCCAGTTAACTGCCAAAGTCAGCTGGCCAATATTGCCGGAGGCGGAATTGGCCAGGGCAAAGTCCACCTGTTCAATTCTGATACCAATCTGCGGAAAGAACTGCCAGGCTATATCACCATCCAGTGAGAGCTCCAGCCCCTGGTTGGCGGCCAGATTTTTGATTTGTGGTTTGTAGTCATTTGGATCCACCGCCACCAGCAAATAGATAATTGCTGCCAATGCCAGGGCAATGGTAGTCAGTGCTGACCTAGCCAGCCATTTTAGGGGGGTGCTTATTAGTAATTTGCCCAAGACTATGCCTCAAATCGAGATGCTTTAAAAAAGCGCTATAGTAACCCAATGGCCAGATTGCGTCCCGCCTCTGGCGTAAGATAAAGCAAAAAGATCTGCTTGCGTTATATCATCGTTAGTAAGAATGCTAATGAACGCAAAAGGCTAGCCCATTGACAGGGATAGCTAAACCCCTAGAATGCCCCCCCATGAATGTCAAAAGAAACAGATATCTTCAGAATTTTTGCCTACTTGCGTGTTTTCTATTCGCATTTGCAATATCTGCTGATCCGTTGTTACACGACCATCATGGTGACGAAGGTTATCAGGTCGAGTGTCAGTTTTGTAAAAATGATATTTCAGGGCCGCTGAATGGCCATTTGGCAGATGCAACTTATTTCCTGTCCAACCTGCAAAAAATTGAGATATGCGATCTCTATATCTCAACGACAAGCCACAACTTCTCTCCCCGCGCACCGCCAAAAATTTAAAAATTTTTTTGCTATTTAAATTTAAATTTTTTCGGAGCTTGTATGAAAAACTATCATATTGCACTTCTGGTTATGTGTGCATTGCCAATAAATTACATAACTGCAAATGAGATAGAAGAAGTAGTTGTTAAATCCTCTTTTATCCACCAAACATTAAATGAAATTGAAAACCCACTGCATGTACTAGATGGAGAAACTATCGCCAGCGGTTCAACCAGCAGTCTCGGCGAGTCCATTGATGGCCTTCTGGGGGTTTTATCTACAGACTATGGATCGGCAGTCGGCCAGCCAGTTATTCGTGGTATGTCTGGCAATCGTGTCAAAGTATTAAATAATGGCAGGATTGTTCGCGACGTTTCAGGTCTCGGTGCCGATCATATCAATGATGTTGATTTGAATGATATTCAGCAGATTGAAGTGGCAAGAGGTCCCTCCTCATTGCTTTTCTCCAATGGATCTATTGGCGGTATTATCAATATTGTCGATAACACCATTGCTCGGGAGGACGTTGAGGAGTCGCGACTGGTTCTGGGTCTGGAGACCCAGTCAGTCAATGATGGTGATGCCCATGAGTTTTCCTATCAAAATAATATTGCCGGCTTAAACCTCAGTCTGGCCTATAAGGATTCCCAGTTCGGTGACTACGAAATTCCCGATGGTGCGATTCACCATGATGAGGAAGATCATGATGAGGAAGATCATGATGAAGGCGAACATGAGGACGAGTTGAGCTTTTTACCCAATACAGATTTTGGATCTACATCTAGTCGCATTGGCTTGTCCAAAACAGGTGGCTGGGGATACTTTGGACTCTCTGTACAGAGTGTAGAAAGTCTCTACGGAATTCCTTTCCACGGAGAGGAGCATGCTGACCATGATGAGGAAGATCATAACGGGGATGACCATGACGGGGATGACCATGATGGGGATGACCATGATGGGGATGACCATGATGGGGATGACCATGCGGTTGAAGAGCACGAAGGTGAAAGGATTTTCTCAACCACTGAATCCAATGTGATCAACCTGGAGGGTTCCTACAAATTTAACAATTCTTGGTTGTCTAAAGTAGACTACTTTTTTCGCGACACTGATTACTCCCTGATTGAGCAGCATGCTGAAGAGCATCATGAGGAGGAAGAGCACGAGGGGGAAGAGCACGAGGGAGAAGAGCAGGATGATCATCATGCAGAGGGTCCGACGCTATTCAAAAACGACGCTGTGGAATACGGCGCAATCTTTGATTTTGCCAATGATGCGTTCTCCCAGAAGTTAGTGCTTAACTTTGTTGAAGAAGATGTATCCATAACTGGCCAAGAAGCCTTTATGAATCCGACCAACAATAAGGAAACCTCCTTAGGTTACTTCTTCAGTAACGAGCTTGATCTTTTCCATCTGGACTTCGGTATACGTCATGATCGCATCGCCAGAAATGGTTCAATCAGTCATGAGGAGCATCAAGAACATGAGGAAGGCGAAGAGGGACACGAAGAGGAGCATGACGATGAACATGAGGAAGAGGTTGAGATCTCTAAAAGAGATATTAACAACACAAGCTTTGCCCTCAGTCTTAGTCGCGATATCAATGAATACCTCGATGTAAACCTCGGTCTGACAAGATTCCAGAGAGCACCTTCAGCAGTGGAACTGTTTATCAATGGCCCCCATCTGGCTACTGGTAGGTTTGAAGTTGGTGATGCCGGCTTGAAAACTGAGACGTCAAATAATATTGATCTGACGTTTAATTATCAAAATGATGGCCTGTTTGCAGTGTTTACTCTGTTCAAAAATGATGTGGATAACTACATCTACCTTCAGGATGAATCTGATGCAGATCATGTCGGAGAAGACCACGACGATCACCAAGGTCTGGTCCTTGCAAACTACTTGCAGAACGATGCCCGTCTTAGAGGTTATGAGATTGAAATTGGTCAGGTCTTCGAGTTGGCTAGTGGTAATCTCTCACTGTCATTTGGCCGGGATGATGTCTCTGGTGAATTTACCGATGGCAGTAATATTGCGAGAATGGTTCCCGCGAGAAATATCTACAGGGTCTCATATGCCGGCAACGATCTCGACATGGAGCTTCTGTTAAAGGATGTAGAGGAGCAGGATGATGTTGCCGATGGTGAAGAAATTACAGATGGTTACAATATGCTGAATCTTTTAGTTAAGAAATCCTTTAACTTTAACGGTTCAGATAGCCTTTCTGTCTCACTGTTTGCCAATAATTTGCTAAATGAAGTTGCCAGAAATCACACCTCATTTGTTAAGGATGAGGTTCCGCTGCCAGGCAGAAACCTGGGGGTTAAATTCAGGGTTAAATTTTAACCGGCGAATTTAGTCTATCGGTAAATGGGTGTTGAGAGGCCTTGGTCACTCGATACCCATTTATCTCTTCAAAAACCCCGTTCAATGTCTGCGCTGGTATTGCCCGGTGCCGTCGGAATTAGCCAGCTAATTGTTTTAGAAATAGGGTAAGTTGCGGTTATAATGCCGCCTGCCTAAAGACAGATGTTGGAGAATCCCATGACTGATCGCACTGCGACGGTGACACGCGATACGCTGGAATCACAGATCACAGTTACCGTTAATTTGGATGGAACCGGTAAAGCAAATTTTGCTACACCAGTGCCTTTCCTGGAGCACATGCTTGACCAGATTGCCCGCCATGGTCTGGTGGATCTGGATATTCAGGCTAAAGGTGACACCCATATTGACGACCACCACACGGTTGAGGATATAGGTATAACCCTCGGTATGGCGATTGCCAAAGCTATCGGCGACAAGAAGGGGCTGACCAGATATGGTCACGCCTACGTGCCCCTGGATGAGGCATTGTCGCGCGTAGTGATGGATTTTTCCGGGCGTCCCGGCTTGATTATGAAAGCCGACTTTGTCCGCAGCCATGTCGGCAGTTTTGATGTCGATCTGGTGCGCGAGTTTTTCCAGGGCTTTGTAAACCATGCACTGGTGTCACTGCATATTGATAATCTGCGCGGCGCCAATGCCCACCACCAGGTTGAGACTATCTTCAAAGCCTTTGGTCGCGCCCTGCGTGTAGCCGCATCTACGGATGAGCGCATGGCAGGCGTTATGCCGTCTACAAAAGGTACTCTGTAAAGGGTACCCTTTGTTTATTACCTTCTAATAATGAACAAAACCTATGAGTGATTTTCGCAGTCATATTGCCGTGATTGATTACGGAATGGGCAATCTCCATTCTGTTGCCAAAGCCCTCGAGCATGTTTGTCCCGGTGCCCGAGTCTCTATTACCGCCGACCCAGCCCTGGTGGAGGATGCTGACCGTGTTGTATTTCCCGGCGTTGGTGCAATTCGCGACTGCATGGCTGAAATTCAGCGTCTCAACGTTGGCGATGTAGTCAGCCAGGCTATCAAGAGCAAGCCGGTGCTGGCCATCTGTGTCGGCATGCAGGCACTGCTGCAGAGCAGTGAAGAGAATGGCGGTGTTGATTGCCTGGGCCTGTTGCCCGGTCAAGTCAGGTTCTTCGGTGATCACCTAGTCGATGAACAGGGTTCCAAACTCAAGGTCCCGCATATGGGTTGGAACAATGTTCAGCAAGCCATGGATCACCCGCTGTGGCAGGGAATTGAACAGGACAGCCGCTTCTACTTTGTCCACAGCTATTATGTGGCCCCCGCTGACAAGTCTTATATTGCCGGACGCTGTGACTACGGCGTTAACTTTGCCGCTGCACTAAGCCATAAAAATCTTTTTGCCGTACAGTTCCATCCGGAAAAAAGCGCCGATGCCGGCCTGCAGTTACTGCGCAACTTCTGCTACTGGGACGGCTAGGCCAGATGGCAAATCCAGTAGACAATCGAGAACTCATTGCGCGCCTCAACTCTGAGACAGCAAAAATTGCCTGGCATGAACTGCAGAAGCACTTCGCTCTGGGCAATGTTCTCGCGGTCGCCGAGGGCGACGATCTAATACAGGTCGCTATTGCTTTGCACCAGGATAACAGCACGCAGATTCAACAGTGGCTTGACGAAAAAGTGCTCATGGAAGTCAGTGATCAGCAGGCACTCGCCTGGTATGAATGCAATGCCACAGTCTGGGCGCTGGTTATACCGCCATTTATTCTTGTACAGGCGGTCAGTCAATAGCATCCGGACTACCAATAGAACCTAAAGGATAGGGAAATAATAAAAGCAAAGGAGTTGCTGCATGCATTTACAGCTCAGTGAAGAACAGCAATATATTCAGGACACAGCGCGGCGTTTCGCCCGCGATAAACTGCTGCCTGCTGCCGAAAAGCTCGACCTTGGAGAGGGTCGTCAGCTTCTTTTAGGTAACCTTAAAAAGCTCGCCCAACTGGGCTTTATGGGGCTTAATATATCAGCCGATCACGGCGGTTCAGAGGCTGGTTCGGTCGCCTTTAGCGTCGCCCTTACCGAACTGGGTCGCGGCTGTGCCTCTACAGCAGTCACTGTTTCAGTCACCAATATGCTCGCCGAGGTTATTCAGGCCTGTGGTTCCCTTGAGCAAAAGCAACAATATCTGCCCAAGCTCTGCACTGGAGAATATCCCGCCGCCAGTTTTTGCCTGACTGAATCCTCAGCCGGATCCGATCCTGCCGCCATCAAATGCCGTGCGGTTAAACAGGGCGATAGCTGGGTTCTCAATGGCACCAAGCTATATATCACCAGTGCTGAATACGCTGGCCTGTTTGTCGTCTGGGCAGTTACAGACCCCGAGGCACCCAAGGGTAAGGGGATTAGTTGTTTTCTGGTGGAAGCCAATAATCCCGGCCTGAAGATAGGCAAGCCGGAACAAAAGATGGGCCAGAGGGGCTCCTCAACCAACGAGGTAGTGTTCAGTGACTGCCGAATTCCCCTTACCGCAATCCTCGGTGTTGAAAATCAGGGCTTTAAAATAGCCGTGGGCGAACTTGCCGGCGGGCGCATAGGGGTTGGCTCACTTGCCTTGGGAATTGGTTTGGCGGCTATGGACCATGCCCGCAAATATATTACCGAGCGCCAGCAATTTGGCCAGGCGCTGGCAAATTTTCAGGGTCTACAGTGGATGCTGGCCGATCGCTATAGCGAACTTGAAGCGGCGCGACTACTGTTAATGCAGGCAGCTTGGAGGAAGGGGCAGGGTTTGAACTATTCCAAGGAGGCCTCAATGGCCAAGCTGTTCGCCAGTGAAAAAGCCAATGCCGCCTGTTATTGCGCATTGCAGATGCTCGGTGGCAATGGCTACAGTGCGGAGTATCCTTTGGAGCGCTGGTCGAGAGATGCGCGGATTACCAGTATTTATGAGGGTACCAGTGAAATTCAGCGAATTATTATTGCCCGTGAACTACTGTTGGAAATTGTTTAGCCAGGAGTGAAGCATGAATTTAAAAAATAAGGTTGCGGTTATCACTGGCGGTGCATCTGGTCTTGGCCGTGCAGCTGCACAGGCATTGGTCGATGGCGGCACAACTGTGGTGATTTTTGACATGAATGCCGAGGCGGGCGCACAGGCAGTCACTGAATTGGGCGCCGATAAGGCGCGTTTTATGCAACTGGATGTCTCCAGTGGCGCGGATGCCGAGGCCGCATTTGCGCAAATTATCAGTCAGCTGGGGCGAGTGGATATCTGTGTAAACTGTGCCGGAATTGCCATCGGGGAAAAAATAATCAATCGTGAGGGTGAGCCCCACGATCTGCAACTGTATCGCAAAGTGATAGAGGTAAACCTGATTGGCAGCTTTAATATTTCCCGCTGTGCAGCGGCGGCAATGGTGCGTAACAAAGCCCATGAAAAGTCCGAAAAAGGCGTGATTGTGAATACTGCCTCAATAGCCGCCTACGATGGTCAGATCGGCCAGTGTGCCTATGCAGCCACCAAAGGTGGTATTGCCAGCATGACATTACCAATGGCCCGGGATCTGGCCGCCGAGGGTATTCGGGTAAATTCTATTGCCCCGGGGGTGATGGCGACAGCGCTAATGAAAGTCATGCCAGAAAAAGTACAGGATGGCATTGTTGCCAATATTCCCTTTCCCAAGCGGATGGGAGAGCCCGGGGAATTTGCCCAGCTGGTGGTGCATATCGTCGAAAATAACTATCTCAATGGCGAGACTATACGTCTGGATGGTGGGCTGAGGATGCAGCCTCGCTGACAGCCCTTAGCACGCCGTAAACATGACAAAGGAACCGCGGTCTTCCCGACACAGCGCAGCAACTAGAGACCTCTCGCCACTCGCAGAGATTAAGAGGTTAAGAGATTAAGAGATTAAGAGATTAAGAGATTAAGAGATTAAGAGATTAAGAGATT
>JAYOUA010000010.1:0-103064 GCA_038150705.1 Porticoccaceae bacterium | reverse complement strand
CCTTGCGCGACGGTGAGCAGAGCCCCGGCGCATCGATGACCAAAGATGAAAAAGTACGCATCGCCAAAGCGCTGGAAAAAATGCGTGTCGATGTTATTGAGGCCGGCTTTGCAATTTCCAGTCAAGGAGATTTTGAGGCTATCCAAGCGATTGCCAACACTGTGACCGACAGCCGCATTTGCAGCCTTTCACGTGCGGTAAGAGGTGATATCGAACGCGCCGCTGAGGCACTGCAGGGTGCCAATGCCGGACGTATCCATACCTTTATTGCCACCTCGCCAATTCATATGAAGCACAAACTGCAGATGGAGCCGGACGAGGTCCTCGAGCAGGCGATCGGTGCCGTAAAAATCGCTCGCAGCCTGATCGATGATGTGGAGTTCTCACTGGAGGACGCCAGCCGCACAGAATTTGATTTTATGTGCCGAATTACCGAAGCGGTCATCAATGCTGGTGCGCGTACCATCAACCTGCCGGATACTGTCGGTTACTCCGATCCCGGCGAATATGGCGCAATGGTAAAACGTCTGCTCAATACGGTGCCGAATGCCGACAAGGCAATATTCTCAGTGCACTGTCACAATGACTTGGGATTGGCAGTGGCCAATAGCCTGGCCGCTGTGCAGAATGGTGCGCGACAGGTCGAATGTACGATCAATGGACTAGGTGAGCGAGCCGGTAATGCCTCTCTTGAAGAACTGGTTATGGCGGTGCGCACGCGCAGGGATGTTTTTCCGGTTGAAACCGATATAGACACCCAGCATATAGTGCCGACCTCAAGGCTGGTTTCCGGTATTACCGGATTCCCTGTGCAACCTAATAAAGCTATTGTCGGTGCCAATGCCTTTGCCCATGAGTCTGGTATTCACCAAGATGGAATTTTGAAATTCCGCGAAACCTACGAAATTATGAAGGCCGAGGATGTCGGCTGGACGACCAATAAATTATCACTGGGTAAGTTATCTGGCCGCGCGGCACTGGCCTCGCGTCTCGAAGAACTGGGTGTCAAGTTTGATAGCAAGGAAGAGTTCAACGATGTGTTTGTGCGCTTTAAGGCACTGGCAGATAAGAAGCGTGAGATCTTTGATGAAGACTTGCAGGCCCTGGTTTCGGAAGCGCAGATGGGCACTGAAAACGATGCCTTGACCCTAGTGGATCTCGAAGTGCTATCCAGATCCGGACAGGCTCCTCAGTCAAAAATTGTAATCGCCTATCAGGGTAAGGAGCACCGCGCCGAAGCCTCTGGCGATGGTGCTGTGGATGCAATTTTTAAGGCGATTGAAAGTCTGGTCAGCAGCGAGACTAATCTACAACTTTACTCTGTCAATGCAGTTACCGAAGGGACAGATTCTCAGGGTGGTGTCACCGTGCGTCTCGAGAAGGACGGGCGTATTATCAATGGTCAGGGGGCCGATACGGATATTCTCGTGGCTAGTGCCAAGGCCTATCTAAATGCCCTGACTTTAATGCGCAACCCGGGGCGCCTGCACCCACAGTTGGGCGGTGTTTGATGGATCAACAGCTGCAACATCAGTATTTGCAAACTCTTGGTATATGCCAATATGTGCCGCGAGATACTGTTTATGCGAATGTTGCCGCTGAACCCGCTGTTGCTGAGGCAAAAATAGAACAGCAAATATCACCACTTGAGATTGCCGAAAAAGCCCCTAAAACGCCTGTGGGTGTGGCTTCCCTGGCAAACCTCAATCTCGATGATCACAAGCCGGCAATGCCAAAGGTTGAGACCAAAAGCGTAGCTCCGGCGCTGGAACAGGCAGCGACGGCGGCTGTTATTGAGCTGAGGTTTTCATTTTGGCAGATCAGTGAGGAATTGCTGGTCTGCACTGCTGTCGAGGGTGCGCTTGCCGATACTCAGCAGATGCAACTGTTGAGTAATATACTCAGCGCTATTGGCTGTGGTGTCAGTCGCTTGCCACAGATGGAAATTATTGAGTGGCCACCTTATCCCAATGCCGTCGGTGATGAGGCTGAGGTGCGAGAGTTTCTCGTCACCCTGTTAAATGCGCGGCTGGAGACTAAGCCGGTTCAGTCTGTTTTACTGTTGGGTGAGGGTGCAGCCAATTGGTTGTTGAGCCAAGATGTGCAATCACAAAAAGCAACCGGGCGAGTGGTTCTCAGGGAGCAGACAACAGCACTTTTACTGCCCTCGCTGGGCAGTATGATCGAAAGTCCCGAGCACAAGGCTGTTGCCTGGCAGGCCCTGCAATTTCTTTTGCCCGCATCTTCCTAGCCCGTCGGACTGACAGGCTGGTGGGTATGACAAGATCAATTCAAGCAACTGCAATGCGAAAAATGTGCACAGAGGATCTGTTTCAGATTGTCGCCATTGAACGAAGGGCAACCCCATCTCCCTGGTCTGAAAAGCAATTTGAGCAGAGTTTGCAACAGCATCGCTGTGTGGTTATGACAGCTGAGGATGATGTCAGGCATATTTTGGGTTACGCCATCATCTCAACTCTGCTTGAGCAGGCCGAAGTGCTAAATATCTGCATTGATCCGCAGCATCAGGGTAAGGGGTTGGGCTCACAATTGCTGGCCAATCTTTTGGACCAGCTGCCCGATGTCACTGAAGTTGTCTATCTCGAAGTCCGGGTGACGAATTTTCGCGCTATACATCTGTATCAAAACTATGGCTTTAAAGAAGTTGGCCAGAGGCGCGACTACTATCCAACAGAGTTTGGTCGCGAAGATGCTATCCTGATGAATCTAGTGCTTTTATAGCTGGCCGGAAAATGCCTTGCCCGCAGCTTTAGGTAATTTGCTAGGCTATTATGTATTGATTAGGATTGTGTCCAAATTGTTGGTAAATAAGGCATCAAAAGAGGAATGCTGATGGGTTTTGAATTGTTGTATTGGCACTGGCTGGTATTTGGAATGATACTGGTGGCGGGAGAAATTTTTATTCCCAGCTTCACGATTCTCTGGTTTGGTCTCGGGGCCTTGGTTGTCGGGCTGTTAATGCTAGTGTTGGAGCTTAATTTTCCCGCTCAGATATTGGTCTGGACAGTCTCCTCTGTTGCCTGCACGGTTTTGTGGTTTAAATACTTCAAACCGAAGATGATTGATAAAACTAGTGCTGGTATCAGTCGCGATGCGGCGATTGGCGAAGCCGGGCAGGTTATAAAGGCACCCACCGCACACAGTCGCGGTCAGGTGCGATTTACCACACCAGTGCTGGGTAATGATGAGTGGGATTTTATCTGTGACAGCACAGTTGAGCTTGGCGATCGAGTGCACATCAAGGAAATTTCGGGTAATACATTAATAGTTGTCAAATTGAACTAGTGTTATTCATCCGCTGTATTGAATAACAGAGAGAGGGAAAGAATATGATGGAAGGGTCTATTGTAGTTATTGTTTTTTTACTGCTGGTTTTAATCACCCTGCTCAAGGGCATAAGGCTGGTGCCACAGGGCTCTAAATGGGTTGTACAACGACTGGGCAAGTACCACAGTTCACTCAAGCCGGGGCTGAACATTATTGTGCCCTATATCGACAGCGTCTCCTACAAGGTAACCACCAAGGATATAGTCCTGGATATTCCCTCTCAGGAAGTGATTACTCTGGATAATGTGGTGATCGTCGCCAATGCCGTGGCCTATATCAATATCGTGTCCCCTGAGAAAGCGGTATACGGTGTAGAGGACTACGAGCTGGCTATTCGCACCTTGGTGCAAACATCGCTGCGTTCAATTATTGGTGAGATGAAGTTGGATGATGCACTCTCTTCCCGGGACCAGATTAAAGCCAAGCTCAAAACCTCTATCTCCGACGATATTGCCGACTGGGGTATTACCCTCAAGACCGTGGAGATTCAGGATATTAATCCCTCAGGTACCATGCAGGAAGCGATGGAAGAGCAGGCTGCTGCAGAGCGTCAACGCCGCGCTACAGTAACCCGAGCCGACGGTGACAAAACAGCGGCTATTCTCACCGCAGATGGCCGCCTCGAGGCCTCGCGCCGAGACGCCGAAGCCCAGGTGGTTTTGGCTGAAGCTACCAAGGAGGCACTGACCAAAGTCAACGAGGCGATTCAGGACAAAGAACTGCCGGCAATGTATTTGCTCGGCGAGAAATATGTTGAGGCCCTGGGGGAAATGGGTAACTCCGAGAATGCCAAGCTGATAGTTCTCCCCGGAGACCTTCCCGCAGCGGTTCGCAGTATTATGAGTAACACCAAGTAATGCTGAGACAAAAGATATGTTTGAGATTGTCAACCGAATGACTCGGTCGACGTTTGTCTAGAGCAACCTACCCAATTAAGGAAAGCACCCATGTCTAAATTTCATTTCTTATTTGTTCTGCTATCAGTGGTCCTTTTTTCTGGCGGCTGTGCCAATGGCTATGGAGGCTATGGTGCGCCCAAGCAAGTTATTATCGATACTCAGGGTGTCAGTATGGATACCTATTATCAGGATCTTGCAGACTGTGAAAACTATGCGCGACAGATAGATGTTGCCAGTGAAACTACCGAGAGCGTTGTTGAGGGTGCAGTTGTCGGCGGAGTGCTCGGTGCGGTTTTGGGTAACCACAAAACCGCCGAACGCAGTGCCGGAGCAGGCGCAGTGTTGGGGGGTGTAAAGGGCAATAAGCGTGCCCGCCATGAGCAGGAACGTATCGTGCGGCGCTGTCTTATAGGTCGCGGTTACAAGGTTCTCAATTAAGCCTTGAAAACATCGTTATCCCGACAGAGCGAAGCGACGAGGGATTTTCTACCGATTACAGAGATCTCTCACATTCGTTCGAGATGACAAAAAAATTCAACTCTTAACTGGCCGTTTCTGTAACTTTCTCTGCAGGGTCCGCCGGTGCATTCCCAGGGTTCTTGCAGTGGCCGAAATATTGCCATCATTCTCTTTAAGAATACGCTGGATATGCTCCCATTCCAGTCTATTTACCGACGGCGGTGAGTCCTGCACCTTAACAACAGTCTCAGCCTTGTCAAAGGCAGCGATAATCTCATCGGCGCCAGCGGGCTTGCACAGATAGTTGGTAGCGCCCATCTTTATCGCCTCTACCGCGGTCGAGATGCTGGAATAGCCGGTGAGAATAACCACTTCGATATCGGGTCGCAGTGTCTGCAATTGCTGCAAAATGGACAGCCCCGACTCAGTCTCGAGTTTTAAATCCAAGACTACGCGATCAATAGTTGCTTCAGCAAACTGGGCTAGAGCCTGTTTACCATTAATTGCAGTGACCGCCTGATTGCCGCGGCGCACTAAAACCCTGGCGAGCACCGAGCTAAAAACCGCATCGTCATCGACCAGTAAGTAATTCATTCTGTGCCTACCTTTAGAGGCAGCAGGATGCGCGTCAAGGTGCCGCCCTTGGCGTCATTTGGGGCAATATTTTGCAGGCTTACCGAGCCGCCAAAGCGGGTCAGGGTAGCCTGGGAGAGGAATAGGCCCAGCCCCAAACCATCGGCCTTATCGGTGACAAAGGCCTCACCTAAACTATCCATTTGCATCGGGTCGAGGCCGGAACCATAGTCGCGAATATCAATCGTCGCCAGCTCTTTATTCCAGCTAAAATCCACATCCACATCGATGCTGGCATCTGCGGCATTATTCAGCAGGTTGAGTATTGACTGGGCGATAGTCGGATCAAATACTGCAGCCCTATCAGGGCAATGCGCATAGCGGATATTGGCCTTAAGGGTAGGGCGCATCAACTGCCAGCGCTCGGCGATTGCTGCAAAGTAGCTGTGCACTGACTGGGCCTTAAGTCGACTGGACTGAGACTCCTCAGCAGTTGTTAGCAACTGTTTTAATGTTGTCTTGCACTGGTCAATCTGCTCATTGAGCAAGGTGAGATCAGGGTTATCTGTACCATCCGCCCGCATCTCATCAACTACCAGCTTCATAGTATTCAGGGGGGTGCCCAATTCATGGGCTGTGCCGGCGGCCAATGTGCCCACTGCAAGCAGCTGTTCATCGCGCAGTTGCGCTTCGCGCTGTAGGGCAATTTCCTGCTGTTGTATTTTCAGGGCCGCTGCCATACGGCTGATAAAGTAGATAATAATCCCCGTGCTTATGGCAAAGTTAGCCCACATCCCCAGTATATGCAGGCTGTTATTGCCGCCAACATGATGGTGATGAGATGGCGCGATAGCGGCGATAGGCATATAGAATTTTAGTAGCAAGCTGTAGGCGACCATGGCGGCGAGGGCGATGAAAATACTGTAGCGTCGCGACAATGTGATAGCGGCAATACTGATCGGAATCAGGTAGTAGGAGATAAACGGGTTTGAGGCGCCACCGCTAAAGTACAGCAAGAGAGAGAAGAACAGTATATCGGTCAGCAGATGGACAAAAAATTCATTGTCAGTAATTGGCACCTGCATGCGACTGCGTTGCCAGGTCGCAGCGGTTACCGAGGCATAGACGGCCAAAATCAGAGCAATAGCTGTGGCGGGCAGCCCAATCGGGGTTAACAGTGTAAAGTAGATTAGTGCGACAACCTGTCCGAGCAGGGCTACGGCCCTGATGGAGCTAAGGCGAACAAGATTTTGCCGAATGACTGAATGGGTTTGCTGGTAAGCATCTTTTGACATCTGCAGATGGTATCAGAAATAGCCTGTAAAAATGCCTGCAGCGTTGTTTCTCGCTTCAAAAACGTTACTATGGGGCCCTTCAAATACCAATGAGTAAATCTTATGCAGCCACTCTCTGATGATCTTCAGGAAAACCTCGACCGCATGATTGTTGAATGCCTGGAAAATGGCTGTGTCTGGGGTTTGCGTGACGAGCAGGATAACTGGGCGCTGGTCGGTTCCACGGAAAATGAGTCCATCGATGTTATCCCTTTTTGGTCACGCCGCGAATTTGCCGAGGCGCTCTGTGATGGCGAGTGGGAGATCTACACGCCGGTGGCAATTGAGATGGAAGAGTTTCTCGATGACTGGCTGCTAGGAATGCACTCCGATGTCTTGATGGTTGGTGTTAACTGGACTGAGGATCTGGAGGGCCAGGAGTTTGAGCCTCTGGATTTGCTGGAAGAGTTTGAAGCCGAGTTAGATTAACCCGATGGATACTGAAATACCTCTTCCAGTGGCACCTGGAACGCCCGTGCAATTCTAAAGGCGAGCTCCAGAGAGGGAGAGTAGCGACCGGCTTCCAGTGAAAGGATAGTCTGTCTGGTGACTTTGACTTTGCTGGCCAGATCCGATTGAGTCATCTGGCCGTTCTCAAAACGCAGTTGACGAATCTTGTTTTCAATTTTATTTTTTGCCACAGGGCTAACCTCGTCGATAGAAGAACAGCTGGGTTGCCTGTTTAAGCAGCGCAGAAACCAATAGTGCAACCATTAAAGAATGCATAGCTACGGCGCTATTAATGCTGCTGGTCTGGGCAGTTAAAGTAGCGGTTTCGCCGATCGATAGGATACCTTCACTGAGCATAATCGTGCCGATCAAAGTGCAGCAGAGTAATGTTAAAAAGTAATAGCCCAAGGCATTACCACGAGACTCGATCACCAGGTCTCGCTCATCTTTTTGTTCAGGGTTTTCACGGGAAAACAGCACGGAGAGGATAATACTGGCGACTACAGAGAGAACAATCACATTCATTACCAGTATGCCCATATCGTAGCCGACAATCTGTGTCCACCCAGAGAGCCTGTAGCTGCTGTAAAAGTAGTAGAGTGAAACTACAGCGGTGATGGTAAATTCAATCCAGATATTTTTTTCGCGTGCTGAAATATTCATGGCTGTCCTCAATTAATCGGTCTTTGCAATGTAATAAATATAATACTTTATGTAAAGTATTTATTACATTGCGTGAGCACGCCTTGACCTTGAGTCAAAACTCATTAGTATGCGCGGCTAATTTAGCCCACTAAGCAGATAAGTATGTTTCTCGATAAGTTTCACAGTTCAAACAAAACAAAAATATCTATTAGCGCCGAGCAGGGCAGCAACTTCGCAAAACATATCAGCAATGATTTTAATCCGATTCACGATCCGGAGAGCAAGCGTTTCTGTGTCCCTGGAGATTTGCTCTTTGCATTAGTTCTCGGTCGTTACGGCATCAGTGAAAAAATGAACTTTAATTTTGCTGGCATGGTTTCGGCCGATATTGAGCTGTGCTTTCCGGATTCTCCGGGTGATTGTTTCAAGATTGTCGATGGCCGTGAAAAGTCTTACCTGGAGGTGTCACGCCGTGGGCAGGTGGCAAATAATGCCGCTGCCATAGAGAGCCTGACGAAAAATTACGTGTATTTCTCCGGCCAAAATTTCCCCCATTTGCTGGTACCTATAATGGCGGAAAACAATATTATGATTAACCCTCAGCGACCACTGGTTATCTATGAGTCCATGTCATTGCAGTTTGACAGCCTGAACTTGCGTGAACCTACTGTGGAGCTTGCTGGCCATAGCTTTAAATCTGAAGGCAAGCGCGGTGATGTGCAGTTCAGGCTGCGCCTGATGGATCAGGGGAAGCAGGTTGGCAGCGGTATTAAGACACTGATTCTCAGCGGTTTGCGTGAGTACGAGCAAAGCGCAGTCGATGCAATGGTTGCGGGTTATCAGGCCAGCAAGGATCGCTATTTGGCGCTCGCTTAAGCAGCCGGCACAGCTAGGGTTGCCAAGTTTACTTGAGCATATCCTTCAAGAAGCGACCCGTATGGGATCCCTTGATGGTTGCGACCTTCTCCGGTGTTCCCTCGGCAATAATCTGTCCGCCACCAGAACCGCCCTCGGGACCCAGATCAACAATCCAGTCCGCGGTTTTAATCACATCCAGGTTGTGCTCAATCACCACCATGGTATTACCCTGATCACGCAGTCGGTGCAGTACCGCCAGTAGCTGTTCAATATCATGGAAATGCAGGCCAGTGGTGGGCTCATCAAGAATGTACAGGGTCTTTCCTGTATCCCTTTTGGAGAGTTCCTTTGATAGTTTGATGCGCTGCGCTTCACCGCCGGAGAGGGTAGTCGCCGACTGGCCGAGCTTGATATAGGAGAGTCCAACATCCATCAGCGTTTGCAGTTTGCGCGCAACCGCAGGAATCGCGTCGAAAAACTCCCGGGCATCCTCCACTGTCATATCCAGCACTTGATGAATATTCTTGCCTTTAAAGTGAATATCCAGAGTCTCGCGGTTGTAGCGCTTACTCTTGCAGATATCGCAGGGCACATAGATATCTGGTAAAAAGTGCATCTCCACTTTGGTTACGCCATCGCCCTGGCAGGCTTCGCAGCGTCCGCCTTTGACATTAAAACTAAAGCGACCTGGTGAATAACCCCGTGAGCGGGCTTCCTGAGTACCGGCAAACAGTTCGCGAATCGGGGTAAAGATACCGGTGTAGGTGGCCGGGTTTGAACGCGGTGTTCGACCAATCGGGCTCTGATCAATATCGATACATTTATCCAGTTGCTTAAGACCGCTAATTTCCCTGTGGGGCGCAGACTTTAAAGTTGTCGCCTTGTTCAGGGTCACTGCAGCCGCAGGGTAGAGGGTCTCGTTGATCAGCGTTGATTTACCGGAACCGGAAACGCCGGTGATACAGGTAAACAGGCCGATGGGAATCTGCAGGTCAACATCCTGCAGGTTATTGCCGCAGGCACCGCTGACATTGATATATTTTCCGTTACCCTCGTTGCGTTCCACTGGCACTGCGATCCCCCGCTTGCCGGAGAGAAACTGTCCGGTAACCGAGTTGGGGTTTTTCTTGATCTGCTTGGCAGTGCCCTCGGCAACCAGCTTGCCGCCATGCACACCGGCGCCGGGGCCGATATCCACGATATAGTCAGCGGCGGCAATCGCCTCCTCGTCGTGCTCGACCACGATTACTGTATTGCCAAGATCGCGCAAGCGGATCAGGGTTTTAAGCAGTCGCTCATTATCCCGCTGGTGCAGCCCGATAGAGGGCTCGTCGAGAATATACATCACCCCAACAAGGCCTGCACCAATCTGACTAGCGAGACGAATGCGCTGGGCTTCACCGCCAGACAGTGTATCGGCACTGCGATTCAGGGAGAGGTAGTTAAGGCCAACATCGACCAGAAAGCGGAAGCGCTGTTGAATCTCTTTGATAATTTTTTCGGCGATTTCACCCTCGCGACCCTCGAGCTGCAGCTGGTCGAAATAATCGCAGCACTCACCCACCGGCAGACAGACAATATCTTCCAGACGCCGGTCGTCGACAAAGACATGGCGCGCCGATTTGCGCAATCGGGTGCCCTCACATTCAGGGCAGTTGGCGCTGGTCATATATTTGGTGAGTTCTTCACGTACCGAGGTAGATTCAGTCTCCCGATAGCGGCGCTCCATATTATTGATTACGCCTTCAAAGGTATGTTCACGGCGAAACATGGTGCCCCGGTCATTCACATAACTAAAGGCAATCTCCTCCTCGCCACTGCCGTAGAGCACTTTCGACTGGTGCTCAGCGGACAGACCCTGCCAAGGTGAATCAATATCAAAATCGTAATGGGCTGCCAGAGAGGAGAGCATATTGTAGTAATAAAGTGTGCGACGATCCCAACCGCGAATAGCGCCTTCAGAGATCGAGGCCTCCGGGTGTTGAATGACGCGATCCACATCAAAGAACTGTTTGACCCCCAAACCATCACAGGTCGGGCAGGCGCCTACCGGGTTATTGAAGGAGAAGAGTCGCGGCTCCAGCTCGTTAAGGCTGTAGTTACACACCGAACAGGCAAATTTCGCCGAGAATACCTGATCCGGCTTGTCCGCATCCATATAGCTAATTACTGCCAGTCCCTCGGCCAGGGTGAGGGCAGTCTCAAAGGATTCAGCAAGTCGCAGGCCCATATCCGGTTTGACTTTAAAGCGATCGACCACAACCTCAATGTCATGTTTTTGCTTTTTGTTGAGTGCTGGTGCTTCATCCAGGTCGCAGACCAGTCCATCAATCCTGGCGCGAATAAAACCCTGGCGGCGCAGGCTCTCAAATAGATGCAAATGCTCGCCTTTGCGGCCCTTGACGATGGGTGCCAGCAGCATCAGTTTGGTATTTTCCGGCATTGCCAGAACCTGATCAACCATCTGGCTGACCGTTTGAGCCCTGAGCGGCTGGTTGTGGTCTGGGCAGCGTGGTTCGCCGGCGCGTGCGAAGAGTAGGCGCAGGTAATCGTAAATCTCGGTGATAGTGCCGACTGTGGAGCGCGGATTATGAGAGGTGGATTTCTGCTCAATGGAGATGGCCGGCGAGAGGCCCTCTATATGATCAACATCGGGTTTTTCCATCATCGACAGAAACTGCCTGGCGTAGGTCGACAGGGACTCCACATAGCGTCGCTGTCCCTCAGCATAGAGGGTGTCAAAGGCCAGAGATGACTTGCCTGATCCAGACAGGCCGGTGATAACGATCAGTTTGTCACGAGGAAGATCGAGATCAATATTTTTGAGATTGTGGGTTCGAGCGCCACGTACCTGAATGGAATCCATTGAAAGTTCTTTTGCTTGTGTTAAATCGCCAGTTAAACAGCCGATTATAGGCCGCCGCTATTACAATCGCCAAAGTGAATTTATAAAACATTACAGCAGATACGGATGCGTCAGTTCTACAGACTGAAATCTTCTGAAAATAGATGAATAAAAGCTAAACCCGAAGATAAGCAATTGCACTGATGCTCAGCGCTGTTACTATAAGCGCCTCGAAAATAGATCAGACATGACCTTGAATAATTCCTTAGTATTTTCTGCCATAGAGAAACGCGCAGTATTCTCTCTAGCCACCCTCTACGGCTTCAGAATGCTCGGTCTTTTTATGGTACTGCCGGTATTGGCGCTGTATGTAGATGACTACAGCGGATCCACGCCGCTTTTGCTGGGTGTGACGCTGGGTATCTATGGTCTGACCCAGGCCCTGTTACAAATTCCTTTGGGACTTCTCTCTGACAGGATCGGTCGCCGGCCAGTTATTTTCGGTGGGCTGGTGGTATTTATTATTGGCAGTATTATTGCCGCCGGTGCTGAGACCATAAGCGGGTTGATTATCGGTCGCGCAGTCCAGGGGGCAGGAGCGATTGCCAGCACCCTGATGGCGCTGGTCAGTGATTTGACCAGCGAAGAGAATCGCACCAAATCAATGGCTGCCATTGGCGCCAGTATCGGCCTATCATTTATGTTGGCAATGATGATTGGTCCAGCGATTTCAGCAGCCACAGGGCTGTCGGGAATCTTTTGGGTAACGGCGCTGCTCGGTGTAATCGGGATATTTGTGTTTCAGGTTTCAGTCCCACGGGCAATTTCCTTGCAGCATAACCGCGAAACTCTGACCGATTTGGGTCAGTTTGGCGGGCTTTTTTACGAGCCGAGCCTATGGCGCTTGAATTTCGGTATTTTTACGCTACATCTGGTTCTAATGGCTGGCTTTGTGGTTATTCCGGCCATCCTTACTGAAGAGATGGGGATCTCCGCAGACAGTCTCTGGTGGGTCTACCTGTTGTTGATTGGCGGTGGTTTCTTTGCCATGTTGCCGGTGATGATACTGAGTGAAAAATACCATCGCCAGAAAATCAGCTTTGTGGCTGCGGTAGTCACGATGGCCACACTGATGGCCCTGTTGGCAGTATGTCGCGGTAGTCTGCTAACCGGCTTTATACTGTTGCTGTTCTTCGCAGCATTTAATCTGCTTGAGGCAATGCTGCCATCCTGGTTAAGCAAAGTCTGTCCCGCCGGTCAAAAGGGTACCGCTATGGGTATCTACTCCACTAGCCAGTTCCTTGGCGCCTTCGCTGGCGGTATTCTTGGTGGCTGGAGTTTGCAACAGTTTGGGCTCGATGGATTGTTTCTCGTGCTAGCGGCGATTCTTGCGCTCTGGTGTTTGGTTGCGATGGGGTTACAGACCCCTAGAACACTGCAAACTGTAGTCTTAAATGTCGGTGATATGGCCCATGAGAAATTTGCGAAATTAATCTTAAAAGTTCCCGGCGTAGAAGATATACTCGTCGTCAAAGGGGAGCAGTTGGCCTATGCCAAAGTCGATAAAAAGGCTGTGGATATGTCGAGTTTAAAACCATACTTTAATCGTTAAATAACAGGGGAATAAAATGGCGCGCGGAATTAACAAAGTCATCATCGTGGGTAACTGCGGTCAGGATCCAGAGACTCGCTATCTGCCATCTGGTGGCGCTGTAACCAATATCAGTTTGGCTACATCCGAGTCTTGGAAAGACAAGAACACCGGAGAACAGCAAGAGCGCACTGAATGGCATCGGGTAGTTTTCTTTAATCGCCTCGGTGAGATTGCCGGTGAATACCTCAAGAAGGGCTCAAAAGTTTACGTCGAGGGCTCACTGCGCACGCGCAAGTGGCAGGGACAGGATGGTGCAGATCGTTACACAACCGAAATCGTTGCCAGCGAAATGCAGATGCTCGATAGCCGTGGAAGCCAGGATGGCGGTGGCTACCAGCAGCAGGCACCGCGCCAGAATATGGCGCCCCAGCAAAATCAGCCAGCCCAGCAGCCACAGCAAGCGCCTCAGGATATGGGTGGCTTTGATGATGATATTCCTTTCTAGTTTGATCCAATTGTCCAGGGCCACTGGTATAAGACACTTTGACTAAATTGAGGTTGTTATGACAATTCAGGTTGGCGACAGAATTCCCGAGGGAATGTTTTCAATAATGGGTGCAGAAGGTCCATCGGGGATTAGCACAGCAGAGCTTTTTGATGGCAAAAAGGTTGTACTGTTTGCTGTTCCAGGTGCCTTTACTCCCACCTGTTCCGCGGCGCATCTGCCGGGTTTCGTGATCCATGTTGACGATATTAAAGCCAGGGGCGTGGACACAGTTGCCTGTATGTCAGTCAATGATGTATTCGTTATGGATGCTTGGGGTAAAGCGGCCAACGCCGAACGTATTGTGATGCTCGCTGATGGTAACGGTACTTTTACCTCTGCCCTGGGTCTCGAGCTGGATGGCACCGGCTATGGTATGGGAACCCGCAGCCAGCGTTTCGCGATGATTGTCGATAATGGGATTGTGACCCTGTTGAACGTGGATGCAGGCGCACTTGAGGCTTCCAGTGCTGAGGCTATTTTAGCGGCGCTCTAACTGATAATTGCGGATTGATCCTGTCTAAAAAGGGAGTTGAAATCAACTCCCTTTTTAGTGCCAATAATTTAGCGGCCACAAAAAAGGCGACCAAAGTCGCCTTTTTTACTGATATGTCACAGGTCGATTATCAACCTTTAAAGCGCTCCATAACCAGTGTTGCATTGGTGCCGCCAAAGCCAAAGCTGTTGGACATAATACAATCCAGTTGCTTCTCCTTGGTTTCCAGCAGAACCGGCAGGCCCGCAGCACCCTCGTCGAGGTTGTCGATATTGGCCGAACCAGCAACAAAGCTATTTTCCATCATCAACATACAGTAAATCGCTTCGTGGACACCAGCAGCGCCAAGGCTGTGGCCTGAGAGTGATTTGGTAGAGCTGATATCCGGACAGTTGTCGCCGAAAGTGTTGCGAATAGCACCCAGTTCCGCCAGATCACCGACTGGGGTGCTGGTGCCGTGAGTGTTAATATAGTCGATTGGCCCGCTAGCAGTTTCCATCGCCATCTTCATGCAGCGCTCAGCACCCTCACCGGATGGAGAAACCATATCCGCACCATCGGAAGTGGCGCCGTAACCGGTAATCTCACAGATAATGTTGGCACCCCGGGCCAGCGCGTGTTCCAGCTCTTCGACAACCACTGTCCCGGCACCCAGGCCAGGTGCAAAACCATCGCGGTCTGCATCATAGGCGCGCGAGGCAACCTCGGGGTTATCGTTGTATTTGCTAGTCAGTGCGCCCATCGCGTCAAACATGCCGGCCATTGACCAGTGCATATCTTCAGAGCCTCCGGCGAGCAGGATATCCTGCTTACCGAGCTGAATTAACTCAACCGCATGACCAATACAGTGTGCACTGGTGGCGCAGGCAGAGGCCAGCGAGTAGTTTACGCCCTTGATCTTGAAGGGTGTGGCGACACAGGCAGAGACAGTACTCGCCATAATCTGGGTGACGCGGTAGGGGCCAGCGCGTTTGATACCGCGGGCGCGCATAACGTCAATCGACTCGGTAAACATTTCGCCCGAGACGCCACCGGAGCCCATCACTAGTCCGGTACGAGGATTGGAAACCATCTCTTCAGTCAGGCCGGCATCGGCAATAGCGCGATCAGTGGCGATGTAGGCGTATGAGGCCGATGGTCCCATAAAGCGCATAATCTTGCGGTCGATATGGTCCTTAGGTTCAATGTCCAATACCGCGCCCACGTTACAGCGCAGCCCCATTTCGGCAAAATCTTCACGGTAGCGGATGCCCGAGATGCCCTCCCTCAGTGAGCGGGTGACAGTCTCTCTGTCATTTCCCAGGCAGGATACAACTCCAAGGCCGGTAATAACTGCACGTCTCATCGATAATCCTCTTAAATTTGGTTTAAGTAGTTTTGTAGTAATGATGCACTAAAAGTTTTCAGTGCTCTCGAAAAGACCGACTTTCAAGTCCTCTGCGGTATAAATCTCTCTTCCATCAACCTCAACTGAGCCATTGGCTATACCCATGACTAATTTGCGCTGAATCAGTCGTGTCAGTTCCAGTTTGTAGGTCACTTTTTTAGCCGTAGGCAGAACCTGGCCAAAGAATTTGACGTTGCCGGCACCCAGCGCACGTCCGCGACCCGGATTGCCATTCCAAACCAGGAAGAAACCGACGAGTTGCCAGAGCGCGTCGAGACCCAGACAGCCAGGCATAACCGGATCACCTTCAAAATGACAGCCAAAAAACCATAGGTCAGGGGTAATATCCAGCTCAGCAATAATTTGCCCTTTGCCAGCGACGCCACCGGTGTTATTAATTTCTACAATGCGATCGGCCATTAGCATATTTGGAGCTGGCAGTCTGGCATTGCCGGGGCCGAAGAGTTCGCCGCGCGAACAGGCGAGTATTTCTTCGCGGGTATAAGATGACTGTGGTTGGTGTGTCATGGGGTCCTTTGTCGATGCTGTTTTAAAGGCGTGCATCGTACCCAGTTATCGTCACAGCGGCAACTTTTTAAGCACTAAACCCTGCCCAGAAGCTGTTTAATCCACTACATTGGGAAGCACAAGCTAATATTGGTTGACAGCTTAGCGATGGCTGCCTAGCATTCTCCGTTAATAACAACTGTAGACAACGACACGTCCATGCTTTCATTTCACAGAGCTGTTGAGCAAGACTTTGCAGCGGTCAATGACCTGATTATTGAAAACCTTTTTTCCAAGGTGGGGCTGGTCGAAAATATTGGTCATTACATTGTCGACTCCGGTGGAAAACGCCTGCGACCGGTTGTGGTTCTTCTCAGTGCACTGGCCAATGGCTATCGGGGGAAGCAGCACCTGTCGGTTGCTGCAGTGATTGAGTTTATCCACACTGCAACTCTACTGCATGACGATGTGGTCGACGTCTCAGCGCTGCGTCGCGGGCGCGAAACCGCGAATCAGCAGTGGGGCAATGCCCCCAGTGTGCTAGTCGGTGACTTTCTCTATTCAAGAGCATTCCAAATGTTGGTCGATATTGGTGATATGGACATCATGGGTGTGATTGCCAATGCCACCAATGTTATATCCGAGGGCGAAGTCCAGCAGTTGGCCAACGCCGGCAATGCGGATGTCAGCGAACAGATCTATCTTGAAGTTATCTATCGTAAAACTGCTAAGTTATTTGAATCTGCCGCCGAGATTGGCGCCCTGGTAGCTACGGCTGAGCAACAGCCAATGGCCGCTTATGGCAAACATCTGGGAATGGCGTTTCAGATAATCGATGATGTGCTGGATTATCAGGGCGATGTCGGCACCATCGGAAAAAATGTTGGTGACGATCTATCCGAGGGTAAGATGACTATGCCTCTGATCCATGCTCGCGATAATCTTGCCGCTGGTGAACAAGCGTTAATCCGTCGGGCAATTGAGAGCAAAAGTTCGCAAGATTTTGCCGCGATTCTCGATGCTGTCCAGTCCTGTGGAAGCTTGGAATACTCAATAGGTCAGGCAAAACTTCAGGCCGATCTGGCTAAGAAAGCGCTGGCTGGGCTGCCTGAAAGCCGATACAAAACTGTTATGGCAGAACTTGCAGATTTCTCGGTCACACGTCTATCCTAATTTTTTAATGATTGGTATCACTAGATTATTGAGAGCAGTTTATATTGCAGTTTATTGACAATCGATGAACTTTGGTACCATCCTACTAGCCTATAAGAATAATTATTTTCACTGATAAAAGGAGAATTGAGTGATAATCGGTATTCCCAAGGAAATCAAAACCGGTGAACAGCGGGTTGCCATGACCCCCGCCAACATTGAGTTTTTAACTGCTAAAGGGTTGCAGGTACTTTTTCAAACTGATGCCGGCACTGCTGCTGGCTACCCCGATGCTGAATACGCCGCTGCCGGCGCCACCCTGATGAAAAATCGCGCGGAAATATTTTCAAGCGCAGATATTATCTTGCAAGTCCAGTCTTTTGGATCCAACACTGAAAACAGTGACGATGATTTGGCCAGCTTGCGCAGTGGCCAGCTGATTATCGGCATGATGGATCCATTGGCATCGCCCGCTGCTGCCCAGTCAGTTGCGGAAAAGGGCGCCACGGCTATCGCCCTGGAATTGGTGCCGCGTATTAGCCGTGCTCAGAGTATGGATGTGCTCTCATCCATGGCCACCCTGGCTGGCTACAAAGCCGTACTCATGGGCGCCTCAGCCGCGCCACGAATATTCCCTCTCCTAATGACCGCCGCAGGCACATTGCAGCCCGCCCGAGTACTGATTATGGGTGTCGGCGTGGCCGGCCTGCAGGCCTGTGCTACCGCCAAACGGCTGGGTGCAGTGGTTGAAGCCTATGATGTGCGCCCCGCAGCCCGCGAGCAGATTATCTCGGTCGGTGCCAAGCCAGTCGAACTGGATCTGGACACGGGTGAGTCGGAGGGTGCAGGGGGTTATGCCAAGGAGCAGGGTGAAGACTTTTTGCGTCGTCAGCGCGAACTGATGACCGCCGTGGTCGCCGAGCAGGATATTATTATTACCACCGCCGCGATACCCGGAGCAAAGTCGCCTATCTTGGTTACCGAGGATATGGTTGTGGCGATGAAGCCCGGTTCGGTCATTGTCGATTTGGCCGCCGAGCGCGGTGGTAACTGCGATCTAACAGAGCAGGGTAAAACAGTAGTCGCCCATGATGTCACCATCATAGGACCGGAAAATGTACCTTCCGACCTCGCCTATCACGCCAGCCAAATGTACGGAAAAAATATGCAAACATTATTGGAGTTAATCCTCGACGATCAGGGTCAACTCAATCTCGACTTCAATGATGAAATTGTCGCTGGCACCGTGGTCGCGCATCGGGGAGATATCCCTCATCCCCATATGCGCAAATTACTGGGTCTGGCAGAGCTCCCCATCGAGGAGCCTCCCGAAGCGCCAGAACAGCAAACTGCTGACACTGAAAGCAATTAAGAGGAGCATACTAAATGGAAATTTTAATACTACTGCTGGCACTGTTTGTACTGTCGCTATTTCTCGGTGTCGAACTGATTACCAAGGTACCGCCAACTCTGCATACACCGCTGATGTCCGGAACCAATGCAGTCTCCGGTATCACACTGGTTGGTGCGCTTTTAGCCGCCGGCAATGACGGGTCGCCAATGCTGGTCAATGTGCTGGGCTTTATGGCAGTTACCATGGCGACCATCAATGTTGTAGGCGGTTATCTTGTAACTAATCGCATGCTAGCCATGTTTAAAAGGAAGTAAGCGATGAATGCAAATTTTGTAAATTTTGTTTATCTGGTTGCCGGTATTCTATTTATTCTCGGTATCAAAGGCCTAACTAAACCCAAGACAGCAGTGCGCGGTAATTTGCTCTCAGCACTGGGAATGCTCCTGGCCGTGATTGTCACCCTGGTTAATTTAGAAACCATCGACTTTACATACATAATTGCCGGTGTTCTCGTGGGTGGAGCTGTTGGTGCAACAATGGCGCTGCGTATCCAAATGACCTCCATGCCGCAGATGGTTGCGCTACTCAATGGTTTTGGGGGTGGAGCGTCTCTGACTATTGCTCTGGCTGAATATTTTACTGTCAGTGCTGTGGCGCCTTCTTCATTTAGTGATCTGTTTGTGCCGGTGGCACTGAATAGCGCTGCATTTGGAGTTGGTGTTGAGGGCACAATCGCTGTGCTGGCAATTGGCCTTACCATACTTATCGGTGCAGTGACCCTGACCGGTAGCCTGGTTGCGTTTAGCAAGCTTCAAGAGTTGATGAAGAAGAGCTATGGATTACCTGGCGGCCCAATTGGTAACGTACTTCTGCTGCTTGCAGCATTGGCGGCCGTAATCAGCCTGTTGATTAATCCGGGCAATGTTACAGCGGTGGTGGTGATTGTTGCGCTGGCACTGCTTCTCGGTCTGTTCCTGGTGATGCCTATTGGCGGTGCAGATATGCCAGTAGTGATTGCACTGCTTAACTCCTACTCGGGAATAGCAGCAGCGCTGGCCGGGTTTATCCTCGGCAACACCGTATTGATTATCGCCGGTTCCCTGGTGGGTACCTCGGGGTTGATTCTTACTAAGATTATGTGTGTCGCGATGAACCGCTCTCTGGCCAATGTGCTATTTGGCAAGATGGCTGCCGGTGGCGAGAAGATTGATGCCGATGAAATCTATGCGGGCAAGGTGACTAGTGCGCAGCCCGACGAAGTGGCGATGCTACTGGAGATGGCCAAGAGAGTAGTAATTGTTCCCGGCTACGGTATGGCCATGGCCCAGGCCCAGCATGCGGTGCGCGAACTGGCCGATGCTATGGAGGCCCGTGGCATAGAGGTTGAGTATGGGATCCACCCGGTGGCCGGACGCATGCCCGGACATATGAATGTGCTGTTGGCTGAGGCCGAGGTTCCCTATGACAAACTGGTTGAGATGGATAGAATCAATCCCACCTTTGACGATACAGATGTAGTTATTGTGATTGGTGCCAACGATGTGACCAACCCAATGGCGCGTGAAGCCGAGGGCAGCCCGATTTACGGAATGCCGATTCTCAATGTCGATAAAGCCAAAAATGTTGTGGTGATCAAGCGTTCACTGAGTCCGGGTTTTGCTGGATTACCAAATCCGCTGTTTGCCCTGGATCACACATTAATGGTCTATGGGGATGGCAAGAAGGCCGTTGTTGAAATGACCGCGGCACTCAACCAGGCTTAATTGACTGACTTAAAAAACAAACAGGTATAAAAAAACCGGCTGATGCCGGTTTTTTTATTCTTAGCGAAAATTGCTTTTCGCTGAGAGCTTTTTTATTTGCTAGGGGCCTTTTACTTGTTAAGGGCCTTAACCTGAGCGTTCAGTCGGCTCTTGTGACGGGCTGCTTTATTCTTGTGAATAATACCTTTATCCGCCATTCGGTCCAGAACTGGAACTGCTGCTGCGAAAGCTTGTTGGGCATCGGCCTGGACGCCAGTAGCTATAGCTGCATCAACTTTTTTCAAATAGGTGCGAACCATTGAGCGCAGGCTGGCATTGTGCTGGCGGCGTTTCTCGTTCTGGCGTGCGCGTTTCTTAGCTTGGGCTGAATTTGCCACTTGTTTGTACTCCTCTCAAAGGGTCTCACTGAAGGCGCGGAAATATACAGGGTTTAACTGCCACATTCAACTCGTTTTTCACAGGAATATCGCCGCCGGGTAAAGTGCCAAAAACGGTGGTCGGTTGCGCCGGCGATGAGTCTCGATCAGGCCCATTTACATATTCTCTTGGCGATGTTCATAGAGGCCGTTAAACTGCGCTGATAAACCCTGTAGAAGTAGAGTAGCCAATTGACCGAAGAGCAGTCGCAGATACAGCAGCAATCGACTAACAAATCCGATGGCGGACTATTGCGTTCCAGTGGTGTGGTCAGTTTTTTTACCATGCTATCGCGGTTTATGGGTTTGGCGCGGGATATTATCTTTGCCCGAGTGATTGGTGCTGAGGCGCTGGCAGATGTGTTTTTTGTCGCCTTTAAGATCCCCAATTTCTTTCGCCGTCTGTTTGCCGAGGGCGCCTTTTCTCAGGCGTTTGTGCCGGTGCTTGGTGAATACCGCGAGAAGGGCAGTCAGGCTGCCCTGAAAGAGCTTGCCAATCGAGTGTTTGGCACCCTGGGCCTGTCATTGATGATGTTAACTCTGGTGGTGGTTATTGCCGCGCCAATGTTTGCTGCCCTATTTGCACCTAAGTGGTATCTCAGCGATCCGTTTAAGTTTAATGCCACTGCCGAGATGCTGCGTATTACCTTTCCCTATTTGCTGTTTATCTCCATGACCGGTGTTGCCGGCGCAATATTAAATAGCTATGACCGCTTTGCAGTGCCTGCATTTACACCGCTGCTGTTAAATATATCGATGATTTTAGCCGCCCTGGTCGCTGCTCCCTGGTTTGACCAGCCGACTTATGCCCTGGCTTGGGGCGTGTTTGCAGCCGGAGTGATACAGCTTACTTTTCAGTTGCCATTTTTGGCTCGTATTCATATGTTGCCAGTGCCGGTCGTTGACTGGCGCCACCCCGGGGTTAAAAAAATACTCGCTCTTATGGCTCCGGCGATCTTTGGCGTCTCTGTGAGTCAGATCAACCTCTTGCTGGATACCATACTGGCAACTTTCCTGCCCACCGGTAGTGTCTCCTGGCTCTATTATTCTGACCGTTTATCTGAGTTGCCGCTTGGAGTTTTTGCCGTGGCGATTGCCACGGTCATACTGCCCAATCTCTCTCGACATCACGCCGCCAGTTCCAGCGAGGCCTATTCTCAGACTCTGGATTGGGCGTTGCGCATGGTGCTGATGATCGCAATGCCCGCCGCCGCCGCGCTGATATTGCTCGCTGAGCCAATACTGGCCACGCTGTTTTTGTACGGTGATGTTATGACCCCCAGAGATATGACCATGGCAACCTACAGCTTGCGTGCCTACTCCTTGGGACTGGTTGCCTTTATGCTTATTAAAGTATTGGCACCGGGCTTTTTTGCCAGGCAGGATATGCGAACGCCAGTGCGTATTGGTGTTATTTCCATGGTAGCCAACATGTTTCTCAATCTGTTATTTGTGCTGCCACTGCACCACTACTGGCAGGTCGGGCATGTTGGCCTGGCGCTGGCGACCTCTGTGTCGGCATTTTTAAATGCCGTAATGCTGTGCTTGGCTCTGCGCAAAAAACAGATCTACAGTCCGGGTCGCGCCTGGTGGCGCTTTTTGATTAATTTGGCAGTTGCCGTGGCCGCGATGTTGGCGGTTCTAGCGCTGGCTGCCAATCAGTTTGATGCTCTGAACAGTTCTGCCTGGCAGCAGCTGGGATGGTGGCAGCGCAGTGGCGCAGTGGCGATTATCTGCAGTTGTGGATTTGCTGTTTATATTGCCGTGCTGTGGCTCTGTGGAATGCGCCCGAGTGATCTGCGCGGCCCAGCTAAGGCAACCAGCCGCGAAGATTAATTTTTGACTAAGTATTTTCATTAAATCGGCCTGTAGTTTGCCAGTAAATATGCAGGTTAATTCGCCGCGCCGCTTACCTTTCTGGCTGTGGCTAGGTATACTCGCCGATTAGTTTAAAGGGTGAAAGATACGGTTGTGCAGCAGGGTAAAATGACCTTTGTTCGCGGACTGCATAACCTGCAGCCGGGCAAGCAGAAATCAGTGGTCACTATCGGATCTTTCGATGGTGTGCATATTGGTCATCAGGCGATTCTGCAACAGGTCAAAGATGCCGCTCAGCGCTTGCAGCTTCCCTCCGTGGTGATGACCTTTGAGCCTCAGCCCAGAGAGTATTTCTCTTCTGAACGGGCGCCGGCGCGATTGATGCGCTTGCGGGAAAAAATCGAAGCGCTTTTGGATTTTGGTATTGATCATGTGGTCTGCCTGAAGTTTAACCGCCAGCTGCGAACACTCTCGGCACTTGATTTTATCGATCAGGTCCTGGTTAAGGGCCTCGCCGTAGACTATTTAATTGTCGGCGACGATTTTCGTTTTGGCTGTGATCGCAGCGGCGACTTTGCACTGCTAACCGAACGTGGCAAGCAGGCCGGGTTTGAGGTGATGGATACCGCCACTGTGGAGATCAAAGGCCAGCGAGTCAGCAGTACCCTGATTCGCCAAACTGTTCAGTGCGGAGATTTCTCCAGAGCCGCCGAGCTCTTGGGTCGGCCATTTTCAATCAGTGGTATTGTTGGATATGGCCAGCAACTGGGGCGCGAGTTGGGGTTTCCAACCGCCAATGTGCAGTTAAACCGCTTTAGCGCTCCGCTGTCCGGTGTGTTTGCCGTGAAAGTCAATGTCGCTGGGACTATATACCGGGGTGCGGCCAATGTTGGAGTGCGTCCAACAGTAGGGGATTATATAAAGCCTATTCTGGAGGTTCATCTCTTGGATTTTGATGGGGATCTCTACGGGCAACGAATTGCAGTGCAGTTTGTTCACAAGGTCCGTGACGAGGAAAAATTCACCAGTCTGGATAAATTGATCGCTACGATTCAGGGTGACGTAGAACAAATTAGGCAGTGGTTTACAAACAACAATTAGATATAAGGTTGGCCTGCAGGGCCGATAAAAGAGACTAATGACAGACTATAAAGCAACACTGAATCTGCCTAAGACGGCGTTTCCCATGCGCGCTAATCTAGCGCAGCGCGAACCAGGTATGCTGAAAGAGTGGCAGGAGACAAATCTCTATCAGCAAATTCGCCAGGCCCGTGCCGGTCGTGAGAAATATATCCTTCACGATGGTCCTCCCTACGCCAATGGTGAGATTCATCTCGGACATGCGGTAAACAAAACGCTCAAAGATATAGTCGTTAAGTCTCGTACCCTCAGTGGTTTTGATGCCCCCTATATTCCCGGTTGGGACTGTCATGGCCTGCCAATTGAACACAATGTTGAGAAAAAGGTCGGCAAGGCCGGCGTCAAGATTGAGTACTCAGCCTTCCGCAAGAAATGCCGTGATTACGCCATGAGGCAGGTTGACGGCCAGCGCGCCGGCTTTGTGCGAATCGGTGTATTTGGCGATTGGGAGAAACCCTACCTGACTATGAACTACCAGGTTGAGGCGGATACCATTCGCGCCCTTGGCAAGATCGCCGCTAACGGCCATTTGGTCAAAGGTTACAAGCCGGTTTACTGGAGTGTTGTCGGTGGTTCGGCTCTGGCCGAAGCAGAGGTTGAGTATCAGGATAAAACCTCCTACAGCATTGATGTTGCCTATGCAGTGAATGATCAGCAACAGCTTGAAAAGCTAACGGCTGCCTTTGGTGGCACGCCGGGCGAGGGCGAGATCAATATGTTGATCTGGACCACCACGCCCTGGACTATACCCAGTAGTCAGGCGATCTCGGTGGGTGCTGAGCTGAGCTATGCACTGGTGCAAATCAACACCGAGTATGGTCCCATGCGGCTAGTCTGTTCCGAGCTGTTGCTCGAGACAGTGATGCAGCGACTGGAGATTGAAGACTATCAGACACTAGCTACCTGTCAGGGCCGGCAGCTGGAAAATATTATTGCCAGACACCCATTCTACAACCGCAATATACCGCTGTTGCTCGGCGAACATGTCACCACTGATGCAGGTACTGGCTGTGTTCACACTGCCCCTGACCACGGTATGGAAGATTTTGTTGTCGCCAAGCAGTATGGTATCGGCACACTAAATTATATTCTCGATAACGGGGTCTTTTGCGACGATGTTGAGCTGTTTGCTGGCCAGCACGTTTACAAAGTCGATGACTCGGTTCTCGACGTTTTGCGCGGGCATCACCGTCTGCTCAGCTGCGGTAAATTTGTTCACAGTTACGCTCATTGCTGGCGCACCAAAACACCACTGATCTATCGTGCCACACCGCAGTGGTTTATTTCGATGGATAAAAATGGTCTGCTGGAAAAAGCCAAGGCTGCAATCAAAGATGTCAGCTGGCACCCGGAATGGGGGCAGGCAAGAATTGAGGGGATGCTGGACAATAGTCCCGACTGGTGTATCTCTCGCCAGCGCACCTGGGGTGTGCCCATTGCACTGTTTGTGCATCGCCAGACTGGTGAGTTGCATCCCAACACCTCGGCACTGATTGAGCAGGTTGCTCAGCTGGTTGAGAAAGATGGCATAGACGCCTGGTTTGAGCTTGATGCCGCTGACCTGATCGGCGCAGATAGCGCTGATTACCAGAAGGTGACAGATACTCTGGATGTCTGGTTCGACTCCGGTGTTACTCACGAATCGGTGGTCAATGCCCGTGAAGAGTTGCGCTATCCAGCCGATCTCTATCTGGAAGGCTCGGATCAGCATCGTGGCTGGTTCCAGTCGTCTCTGAAGACAGCTATCGCAATTAACGGCACTGCACCTTACAAGGCGGTGCTGACCCATGGCTTTACGGTCGATGAACACGGCCGCAAAATGTCCAAGTCGGTGGGCAATGTAATCTCGCCACAAAAGGTGATCAACGATATGGGTGCCGATGTATTGCGCCTGTGGATCGCCTCGGCAGACTTTAGCGGTGAGATGACAGTATCCGATGAGATTCTCAATCGCGCGGGAGATTCCTACCGCCGAATTCGCAACACAGCGCGCTACTTCCTCTCCAACTTGGATGGTTTCGATCCGGCACAGCACGCGGTTGAGCACACTGAGTTGCTAGCTCTGGATCGCTGGGCGATCGATTGTGCTGCGCAGCTGCAGGAAGAAATTATCAACGCCTATGATCAGTTCCAGTTCCATATTATCTATCAGAAGTTGCACAACTTCTGTGTTCGCGATATGGGCGGGTTCTATCTGGATATTATCAAGGATCGTATATACACCTGCCCCGAAGACAGCCTGCCAAGACGTTCAGCGCAGACTGCTCTGCTGCATATTGCCGAGGCGTTTACACGTTGGATCGCTCCCATTCTAAGTTTTACCGCCCATGAGATTTGGGGCTTTATGCCCGGCGAGCGTGAATCCTCAGTATTCCTTACCGAGTGGTATCCGCTGCCAAGACTGATGGCCAATGAAGCGATCAACCAGCAGGATTGGGCGGCAATTCTACAGGCCAAAGAGGCGATCAATAAGGTTATCGAAGACCAGCGCAATCAGGGTGTGGTCAAAGGTTCTCTGGGTGCGGATGTCGAGTTGTACGCAGAGCCTGAACTGCATCAATCACTGGCTAAGCTGGGCGATGAGTTGCGCTTTGTCTCTATCACCTCAAAGGCCAGTCTGTTCCCGCTCAGCGAGGCCGCAGGTGCCAGCGACTCTATGCTGGAAGGCTTAAAAGTCAATGTACAGAAATCCACTGCGGAAAAATGCGTGCGCTGCTGGCACTTTATTGACGATGTCGGCAGCAACCAAGAGCATCCTGAGATCTGCGGTCGCTGTGTCAGTAACCTGGATATCGCAGGAGAGGTTCGCCACTATGCCTGATAATAGCGGCAGCCTCAGCGCTTCACTGCGCTGGTATGCTATTGCAGCGACAGTGCTGCTGCTCGATCAGTTAACCAAGCTGTGGATAATGACCGATTTTGCCCTTGGTGACAGTCGCTATATCAGTAGCTTTTTTAATCTGGTACGCGCTCACAACGAGGGCGCGGCATTCAGCTTTCTCAGCGATGCTGGCGGCTGGCAGCGGTGGTTTTTTACTGCTGTCTCCACTGTTATCAGCTTGATTATAGTTGTTTGGCTGGCGCGCCTGCCGAGGCGCAGGATAATTGAGGGAATTGCTCTGTCGCTGATTCTTGGCGGCGCCCTGGGCAATCTCTACGATCGTGTTACCCTTGGTTATGTGGTTGATTTTCTGGATTTCCATTGGGCTGGATGGCACTTTGCAGCGTTTAATGTCGCCGATATGGCCATTTCAGTCGGGGCGGGATTAATTATTGTCGACACACTCTTTAACGCCGAAAATTCCTCCACCAAGGGCGAGCAGCCGGCAGATAAGTAGTTGTTATATTTTTGTATAAGCACCAGAGACTAGATATGAGTATTCCCATAGACACAGGAACCACCGTAACCCTGCATTTTGCCCTTCTTTTGGAGGATGGCGCTGTGGTGGATTCCAACTTTGAAGGCAAGCCGGCGACTTTTTCAATCGGCGATGGCAACTTGCTACCAGGGTTTGAAGAGACATTGATGGGGCTGCGTAAAGATGACCAGCGTGAATTTATTGTTCCTCCGGAAAAAGCCTTTGGTCAGCACAATGAGCAGAACCTACAGCGCGTAGCCATGGAGAATTTTGAAGATCTTGAAATTGAGCCGGGCGCTATGTTTTCCTTCCAGAATGGCGATGGCGAGCTGCCCGGTGTTATCACTGAAATTGCCGATGGTCAGGTAACCGTCGACTTTAACCATCCGCTGGCTGGAAAAAATATTGTCTTTCAGGTCAAGATTATGGATGTGATACCCGAGAGTCTGCACTGATGAAGAGCCGTTTTTAATGGATATCAAGCTAGCCAATCCACGGGGTTTTTGCGCCGGTGTCGACCGCGCTATTGATATAGTCAATCGCGCGATTGAGGTCCATGGCGCACCGATCTATGTGCGTCATGAGGTCGTCCACAATAAGTTCGTGGTCGATGATCTGCGCGCCAGAGGTGCGGTGTTTGTCGATGAGTTGGACGAGATTCCCGATGACGTTATCGTTATTTTCAGTGCCCACGGTGTCTCCCAAGCAGTGCAAAATGAAGCCAGACGACGCAGTTTAAAAGTATTTGATGCAACCTGTCCGCTAGTCACTAAAGTTCATCTTGAAGTCGTCAAATATAGTGATGAGGGAATGGAGTGCGTGTTGATCGGACATGCTGGTCACCCGGAAGTCGAGGGCACGATGGGGCAGTACGACCAGTCTCGTGGCGGTGAAATTTATCTGGTTGAAAACGAGCAGGATGTGGCCAACCTAAGGGTTAAGAATCCTCACAAACTGGCCTTTGTTACCCAGACAACGCTGTCTATGGATGATACAGCACGGGTTATCGATGCGCTGCGGGACAAGTTTCCGGCCATTGAGGGGCCGCGCAAAGATGATATTTGCTACGCCACCCAAAATCGTCAGGATGCAGTCAAGCAGTTGGCCATGGAGTCTGATTTGGTTCTCGTGGTTGGCTCACTAAGCAGTTCCAATTCAAACCGTCTGCGTGAGCTGGCGGAGCACTGTGGTTGCAGAGCCTATTTAATTGATGGTCCGGAGGATATTCAGGCCGACTGGCTCGAACAGACCGCATCAATTGGTATCACTGCCGGGGCATCGGCCCCTGATGTTTTGGTGCGGGATGTGATTGCCAAGCTGGTCGATCTGGGCGCTAATGCACCACAGGAACTAGATGGTGTGATTGAAAATGTTAAGTTTTCGCTGCCCAGAGAGCTGCGTGTTTAAATAATCTCTATTGCTGCCGACCTGCTTATTACAGATCAGCAGCTGTTTGCAAAGTCTGTGTTTACGGGCTAAAGGTTACTGGCAGGATTCAATATAGGCCGACAGAGCCTTCGTCGAAGGATCGAGATCCGCTGTTTCCCCGCTGTTGTCAGCCAGTAACTGATTGGCCATTTTCTTGCCTAGCTCTACACCCCACTGATCAAAGGAATTGATATTCCAGATACTGCCCTGAACAAATACCTTGTGCTCATAGAGTGCAATCAAGGCGCCAAAGTTTTTTGCCGATAGTTCTTTTAGCAGTAAAACGTTGGAGGGTTTGTTGCCTGGATAGTAGCGATGATTTTCTCCGGCGGGTGCTTGCTGGCCAGACATCAGCGCCGAGGCCTGAGCGAGCATATTGCCAAGCAGCACGCGGTGGTGCTCCGCATTGCTCATTCGATCCTTGGCCAGGGCGATAAAGTCAACCGGCACCAGACGAGTACCTTGGTGCAGCAACTGGAAGAAAGCGTGCTGGCCATTGGTGCCAGTCTGGCCCCAGAGGATAGCGCCAGTATCGTGATCGACCTGTTGGCCATCCAGAGTTGTCGATTTACCATTACTCTCCATATCCAGCTGTTGCAGATAGGAGGGTAGCAGTAACAAGCGCTCACAATAGGGGATTACGGCATTGGATTGTGCGCCGAGAAAATTGTTGTACCAGATGCCCAGCAGCGCCAGAATAACCGGCATATTTTTGTCTGCCGGTGCTGACTGGAAGTGCAGATCCATATCGCGAGCACCGGCGAGCATCTGTTCAAATTTATCGTAGCCAATCGAGATGGCTATAGAGAGCCCAATGCTCGACCACAGGGAGTAGCGGCCGCCGACCCATTCGGCAAATTCGAGAATCTGCTCGTTTGGTATACCGTAGGCTAGGGCATTTTCGCGACTTGCGGTCAGGCCGACAAAATGGCTGCTGGTCTGGGCGTCTTTTAGACCCAGTTCCTTTTCAAACCAGTTGCGCGTGGTCTTGGCGTTTAGCAGTGTCTCTTGGGTGGTAAATGTCTTACTGGCCAGGGCAACCAGAGTTGTCTCTGGATTGAGTTTTTTTAGCGTGCTGAGTATTTCTGCGCCATCGACATTAGAAATAAAGTGCAGGTTGATGCTCGGGTGAGCAAATTCCTGCAGGGCGCTGCAGGCCAGTTTGGGCCCCAGATCTGAACCACCAATGCCTATATTGATCACGTCGGTAATCACTTTTCCGGTGCTGCCAACCCAGCGGCCGCTGCGAATTGTTTCACTGACGAGTTTTACCTGATTTAGTTGCTTTTTAACAATGCTGACACGCTCATCGGATTCTTTAGCCGCCGCGGTGCCTTCTGTGTCGCCAATTTCTGCGCGCAGAGCGGCATGCAGAACAGCACGGTTTTCGGTGGTGTTGATTATCTCACCGGAAAACATGGCAGCACGATGTGCTGCCAGCGGTGACTGTTCAACTAGTTGCAGAAGAGCCTGCCAAGTGTGGTCGCTGACCAGGTTTTTTGAAAAGTCGAGATGCAGCTCACCGCACTCTACTGACATCAGGCTGCTACGCTGGGGATTATCGGTAAAAAAATCGGTAATTCGTTCGCTGCTCGATAGTTCGGCCTGTTTTTGCAGGGTCTGCCATGCTGCGGTTGCCGTAGGTCTGTAGGTCATTGTGCGGTTGTCCTGTGAATATATGATCATTTAAATTGCCATCTGGCGCGCGTAGAATGGCGGTATTTTTTGTCGCTTGTCAGATTAATTTTTCAACAATAGCGTATTTTTAAACGAGATACTCTGGAAAACTATTCTTGTAATAAAATTACATTATCCATCGGAATAATACATTATTTATAGCTAAATTTCGTAATTTTGTTACAATTTCATCCTCTACAGAACGGAGCTATTATGGGCCAGTTAAACACTACAGTCGCTGAAGTTACTCAGCGAATTATCGAGCGAAGCAGCAGCCTGCGAGCTGATTACCTGCGTCAGCTAAAAGAGGATTACAGCAATCGACCGGAGCGCGGAAAACTCAGTTGCGGCAACCTTGCCCACGGATTTGCAGCCTGTGGCAAAGAGGACAAAGAGAGTCTGCGGCTAATGGAAGCGAGCAATATCGCCATCGTCACTGCCTACAACGATATGCTATCTGCTCACCAGCCCTATGCGGTCTACCCGGACAAAATTAAGCAGGCAATGCGTGACATTGGCTCCACGGCTCAGGTCGCCGGTGGCGTGCCGGCCATGTGTGATGGTGTTACTCAGGGTCAGGATGGAATGGAGCTCAGTCTTCTCAGCCGTGACCTGATCGCCCAATGCACTGCCATGTCGCTGTCGCACCAAATGTTTGATGGTGTTCTGGCGCTGGGTATCTGCGACAAAATTGTTCCCGGCCTGTTGATGGGTGTGCTCAGCTTTGGCTATCTGCCAGCACTGTTTATCCCCGCCGGGCCAATGGAATCGGGTCTGCCCAACAAAGAAAAGCAGCGCATTCGCCAGCTGTTTGCCGAAGGCAAGATTGGCCGTGACGAGCTACTGCAGGCAGAGTCTGATTCCTATCACAGCGCGGGTACCTGTACTTTTTATGGCACTGCAAACAGTAATCAGGTGGTTCTAGAAGCCCTGGGTCTGCAGCTGCCAGGAAGTTCTTTTGTCAATCCTGAAAACCCACTGCGCGACAAGCTTACGACTGAGGCATCTCACCAGTTGGCACGTATTACTGCACTGGGTAATGACTACCGTCCTGTGGGAGAGATTGTCGATGCCCGCGCCATGGTCAATGGTACAGTGGCTCTGTTGGCTTCCGGTGGTTCAACCAACCATACGATGCACCTGGTAGCCATTGCACGGGCTGCCGGTATTATTATGAACTGGGATGACATTTCTGAGCTTTCTTCCGTAGTCCCCCTGTTGGCCAGGGTCTATCCCAATGGCCAGGCGGATGTAAACCATTTCCACGCTGCCGGTGGCACCAGTGCCATGTTCCGCCAGCTTCTCAACGGCGGCTACATGCATGCAGATGCAAAAACCGCCTGGGGTGATACCTTTGCTGACTTTACTCAGGAGTCATTCCTGGATGGTGACAAGGTGGTCTGGCGCGAAGCCCCTGAAGTACCGCTGGATCTCGAAGTTCTCACTACTCTTGACAAGCCTTTCTCACCTGAGGGTGGTCTGCGACTGCTGGCTGGTAACCTGGGTCGCGGCGTTATTAAGGTTTCAGCGGTCGCTCCCGAGCACCGTATTGTTGAAGCGCCTGCAGTAGTCATTGATGATCAGGACAAACTGGCTGGTTTGTTTAAGTCTGGTGAGCTAAACCGCGACTGTGTGGTTGTAGTTCGCTACCAAGGGCCGAAGGCTTTGGGTATGCCAGAACTGCACAAGTTAACCCCGATGCTGGGTATTTTGCAGGACAAAGGCCACAAGGTCGCTCTGGTGACTGACGGTCGTATGTCCGGTGCCTCGGGCAAGGTTCCCGCTGCTATCCATCTAGTGCCAGAGGCGGCAAAAGGCGGACTGCTGTCTAAGATAGTCGACGGCGATATGATTCGTATCGATGCGGTTACTGGTGATCTGCAATTTATCGGTGATCTTCAGGAGCTTGAAGCGCGTGAAGCAGCACCTCAGCCGGATGCGGGTCAGCGTGGCTGTGGTCGCGAATTTTTCGCGGTGAATCGTGACAATATAAGCAATGCAGAGCAGGGCGCCTCGTACCTGTTTGGTGGAGAGTAATAGTGTCAGAACAACCAGTTTGGAATCTGGTCGCCGATATAGGTGGTACCAATGCACGTTTCTCGGCGCTGCCAGAGGGCCAGATTGAGAGCGAGTATGAATTTCACCACTCGGTGGAAGAGTATCCGCAATTCAGTGATCTGGTGGTTAGGCTAAGAGATGAAATAAGCGAGGCTACCGGTTACCAGGGTGCCCCTAATGCTGTGTGCCTGGCTGTTGCCTGCCCGGCAGATGCCGAGCATATCGCCTTTACCAACAGTCACTGGGAGTTTTCCAAGACTCAGCTTCGCGAGTGGTTTGATTGCCAGCAGCTGGAGGTAATCAATGATTTTGAGGCGGTTGCCCACGGTATAACCAAGTTGGGTGAGGATGATTGCCTGCAGATTGGCGGCGAGTCTCCACAACGTCACAAACCGATTGGCATTCTCGGCGCTGGAACTGGCTTGGGCATGGCAGCTCTGGTGTCTCACAGCGATGGTTACCACGTACTGGATACCGAGGGCGGTCACGCAGACTTTGCGCCTGTGGGGCAGCGTCAGGTGGACGTGCTGGGCTGTCTGCGCGAAACCTATGAGAGAGTTTCTCTGGAACGCGTTCTGTCTGGCCAGGGCATTGTCAATATCTACAAGGCTATTTGTACTATTGAAAACGCAGAAGAGTCATTGGTTACCCCTCCCGAGGTGGTAGCTGCTGCACTGGATGGCAGCAATTCTCAGGCGTTAACTGCATTGAATACATTTTGTGAATCCATGGGAGCTGCCGCCGGTAATCTGGCGCTAACTCTTGGTGCCAAGGGCGGCATTTATATTGCCGGCGGCGTTGTCCCGCGTTTTAGCCAGTTCTTCGTCGACAGCGGATTCCGTGAAAAATTCGAAGAGAAGGGGCGCTTCGCTTCCTACCTTCAGCCCATACCAGTTTACCTAGTTATGCGCAGTAATCTTGGCCTGCTGGGTGCTGCAAAAAAATTACAAGAAATTTGAGGAGATTGATGTGCGAAACTTACTAGCCGGTAATACGGTTATTCCGGTCATTGTTTTAGATCGCGAAGAAGATGCTGTACCACTGGCCAAAGCTCTGGTTGCCGGTGGCTTGAAGGTTCTTGAGATTACCCTGCGTACACCCGCAGCTGTTGGTGGCATCAAGCAAATTATTGAACAGGTACCCGAAGCTATTGTTGGCACTGGTACCGTGTGCACACCAGAGCAGGTTAAACTATCTGAGGATTTGGGTTGCCAGTTTATGGTTTCTCCCGGCGCCACTGACGAGCTTTTGGCGGCGGCGCAGAAGTCATCCGTAGGTCTGTTGCCCGGCGTATCCACTGTTAGCGAGATGATGCGCTGTATGGAATACGGCTATCAGGATTTTAAATTCTTCCCCGCAGAAGCCTCTGGTGGTGCAGCGAAAATCAAGGCGCTTTCCGGTCCCTTTGCAGATGTTAAGTTCTGTCCAACAGGTGGTATCGGCCTGAGTAATGTGGCGGAATATCTCTCTCTGGCCAATGTTATGTGCGTGGGTGGTTCCTGGATTTGCCCTGCAAACCTAGTGAGAGAGCAGCGTTGGGTTGAGATTGAACAGCTGGCACGCGAAGCCAGCGCTCTCGGACAATAATAAAAATATTTACACAGTAGATGGTTAATCCGTCGACGAGGTTTAAGATGAACAGTAATAACGATTTAGTCATTTTTGGTGCGCGCGGTGATCTTGCAGAGCGCAAACTGCTTCCTGCGCTCTATCAGTTGGACCGTGCCGGTTTGCTTGATGAAAGTATGCGTATTGCAGGACTGGCTCGTCAGGAAGTTTCAACCGAGGAGTTTATCGGCAACACCCATGAAAATCTCAATAAGTATGTGCCTGAGTCGGATTGGGATGAAGCATGCTGGGCCAGATTCAGCAGTCGACTGACCTACGTTAAGGTAGATTTTTCAAAGCAGGAAGAGTACCAGAACCTCAAGCAGTGGCTGAATGAAAAGCGAACGCAAATTTACTATATGGCCACGCCGCCAAGTATCTTTGGCTCTATCTGTGAAAATCTTGATGGTGCCGGCTGTGTCTTCGACTCCTCGCGAATCGTTCTGGAAAAGCCAATTGGCCATGACCTAAAGAGCTCCAGAGAAGTAAATGGAACTGTTGGCGAGTTTTTCCCTGAGCGCAACATCTACCGTATTGATCACTACCTGGGTAAAGAGACAGTGCAAAATCTTCTGGCGCTGCGCTTTGCCAACCGCATGATCAACTCGCAGTGGGATAACACCTGTATTGACCATATCCAGATTACTGCTGCGGAAACTGTTGGTATTGAGGGACGTTGGTCCTACTATGACAAGGTTGGTCAGCTGCGCGATATGGTTCAGAACCATTTGCTGCAACTGCTGTGCATGGTAGCTATGGAGCCGCCAAATTCTCTGCAGGCCGATGAGATTCGTGCTGAGAAAGTAAAAATCCTTCGCGCTCTAAGTCCGATCACTGGCGACAATGTTGTCGAGCAGTCTGTTCGCGGCCAGTATGCGGCAGGCTGGATTTCTGGTGAGCCGGTGGTTGGCTATATGGAAGAAGAAGGCAGTGAGCGCAATACCAGTGACACGGAGACATTTGTGGCGCTGAAAACCTACGTTGATAACTGGCGCTGGGCGGGTGTTCCATTCTACCTGCGCACCGGCAAGCGTATGAAGGCGAAAGGAACCGAGGTGGTTATTACCTATAAAGAGCACCCTCATGCCATTTTCCCGGAATCTGGAGATCACAACAATCGCCTGATTATCCGTCTGCAGCCCAATGAGGGTATCGAGCTGGAAATGTTCTCGAAGAAGCAGTGCCTCAAAGAGCGCTCGAGTTTGGAAAAGCGTACATTGAATCTGGACTTTTTTGATTCCTCCGGGGAGTCTCGCATTGCCGATGCTTATGAGACACTGTTGCTCGAGGTGATAAAAGGCGATCAGTGGCTGTTTGTCAGTCGTGATGAAGTTGAAGCTTCCTGGCAGTGGTGCGATACCCTGCTTGAAGCCTGGCACGATCAGGGTATTGATACCAAGCCATACGGCGCGGGCACCTGGGGACCATCGAAGTCAGAAATGCTGATCGAAAAAGATGGCCGCAGTTGGCACGAAGCCTAAGTGTCTGGATCTGTAGCAAGAGTTTTAAGAGAGAGTTGGTTATGAGTGAAATGTTTGAATTTGAAAATGCCTCGGCCCTTGATATCGCCCTGAGCGAGAAGGTCGCCGAGCTGTTAAAGGCCAATATTGACGCGCAGGGCAATGCCTCACTGGTGGTATCGGGTGGCCGTACACCAATGGGATTTTTCCATCTGCTCTCACAACAAATTTTGGACTGGTCGAAAGTGACTGTACTTCTTGCCGATGAGCGTTGGGTCGATGCCGATCATGCCGATAGCAATGAGAAGCTGGTGCGTGAGAACCTGTTGATCAATGAAGCCAGTCAAGCCAGATACCTGGCGTTAAAGAATAGCACTGAGCAGGCTGTCGATGGTGAGGCCGAGTGTGCGCAGGCCCTGGCTGGACTCGGTACTTTCACGGTGGTGATTCTGGGTATGGGTGATGATGGTCACACTGCCTCCCTGTTTCCCGGCGCCGAGGCACTGGCTGCCGGGCTGGCTATGGATTCAGGTCGAGATTGTATTGCAGTGACACCACTGCATGCACCTCATCAGCGTATGAGCCTGACTTTGCCAAGATTGCTCAACAGCCAGCAAATTGTCATTCATATCAGTGGTGCCAGTAAGCAACAGGTACTTAGTAAGGCTGAGAGCGGCGATGATATTATGGAGTTGCCAATCCGCTCAATACTGCAACAACAGCAGGCGCCCCTGTCGATTTACTGGGCAAAGTAAGCGGCTGAGATTATTTCAGCTATAAAAAAACCGGCAATAAAAGCCGGTTTTTTTATAGCTGTTATTTGGGTTGTTACGGTTTACTGAATAACATCGCCAACGCGAACAACTTTAAGGGTATTAGTTCCACCCTGTACGTTGACAAAGTCCCCTTTGGTAATCAACACCAGGTCACCGTCTTCAACCACGTTGTGCTTGCGCAAAGTTTCAACAGCCAGATGATTCACCTGTTTGGGATCCATCGTTGAGGCGTGGAAGGGGACTGGAACTACACCTTTGTAGAGAGCAGTGATCTCACAGGTACCGAGTTTGTCAGCCATCGCATAAATGGGCAGCGACGAAGTAATTCTCGACATGATCAGCGGGGCAAAACCAGTTTCCGTCATACAGATAACCGCTTTAACACCTTCCAGATGGTTGGCAACATACATGGCTGCCAGCGCCAGGGACTCATCAATTCGGGCAAATGACTGATTGATTCTGTGCTTTGATCGCTGAACCAGTGGATGACGTTCTGCACCTTCGATAACTCTTGCCATCGCTGTCACTGTCTCTACAGGATAGCTGCCGGCGGCAGTTTCTGCTGAGAGCATCACTGCATCAGTGCCATCGAGAACGGCGTTGGCAACATCAAATACCTCTGCACGTGTCGGGGTGGGCGCAGTGATCATTGACTCCATCATCTGGGTCGCGGTAATAACCACTTTGTTTGCATTGTTAGCCGATTCAATTAGCTCTTTTTGCACGGCGACCAGATTCGCATCGCCAATTTCCACACCGAGATCACCGCGGGCAACCATAATCCCATCAGCACTTGCAATAATGCCGGGCAAGAATTCCGGAGTAATCGCTTCAGCGCGTTCGACCTTGGCAATGATATGGGCGTCGCTGTTTTCTGCATCTAGCAGAGCGCGGGTCTCTTCAATATCCTCATGGGAGCGAACGAAAGAGATCGCCAGGTAATCAGTATTGAGGGCAGCAGCGGTTTTGATATCAGCCTTGTCTTTGTCGGTAAGTGCTGGAGCTGAGAGGCCGCCACCAAATTTGTTGACGCCTTTTTTACTTGAAAGCGGGCCACCCTGGGTGACACGACACATTACCGAGTGTTCATCTCGTGATTCCACGCTAAAAGTCAGACGACCGTCATCGAGAAGCAAGATATCATCTACGCCGATATCCTTGAGTAACTCGCTGTCAATAAACACGCCGTTCTGGTCGCCTTCTTCAAGACCTATCTTGCTGTCGAGACGAAACATATCGCCGTTGGCAAGTTTAATCTTCATGTCATTGGCAAAACTACCAATGCGAATCTTTGGGCCCTGCATATCACAGAGAATGCCCACAGGCGTTTCCAGTTCAGCAGCAACTGCACGAATTGTCTGTGCACGCTGGGTGTGTTCTTCAGCACTGCCGTGTGAAAAGTTTAAACGAAAGACATTTACCCCAGCTTGAATAAGCTCGCGGATAGTCTTTTCATTGTTGCTAGCGGGGCCGAGTGTCGCGACAATTTTGGTTCTACGCGGCATTATTTTGCTCCGCAGCAGCACCTAAAAGTACCAGTGTGTTATCGAGCATACGGTTTGAGAAGCCCCATTCATTGTCGTACCAAGCCATAATTTTCACCAGATTTCCATTGACGCGTGTTTGAGTGGCATCAAAGTTACAGGAATATGCAATATGATTAAAGTCGACAGAGACCAATGGCTTTTCATTGTAGGAAAGAACTTCGCTGAGGTTGCCCTCTGCAGCGTTGCGCAGTAGTTCGTTTACCTCTTCAACCGATGTCTCTCGACCGGCGTTAAAGGTCAGGTCAACCAGCGAAACATTGATGGTTGGAACCCGCACAGCCATACCGTCCAGTTTGCCAGCCAGTTCTGGAATAACCAGAGAGATAGCCGCAGCGGCACCAGTTTTAGTTGGGATCATCGACATGGTTGCCGAGCGCGCGCGGTAGACATCCGAGTGACAGACATCACTGAGCTGCTGATCATTTGTATAAGCGTGAATAGTGGTCATGTAGCCACTTTCGATGCCCATGGCTTCGTGCAGTGGTGCAACCATAGGTGCCAGGCAGTTTGTGGTGCAGGAAGCATTGGAGATGATGTCCTGAGTGCCGTCGATAACATCGTCATTAACGCCATAGACTACAGTGGCATCGACCTCCTTACCCGGGGCGGAAATAATAACCTTCTTGGCACCGGCTTCGATATGCAGAGCGGCTTTTTCTCGAGTCGTGAAGACACCGGTACACTCGCAAACCAGATCAACGTCCAGATCAGACCATGGCAGGTCGGCTGGATTGCGTTCGCTTGACCAATTGACAACATCGCCATTGATTGTCAGTGCATTTTCAGAAACCTGGACATCCTGATTAAAACGACCATGTACTGTATCGAACTGCAGCAGGTGAGCGTTGATTTCGAGGCTGCCGAGATCATTGATAGCGACCAATTTGATTTTGTCTTGCAGTTCTGGGCGCTCATAGAGTGCGCGGACGATATTGCGACCGATACGGCCAAAACCGTTAATAGCGATTCTGTACATGATTGTGCCTTAATTTATGTAGTAAAATTACGAAAATTATAGGCTTAAACTGCTTTTGAGGCAATCACAAGCCGCTTATGGACCTAAAAATTACCTTTTTAAGGCCTTATGATGTAACTTAATAACGTATTTGTGAAAATTTATTACGAAATTGGCGTGTAGAACCAACTTTTGATGACTATGAATATGGAGTGTAAGAGGTTTATAGAAAATCGGAAGGCAAATATTAAAATTATAAAAGGTTTATAGGATGCACTCGGAAAATTTAATTAATGTTATCGCCGACGAATTACCTGATCTCAATAAATCGGAGAGTAAGGTGGCGCGGGTTATTCTCGCTGATCCAGATCGCGCAACCAGTTCCAGTATTGCCGCACTAGCCAAAGCTGCAGGTGTCAGTGAGCCCAGCGTAAACAGATTTTGCAAACGTTTTAATACTGCTGGATTTCCGGATTTTAAGCTCAAATTGGCCAAGTCGCTGGTCAGTGGTGTGCGCTTTGTTAATCGCAATGTCGATCCGGGTGATGATGTTGCCAGTTACACACCCAAAATTTTCGATAGCACTATTAATAACCTAGCAATGGTGCGCGATAGGATCAGCCACAGTATTGTCAATGAGGTTGTCGACAAGCTGATACAGGCTAAGCGTATCTATTTCTTCGGTCTCGGTGCTTCCGGCTCGGTTGCCCGGGATGCGGAAAATAAATTTTTTCGCTTTAATCTGCCGGTCTCGTTCCACGATGATGTGCTTATGCAGCGTATGCTGGCATCTACGGGTGGTACTGGCGATGTATTCTTTTTTATCTCCCATACAGGCCGCACCAAAGAAGTGGTTGAAGTGGCTGAAATCGCCAAGGCTAACGGCTCGACAGTAATAGGCCTGACCGCCCCGAATTCGCCTCTGGCAACCATCAGTAGTGTTGCGCTGGAGGTAGAGGTTCCGGAAAATACTGATGAATATATGCCGATGACCTCGCGTATTGTGCACCTCGTTATCCTCGATGTGCTGGCCACCGGTGTCACCTTGCGCCGTGGTCCGGATTTCCTGCCGCATCTCGAAAAAATTAAGAATAGTCTTAAACCGACTCGGTATATTAAAGAGAGTTAAAAGAGCGTTGAAAAGAGGGTAGGTTTACAGGGTCTTTTCACCCGAATAGACACAGGCAAGAGTAGAGATTTACACTAGACTTCTGGTTACAAATTTATTCTTACTGAGGTACAGCCCTATGTCCGAATTTTCCGCGCACCCTGTCCCGCAGCAATGGGTTAATACTGCCTGGATTGATGATCAGACCTACAGGGCGATGTACCAGCAGTCAGTAGAAAATCCCGAACAATTTTGGGCTGATCAGGCCACTCAATTTTTAACCTGGAACAAACCCTGGGAAACCGTTTGTGAGTCGAATATTACCCAGGGGCAGGCCAGCTGGTTTGCCGGTGGTCAGCTAAATGTCGCGGTCAACTGCATAGACCGGCATCTCGGTGCGCGCGCCGAGCAGACGGCGATTATCTGGGAGGGCGATGAACCCTCTGAGTCTATGCATATCAGTTACGCCGAATTGCACGAAAAAGTCTCCCGTCTTGGCAATGTCCTTCGCGAGCGCGGAGTTACAAAAGGCGACCGAGTCTGTATCTATATGCCAATGATCCCCGAAGCCGCCTATGCAATGCTTGCCTGTGCTCGAATAGGCGCAGTTCACTCGGTGGTGTTTGGTGGTTTCTCACCGGAGGCTTTAAAGGATCGCATTCTCGATTCTGACTGTCAGCTAGTGATTACTGCCGATGAGGCGGTACGGGCTGGAAAGGCTGTTCCGCTTAAAGCCAATACTGATAAGGCGCTGGAAAGTTGCCCCAATGTTCATACCTGTCTGGTCGTGCGACGAACCGGCGCAGCAATAGACTGGGTAGAAAATCGGGATATCTGGTACCAGGATGCTATTGCGGGTGTATCAAGCGATTGCCAACCAGAAATAATGGATGCAGAGGATCCACTGTTTATTCTCTATACCTCGGGTTCCACAGGTAAGCCCAAAGGTGTACTGCACACCACCGGCGGCTATCTGCTGATGGCCGCCATGACCCATAAATATACCTTTGACTATAAAGATGGCGATGTCTTCTGGTGTACTGCCGATGTCGGCTGGGTGACCGGCCACAGTTATAGTTTGTACGGTCCTCTGTGTAATGGTGCGATTACCCTTATGTTTGAAGGGGTGCCCACCTATCCGGACGCTTCAAGGTTCTGGCAGGTGATCGATAAACACCAGGTCAATCAGTTTTATACAGCACCCACTGCAATCAGGGCACTGATGGGCAGTGGTGATAGTTGGGTTAACAGCACATCGCGCAGCTCATTGAAGCTATTGGGTACGGTGGGTGAGCCTATCAATCCGGAGGCTTGGGAATGGTATTACCGGGTAGTTGGCGACTCACGCTGCCCGATTGTTGATACCTGGTGGCAGACTGAGACCGGCGCTCATATGCTGACTCCTCTACCCGGAGCAACGGCCCTGAAGCCAGGTTCTGCAACGCGACCATTTTTTGGTGTGCAGCCGGTACTGCTCGACTCTGAAGGGGCTGAGGTTGAGGGCTCTGGCGAGGGTTTGCTGATGATTAAGGCCTCCTGGCCGAGTCAGATTCGCTCGATCTACGGTGATCATCAGCGATTTATTGATACCTATTTCAATGCCTATCCAGGATATTACTTTACTGGCGATGGAGCCCGTCGTGACGAGGATGGTTATTACTGGATAACCGGTCGTGTTGATGATGTCCTTAATATTTCCGGGCACCGCATGGGTACAGCTGAAGTTGAGAGTGCGTTGGTTCTGCACCAAGATATTGCTGAGGCTGCGGTGGTAGGTTATCCCCACGATATAAAAGGGCAGGGTATCTATTGCTATGTCACAGCCATGTCTGACGTCGAGCCAGATGAAGCCTTGCGGGATGAACTGGTTAAACTCTGTGCCAAAGAGATTGGTCCCATTGCCAAACCGGATATTATTCAGTGGGCACCGGGTTTGCCGAAAACCCGCTCTGGAAAAATCATGCGGCGAATTCTGCGAAAAGTGGCGGCGAATGAATTGGACAATCTGGGTGATACCTCAACACTGGCCGATCCCTCTGTTGTGGACGAGTTGATTGCCAACCGTCTCAATAAATAAATATTCAATAATAGTGATTTTTTTTATGGCCTCTTCGCGAACAAAAAAGTTAGCGGTCTACCTATTGGCAAGCGCAATTCTCTATGCCACATTATTGTTTTGGCCTGCAGATAACCGTGTAGAGGATATTCCCTTTTATGCGGACAATTCATTTAACGTTATCGCCCATGGTAATGGCCGGGCACTGCAGCCCGGCAATACATTAGAGGCCGCAGTGAATGCTCTGTCTGTTGGTGCAGATATCCTCGAGTTGGATATTCATTTAACTGCCGACAATATTTTGGTTGTCCGCCATGATGAAACAATTGATTCAACCACCAACGGCACTGGTCGAATTGACGAAATGACTCTCGCTGAGTTATCGATATTCGATGTCGGTTTCCATAAGTATGATTACCCGGAAAAAGTTGCCGAGAAGGGTATCCGTATCCCGACACTGGAGTCATTGTTTGTGGCTTTACCCAGCAATCGGTTTTTAATTGAGCTAAAGCCTGAAGACCCTAAAGCTGGTCAATATCTTTGCCAGTTGGTTAGAAAGCATGGCCTGGTAAATCAGGTACTTGTAGGTTCCTTCCACTCATCAGTATTGCGTGAATTTAGGCAGCAGTGTCCGGAAATTCCGACATCTCTGGGTGAGGAGGAGGCGCTATGGATGGTTGTTCTAAGTTGGCTGGGATTGGGACATCTCTACGATCCGCCGGGGTATTCCGTACAACTGCCTTTTGAGCAGGGTGGTATTAGAATTGTCACGCGATCTCTGGTTGAAAATGCTCGGGAGCTTAATTTAAAATTGGATGTTTGGACGATTAATAATACCCGGGTAATGACCGATCTTATTGGTTTTGGCGTTGATGGGATCATTACCGACCGACCGGATCTACTTGACAAGATCGCGAAAAACTAGCCTGTTAAAGTAAACAATATTCAAGCGGTCTTTTAATTATTAAAAGGAAAATAAAACTGGCAATCCAATGAAAAGTTGCCTAAAAATGGTACATCACTGGACAGTTAATCAAAGCACCAAAGATGAGTGATCATATGAGCAAAGAGCTAGCACGCCTAATGGCAAAAGAGGGCATCTCCCAGAGCGGCCTCTCCAGAGCCACTGGAGTTCCTCAGCCAACTATTAACCGCATACTCAGTCAGGTTACTCAAGACCCTCGACGTGATTCTATGGCAGCCTTGGCAGACTATTTTGGTGTGCCTATTGACTCTCTCTATGCCAATGGAGTGCCAAATAAATCCTCTGGCAAAAAAATTAACTCTGTTGAAGAAATCTATAAGAGAATATTGGGTCTTTCCAAGACTGAGCGCTCAAGATTGTTTTCCAAGGTTGCCGAAAAGTTTAACCAGTAACCTGAGCGACAACAGCCTTACTAACAGCTGCACTCATCAGAAAACTCCTCAGAAAACTCCTCAAAAAGCTCGATCAACTTCGCCTTACGATCTTCATTAATATTATTAATCAGGGCCTCAAACTCCAATAAGCCTGCATTAAAATTTTCTTCTAATATTTGTTGATTGATAATATTCTTGCTTCCAGCTCTCATAGATTCTAAAAACTCTTCTCAGGTATTTAACATAAAGTATTTTTTGGTTGGGTAACGATTAGCCTCTATATGCAACATCTATTGCAAATCCATTTGTCGATGTACAGCAAGGTAAGTATTTTTATTGATTTATGAATTGCTTTATATAGCCTTTGTGTACTAATACTTTAGTATTAGTTGATGCGGGCCTCTCCAAGCCGATTTCTGGCTTTAAGGCTTCTAAAACCCCTTGGTTTTAATGATTGCTTAATCTAAATATGCCTGTATAACTGACTAATCGATAAAAATAGGGTAAATGTATGGATAGTGGATTCTGGGTTACAGTCACACTAGCCTGTCTATTAGGTGCCATGTCACCTGGTCCTAGTCTGATGGTGATCGTTAATTTATCGCTCTCCCAGGGTCGAATAGCTGGCTTGATAGCAGCAATTAGTCACGGCCTGATGATTGGGCTATTTGCCTTCGCTACAGCCTCAGGTTTGGTGGCAATCATAGAACGCAATCCCCTAGTTTTTAATGGGATACAAGTCGCTGGCTGTCTATTTTTAATCTTAATGGCGTTGAGGTTGCTATTTGCAAAACCTAGTCATGAAGCCCATTCGGTAGTTTCTGCACAATCGTCACTATTGCTAGCTGCTCGCGATGGTCTTTTAATTGCCCTGGTTAATCCCAAGATTATAATTTTCTTTACTGCTCTGTTTAGCCAGTTTGTTGATGCGAGCAGCCAGTTCTGGGAAAAAATCCTCCTAGCTTTGATAGCCGGGGGTGTCGATATGTTTTGGTATATGTTGATGGCCGTAGTTATCTCACACTCAATATCGCTGGACGCCTATCAGCGCCGCAGCCGCTGGTTGGAAAAGATTTTTGCGCTGCTATTGCTGGTTATAGGCGTGAGTTTTATCAATCAAATTATCAGCTGAGTAATATATCTGATACCGAATAAAAGCTTTGAATGGGATATTTTAGTGGCAACATCATACAAACGACTCTACAGGCTGGCGGCGAGTAATCGTGGTGGTACCGATCAACTAGAGGCCATATTGCCCCGGGCAAAGAGCTCTGCCCAGTTAATCGCTCTGGCTGATGATCGCTACCTGTCGATGATGACTCGCTGCGTTTTTCGTGCCGGTTTTGTATGGCGCGTGATAGACAATAAATGGTCTGGCTTTGAGGCCGCTTTTTCCGGGTTTAATCCTCTGGTGGTCGCCCATTTCAGCGATGAGAAGTTGGAGGAGTTGGTCAGGGATACCCGCATAGTCCGTAACTTCACCAAAATTGTCTCGGTCAGGCATAACGCCAGCTATGTACTCGACAAGCAGCGTAGCCACGGTAGCTTTGCAAAGTTTATTGCCGATTGGCCAACTGATGATCTTGTCGGACTTTGGTTGGAGCTCAAGAAGCAGGGATCAAGGCTGGGTGGTAACTCTGGGCCGATGATGTTGCGCAGTATGGGTAAGGATACCTTTCTACTGACCAAAGACGTCTGTGATGCACTGGTCAATCAGGGGTTGATGAAGAAGTTTAGCCCGACAGCACAGCGGGATCTGCGTCTGGTTGAGCAGGTTTTTGCTGATCTGCGCCAGCAGTCGGGTCGTTCGCTGTGCGAAATAAGCCGGATTCTTGCCTGTACGGTCTAGCTGCAAAAGCGCAGACAGATGGCCTGTGACTTATCTCAATAGCGGCCTACTTTTTAGCCACAATGAGTCAATATTTTTTATACCTTCACCACTGGGCAGTGTTATTATGCCTGCGTTTCCTAAGGGGCGGCCGTGCAACTAGGCCTGAGATGCACCCTTTGAACCTGATCCGGATTATGCCGGCGTAGGAATAGGACTGTTTGCTTGCTTGCCTTTCACCTCGTCTCTTGACTCCGGGTCTCCTTAACTTTAATTGATGTTACTGAGGCTCATTATGAAATTTTTGTCCACTGTTTTTAGACCTTCTGCCACTGTACTGTTTTCCATTGCTGCCGGTACAGCAACCTTTGCATATTCCACCCATGCTATGTCCGAGAACGGATCTGCAGAAACAATTGATGAGATTGTTGTTAGCGCGGATTTTCGCGACAGCACAATTCAGGCCACCCCGTCGAGCCTGACAGTTGTATCCGACTCTCAGCTTCAAAGTCGTGCGGCGGCACATTTGCAGGATGTACTGAACCTGGCGCCGAATGTCAATCTTGCGGCAGGTGCTTCTCGCGGTCGTTTTTTCCAGGTCAGGGGTATTGGCGAACGCAGCCAGTTTAAAGAACCCCTGGATGCCTCTGTTGGCCTTGTGGTAGATGGTATTGATTTTAGCAATTTGGGTTTGGCTGGGGGTGTCTATGATATTCAGCAGGTCGAAGTTTTGCGCGGCCCGCAGGGTACCAGTTTTGGATCCAGCGCCATGGCAGGGTTGATTAACCTCCAGTCATCTGCCCCGACCGAGGAGTTTGAAGGGCGGATCGATATGGGCGCAGGTAATTACGCAACTAAAACCCTCGGGCTGGTTGCCAGTGGCGCTGTTACCGAGGGCCTTTTAGGACGGTTTTCGGTCAGTAAAAACACTGGCGATGGTTTTATGTCCAATGATTTTTTAAATCGAGATAACACCAATAATATTGATGAGCTGTTTGCACGAGTCAAGTTGCGCTGGGACGTGTCGGGCTCACTCAATCTGGATGTAACAGCCCTACATATTGATGCCGATAATGGGTACAACGCATTCTCCCTAGAGAACACCAGAAACACCCGTTCCGATGAGCCGGGCCATGACCGCCAGGAATCTACCGCTCTGTCAATACTGGCAACCTGGGATGGCTCAGAAGCCTATGTGCTCGAAGCTCAGGTAACCGCTGAAAAATCTAATCTTGAATATGGTTTTGATTGGGATTGGTCCGACTTTGACAGCGTTGGTGTCAGGGGTTTTGAGAATAATGCCCGGGATCGTCAAGCAAAAAGTATCGACCTGAGATTTCTGTCGCAATCCGGAAATGAGATTCTTGGCGGTGCCAGCTGGGTCGGTGGTATTTATGCCTACGATCGCCGAGTGAACCTCAGTTACAGCGAGGATGCCGACTATTATGGCGCCTGGACCGATAGCCTGACAAGCCGCTTTGATAGCAGCCGTTATGCTGCCTATGGCCAGTTAGATTGGGTTTTGGATGATCAATGGCTGCTGTCATTGGGAGCCCGTTTTGAGCGTTTTGAAAATGATTATTTCGATAGTTTCGGCGTTGTCGGGGATATAGCAGATGACCTGATTGGCGGTAAGCTAAGCCTGCAATACAGCCTGGATGATAACCTGATGATTTACGGCGCATTGAGCAGGGGCTATAAAACTGGAGGCCTCAATACAGATGCCTATGGCAAGGCCCTGGTTAGCGGTGATGATGCCACTGTCGCGCTTTTAAGCCAGCAGTTAACCTATGAGGGTGAAGCCCTGTTAAATTATGAGTTCGGTCTGAAAAGCCGTCACCTCGACGATTCTCTGTCCCTTAACCTAACGGCTTTTTATATGGATCGCCAGGATATGCAGGCTAAGTTAGCCCTGGAAATTTCCACTGGCAATTGGACTTCGTACCGAGACAATATTGAGGGCAGTGATAACTATGGCCTTGAACTGGAGGCTGACTGGCAGCTCAGCGAACAATTGCGATTTTTTGCTGCGCTGGGGCTTCTTGAAACCCGCTTGGGTGACTTGATAGTGTTGGATTTAAACGATGTACCGCTGGACCAAACAGGGCGAGATCAGGCTCATGCACCGGCATATCAGTTTAATCTGGGTGCGGCATATAACTTTATGGAGCACTACTCCCTGACAGTGCAGGTGGATGGTAAAGATAGTTTTTACTTCTCTAACAGCCACAATCAGCAGTCCAATGCCTATGAATTATTGCATGCAAGATTTAGCTATCAGCAAGGCCCCATAAGCCTGTCGGTCTGGGGAAGAAATTTGCTGAATAAGGATTATGAAGTGCGCGGTTTTTATTTTGGTAACAACCCAAATAATGGCTGGATAGCAGAATCTTACACTCAGCTGGGTGAGCCTCGTGTGTTTGGCCTTAGCGGCAAATACACTTTCTAAAACAGCAGGATAAAAGGAGTATTACCATGCAGGTTACGATCGATATAAGTATGTACCCAAATCGGGAGGATTTTATTCCTCCCATCAATGGATTTATTGAAAAAATTAATCAGTTTGAGAATTTGAAAATAACCACATTCCCCACTAGCACAGTGGTTCAGGGAGAGTACGAGCACTGCATGAAAGCGGTACAGGATACAATTGCTGCCTGTCACCGGGAGTTCAATATGGCCGTCTATGTGGCGAAAATTATTCCCGGTTACGAGGCGCTGTAAGTTGGTGGAGAGAAGTTGGTATAAATAAGTTGTTGGATATAACTATGTTTGAATGGGTTAATCTGGAGACCGTAGCGGTAATACTGGCAATTGCCTATCTGCTCTTTGCTATCAAAGAGAACAGCCTCTGCTGGTACTGTGCCTTGTTCAGCACGGCTATCTATGTGTGGATTTTTGGCGATGTCAGCCTCTATATGGAGTCTGCACTCAATATCTATTATATGGCGATGGCGGTCTATGGCTGGTACCAATGGCAGCGCGGTGGCGAGAATCACGCCGGGCTGAAGATATCCCGTTGGTCACCGGGCGACCACAGTATGGCAATCGGTGTTATTTTTGTCGCTACGGTAATTTCAGGGTATTTGCTGGCGGCGAATACAGATGCGCGACTGCCTTACCTCGACTCCTTTACCACCTGGGCCAGTGTGGTGACCACGTTAATGGTTGCGCGCAAGATTATCGAGAACTGGTTGTACTGGGTGGTGATCGATATGGTCTCCATCTTCCTGTATGTGGATCGCGGTCTCTACCAAACCGCAGGACTGTTTGTGTTGTATATTGTCCTCGCCGTTGCCGGTTATATTCTCTGGGTAAAAAAATATCGTGAACAATCCACAGCAGCTTCTTCAGCAGACGCTATCTAAATGGCAGCGCTGGCAGGTAGAGGGGTTGACTCTCTCCAGCCCGCCTCAGCTTATCCGCGAGCTGTCCGGTGGACGAACCAATCGCTCCTTTCTGGTTGCCAGCGGTGATTTTCAGGCAGTGATTAGAATTAACGCTGCCAATAGCCACAGTCTGGGTATAGATCGCAACCGGGAACAGAAAATCTTTCAACTGCTTCAGCACACCGGCGCAGTTCCAAAACTGTTTTATGCAGATAACCAGGCCATGGTAAGCGAGTACTGCAAGGGGAAGCACTGGCAAGACAGTGCGGAAAATCGCCGCAACCTGAACTCTACGCTGGCGCAAATTCAGGCGATTGCTGTACCTGACCTGGAAAAGCGCAACTATGTGGATTACTGCACCGCCTATATTAACCAATTGGATAATGACTCGAATACCGGTCTGGTCAATCAGGGCATGATAAAGGCCATATTGTCTGCTGCCTCTGCCATAGATAACAGTGATTGGAAGCCGGTGATTTGTCACCATGACCTAGTACCGGAAAATATTATTGTCACCGCACAGGGACCAAAGCTGCTGGATTGGGAATATGCTGCTATGGGCCATCCGGCGCTGGACTTTGTGCGTCTTTTTCACAGCGATCTAAGTTCAAGCAAACTCGCGTATGACAGTCACACTCTTAAACTATTGGCCACTGTGCAGCGCGGCATGGATGATCTCTGGTCATTGGTGCAAAAATAATTCTTGGAGCCGTCTATGAGCAACCACCTCAATCAGCTTACTCCCGAGGAAAAATACATTATTCAAAACAAAGGTACCGAGCCACCATTTACCGGCGAATATACGGATAAAACCGAAGTCGGGCTGTATCTTTGCAAGCAGTGTGACAGCCCTCTGTATCGTTCAGAGCACAAGTTTCTATCCCACTGCGGCTGGCCGAGTTTCGATGATGAAATTGCCGGGGCGGTTAAGCGTGAACCCGATGCCGATGGTCGGCGGGTGGAGATTCTCTGCGCCAATTGCGATGGCCATCTTGGTCATGTTTTTGAAGGAGAGGGCCTGACGCCAAAGAATATTCGCCACTGCGTCAATTCGATTTCCATGAAATTTGTTGCCCAGTAATTATCTTTAACAGCAAATTGTCTTTACTATAGCTATCCATATCCCGGATAAAATGGCTTTTACAGGTCATTTCCTGTAGTCTGCGCGCCATTCTCCAGATGCACTCAATGTCGGGTGCCAGCAAAGACTAAAAGACACCTTATGACCTTTAAAGAACTGGGCCTTTCAGCCCCGATCCTCAAGGCCGTTGCTTCGCAGGGCTATGAGACGCCATCACCTATTCAGGCAAAAGCCATACCGGCAGTTCTGGATGGCCGCGATGTTATGGCTGCGGCCCAAACCGGTACTGGCAAGACTGCTGGTTTTACCCTGCCGATACTTGAGAGACTCAGTACTGGCCGCCGCGCTCAGTCCAACCGTGTCCGTACATTGATTCTGACGCCTACCCGCGAATTGGCTGCGCAGGTCGGTGAAAATGTCACTCTCTACAGCAGGCATTTATCGTTGACCTCTGCGGTTGTCTTTGGCGGAGTAAAAATCAATCCGCAGATGATGAAGCTGCGCAGGGGAGTGGATATCCTGGTGGCGACCCCCGGGCGTTTGATGGATCTGCATAGTCAAAATGCGGTGAAATTTGACTCCTTGGAAGTGCTGGTACTCGACGAAGCCGACCGTATGCTGGATATGGGATTTATCCATGATATCAAGCGTATTATCAGCCTGTTGCCAAAGCGCCGTCAGAACCTGATGTTCTCGGCAACTTTCTCTGATGAAATCCGCCAGCTGGCAAAAGGCCTGGTCAGAAAACCAATCGAGATCTCAGTCACACCGCGCAATGCAGCTGCGGCCACAGTAACTCAGTCGGTTTACACGGTGGATAAAAAGAAAAAAGCGGCTGTGCTTACCCGCCTGATCCACGATAACAGTTGGAGTCAGGCGCTGGTATTTACCAAGACCAAGCATGGTGCCAATAAGCTCACCAAACATCTCGATGCCGAGGGTATAGTCGCTGCGGCGATTCATGGTAATAAAAGCCAAGGTGCCCGTACCAAGGCATTGGCAGGTTTTAAGGCGGGCGAGATTCGTATTCTGGTGGCCACGGATATTGCCGCTCGCGGCTTGGATATTGAACAGTTGCCCCAGGTAGTGAATTTTGACCTGCCAAATGTCGCGGAAGACTATGTCCACCGTATTGGCCGCACCGGTCGTGCTGGCTCTACTGGCACGGCAATTTCTCTGGTCAGTGCCGATGAAGTGGATCTGCTCTCAGATATTGAGCGCTTGACCCAAAAGTTATTACCCCGTGAAGTGATGGACGGATTTGAGCCTGTGCACGATGTGCCAGAGACCAGCCTAAATCGCCCAGTGCGTCCTAAAAAGCCAAGAAAACCCCTGAAAAGTGAAACTAACAGCAGGGGTAATAGCAGACACAACCCGAAAGCCAAGCGCAAAAATACCTATTCTCATGGCCCCCAGCCCGGCGCCAAGAAAAAGAGCGGTGGTCGGGATAAAAGTCGCGGTGATAACCGTGATGATACTAGGGAAGGCCGTTCAGATAGCCGCTCCGGAGGTAACCGCTCCAATAGCCCCTATGGGAAAAGTACCAGCGGCAAGCCCGGTGGTCAGGGTCGCAGGCCTGCACATGGTAGCTCCAGGCCGCAGCAGAGAAATTCGCGGGACTAGTTTGCTCGCCCCCAGTTGACACTATATGCATTACAGCATTTAGCTGTGCACATATCACTAACAGTACCTTGAGAGTTTTAAATGTTTGAGCTTCGTCCCAGTCGAGTAATCTCCTACAAAAATGATTTATTATCCGGCCTCACTGTAGCGCTGGCCCTGGTTCCTGAAGCTGTGGCCTTTGCCTTTGTCGCCGGAGTTGAGCCGCTGGTTGGTCTCTATGCAGCATTTATGGTCGGCTTGATCACCGCCTGTATCGGCGGTCGCCCGGGAATGATCTCTGGTGCCACTGGTGCATTGGCGGTGGTGATGGTGTCCCTGGTTGCCCAGCACGGTGTCGAGTACCTGTTTATCACTGTGGTATTGATGGGCATCCTGCAGATCACCGCTGGTATTTTAAAGCTGGGTAAGTTTATTCGTATGGTTCCTCATCCGGTGATGCTCGGTTTTGTCAATGGCTTGGCGATTGTTATCTTTCTCGCCCAGTTAAGTCAGTTTGGGGTTGCCGGTGAGCCGGGCTGGCTTGAGGGAACTTCCCTGCAGGGCAGTATTATCGACGTCGCCTGGCTGCAGGGTGAACAACTCTATATGCTGCTTGGGCTGGTATTCCTGACCATGGTGATTATTCATTTCCTGCCGCGTTTTACCCGAGTAATACCTTCTTCGCTAGCGGCTATTGTCTGTGTCACCCTGATTGTGATGGGCTTTAACCTGGATACTCGCGTGGTCGGTGATGTTGCTTCCATCGCTGGCGGTCTACCCAGCTTCCATATTCCCGCGGTGCCATTTAATGTTGAAACATTGGCAATTATTTTCCCCTATGCGGTTATTCTCGCCGCGATTGGCCTGATTGAATCTCTGTTGACCCTGCGCCTGATCGATGAGATTACCGAGACCCGGGGTCGTGGTAATAAGGAATGTATAGGGCAGGGAGTGGCCAATACCGTGACCGGTTTCTTTGGCGGTATGGGCGGTTGCGCGATGATTGGTCAAAGTATGATCAATGTAAATTCTGGCGGTCGCGGCCGACTGTCAGGTATCGCTGCCGCACTCTGCCTGCTGCTGTTTATCCTGGTTGGCTCGCCGCTGATTGAGAAGATTCCCCTGGCGGCACTGATTGGCGTGATGTTTATTGTTGTTATTGGCACCTTTGAGTGGAGTAGCTTTCGGATTATCGGCAAGGTACCGCGCAGTGATGCTCTAATTTTGGTAATGGTCTCCGGGGTTACCGTCTTTACTGATCTCGCGGTTGCCGTGGTCGTGGGAGTAATCGCCTCGGCGTTGGTATTTGCCTGGGAGCACGCCAAATATATCCGCATTGACGCGCGAGAGGACCACAAGGGTTCAACGGTTTACGCGGTAACTGGCCCTCTGTTCTTTGGCTCTGTCACCTCGTTTCTTGAACGCTTTGATCCCAAGGCCGACAACGACGATGTGGTGATTGACTTTGCCCGCTCCAGAGTAGCGGATCACTCTGGTCTTGAGGCCATTGATACTCTGGCGGAGCGCTACCTGAATGCTGGCAAAACACTGCATCTGGTTCACCTCAGTGATGAGTGTCGCAGGCTCTTAAAGAAGGCTGGTAACCTGGTTGAGGTCAATGTCATCGAAGACCCGAAATACTTTGTTGCTGACGATAGTCTGGCCTAGAGTCTGGTGACCTCCAATTAACCCGCTAATTTGGTGTCTGTCCGCAGAGTGTGTTGCAGAAATTAATTAGCCACTTATCTAAAAGGGCAGGGTAAAAAAAGGGCAACTCAATGAGTTGCCCTTTTTGGTTTTGCCTGTTTGTATCTATTCGATTTTTACCGCTTAGAAATTCTTGCGCAGTGTTAAACCGTAAGTACGTGGAGCGTTCGGGTAAGCGCTAAAGCTGCCCGGTGCGGCTGTCGTTGGGAATGCTGAGATCAATGACTCGTGGTCAGTGAGGTTGCGCGCCCAGAGCATAGCTCTTAAACCGCTGGCATCGTGATCCAGACCAAGGCTCAGGTTGACGTTCTTAGAGCCGCGGCTTGCCAGTGACTCAGGTACATTGTCGACTAGTGCAACATCGCTCTCGTAGACATACTCTGCACGCAAGAATCCAGAGATACCATCGCTGAGGTTAAAGGAGTATACGGCATTGGCATTGACACTCCAGTCATGTACACCAGCAGGCTGGGTGCCACTGAGGTCTCTGGTAGATTTTCCATCGTCACACTCTAGACCTGGGAAATCACCACAGGATCCATTGACGAAGGAGACATACTCACCGTCGATCTTAATACCGGAGACATTGACAACCAGCGCCTCGGAGAGAGCAACCATGGCATCAAATTCAAAACCAGTATGATTTTGCTCACCGGCATTTACCAGGGCAAAGCCATTACCGACAAAGGTGTTTGACTGGAAGCCATCAATCGACTGGTCGAAGTAGGCAAGATTTAGGTAGCCATTATCGAATACATGCTTAAGACCCAGTTCGAAGTTTGTAGATTCTTCGGGATCTGCAGATCTTCCGATATCGTCATTGTTAGCATTGACCGAAAGGTTCACGGAGAGAGGCTTGAAGCCGGTTGAGTGAGCCATGTAGACTTTTGTATCTTCCGAGAAATCATAAGCCAGACGTAAGGTATGGGTTATTTTATCCGAGTCAAAACTGCGGTTCTCATAGTTGACGAATGGCGGGAAGAACTGCACTGAAGTGAGTGGATTGCCTGCTGGCAGTGGCAGCGCCGCAAAAGCATCGACAATCGCCACATCTGCGGTAACAGTCTTCTCATCTTCGGTATAGTTTAGGCCGACGGTTGCCGTTAAATCCTCAGCTAGCTGGAAATCAACATTGGCAAACAGTGATAGGGTTTTGGAATTCATGTCAAAACTTTCGCCAACGGAACCGCCGTTTGGAATAAAGAATGCCGCATCCATCTGGACGCTAGTTAATTCTCCGGCACCGGCCAATGCAGCATTTACCTGATCCAATGTCATCGTTGCTACCGCGGCATCACCAATGACAGCTCCCAAACCTGCACGAGCGACTAACTCACCAACAGTAGTACCCTGAGGTGCGCCTGAACCGGCAGCCGCCAAGAAGTCTACATAACCTTTAATATCGTCACCGTAGGTTACTGTACGGAAGGTTTCAGTGTCTTCTTCGGCATAAAAGGCACCGACCATCCATTGTGTCGAAGAGTCGCCATTGGAGGTCAGACGAATTTCCTGAGTGAAGGTATCAAAATCATAATTAACCAGGTTTTGGTTGATAAGCTTTGCTGCAGAGAAGTCGGCATCAAAGTTCGAGCGCAGTTTGGTGTTTCTCTGCGATGTAATCGATGTCAGGCTGGCAAAGTCCAGGTCGTAATCAATCTGGATAGATAATCCATCATTATCGACAGAGTTGGTCGCCGGATAGCTCATATAAATTTGACGATCCCATGGGTCGGCATCAGTGGTACCAAAACCCTGTGCAGTTGCAAGTAGATCGCTAACAGCCGAGGCCTGCCCTCTCAGTAGCGAGCCGGCAACACAGCAGTTCTCGTCGATACTATCCTGGTCGGCAATAAAGCGAACAGTCAGATCGTCAGAGGCTTCCCAAAGCAATTGGCCACGCACCGCGCTTCGGTCTCTGTTGTTAACGCCAGCATCATCCTCTGCACCTGGGGAGGTTCCCAGGTTTGTTGCAAAACCATCAGATTGATTGCTGCTTGCAGATAGGCGGAATGAAACTGAATCGCTCAGTCCACCGGTGACAGAACCCTTAACAATTTTTGTGCCATAGTTGCCCGCAGTGGCTTCAACCATCGCACCAAACTCTTGCTCAGGTAGCTGAGTGGTAACACTAATAACACCGGCAGAGGCATTTTTACCAAATAGGGTTGATTGAGGGCCGCTGAGAACCTCAACACGTTCAATGGTTGGCAGGTCAGACAGTGATGATGCCGAACGAGAGCGCACAACACCATCAATTACCACTGATACAGCGGGTTCGATGCCCGGATTGTTGGCACCATTACCAAAACCACGAATCGTAAAGTTGGTCTGTGCTGAGCTCTGCAGTTGGTTGACTCGCAGCGAAGGTACTGCTGTCTGTAGGTCAATCAGATCGACAATACTGGATTGTTGAATAGTTTCAGCGCTAGCAACACTCACGGAGAGCGGAATATCCTGCAGTGTTTGCTCACGTTTGTTTGCTGTAACAACGATTTCGTCTATGTCTGCTTGTGCCAAACCAGAAGTCATTGCCCCAGCTACAGCGACAGACAGGCATAATTTATTGATATGAAAGTGATTCATGATAGCCCCTCAAATTTTTTATAGTTATGGTTACACTTTTTGTGTAATTCTTTATGTGGTGTTTCTCTTCTAGTCCAGTGCTTAAGTAGCATCTTGTTTTTATTCTAGTTTGAAATCACATCAGCTTCCGTAAAACGCAATTGGATAAACCCTGACTTGCCTAGCTTAAAAGCCCTTGTCGCTTATATCAACTGCTATTTAAAGCTTATTTGTGGACTGTTTGGACAGTTATTTTGATAGTTTTATTCAAATAATTATGTTTATTGTCATCGAGACTGTAAATATCGACGAGTCTAAAGGCCATTTTGTGCTGAATATCACCATTATAATGGTGATGTTTTCCGATTAACATTTCGTATATTTGGTCTTTGCGGGTTGTCTGACAATCAGTTAGCGGCACGGCTATCTATCGGCATTTTTAAAAGAGGCGCGAGGGTAAATTTCAAGAATATGTCTATTGACTAATCTGCCAGAGTATCTCTTATTCGCTGATTGATATGGGTTTTATTGCGCTGTCACGACAACTTTAAATACGGTCTATAGTTATGATTTAGCAATTTTCTGCAATAGGTTTAATTTTGCTTATGGCAATTAGTGCATTTGATTTATTTTCCGTTGGAATTGGCCCTTCCAGCTCACATACCGTTGGGCCTATGCGCGCTGCGCGACAGTTTGTTGAGGTGCTGCGTGAGAAGGGCCTACTCCCCGATGTCAGGAGAGTTAAAGCTGAAATGTTCGGCTCTCTGGGAGCTACAGGAAAGGGGCACGGTACCCCTAAGGCGGTTTTGTTGGGCCTTGAAGGGGAGTTGCCCGAGAGTGTAGATTTGGATTCTATTGAAGATCGAATTGCGCGAATCATTGATGGGCAGTCGATTCGTCTGGGGGGAACGCAAAAGATTAAATATGATCACAGTAGCGACGTGATTCTCTACAAGAAGAAAGCATTGACGTTCCATTCCAATGGCATGGTTTTCACAGCCTATGACAGCGCCTCTCAGCAGCTACATAGTCAAACCTTTTTCTCAATCGGTGGTGGTTTTGTCATTGATGAAACTGCCGAGGGCAGTGATTATCTGGCTGAGGATCCGCGCGCAGTTGCCTATCCTTTTAAGTCAGCCAATCAACTTCTCAATTTGTGTAGAGAGCACGACCTGAGTATTTCTCAAATAATGTTTGAAAATGAGAAGGCCTGGCGGAGCGAAGAGCAGATTCGCGAGGAATTGCTTCATCTGTGGTCAGTTATGCAGGCCTGTGTTGCCAGCGGCATGGCAAACGGTGGCATATTGCCAGGCGGTTTAAAAGTGCGGCGGCGTGCAAAAGAGTTACATCAGGTGCTGTTAAGTCGCCCTGAAGCAGGTATGGCCGACCCGCTGTCAGTGCTTGATTGGGTGACGCTCTACGCATTAGCTGTCAATGAAGAGAATGCCGCTGGTGGCCGCATAGTTACTGCGCCAACCAATGGTGCGGCGGGAATTATTCCCGCCGTATTACTCTATTACATGCGCTTTGTACCTAACGCTAATAATGAAGGTGTCATAAAATTTCTGCTAACGGCTGCGGCTATTGGCATTCTTTACAAAAAAAATGCCTCGATCAGCGGTGCGGAGGTTGGCTGCCAGGGTGAGGTGGGTTCAGCTTGCTCAATGGCCGCTGGTGCTCTGGCTGAGGTGCTAGGTGGTACCCCGTCGCAGGTAGAGAATGCCGCTGAAATTGCCATGGAGCACAACCTGGGGCTGACATGCGATCCAGTGGGTGGTCTAGTGCAGGTGCCGTGCATCGAGCGCAATGCGATGGGTTCGGTCAAGTCAATTCATGCGGCGCGTATGGCGCTTCGCGGCGATGGATCGCACTTCGTGTCCCTGGATAAGGTGATCAAGACCATGCGCAAAACAGGTAAGGATATGCACGAGCGCTACAAGGAGACTTCCCGGGGCGGGCTGGCCACGAACGTTCTGGAGGTGCCAGTTAATATTATTGAATGCTAGGTGATGGCAAAAAAAGAATAAGTTAATCGAAGAGTCGATAAATTTACACGGAAAGTAAAGGCACAAACTAATGAAAAACCCAGAGGCGCAACAGCTTAGAAAAACAGCTCTCCATGATATGCACCTTGCAGCCAAAGCAAAAATGGTTGCATTTGCCGGCTATCAAATGCCACTTCACTACTGCTCTGGTATTGTGCGTGAGCACAATCACAGTCGACATGCTGCCAGCTTGTTTGATGTCTCCCATATGGGACAAATTATTCTCAGTGGTTCTGGTATAGGCGCGGCTCTGGAGAAGTTGATCCCAACAGATCTACAGTCGATGCCCATTTACCAACAAAAATATAGCGTTATGACCAATGTTGAAGGTGGCATTGTCGATGACCTAGTGATAACTCGTTGGGCCGAGGATACTTATTATCTGGTTGTCAATGCGGCGCGCAAGGAGGACGACTTAAAGCATTTGTGTAGTCACTTGTCGGGCTTCACGGTTGAATATATGGCCGACCATGTACTGTTGGCCTTTCAGGGGCCAGCAGCGGCTGAGGTAATGAGCGAGCTTTCGCCGGTAGCCTCTAACCTAACTTTTTTGAATAGCTGTCATATCGCTATTTGCGGCGCCGATTGCTTTGTCTCTCGCTCAGGCTACACCGGTGAGGACGGCTTCGAAATCTCTGTGGACAAAGCTCATGCCAAGTTATTGTGTGAGCAGATTTTAGCCCACAAAGTGGTTAAATGGGCGGGATTGGGTGCCCGTGATTCACTGCGTCTAGAAGCTGGATTATGCCTCTATGGAAATGAACTAAATGAGACTATAACGCCAGTTCAGGCAGGCCTTATATGGACAATTAGTAAATCTCGGCGTCCAGGTGGTATTAATGAAGGTGGATTTTTGGGCGCGGAAAGTATTTTCGAGGAAATGCTAAAGACACCCAAGAGGTGCCGTGTGGGCTTCGTGGTTGAACATCGCGCTCCGGTTCGGCGCGGTGCCAAGATTATTGATAATTTGGGTGATGTTATAGGGGTTATCACCAGTGGCGGCTACTCGCCAACGCTGGGCATGCCTGTAGCAATGGGCTATGTGCAGCGCGAATATTCGGTGCCCGGTAGCGGCCTTAATGCAATTATTCGTGGTAAACCCAGGAGCATTGTGGTTACTCAAATGCCCCTGGTTCCAACCCGTTACTACCGTTCAGAGCCGCTAGCCAATCAGCCCTGATTTTCCATAGGGTAGTTTACTGATCGATCAGGTCATATTGCTCGGCAAGCGTGGCAATAATCTCGGCCTTGGGATCATCGGAAAGACTAAGCTTTTCACCGGTAATTTTCTCAGCAATACCCAGATATGTGTCTGATACAGCCATCATCACAGCTTCAGGAAGTGCATTGTCGCGAGCCAGTTCGTTGCGCTCAGCCATACGGTTTTTGTTGAGTAAAATATCCGAATCCGGGAAGTGATTGAGCAACAGCTGGCGGAAACCCTCTTTGGAATTCTCGACAATTTTACCCTGTTTGTACTGCTCTTCATCCCAGATACGCGAGGAATCCGGTGTGCCCACCTCATCCATATAGATCAGTTTCTCTACACCCTGCTTGTCAGTGACGTAGCCAAACTCAAACTTGGTATCAATAAATACCTGACCAATTTTTGCCAGCTCATTGCTTATTACATCAAAACCCTCGCCCAGCAGCTTTTCATATACATCAATATCTTCACGGTTGCGAAATTTAAACTCAGCGTAGTTATTTTCAATATCGGCACGTGAGACATTGACGTCATCGACTTCCGGTACACCCGGTATACCCTGGAGAATGCCTTTAGTCGAAGGGGTAATCAGCAGTTCTGGCAGGCGCTGGTCTTTTTCAAGACCATCGGGAATTTCAATGCCACAGAAGTTGCGCTCACCTTTCTCATAAGCGCGCCACATAGACCCGGTGATATATTGACGACAGATCGCCTCAATCATCACTGGTTTGGCTTTTTGTACAATCCATACCAAAGGGTGGGGAATATCCAGAATATGGCTATCCGCAAGCCCATGCTCACGAAACAGCTTAAACCAATGATTAGAGATTGCATTGAGTGCTGCGCCTTTGCCGGGAACACCATTCATGCCGCCCTCGCCCTGCCAGATGCACTCAAAAGCGGAAATTCGGTCGCTGATAACCATAATCGCCAATGGCGCATCAGCGGCAACGTCATAGCCTTTTTCGGCAATCAGACGACGGCTGTCAGACTCGGTCAGCCAATAAACAGAGCGAACTTTACCGCTGTGAACAGGTTGATCAGTGCGAATGGGAAGATCGTTATTGGAAGCTAATACTTTGTTAGCAAGACTCATAGGAATGCCTTGAAAAAATAGTTGAGAATAATTGAACGATAAAAGCCGTTATCTGAACCGACAAGTTAAATAAGGGTATTAATTTTAGCAATACAAGTTGCTCTGATCAAAGGAAAGATTGCAGCCTTGAACGCTATTTTGTAGGGTAGACATTAACCTCAGGTATTCGGGAAAAGCATGACCTCAATTCTAGTCACAGGCGGAAGCGGTTTTATTGGTCGCCATTTTTGTGCGGCCGCAACCCGACTGGGTGTGCAGCTCTGTGTGTTGACACGCAATCCAGACGCAGCTGAGCAACGACTGCCTGATTCGGTGCGGCTTATCAAGCGGCTCAGCGAAATCGATGACGACTATACGCCGGATATTATTCTCAACCTGGCAGGGGAGCCGCTGGCCAATGGTCGCTGGACTCATCGCAGAAAGCAGAAGTTCTATGACAGTCGTGTCAATACCACCGATAGCCTGTTTGATTTTTTTGCCAGCCGACAGTCGTCTCCAAAGTTGGTTATAAGTGGTTCTGCGATTGGATATTATGGACCCGGCGAACAGGCGGTGGATGAAAATGGCATGGTTGCCGATGGATTCTCCCACCAATTGTGCCGTACTTGGGAGAACAGTGCGCAGCGCTTTGAATCCCTGGGTTGCCGTGTCTGCTATTTACGTACTGGTGTGGTGTTAGGGGAAGAGGGTGCGCTAGCGCGTATGCTGCCAGCATTTAAACTGGGTCTTGGTGGTCCAATTGGCAGTGGCAAGCAGTGGATGTCATGGATTCATATCGAGGACATTGTGGCGCTCATATTCCATTGCATAAACAACCCGAATATCCAGGGCGCGGTAAATGCTACGGCACCTAACCCAGTGACCAATCGTGATTTTAGTGGGATTCTTGCGGCACTGTTAAAGCGTCCAAACTATTTGGCCATGCCGGCAATACTCATCAAAATTCTCTTTGGCGAAATGGGCGAGGAACTACTTTTGCAGGGGCAAAAAGTTGTTCCGGCAAAAGCCCTTGCCTCGGGTTTTGAATATCAATACGCCAACTTAAAAGCAGCGCTGAAAAATATTCTCTAACAAAGCTTATATTGTCAAAAACACGCCAGTCAAACATCAACGACTGCAGCCTGACATCACCCAATCCCCCTGAATGATATTTTCAGAAAAATTTCTATTTACACTTGTTGCGTGGTCTATATTTAAATTTCCAAAAACAGGAAATTGACAAATAGGGAAATGTTTTGCAGATCACAATATTTGGAAGTGGTTATGTTGGCCTTGTCACCGGGGCCTGTTTTGCCAATGTCGGCAATCAGGTAGTCTGTGTCGATATCGACCAGAACAAAATAGACTCTCTCAATGCAGGCCATGTGCCCATCTATGAGCCTGGTCTGGAAAATTATATTCGTGAATCTCTCGCCGATGGCAACCTCAAATTTACCAGCGATGCCGCTATGGCTGTACGGCACGGAGAGATGATCTTTATCGGTGTCGGCACGCCACCCAATGAGGATGGCTCGGCTGACCTGCAATATGTTCTCAATGTCGCCCACACCATTGGTGAGCACATGCAGGGCTTTAAAGTCGTAGTCAATAAATCCACTGTACCAGTCGGCACTGCTGACCAGGTAAGCCAAACTATTAAGGCGGCTCTGAAAAAGCGTGGTGTCGATTTCGATTTCAGTGTGGCCTCTAACCCGGAGTTTCTAAAAGAGGGTGCCGCCATCAGCGACTTTACGCGCCCGGATCGTATTGTTGTAGGCACCGACAGTCAGGTTGTCGAGGATATGATGCAGGCCTTATATGCGCCCTATAACCGTCAGCGCGATAAACTAATTTTTATGGATGTGCGCTCTGCCGAGTTAACCAAGTATGCCGCTAACTCAATGTTGGCAACCAAGATAAGTTTTATCAATGAAATCGCCAATATTGCCGAATCGGTTGGTGCCGATATAGAGCAGGTGCGTATCGGTATGGGCTCAGATCCCCGCATAGGGTACAGCTTTATCTATCCTGGCTGTGGCTTTGGTGGTTCGTGCTTTCCCAAAGACCTGCGCGCCATGGAAGCAACAGCAATCAACGCTGGCTACGAACCGAAATTATTAAGTGCAGTTACCCAGGTCAACGACCGGCAAAAAGATCGTTTATTTGAAAAGATAACGGCTTATTTTGAGCATGAATTAAACAGTGATTTAAAGGGTAAAACCATCGGCCTTTGGGGGCTGGCTTTTAAGCCTGGTACTGATGATATGCGCGAAGCGCCTAGTCGCTTCCTGATGGAAGCACTCTGGAAGCAGGGTGCGAAGGTTAGAGCCTACGATCCTCATGCAATGGAGGCTACTCAGGATGTCTATGGTGTGCGTGACGACCTGTCACTCTGCGGAACCAAAGAGGCTGCATTGGTGGGTGCCGATGTCCTAGTGATCTGTACAGAGTGGAAGCCCTTCTGGTCGCCAGATTTTTCTCATATCGTAAAGACTTTGAAGCACCCGGTTATTTTTGATGGCCGTAACCTCTATGATCCAAAGCGTCTGCAAGAGCAGGGTATTCAGTACTTTGCTATTGGGCGAAAAAATAAGATCGAAACAGTACAGACCAGTGTCGCATCCCCCCTAAAGAATGTTTTGGAAAAAGCCTAGCAGCTATGGAAGTTTCGAAAGCGACGAGAGATCTCTCGTCGCCTCGCTTTGTTGGGTTGGCTGACTCTATCAACAAAAATGCTTTCATTACCTGAGTTCGAGTTGACAGCTATTACCAGAATAAGCCTAGGCGCGGCCATATAAATCCTCAAAGCGTACAATATCGTCTTCGCCCAAATAGGCCCCGGACTGTATTTCAATCAGCTCAATGGGTATTTTTCCGGGATTTTCCAGAGCGTGAACTGCGCCCACCGGGATATACACAGACTCATTTTCAGAGATTAATTTTTCCACATTATCGACAGTCACCTTTGCGGTGCCGCTGACCACCACCCAGTGCTCGGCGCGATGGTGATGCATTTGTACCGAGAGCCTAGCCTTGGGCTTAACGGTGATTCGTTTGACCTGAAAACGCTGGCCCTGATCCATAGAATCATATTTACCCCAGGGGCGGTAGACCTCACGATGATGAATGTACTCCGAGCGCTGCTGTTTTTTTAATATCTCAACTAGCTTTTTGACATCCTCGACATTATCTCTGTGGGCAACCAATAGTGCGTCCTTGGTATCAATGATTACCAGATCCCTAACCCCCAGTGTACCGACTAGCTTGTGGTCGGCATGGATATAATTGTTAGCACTATCTATACCAATAACATCGCCGACCTCAACATTGCCATCGCCATTTTTGGGTAGCACATCCAGCAGGGCAGACCAGCTGCCAAGATCGTTCCACTCCGGATCCATGGCCATAACCATAGCATTGGCAGTTTTTTCCATCACTGCATAGTCAATAGACTCTGCTGGGCAGGTATTAAATATCTGTTGATCGGGCCGGAGAAAATCCATGTCGGCAGTCTTTTTGCTCCAGGCCCTCTCACAGCAATGGTGAATGTCAGGTCGTAGAGACCGTAGTTCATCCAGAAAGCTAGCCGGTTGAAACATAAATATGCCACTGTTCCAGAGGTATTCGCCGCTATCTAGGTACTGCTGGGCAACCTTTAGCGATGGCTTCTCAATAAACTGGCTAATCTTTTGTGGTTCTGGAGAGTCTCCTGCAAGTTGCGCTCTTATATAGCCATAGCCAGTGGCAGGTTGGTCAGGTGTGATGCCAAAGGTGACCAGGGCTCCATCCAATGCAGTCTGGGTGGCATTTTTAACAGCTTGCACAAAAGCCTCAGGTTGCCCCATATGGTGGTCGGCAGGAAGAACTATTAAACTCGAGTCAGGATTAATCTCTTTTGCCAGAAGTGCAGCCAGGCAGATAGCCGGTGCGGTATTGCGTCCCAAAGGCTCCAAAATAATGCCGTTGTGGGCAATATTGGCAAGCCGCAGTTGCTCTGCTGCAATAAATCTATGCTCCTCATTGCAGACAATAATGGGTGGGGCGCAATCGAGATCTGCAAGTCTGTCGACTGTTAGTTCGAGCATCGTTTCAGAACCGGTGAGAGGTAAAAACTGCTTAGGATAGAGCTGTCTTGAGAGAGGCCAGAGCCGGGTGCCAGAGCCACCGGCAAGAATCACAGGTTGGAGCATTAAAAAATCCTTTTAACGAAAGCTTGAATCCGATGTATTTTTTTAGATTATTAATTCATCACTGTACGCTTATAAATGTAGTCTTAATTATCTTGGATTTCCCAACTGTTTCCCCGATCTATTTTTAGGGAAAAGGAATTTCATTTTTGCGCTGTTCTGTTAGAGTTATTTGCTCTTCACATCAAGTAATTATAAATAGTGTTATAAAAAGGGGAGTTAAATGTCGTATTACAAATCTATCTGGATTTTATTTTTTCTATCAATATTTTCTCTGAGTGGATGCTCAGGTGGCTCTTCCGATGAGACGCCGGTAACAGTGGATACTGTGAAACCCGAACTCACCTTATTGGGTGATGCAGAGGTGACGGTTATGCAAGGTGAAAGCTATGCTGATGCCGGAGCTACTGCCAGTGACGCGGTAGATGGCAATATTACGTCTAAAATCGTCGAAGATGGTTATGTTGATACGTCGGTAGCAGGTACCTACGAGCTTACCTATAGCGTGTCTGATGCCGCAGGAAACAGCGCGACTGTTGTAAAAAGGACCGTGACGGTTTCAGAAAAGTGGACCCTGGTATGGAATGATGAATTTGATGACAATGTTGTTGATCCTGGCAAATGGGCATACATGTTGGGTGATGGCACTCTTTACGGTGAAACCGCAGGTTGGGGGAACCAGGAACTTCAATTTTATACTGATGATCAGGCCAACTCCGGTATTACCCAGGACGACCAGGACTCTGAGGATGGATCGGTATTGTATATAAGTGCCAGGAATGATGCTGATAATCAGGATTACACTTCAGCAAAATTGACTACTGAAGATCTTTTTGAGTTTCGGTTCGGTCGGGTTGAAGCACGCATCAAGGTGCCAGGTGGTAAAGGTATGTGGCCTGCCTTTTGGACTCTGGGCGCCAATAAGCCTGATATTGGATGGCCTGGAAGCGGTGAAATCGACATCATGGAAGTGATCGGCATGCAAGAGCAAAACCTGCATGGCACATTGCATTTTGTCGATGCAAGCAATGGGCATGATTCAGATGGCGGTATAAAAACCCTCGCTGAGGGAAAGTTTAGCGATGGTTACCATCTCTACGCTATTGAGTGGACGCCGGAGAAAATTGCCTGGATGGTCGATGGCGAAAAGTATGCCGAGGTTGCCATAGCAGATGATATGAAGGAATTCCTTCGCGAGCATTATCTAATTCTCAATTTGGCAGTGGGTGGTGATTGGCCGGGTAATCCAGATGAAACCACCGGCTTTCCAAAACAAATGCTGGTTGATTATGTGCGAGTCTACGAGGACTCTACTTTACAAGCGAGTGAAGCTCCGGTGTTGGTGGTTGAGGAAGAGACCATGGGATTGGCATCTTCCGTTGCCCTTGCGGCGATAAACTCGTCTTTCGCGCCATTCCAAGATGTCAAGATCGTCACCTACGGCCCTGGCAGTCCTGAGCCCGCCAGATCTACAACTGCTTATGAAGGCGGCTCGAGTATCTCAGCTGTATACCCTGGCGGAAAATGGGGTGGGATTTACTTTGAGTTAGACCCCGTGATAGATGCCAGCGAGTATGCAAATGGCTATCTCGTAGCCATGCTATCTATACCCGATGAATTTGCCGAGGTTGAAATCAAGCTAGAAGGTGCCTCTGGTCAGGGTCCATTGAATTTAATGGACTACACCCCTGAGCCTGTTGATGAGGTATTTGCCAAGTACAGAATTCCTCTTGCAGATTTTGTTGCTGCAGGTACGGTATTTAGTGATCTGAAAGTTCCATTTTCACTTTGGAATCCAAAAGATGCCAGCGGTAGCTTGGTTGCTGGTGATGTGTTGATTGATAATATTTATTTTGAACTGGAAGAGTAAAAATCTGGCAGAACGAAGATAATGTCGTTCAGGGTGCTGCATCCTCCAGACATTTTTAAAAAATCCCGAGTTTAGGCTTGGGATTTTTTTCTTTCTGTAGATCTACTGCGCTAAAAAGTAATAATCGCAGGACTTTCTATGGTTTGTTTTTCACAGCCCTGCAAAGGGGCTAAATCAGCTATTAAAGTCTTTGCACTCGCCAGCGGGGATGGTTAGAATGACCGCCTTCTGGAACGACGGGTTTCTATACCTTTCAGTCCTGATACAGTACGACCGTAGCTCAGTTGGTTAGAGCACCACCTTGACATGGTGGGGGTCGGTGGTTCGAGTCCACTCGGTCGTACCAAATTTCTTTATGCTGCTTTGATAAGTAGTTTCTCTAAAATTACCTATCCACCTTTTTTATTCCCAATAAAGTCAACATTACTATTCCACGACGCCCGATGGGTTGTTACCTGTCATTGAATGCATATGTTTTATGGTAGATACTCGCTGCAACTGGTCTTTGAGGGAGGGCCCCTAATGGTTTTGCTGGCGACATATATCGCTCTGGCTCTGGGTGTTTCATTTTTATGCTCTTTACTGGAGGCAACTCTGCTATCCATGACCCCCACCTACTTGGCGAGCCTTGAGTCCAAGAATTCAAAGTTGGGTGCAATCTGGCGTGCTTTTAAGTCTGATATTGATAAGCCATTGGCGGCTATCCTCTCGCTCAATACCATTGCCCACACATTTGGCGCCGCCGGTGCCGGCGCTCAGGCTATCCAGTTATTTGGGGAGGTATATTTCGGGGTCATCTCCGCTGTTCTCACCCTGATGATTCTTATTTTCTCCGAGATTATTCCGAAAACCCTTGGCGCGCGCTACTGGCAAGAGCTCGCGCCTGCTTGCGGCCATATTTTACGCTGGGTTCAATGGTCAATGTATCCGCTGGTGGTGGCAGCCAAGAGTTTAACCGGTTGGCTGGCACCGCGTTCTGAAGGGCCTGCGCTGTCAAGGGATGACATTCATATCCTCGCCAGTATAGGCCATCGCGAGGGGGTTATTGATGCAGGTGAAGCCCGGGCCATTGAAGCACTTCTGGCATTTCGCGGTCTGGTTGTCAGGGATGTGATGACGCCCCGAACGGTGATGGCCACTTTATCCGCTGATATGGATATTGCCGAGCTGTCTGCTACAGACCCGGCACTGAGATTCTCCCGAATACCCATATTTCAAAATGGCAGGGATGATCTTATTGGTTATGTACGTAAGGATGAAGTCTATGTCGAGGCTGCGGTTGGGCGAGGGGAGACCAAGCTCATCGAACTCAAGCATGACTTTTTGAGTGTCCTGGAAAACAGGCCGCTGCCAGATTTAATGCAAGAAATGGTCAGTAAGCGCGTCTCCATAAGCTTGATAGTCAATGAGTATGGTGATCCGCTAGGCATTGCCACCATGGAAGATCTGATAGAAACCATGCTCGGTATGGAAATTGTCGATGAGTCGGACAGCCATATCGATATGCAGGAACGCGCCCGTGAATTGTGGCGAATCAGGGCGCGGGCCAGTGGTCTAGATTTGGATGCAGAGGAAGATAAAAATTAATTTTGCATCTTTCAAATCGGTTTCTTTTGGTATTTGCAAAAGATAGCATTTCTCTTTCCCGGTGCAATATTCACCTTTGATAAATCTCCCTGAATATGGGGAAGTGCCAACAGCCGTTTATCCATTACCCGAAACCATAGCCAGGGGATATAGGCCAAAAGGTACATACCAAAATAACCATTGGGTAACTCTGGAATATCGGCAAAATTGCGCAAGCTCTGGTAGCGACGAACAGGGTTGGCGTGGTGATCGGAGTGGCGTTCCAGTTGGAAGAGGGTTAGGTTGCTAAGAATATAATTTGCATTCCAGGAATGGTGGGGTTTACAGCGTTCATAGCGATTATTCTTTTTCTTTTTTCGAAGCAACCCATAGTGCTCAATATAGTTGGCCGCGGTCAGTTGAAACCACGCCCAGAAATTATGTAGCGCCAAGAATGGCAGCATCACCCAGCCAAAGGCCAGTATCAGGGAACCCTGCACTAGGGCGCTAAGAAAATAGGATTGCAGAATATCATTGGAGACAGACCAAGTGCTCTTGCCCTGTTTGTGAAGTCTTCTTTGTTCGAGTTTCCAACCTCGCACAAAAGTCTCGGGAATCTCACGTAGCGCGAAAGCATAGATGGATTCACCCATGCGTGAGCTCGCAGGGTCCTCTGGTGTTGCAACCAGGGCATGATGGCCGCGATTATGCTCTACACAAAAATGCCCATAGGCGGGGACTGCCAGACATACTTTAGCCAATAATTGCTCCATGGCAGTTTGTTTATGCCCCAGTTCATGGGCGGTATTAATTGCAAAGCCGTTATATCCTCCCGCCGATACGGCGATCAGCATGATAGCCCACCAACTTAAGGTGCCTGTGCCAACTGTATAGGCGGCAACAATGAGCACAAGATAATGCATAGGTATGGTGATAAAGGTTAGATATCTGTAGTAGGTGTCGGCTTCCAGTTGAGGAACGAGCTCTTCGGGTGGATTATTTGGATCGCTTCCAATGATGTGGTCCAAAAGTGGTATCGCGATATAAGTAATCATTAAGGGAGCGGCTAATACCCATTCCAGGCCGGTTCGATAGAAAAGATGTATACCCATCAATGGCAGCGCAGGCATAAAAATTGATAAAAGCCATAGATAACGCTTTTTATCCGAATAGTTGATCAGCCCTTTTGACGGGTGATCGATAGAAAATGTTTTCATTGACAGCTTACCCCCCCCCTGAGTTTAGGTCTTAAAATGGTAGTTGACCTCCAGTCTTTTTGAGGAGTTAAATACGGTCTTATTGGGAGTCATATACAGTCGTATTGAGAGTCATATAGCATCATTGCTATCGACGTTTTATCATTGCAAATCTGATGGGGCTGTTTTAGGGGGTGTTGTGCATCAACATATTATTTACAGCATTATCGAGCAACTAAGTGAAAAGGGCATCGGCAAAGGTCAGTTATTGAGCCAGTTGGATCTATCCGAGGTTGATATTGAAAGCATACAGTTTTTGACCGCAAGACAAGCTGATCAACTCTGCAGTGTAGCGATTCGCCTATATGGTGAAGATACTCTGGGCCTTAGGGTAGGCCGTGAGCTGAAATTGCTGTCAATGGGTATGTTCGGCTACGCCCTGATGACCAGTTCGACTCTGGGCGATATTTTAAAGCTGCTGTTGCGTTACAACCGTGCGATATTGCCGAGTATGGATATTGAAGTCCTTCGAGTTGACCGCGGTATTCAGCTGCAAAGTAAAGGCAACCATCTGCCGGCATATTTAAGTAGGTTTTATACGGATGCGCTGTACAGCAGTCTGTTCGAAAATCTCAAAGTTTTGGCACCTGAATGCCTAGCTCAGGCAAAACTGCTGATTAACTATCAGCAGCCTGATAATGCCAACTTACACTCCGCAATATTTGGGCATCAGATTGTTTTCAACGCAGCGCAATCTGCGGTGATATTTGATCAGAGTGCTCTGCTGATGCGCATAGAGTCCTCAAATTCCATCGCTCAGGATGTTTTTCGCCGTCAGTGTGATCGAATTCTTGCCAATGATACCCATGCAGGTCTGGTTAGTGAGCGAGTTACCCGCGAGCTATTGTCATGCCAGTCACACTATCCCACCGGCTCAGAGATTGCGCAGCGCCTTACTATCAGTAAAAGTACACTGCAACGCAGGTTGGCAAGGGAAGGGACAAAATATCAGCAATTGCTGGATAAAATAAGGTTTCGGTTGGCATTGGAATATCTGCAGAGCACCGATTTACCCGTTTCTGACATTGCCATGTTGCTCGATTTTGATAACGCGGCTAACTTTCGCCGAGCTTTCAAACGATGGTCCTCGACTACGCCTACCCAAATTCGTAGGAATAATCAAAAAACCTTTGACGACTCACTGCTGTAGGCCAAAAAATCTAATTTCCTACTGAGTGTCTATTTCCTCCATATAACGCAATTTTTCTGCTGCCCATCGTTTCTCCCAATCACAGATTTTGGGATTTTGATATGGTTGTCTCCTTGAAAAAAGTAGTAGCTAAATAATAAATGCAAGTTGTCTTAGGGGGAGAGATGTTAGCAAAAGTAAAGGTATTCCAAATTATTGTGTTCGCCGCTTTTTTGGCTTTGCAGGGCTGTGGTGGCGGAGGTGGTAGCGCGTCTCCAACTACTCCCCAGGCTGACAGTAGTGACGGTGTAACCAACGGTGCTAGTGGTGGCTCAACGGATAACTCGACAGATGGCTCTGGCGACGCAACTGTAGCTATTGAAAGAAGCCCTTCGGAAATTCTTGGCAATCCCCAGTACCAAGCTATCTCCTACGGCGGTTACAGGTCAACCAGTCGAAGTGATGGCCCGAGTATTGCTGATATCAAAGAAGATCTGAAAATCATGTCGGCCATGGGTATCAGGATTCTGCGAACCTATAACACCTCCGGCTACCCTTTTGCCGGCAATACCCTGCAAGCCATCAAAGAGCTAAAGCAGGCCGATTCGAGCTTTGAAATGTATGTGATGCTGGGTGTCTGGATAAACTGTAAAGATGCCTGGACGAGTTCTCCGGATCATACCCAGGAGGATGTCGCAACCAACGCCAGAGAAATAGCCGCAGCAGTCGAAATGGTTAATGAGTATGCGGATATTGTTAAATTTATCGCCGTGGGTAATGAAGCCATGGTGCACTGGGCGACGAGTTATTTTGTCGAGCCTGGTATTATTCTCAAACATGTCAACTATTTACAGGCACTCAAAGCCAATGGCGGTATTCCGGCTGATACCTGGATCACCAGTTCCGATAACTTTGCCTCCTGGGGCGGCGGTGGCGGTGAATATCACAAAGCGGACCTCAATGCGTTGATCAACGCTGTGGACTTTATTTCACTGCATACCTACCCATTCCACGATACCCATTACAACCCGGTTTTCTGGCATGTTCCTGCCGATGAGCAGAGCCTTAGTAATCAGGCTAAAGTTGAGGCTGCGATGTTGCGCTCCAGAGACTATGCAATTTCCCAGTACCAGTCGGCGAAAAACTATATCGATAGCAACTCGCTGAGTAGCAAGCCCATTCATATTGGTGAAACCGGCTGGTCAACGATAGCCAACTGGCAGTATGGCAATCCGGGCTCCAACGCTGCGGATGAATTCAAGGAGAAGCTCTATTTTGAACATATGCGTGAGTGGACCAATCAAAACGGCATTTCCATGTTCTACTTTGAGGCCTTTAATGAACCATGGAAGGACTCATCCAATAGCCAGGGCTCGGAAAATCACTTCGGCCTTTTTACTGTTGAAGGCAAAGCAAAATATGCTCTCTGGGATTTAGTTGATAACGGCGTATTTGATGGGCTAACCCGCGGCGGATCGGCCATTAGCAAAACCTACGATGGTAACGAGCAGGCACTTCTCAGTGTTCTTTATGCTCCGCCAAGCAATACCTCTGGTGGCAATGGTTCCACATCTAATGTCAATGAGAGCCGAACTGCTGGACAACTGGTCACTGAATCCATCTATGTGTTAGACGACAGCACATTGATCCCCAGTGCTTCCAACAGCATTACTTACCCTAGTAGTACATTGTTGATCAATCCCTGGGAAGGCACTGCTGATTTAAGCCTCGCAGATGGCGTTTTGACCGTAAACACTGGAACCGGTGGCTGGTGGGGCGCCGCCCTAGAAATCGAAGCGTCCTCTGGCGAGAATCTCTCGGGTTTTTCCAATGGCACTCTAGTCTTTGATATTAAAGGAAGCACTTCTTCAACCTTTCAACTTGGTTTTCAGTCAGGTATCTGGGAAAACAATGCAAGACCGCAGGTTAATAATTATGTTCTGTTTGGGCCAGGCCAAAGTCGTTCAATTACATCTTCCTGGGTAACTCACCAGATTCCAGTGTCTGCCTTGAACAAAGGCGCGGATTTCACTGATATTACATCTCTGTTATTTTTCTGGGGAAATTCTGGTTTAGATGGAAAAACTATCGAAGTGAGGAATATTTCCTACAGAAAATAATCTTTAGAGGCTATTTGCTTAAAAGAATAACTGTCTTCGCAACGTTGAATTAATCAGCGTTGTGGAGATAGTGGCAAATTTACAGCTCCTAGGAAACAGCTCCACTAACCCCTCCACTGCATCCAGAAATAGATGCGCTTTTTAAGTGCTATGCTTACGGAAGTGCCACCTGGAGAGTTTAAGGATGAACCGATTTGCCAAAGTCTATGCATTTACACTTTTAGAACTAATAGTCGCCCTGGCCATAGCGGCAATCCTATTGGTGATAGCCACACCATCCTTTACCAACTTCGCGCAAAAACGCACTGTCAGTCAGAAGACCGTACAGCTTCGCAGTGCCCTGGAGCTGGCTCGCGGCCTCGCCATCTCACAGCAGCAGATATGGACAGTGTGCAGCGTTAATACTCTTAATGCCTGCGTTACCAAGAATGGTGTGCGCCTGGTGGTGTTTCGCGATAACAATCTTGATAACAGCTTGAGTGTTGGTGAATCTCTGCAACAGGATATTGATCTCAACGCCGTTCAGCTTGAACTGGCAGCCTCCTTTGGACGCAGTTTTATTAGATTCTCAGCAAAGGGTGAGGCCATGGAATCAGGTAGCTTCCAGGTTTGTTCCGAGGATCAAAATTTTGCGTATGGGCGTCACGTCATCATTTTTCGCAGTGGTCGTATTCGCTTATCCAGCGACTCAGATGGCGATGGTTATGACGAAAGTAACGGCGTAAAAATCGAATGCCATAGCAGCTAAAATAACGTTAATCTGATGTTTTATTACGTTAGTCGGTCAATTCTGGTTTTTGTCATCTAGTTCTCTAGAGTAGCCTCCTGTCACGGATCAAAAAACACAGGGAGGCCGCAGGCCTTATGGTGAGCCAACTCAAAAGCGCAGGATTTTCACTGCTGGAACTGATGATTGTCATTGTTATTGTCGTTATCCTGGCCGCAGTAGCCTATCCCGGTTATCAACAGCATGTAGTGCGCACCAACCGTGCCGCCGCACAGCAGTACCTGCTCGAAGTTTCCAGCCTTCAGCATCAATTTATTCTCGATAATCGCAGTTATGCAACAACCCTTGCGGCTCTGGGTAGTAGCCCGGCAACAGCGATCAGTGACAACTATACCGTCACTGTTACTGGTGTTAACAATGCCGCCTCACCGCCAACGTTTACCCTTCAGGCCGCGCCCAAATCCGGAACGCCACAGCAGGGCAGCGACACCCTAACGGTCAATCACCTGGGACAAAAAAATGCCAGCTGGTATGACTGAGCTCAACGTCACTAACAGATGCAAAGCCACCGGGTTTAGTATTATTGAAGTGCTGATCACACTGCTGGTTTTTTCGGTGGGTCTACTCGGTTATGCCGCTTTGCAAGATCGCGCCCAAAAAGCCCAGTTAGAAGTCTACCAGCGTGTTTATGCCCTCAACCTGGTCGACTATATGGTCGACCAGATCAGGTCTAATCCGGCCGCTCAAGGCTGTTATGGTCTCGCCGGAGTAGAGGTAGGCACCGGCTATTCAGGTCCATACAGTTGTTCAACCTATGGAACTGCTGGTACTCAGGCACAGGTGGTTGACGCGATAAATAACTGGAGCGATCTGCTCAAGGGAACGGCCGAAGTCACTGCGGGTAAAAATGTCGGTGGGTTGCTCAATGCCCGCGGCTGTATTACCTACGACAATGTTAACCAGAGCTTTGAAGTGGCAGTTGTCTGGCAGGGCCTAGTTGAGACAGCCGTGCCCACCGGCACAAATTGTGGCGCGACAAGTTATGGGGGATTATCGAGCAAATTTCGCCGTGCAGTGACCTATAAATTGCACATTCCGGTGCTTGGGAGCTAATCATGGCTACTGCTCTGCGAGGCAAACAACAGCAGTCGGGCTTTTCAATAGTCGAGCTTTTGATTGCCGTAGCGCTTGGTATTTTGCTCTCCTGGGCAATTCTCGATGTCACACTGACTTCGTCGCGAACTAGCAGAGAGGTTGAGCTGACCAGCGAGATGGTCGAAAACGGACGCTATCTTAGTCAGCTGTTAAAGAGTGAAATCCGCCTGGCAGGTTTTTATGGTCGACTTGAGAACTATAGCAGCGGTGCCACCGCGCAACCCAATCCCTGTACCGGCTTGAGTACAACAGATTTGACTGCTGGTATGAGCTTTCCCCTGTTTGGCCTAGATGGCGTTGCAGCAGGAACTGCGACCTGCAATGGGGATACATTATTGAGCGGCTCTGATGCCCTGCTAATTCGCCGCGCCGACACAAATTTTGTCTCCACCACCACTGGACTAGACAATAATCAACACTATCTGCAGGCAACCATCGCGGCGATGGTACTGGATACTGGAGTAAACAAGGCAAACTTTAGCCTATTGGAAAAAGACGCGACTACGCTGGCGCCCATTCGTCAGTACCACCAGGATATCTATTATGTTGATAACACCAATGTGTTCAAACGCCTGAGGCTGGTTAACGGCGCCTATGTTTCTGAGCCTATGGTCGAGGGTGTCGATGACTTCCAGTTGGTCTACGGCATTGACCGCTCGGGTGATGGCATCCCCAATGCCGATGCTGTCAACGCTGCCTTCGTTGAACTACCTGGCAGCGCTGAGGAGTGGGAGAATGTGGTTTCGGTAAAAATATTCCTGCTCTTGAGCAGTAGCAACCCCGCCCCGGGTCTAAACGACGCCAAAACCTACAGCTATGCAGACAAAGTAGGAGTGACATTTGCCGACAGTAAAAAGCGCCGCCTGTTTAGCGCAGTTGCCAGACTTACCAATGTAAGTATCAAGAGGGCAGGGCTATGAAAAAATCTTCTGCCAAGCAAATTTCCAGAAAACCATGCAGTCAAAACGGAGCAGTATTGGTTGTCGCACTGCTTATGCTGTTGGTGCTTACGACGCTAGGTGTCGCAACCATAACGTCCAGCAATATCAATTTGCAGTTGGTGCATAGCCAGCAGCGTCAGCAGGAAACCGAGCAGGTGGCAGAAAATTCGCTGAACTACCTGCTGAGTGATATTGATTACTTCGTAAATAACAGCGCCTATCTCGATAGTAATGGCGATTTTGCGCTGTCCTTTCCCTCTGATATCACCAAAGGTCTCACTGTTACTGTAAACAGTCTGCAATGCTTGTTACAGGCAACACCAAGTGGCTGTTCACTGGTAGAGGGCAGTTCAGCACCCTGTCATCCAGACTATTACTGGGAGGCCAATATCAGCGTTACTGATGCTGGCTCCGGCGCATCGTCAACATTTGTTGAAGGATTCAAATTTAAGTACCTGGCAGGCTACTGTCCGGTGTGAATTGCCAGGAGGCTATTGATGAAAGCTTTAATTTTTCTGCCATTGAGAATATTTTTCGCCCTATTGCTGTCAACCTTACCCCTGTCTTTGAACTCTGCAGATATCGATATTTTTCGCACCAGTGCTGAAAATGTCGAGGCGCCAAATGTACTGTTTGTACTGGATAATTCAGCCAACTGGAACAGTAACTCCAGCGGTGTCACCAAACAGCAGATTATGCACGAGGCACTGTTCAAATTTCTCGACAGTATGAAACAGCGATTTGTCGAAAACCCAGATTTCGTCGGTATTAATGTTGGTGTGCTGGTCTACTCCAGCGGCAACTCCCCCAAAGGGGGAAAACCCATCCAGGCATTCCTGAAAATTGATTCGGCAAGTTCTACTGCCATAGATACCATCAAGAAACGACTTTACTGCAATCCTGAGTCTTTTAAAGGCAACGACGCCGCCCTGAGGGAGGCTGCGTGCAATGCACAGCTGGCCTCCAAGTGGGGTGCTGCCGACTTTGACGAAACGCTCTTTTACGGCTCGGAAAACTTGCCCAAAACCAACAATGCGCCAATGGCACTCGCCTTTAATGAAGCCTATCTGTGGTTTGCCGGCAAGCAGTTCCAGGCCGGTAAGCAGGACGGGTCACAGGACAATATGCCCGATGGTTACGACCCTGCAGCTTTTAATGGAGATAATTACATCAGTCCAATTCATGGCTCAGCCTGCGCTAATAACTATATATTATTTATCTCCAACGGCGGCCCGGACAGCGGTGAAAATAATCTTGCCGAGACCGAGCTCAACGCACTTGGCGGAGTATTTGCTGGCGACCCACTGTCCACAGGATTTCATACAGGTGAGGAAGCCAACTGGCTAGACGAGTATGCACGCTTTCTCAATAGCAACGATATCAACGACCAGCACAGCGACAAGCAAAATGTCTCAGTCTATGCCATCGATGTCTTTGAGGCACTCAATGCTGCTGGTGAGCAGTACGATCCGCTAACCGACGCTGAGGACTATAAAAAAGAATTTGGTCTGACCAAACCCGATGCTTCAAAGCATGCGCTGATGTACAACGCATCGGCCGGTGTCGGCGGTGGTGACTACCTGGTTGCCTCGGATGCCGATGCCCTGGCCATTGCCCTTGGAGAGGTTATTGATGATATCCTGGAAAAAAACAGCGTTTTTGCCGCTGTCAGCTTGCCTGTATCAGTCAATATAAAAGGCACCAATGAAAACCAGATTTATATGGGCATCTTCCGACCTACGCAGAAACCGCGATGGGCCGGAAATCTTAAACTCTACCAAATAGGTATCGACTCAATTACCGAAAAGCCAATCCTTGTAGACGGCAATGGCAACCCGGCCGAAGATACAGGCACCGGGTTTATTGAAACTGGTGCACGCAGTTTTTGGACCGCCACCAGTAGCTACTGGGAAAATATTCCCACCCTCTCGGTTGCCCGCGGCAATGTTACAGCCAGCCCCAGTGATAACCCCGATGGCAAGGAGGTTGAGCGCGGCGGCGTCGCCCAGGGGCTTAGGCAATATGTTGGCACCGCTCGCAATGTCTTCACCTGTACTGGCACCTGTAACAGCCTGGAAAGCTTTTCTACTGCCAATAACAATCTCAGCGCTGCCGATTTTGATGCGGCAGACGCCGCCGAAATGAACAGCATTATCAACTGGTCAAAAGGTATAGATCTCGAGGATGCCGACAACGATGACCCCACAGACACAACCGATATACGCCCTAATGTCCACGGTGATGTTATTCACTCCCAACCGGTGGTGATCAACTATGGAGGCAATAGAGGGCCCTACGTCTTCTACGGCTCCAACGATGGTATGTTTCATGCTGTAAAAGGTGGCACCGTGGAAAAAACGGAGGATAGCAATTCCAAGGATGGCGAAGAGGTCTGGGCATTTACTGCCCCGGAACATTTCAGGCAGCTCAAGGTGCTCTATGACAACAACACATTAAGCGGCAGTTTTGCCAATAAACCCTACTTTTTTGACGGCGCTGTGGGCAGCTATGTGGTCTATGACAGCAATGATGAAGTGAGCAAGGCGATAATCTATCTCAGCGCCCGGCGCGGCGGAGACTTGATATACGCTCTGGATGTTACCAACCCTCTGGCACCGGCTATAAAATGGCGTAAAAGCTCGGCAGAAAATGGCTACAGCGAGCTGGGGCAGACCTGGTCGAAACCGACGATCAGCAAAATAAAAGTGGGCAGCGCGGATAGGGTAGTGCTGATCATGGGGCTGGGTTATGACCCCGATGTTGACGATGGCAGCAGCTCTGCGCGAACTCAGGGTCGTGGTGTTATTGTCATCGATGCTGAAACCGGTGCCGATATCTGGCAGGTAACCGCCGGATCTGTATCCAGCCCCTCGGGTACGGTGCTTGTTGAAGCTGCCATGAGCTATAGCGTGCCATCGGATTTGGCAGTAGTGGATCGTGATGGCAACGGCTATTCAGATCGAGTTTATTTCGGTGATACAGGTGGGCAGTTATGGCGGCTTGATATTGGCAGCCCAATACTTGGCGACTGGAAAGCTACTCGGTTATTCACATTTTCCTCCGCCACCGGGCAGCGCTTTTTAAATGCTCCGGATGTCGTCGAGAGTCCTGATGGCAGCTACGATATGGTGATTATTGGCTCTGGTAATCGTGAAAAACCGACAGATACCTCTGTGCAAAATTATATGCTGTTTTACCGTGACTATGATCAGGCGGGCGTATCCATGGCGACAGCACCTTTGCAGCTCAACAATCTAGCGAAAGCCGATACGCTAAATGGTGGCACACTTGAGTTTGACCCGGATCAGAAAATAGTAGCTGACAGTAAATTTATTAAGGGCTGGTACCTGCCCTTTGAGAGTGGTGAAAAGGCGGTAACGCCGGCACTAACCGCCAATAAAACAACCACATTTGCCACCAATGTGCCCGGTATTAACAGTGCTTGCAGCGATCTTGGTGAAGCGCGAATCTACAAAATTGATCCTTTTGCAGTTGCCGGTGCCACAGCGGGTGAAAAGAATTATGTTGAGATTGAGGGAGGTGGCTTCCTGCCGCCACCTGTTGGTTTTACTGTAATGGTCGATATTGAAAACTGCGATGGTGATGGCAACTGCGAGACAGAGCAAAAACCGATCAGTGGCATTATGTTTGGTTTTCATGCCGAGGATACCGAGGGTGATCCCCTGGGGCTTAGGCGCAAGGTTTGGTGGTACAACCAGCGCGATTAGTTACTCGTCATTAAGTCCCAATTTATCCAGGCGGTAGCGAATCGAGCGGAAGCTAATGCCAAGTTTTTTTGCCGCTTCGGTTTTGTTCCAGCGCGCCTCCTCAAGGGTTTCGATCAAAATCTCCTTTTCGATTTCCTCAAGGTGATCATCCAGCGAGCCAATTGGCATGTGCACCTCTGGTCGCCGGGACTGGCTTGAGCTGTGAATATGTTCCATGGGCAGAGTTTCAGTCGTTAAAGCACTGGCGTTTAGTTTTAAATCCTCGCGCTGAATGCATTTTTTCTCGCAGAGTGTGCAGGCGCGCTCAAGTATATTTTCCAGCTCACGAACGTTACCTGGATAGGAGTAATGCAACAGTGCCTGCAAGGCTTCGGCAGAGAGACTGACCGGTTTGTTGTTGCCATTGAGCGCCCGGAGGATATGCTCCGTCAAAGGCTGAATATCCTCTGGTCGCTGTCGCAGGCTGGGCATATGGATATCAATAACATTGAGCCGGTAAAAAAGATCGCTGCGGAACTCACCGCGATTTAGCGCCTCCTGAAGATTCTTGTGGGTGGCGCTGATAAGCCGAACATCTACATCAATTTCACTCTCTGAGCCCACAGGGCGAATGCGTTTTTCCTGAATAGCTCGAAGTAATTTAACCTGCATATCCAGTGGCAGATCAGCTACCTCATCGAGAAATAATGTTCCATTGTTGGCCGCCTGAAACAATCCCTGCTTATCCTCGTAGGCACCGGTAAAACTCCCTTTGCGATGGCCGAAAAATTCCGACTCAACAAGGTTGTCGGGAATAGCGCCACAGTTAACAGGTACAAATGGCTGAGCTGCCCTGGCGCTCTGTTGATGTATAGCGCGCGCGGCCAACTCTTTACCGGTACCTGATTCACCGCTGATAAATATCGGTGCCTGACTTCGGGAAACCTTGCTGATTTGCTGACGTATATCGCTGATAAGTTTTGAATTGCCAAGCAGTAGAGGTGTATCAACTGTGGTTTTGGCCTGGGTTTGGGGAGATAGGTTTATGGCGTTGCTAATCAGTGAGCGCAACCGTGTGAGTTCGATGGGCTTGGAGATAAAATCAAAGGCCCCCAACTTGAGGGCATCTACCGCCAGTTCGACATTGCCATAGGCGGTAAGAACCGCGACAGGCAGTTGCGGATAGTTTTTCTGAATGTAGTCGACCAGCTCAAGTCCATTGCCATCGGGGAGTCGCATATCCGTCAAACAGAGATCAAAATGCTCTGCCTGCAGTGCTGTCTTGGCCTCTTTAACGGTCTCTACAGCCGTTGACTCTATTGCCATTTTTGCTAGTGTGAGTTTTAGCAGCTCGCGCAAATCCAATTCGTCATCAATGATCAGAACGGTTTTTTTCATTGGCTGCATTCCTTGGCAGTTGCTTGGCTGGATTGGAGAATACTATTTGAAAATAGTGCTCTGATGGGGCTCGATAAACATAGCTTAGTGTAGCAAAGTTAATTTCACAAAGTTCCCGCGCAATGTACAGGCCGAGACCTGTACCCTGTCTCTCGGTGGTAAAAAAGGGCTCGAAAATCTTATGTCTATTTTCACTGGTAACCCCCAATCCGCGGTCGTAAATTTTCAGCATCGTCAGGTCCATATCCTGCTGGTAATCAAATTTAATAGCGGCCCATGGCGCACCGGTTTGCAGAGCCGAGTGGCGCAGGGCATTGCCCAGTAAATTGGTCAACACCTGTTGCAACTGGCTGCTATCAAAAGGAGCGCTGAGAAATTTTGCGCTGTCGTCAATTTCTATACAGGTATTGTCGAACAATTTGCTCTCCTCGATCTGAGTTTTACTCAGCAGGCAGTTGTCGTAGATATTGATGATGTCAATTTGCGGAGTTTTCTGCCGAGACAGCTGCAATATATCCTCCACTAGCTGATTTACTCTGGTGCTATGTCTCAGAACCACATCGACCAGCTGTTGATCCTTTGCCGGAAGTCGCGACTCTTTGAGTAGCTGTGCGGCATGACTAATCGCCCCCAGGGGGTTGCGAACCTCATGGGCAATGCTGGATGTCAGTTGGCCGAGGGAGCTATTCTTTAACTGCTGGGCATGTTGCGACAGGGTTCGGGCATCCTCGATAAACATAATCGTATCGCGGATATTGTCATGCATTATTTCATCAGAGTTGTCACCAAAGACGTCGCTGACAATCTCACTAAAGCTGATCTGCAGTGGAATATTGGAACTGGGCGCCTGCCAAGTTGGCAGCTGTCTGTGGGGATTGGCCTTCCAGTCGCGATAATAGTCAATCAGAGTTGGCTGGCACGACACTGTGTCGCCGCGGGCGAGCAGTTTCTGTCCATCAACTGAACCGAGCAGTAGCGAAGCGCGTTCATTGAGTTGTTCGATACGGTATTCAGAATCAAAAACAACGATTCCGGTGAGCATTTTATTGATCACCAGATCATTCAGATGCTGCAGCCGCGTGGCAGTTTGGGCCCCGCTTTTAGCCAACTCCTCGACAGTTGTCAGGCGCTTGGTGAGAAAAATAAAAATAACTGCCGTGGCAAATAGCAAAATGCCAAAAATGCCGCTGCGCACAACTGCCGATTGATCGCCACTGCCGAGTAAAAATTCTGACAGACTGACAGAGACCGGAATAAAGCTGGCGATAGCCGCCATAGATAGCGCCAGCAGTGTGCGTAAAAATGTAGCCGATGCAGCGACAGTTACCATCAGCAGGTAGCCCACAGAGCCATTTAGTCCGCCGGAGGCATGCATCATTAAATTAATCGCGACAATATCGATCAACAGCATGGCAAACAGCGCTGTTTCACTCGGTTGCCAGCGCCGCAGGTAAAATAGTGGCAGGCTGACCAGATTAACACCTATATAGGTAGAGGCAGTCAGCGCAAAGAGAGAGGGGTTGTCACTTCCCAGGTAGGTCGGGGCGAAGTCAAACTGCACCAGCCATAGCAGCAGCATTGACAGAAAAAGTCGGTAGCAGGCATAGAGCCTCAGTAATCTAGGAGATGAGGATTGATCGTCAAGGCTGGCCAGCTGCATGCTAAATTCTTCTCCATCCGCATTGGAGTTTAGCTCTTCACAGGGCGTTAGCGGTTAGCCAGGCCCTAGTCGTAAATAGTCGCTATTGGCAAACGCTTGTGTTGAGTTTTTGTGTAGATGGCAATCAGCCGTTCCTCAGCCGCCTTGCTCACCGGTTTATTCTCGAGAAAATCATCAATGTCATCATAACTGAGACCGAGTACCTGTTCATCAGCCTTTTGCGGCATCAGGCACTCGAGGTCCGCAGTGGGTGTCTTTTCTACCAGTGACTCTGGTGCACCCATAGTTTTGGCGAGCAGACGAACCTGACGCTTGCTCAAGCCAAACAGCGGTGCCAGGTCGCAGGCACCGTCACCAAATTTAGTATAGAAGCCCGTAATGTTCTCTGCCGAATGATCTGTGCCTAATACCAGACCACCCAAAATGCCGGCAATTTCATATTGCGAGACCATACGTGCCCTGGCCTTGACGTTGCCCTTGGCAAAATCGGTCGCTTCGTCATGCAGGGCGTGCAGTTTATTTTCTGCCAACGTCGCACAGACGCTTTCATGAATGGCATCGGCACCAGCTTTAATATTGACCGTCAGGCTCTGGCTGGGCTGGATAAATTTCAGAGCAATTTGAGCGTCATCCTCATCCATCTGCACACCGTAGGGGAGGCGCACGGCTACGAACTGATAGTCGTTGCAACCCTGTTCAGCATTTAGCTGATCCACGGAAAGCTGGGCCAGGCGGCCACAGGTCGAGGAGTCGACACCACCGCTGATGCCTAGCACCAGGGTTTTGCAGCCAGAGGCAAGAAGTTGGTTTTTGATAAAGTAAGTGCGGCGCTCAATTTCATAGTGCGCGTCTATTTCGCTGAGGACGCGCATCTCATTGATAATATCTGCTTTGTTCATGGAGGTTGTAACCAGTCTCTATTGCGTTAGCGCTAGTCCATCAGTCCAAAGTTAGCCAGCTCCAGATAGAGCACGAGCCTTCCTGTTGTCCAGCTTAGTTGTCAATAAGCTCTGAATCGCGAATGGATCGATTGAAAATGGCACTGGTATCAAATGCTGGAGGTTGAACTCGATCTATTAAACCCAGGGTTATCTTACCCATCAGTGCATTTTCCTTGCCGAGCAATCGCTTATCGAAATCGAAAACCCCATTTTTATCGAGGGAGGGGTGTTCCGGATAATTGGCCGCCAGTACCTGAACCGCATTTTCAGAAAGTTCCTGCATATCCAACATCATATACGCCTGAGCCATTACCGCTAGACCATCAGGTACAGCTGGTGACTGCTGAAAGTTTTCGACAACATAGCGACCACGATTGGCGGCAGCCAAATAGGCCTTGCGCGAAAAGTAGTAGTTTGCCACATGAATTTCGGCGCGGGCCAGCTGGTTGCGCAGGTTGATCAGACGCTTGCGCGCGTCAGCTGCATAGGGACTCTTTGGAAAGCGGTTCAGAAATTCAGAGAGCGTGGCAAAGGCACTGCGCGCCGAGCCTATATCCCGCTTGGTGTTGTCTGTGGGAAGAAACCCATCAAAAAAGCTGCTGGCCTGAGAGATTTCAGAAAGGCCTTTAAGGTAGTAGGCGTAGTCAACATTGACGTGCTGGGGGTGCAGGCGAATAAAACGGTCTGCAGCCGAAATGCTCGACTCGTAATCAGCGGTCTTGAACTGGGCGTAAATAAGTTCCAGCTGGGCCTGCTCGGCATATTTACCGAAGGGGAACTGTGACTCCAGCAATTGAAGATTGGTAATTGCCACTGTCCAGTTACCAGCGTTGAGGCTGACTTGGATTTTTTCGTAGAAATCCCTCTCGGTATAACCGTCAGTAGTCTCTTCAGTTACTTCGTCATCACCCGATCCCAGCCATGAGCAACCCGAGATAAAAGTTAAACTCATTAACAGTAAAATAATTGACGTATTTTTCATGTAATATTCCCAGCTTGAGATGCAGTTAGCCCAGTTGGCCATCGAGTCGTGCATTTAACCACACAGCCTGCGTTAAACCAATCTGTGCAGTGAATTTCACGGCTGCTTTTAAGTGGCCCTAGAACCAGTATTCAAGTTCATTATCCAAGGTGGTTATTTAAGTATCTGCATTGACAACAGCATAGGGTTACCAATAATCGCATGCAGGTTACGGGTATTTTAGTTTAGGGGCAGCAGGTTTGACCGATTTTGATGATTTAATTGAGCACAGAGCCACAGTATCCCCAGCCGACTGCGGCCGCAGATTGGATCAAATAGCGGCAGCACTTTTTCCGCAATTTTCTCGTTCGCGGTTGCAGCAGTGGATTAAAGCCGGCGATCTTCGGGTAGATGGCCAGCAAATGCCCCCAAAGCAAAAGTTGCTTGGCGGCGAGCAGTTGTCAATTTCCACGCAACTAAAAGCTGAGGGTGACTGGGAGCCTCAGGATATCTCCCTTGATATAGTGTTCGAAGACGAACATATTATTGTCATCAACAAGCCGGCCAACTTTGTTGTCCACCCAGCTGCCGGTAATCGCGATGGTACACTGCTCAATGCCTTGCTCTACCACTTTCCCCAGCTGGCATCAGTACCGCGAGGTGGAATAGTCCATCGCCTCGACAAAGACACAACCGGTTTAATGGTGGTCGCCAAGACACTTGCCGCCCACACAGACCTGGTTGCCCAACTACAGGCAAGAACAGTAAGCCGTGAGTATGAAGCCGTTGTCAGTGGTGTTATGACCGGCGGTGGCTGTGTCGATCAGCCAATTGGCCGGCATCCCAAGCAGCGGGTCAAAATGGCAGTTGTCAGGGATGGTAAAGAGGCGCGTACCCACTACAAAGTTCTCGAGCGTTTTGCCGGGCATACCTATATCCGTCTTAAGCTCGAGACCGGGCGCACTCATCAGATACGAGTGCATATGGCCAGCATTCAATTTCCAATTGTTGGCGATGCTGTCTACGGCGGTCGATTTCGCCTTCACAAAGGCGCCTCTGATGAGTTGCGCGAGACCCTTCAGGGTTTTAGTCGCCAGGCCCTCCACGCCCGCGAGCTGGGACTGGTTCATCCCCATAGCGGCGAATTTATCAGTTGGCAGACAGAGCTTCCGGAAGATATGCAAGATCTTCTTCAAGCGCTAACCGAACAGTAGGAGGCAGAGCTGGTGACAGAGAATTTCCTAATTCCCGATTGGCCGGCACCCGCCTCGGTAAAATCGGCAATAACCCTGCGCAGTGGTGGCTATAGCCGCGCTCCTTTCGATAGCAATAATCTGGCATTGCACGTCAATGACAGCCAAGCCGATGTACTAAAAAATCGTCATAAGCTTATAGAGCAGCTGCAGCTGCCTGGGCAGCCCCTGTGGCTCGATCAATGTCATGGCACAGATCTGGTCTATGTTCCCGAATCCCCACAGGCGGCAAGCGCCGACGGCAGTTACAGCGATAAAGCCAATACGGTCTGTGCAATATTAACCGCCGACTGTCTGCCGGTGCTGTTTTGCAATCAGGCCGGCGACCAAATTGCTGCTGCCCATGCTGGCTGGCGAGGACTCTGTGGCGGCATACTGCGAAAAGCTGTGGCCAGGTTCAGCGACTCTCCCGAGCAGGTGATGGCCTTTCTCGGGCCGGCAATAGGTCCTCAGGTGTTTGAAGTTGGTGCTGAAGTACTGCAGGCCTTTTTAAACAACGCGCAAAACAACTCTCAGCAGCAAGCTATCAGAACAGCATTCAAAGCGGTCAGTAGCGATGCCGAAAAATACCTCGCTGATCTCTACGCGCTGGCGCGCGCTGAATTAACCGCCTCCGGTGTCAGCGAAATCTATGGCGGGAACTACTGTAGCTTCACGGATAATCAGCGCTTTTACTCCTTCAGACGCGAGTCAAAAACCGGCCGCAATGCCTCGCTAATTTGGCTGCAGAGATAGGCGCTGCCAGCACTTGAATATTCCTTGTATTTTCCCTGTTTAAACACTTGCTAACAGTAGGGTGTTCCATTAGAATTGCCGCCCTCTCGCAGGGGCTATTGGCTCCATAACGGTAAGCGACGGAATTTGGCCATATGAACCCTGTGGCCATCCTAAATTGGAGCAGAACATGTACGCAGTAATCAAAAGTGGCGGAAAGCAACATCGAGTTGTCGAGGGTGAGACCCTGCGGCTGGAGAAGCTTGATCTGGCGACTGGTGATAATATCGATTTTGAAGAAGTCTTGATGGTTGGCGAAGGTGCTGAAGTCAAGATCGGTGCCCCTCACGTTGAGGGCAGTAAAGTGACTGCAGAGATTATCTCTCACGGTCGTGGCGACAAGGTGAATATCATTAAATTCCGTCGTCGCAAGCACTCACGCAAGCAACAGGGCCACAGACAGTGGTACACAGAAGTTAAGATTACTGGCATCAACGCTGGATAATTCTAAGAGGATATAGAAATGGCTCACAAGAAAGCTGGTGGTAGTACTAAGAACGGTCGCGATTCGGAAAGTAAACGCCTTGGTGTCAAGGTTTATGGCGGCCAGGAAATCAATGCAGGCAGCATTATCGTTCGTCAGCGTGGAACCAAATTCCACCCAGGCAACAATGTTGGCATGGGTAAAGATCACACATTGTTCGCCACCGCCGAAGGTGTTGTTCAGTTCGTGACCAAAGGCCCCAAGAACCGCAAGTATGCAGAAGTGGTATCCGCGTAAGTTATACCCCTTCAGTTTAAAAAAGCCCCCACGCGGGGCTTTTTTTATGGGCGGCTTTTATTGGCCGGGCGCTTTTTCAAAAAGGCCATCGCGCCGCCCGAAATGACACAACCCTCTGGCAACTGTAAACTGACTCAATGAAATTCGTCGACGAAGCAACAATAAAAGTACAGGCAGGTAAAGGCGGCAATGGCTGCATGAGCTTTCGCCGTGAGAAATATATTCCCAAGGGCGGCCCTGACGGTGGTGATGGCGGTGATGGTGGCAGTGTCTATTTGGTTGCCACAGAAGGCTTAAACACGCTGATCGACTTTCGTTTTACACGCAATTACCGAGCCGAAAACGGCGAGCAGGGGCGCGGCTCTGACTGCACCGGTGCCGGCGGAGATGACCTGACATTGAATGTGCCTGTAGGCACTACTGTGCTGGATGCCGAAACCGGCGATGTGCTCGGCGACCTCACAGGGCTGGGGCAAACTCTTAAAGTTGCTCAGGGAGGTTTTCATGGGCTTGGCAACACGCGCTTTAAATCCAGTGTTAACCGCGCACCTCGCCAGACATCACCTGGCAGTGAAGGAGAAATGCGCGAGATTAAGCTTGAGCTTAAGGTACTCGCAGATGTCGGTCTGCTAGGACTACCCAACGCCGGTAAATCGACGTTTATACGTGCCGTCTCGGCAGCGCGTCCCAAGGTAGCTAACTATCCCTTTACCACTCTGGTACCAAACCTCGGTGTGGTGGGTATGAGCGGCGACAAAAGCTTTGTGGTTGCAGATATTCCCGGTCTTATTGAGGGTGCATCAGAGGGCGCCGGTCTGGGTATTCGCTTCCTTAAGCATTTAACCCGTACCAGGTTGCTGTTGCATTTGGTGGATATGATGCCCTATGACGCCACGACACCAGCGCAGAACGCTCAGGTGATTGAACAGGAGCTGGCGAAGTTTAGCCCGACCCTGGCAGAAGGCGATCGCTGGCTGGTACTGAATAAAACCGATCTGTTGCCGGAGGATGAGGTTGAGGACGCCTGCAAAGCCGTCGTTGAACAGCTCGACTGGCAGGGCCCGGTATTTGTTATCTCGGCTATTTCCGGCGAGGGCACCAAAGCTCTCTGTGCTGCAATTATGGATTATATCGACGGCCATCGCGAGCGGGAGAGCATAGACCCGACACTGCTCGAAGCGGTGGATGCCCAGCGTCTGCAAATACAGGCAGAGGCGCGCGAACGCATAGAACAGCTCGCCGAAGCCCGGCGACTGGCACGCCGCGGTGGCCAGCAGGTCGAGGGGCAGGAATTTGATGATGATTTTGACGATGAAGACGATGATGACGGCGTCGAAGTGATCTACGCAGAGTAAAATGCAGAGCAAAATGTAGAGTAAACAGGCATGACAAGAACCATTGCAAAAGACGCAGAGCGTCTGGTGATAAAAATTGGCAGTGCACTGCTGACAAATAATGGTGCCGGCCTTGACCGCGTGGCTATCGACGGCTGGGTCGAACAAATCAATCAACTGCTCGAACAGGGCAAAGAGATTGTTTTGGTCTCCTCGGGCTCTGTCGCCGAGGGCATTGTGCGTCTTGGCTGGAAAAACCGCCCCAAAACCATTCACGAATTGCAGGCCGCGGCAGCCGTTGGCCAGATGGGCCTGATTCAAACCTACGAGAGCAGTTTCAAGCGCTTTGAGCGTTTAACCGCACAGATCTTGCTGGACCATGATGACCTAGCCAATCGTCAGCGCTATCTCAATGCGCGAAGCGCGCTGCAGGCTCTGATCAACCTCAACGTTATTCCCATCGTCAACGAGAATGACACTGTCGTTACCGACGAGATCCGCTTTGGCGACAACGACAGCCTCGCGGCACTGGTCGCAAATCTTATTGATGCGGATCTGCTGGTAATTCTTACCGACAAAGATGGTCTCTTTACAGCCAACCCCGATCAGGATGACCAGGCCAAGTTGATATCACAGGCCATGGCCAAAGACAGTAGTCTCGATGCCCTCGCCGGGGGCAGCAACAGTGCCCTGGGACGTGGTGGCATGGTCACCAAACTGCAGGCCGCAAGACTGGCCGAGCGCTCCGGCTGTAGCACGGTGATTGTTGGCGGACGCAACAGCAATATTCTTACTGCAGTTGCCTCTGGCGACAACGTTGGCACATTGCTCACTGCCAGCCAGCAGCCCCTCGCGGCCCGCAAACAGTGGTTGGCCGGTCAACTTCAGGTAAAGGGACAGTTGCAGCTGGACGCTGGTGCAGTCAAGGTATTGACCGCACAGGGGCGCAGCCTACTGGCAGTGGGTGTCACTCAAGTATTGGGCCATTTCACCCGTGGCGACCTAGTCAGCTGCATTGACTCGCAGGGTCAGGAGATTGCCCGTGGGCTGGTTAATTACAGCTCCGATGAAGCTCTCCTTATCATGGGGAAGAGCACAGAGGCTATCGCCGAAATACTCGGCTACCTTGAAGATGACGAGCTGATTCATCGCGACAATATGGTCGTAAACAGCTAGGCCGAATAAAAACTGCCGATGTTTCAATCGGCTGTTATTTCTATTTTGTGTCAGCGCCGGAATGTGTAGAATAAGCCGCTAGGAATCGTGGTCGACTATGGCCCGTAGCAATAGGTCCGCAGCAATGGACCCTCTATAAATAGAAAGATTACCTATGCGGCTTAAATCGATAAAATTGGCTGGTTTTAAATCCTTTGTTGATCCAACAACAGTCAACTTCCCAAGCAACCTCGCAGCAGTCGTAGGCCCCAATGGTTGCGGCAAGTCGAATATTATTGACGCTGTACGCTGGGTAATGGGCGAAACTTCTGCCAAAAACCTGCGTGGCGAGTCCATGTCAGACGTTATCTTTAACGGCTCTGGTGGGCGCAAGCCAGTTGGCCAAGCATCTATTGAACTGATCTTTGATAACTCCGAAGGCAAAGTTGTCGGCGAATACGCCTCCTATGCCGAAATTGGTATTAAGCGCAAGGTAACCCGAGATGGGCAGTCCAACTACTACCTGAATGGCAGCAAGTGTCGACGCCGCGATATCACCGATATCTTCCTCGGTACCGGTCTCGGTCCGCGCAGCTACGCCATTATTGAGCAGGGCATGATCTCGCGGCTGATTGAAGCGCGGCCCGATGAGCTGCGTGTCTACATTGAAGAAGCTGCCGGCATTTCCAAATACAAAGAGCGACGCCGTGAAACTGAAAATCGCATGCGCCGCACGATTGAAAACCTCGAACGCCTCACCGATATTCGCGATGAACTGGGCCGCCAGCTCGGCCGCCTTGAGCGCCAGGCAAAATCTGCCGAAAAATATGCTGAGTACAAAAAAGAAGAGCGCCAGTTTGCCGCTGAATTACTCGCCTTAAAGTGGCGTGGTTACGATAAGTCCGCATCACAGCAAAAGCAGCTGATTGGCGAGCTGGAAATTGATCAGGAGAGAATTCTCACCCAGCGCAGTGCCTGTGACACGGCAATCGAAAAGCTGCGCACCCAGTCGACGGATCTCGGTGATGCCTTCAATGAGGTGCAGGCGCGATTCTACAAAGTCGGTGGCGATGTGGCTCGAATCGAACAGGCCATTGAGCACGCTCAGCAGCGCGCCTCAGAGCTGCATAAAGACCTCGAGCAGACCGAGCGCAACTTCACCGAATCTGAACAGCACCTGAATAGCGATATTGAAAAAGCTGCTGGCTGGCAGGTCGAGTTTGATGAACTGGCACCAGCACTGGAAAAAGCTCGCGAAGCCGAGGCCGTCTCCAGTCAGGCACTGCAGTCTGCAGAAGAGGCAATGAACCAGTGGCAACAGGGTTGGGATGAATTTAACCAACAATCAGCCACGCCGCGGCAACAGGCCGAAGTCCAGCAATCGCGAATCCAGCATCTTGAACAATTGCTGCGCCGACTCAGTGAGCGCCAGGAAAATCTTGCCACTGAAGCGAGCAGCTTCCAGGCCAGTCCGGCAGAAGAGGAGATGGCCACCATTCAGGAGCAACTCGACGATGCGGAAGTGGCGCGAAAATCCATTGAAAGCCAGCGCCAGGCCAACAGTCAGGAAATCGAAGCAGCGCGCAGCAGCGAAAAAGAATTGAGTGCAGCGCTGGATCAGGCGCGCAGCCGTCAGCAAACTCTCGAGGGACGCAGAGCCTCCTTGGAAGCACTTCAGCAGGCGGCGATGGGTGATGATGCCGAGAAGCAGTGGCTCGAGTCCAAAGGTCTCGGCGCCAATGCCCGTCTCGCCGATTCTGTCAAACCGGTAGAAGGCTGGGAGATTGCTGCAGAAACTGTCCTTGGCAGCTATCTGCAAGCTGTAACTGTCGATGATATTTCAGCCAATATTAGCCTGCTCGACGACTTTAAAAAAGGCGAGTTACTGTTAGTTTCCAACGCCAAAACTGCATCGACGGCAGATAACAAAAAAGCCCAGTTACTCAGCGAACTGGTCTCCGGTGATGCGGCTCGCGACATACTCAGCAATGTCTATGCAGCAGAGACCCTCACCGAGGCGCTGGCCCTGCAGTCATCACTATCTCCTGGTGAATCGGTAGTCACTCGCGATGGTATCTGGTTGGGCAATAACTGGTTACGCGTAGCGCGCGACAAAGATGCCAGTGCCGGTGTTCTCAAGCGCAAACAGGAACTGGTTACCATTGGCGATCAAAAGCAAGAGATTGAAACACAGGTTAGCCAACTGGAAAGTCAGCGCCAGAGTAATGAAAACCAGCTCCAGGCCCTGGAGACCAAGCGCCAGGAAATCGCCGCCAGCATTGCCCAGCAACAGAGCAGTTATGCAGAGCTGCGCTCAAAACTAAGCGGTTTTCAGGTGCAGATTGAGCAGCTTAAAGCCCGCAAGCAACGCGCCGAAAAAGAATTGGCTGAAGTGCAGCAACAGCAGTCCAGTGAGCAGGAAAATCTCGCCACTGCGCGCCAGGTTCTACAGCAGGCCATCGAGAAGATGGATGCCGATACCCAACAGCGTGAAACTCTGGTCGCCCAGCGCGACCAGCACCGTCAGCAGCTCGAGAGAACGCGGCACACCGCCCGCCAAGATCGTGATAAGCGCCATGACCTGGCTGTTCGTGAAGGCGCTCTGAGCACGCAGTTGAACTCAATTCTAGAGGGTATCGAGCGACTAAAAGTCCAGGTGGCCAGGCTTCAGGAGCGCCGTGAACAGTTGCGTGAAGCCTTTAACATCAAGGACGATCCCACCGACAAGTACAAAGTCGAGCTCGAGGAAAAGCTCGAATTGAGGCTGGCGATTGACGCAGAGCTCGGCGAGGCCAGAACCGCTCTTGAGTCTGTGGATCACCAGATGCGCGAGCAGGAAAAACTTCGCGGCGAACTCGAAAACCAGCTTCAGGCGCTGCGCAGCAAGCTGGAAAAGCAGCGTATTGCCGCGCAGGAGATCAGCACCCTAAGCCGAACTATCGAAGAGCAGATCGCTGAAAAGCAGGGCGACCTTGAAACTCTGCTGGAAAATCTCGCCGACGATGCGGAAATGGTCGATTGGGAAGAGCAGTTGCAACTTATAGCCAACCGCATCCAGCGACTGGGCCCCATTAATCTGGCGGCTATTGATGAATACAAGATCGAATCCGAGCGCAAGGAGTACCTGGACGCCCAGAATACAGAACTTGAAGAGGCACTGGACACATTAAAGACCGCCATCCAAAAGATTGATCGCGAGACGCGCACGCGCTTTAAAGAGACCTTCGAGGTGGTCAACAAGCATATTCAGGAGCTGTTCCCGAAACTCTTTGGAGGCGGCCACGCCTATTTGGAGATGACCGGCGACGATCTGCTAGATACTGGTGTAACCTTGATGGCCAGGCCGCCGGGTAAAAAGAATGCCTCCATTCAGTTGCTCTCTGGTGGTGAAAAAGCTCTGACCGCGATCGCCATGGTATTTGCTATATTTAGGCTTAATCCGGCACCATTCTGTATGCTCGATGAGGTTGACGCGCCTCTTGATGATGCCAATGTGGGACGCTATGCCAATATGGTCAAAGAGATGTCTGATCAGGTTCAGTTTATCTTTATTACCCACAACAAGATTTCCATGGAAGCCGCCAATCAATTGATGGGTGTGACCATGCATGAGCCTGGGGTTTCGCGCCTGGTAACTGTAGATGTCAATCAGGCCGCAGAACTGGCTGAGGCCTGATCGAAACAATTAAGATTAAATAAAAAGGGTTGCTGCGCCTGACAGTAGTTATTCTTTACAACCGAAAAAACAAATAGCTGAGTAATTTGCCTCTATGGATTTAATTGGCCCAAGAGAAGTTTTAATCGCTGTAGGATTGCTGGTGTTGCTGGCGATCATACTGGACGGTGCGCGGCGTATTAAACATCATCGATATGAAAATCTGCATATGTCCTCACGCAAATTGCAGAAGACGTCAAAAGCAGATGGTGAAGAGGATGACGATTTCCTCAATGACAGCCAGTTTCCCTCTGGCGGTGGTCGGGTGGTCGGCATAAGAGATGAGGACGATATTCAGCAAGTCGAAGAAAACCTGCGCCGTGCCCTCGATAACAAGCCGGACTTTGGTTTCAACAAACCGCGTCAGGAGCAGTTCGATTTAAACGATTCGGTGCGACCAGCTGAACCAGTAAATAAACCCGCGCAGACAGCACGCCCTAAAAACCAAACCCTGCAACAGCAGATACTGGTAATGCATCTAATGGCACCAAAAGGTGTAATGCTCAGCGGCCGCGATCTCCAGGAAGCCGCCCTAAAGGTGGGTTTGCGCTACGGTGAATTAAAAATATTCCAGCGCCATCTCAATGAGGACGGCTCTGGCGAAGTGCTTTTCAGTATGGCCAACCTGGTCAACCCCGGCACCTTTGACTTAAATACCATCAATGAAATGACCACACCTGGCGTCACCCTGTTTATGGCCCTAGACGACCTCGAGGACCCAGTCACCGCATTTGAAGTGATGACTGATTCAGTCGATACCCTAGCCGATGAACTGGGCCTAAATGTCCTCGATGAAACCCGTAGTTCAATGACGCGCCAGACCATTGATCACTACCGGCAGCGCGCCCGCGATGTCTCCTTTCGACGCAGCCAGGAACACTGATTTAAAAGGTCACTGACTCAAAAGGTCCCCTAAATGGCAGAAAATCCCGAGCAGGTTCTCGCAGAATATGAACAGCTCAAGGACGAGTTAAATCAGCACAATCACCTCTACTACGTACTGGACGACCCGAGTATCCCTGACAGTGAATACGACCGCCTGATGCGGCGACTGCAGGAGATTGAACAACAGTTTCCGCAACTGATCAGCGATGATTCACCCAGCCAGCGAGTCGGTGGCCAAGCCCTGCAATCCTTTACTCAGGTCACTCACGCTGTGGCTATGTTATCCCTTGAAAATGCCTTTAGCGAAGAAGAGTTAGAGGCCTTTGATCGACGCATTAAAGATCGACTCAATCTCGCCGAAGAGCAGCTGATTGAATATGTCTGCGAGCCAAAGCTCGACGGTGTTGCCGTAAGCCTGTTGTACGAAAATGGGCTACTGGTGCGCGGTGCCACCCGGGGTGATGGCAGGGTGGGTGAGGATATCACCGCTAATGTGCGCACCATTAACAGTATCCCCCTGAGATTGACAGGTCAGGGTATTCCGAATTTGCTCGAAGTTCGCGGCGAGATCTACCTGCCCCGAGCCGGCTTTGAAAAAATCAATGCTAGCGCCATAGCCTCTGGAGACAAAGCCTTTGTCAATCCGCGCAATGCCGCTGCCGGCAGCTTACGCCAGCTGGATTCAAAAATAACCGCCAGCCGCCCCCTGGAAATGTGCGCCTACAGCGTTGGTCAGTTGCAGGGTGGCGCAACACCCGACAGCCATGGGCACATGCTTGAAGCACTGGGTGAATGGGGCTTTAAGATTAACCGCCATATTGAGACGGTGCAGGGAATAGGTGCCTGTGAAAATTACTATGACCGCATGCAAGAGCGCCGCGACCAGTTGCCCTATGAAATCGACGGCATTGTCTACAAGGTCAACAACCTGCAGTTGCAGCAGCGCCTAGGCTTTGTCGCCAAAGCCCCGCGCTGGGCTGTAGCGCGTAAATTTCCCGCCCAGGAAGAGATGACCCTGCTGGAAGCGGTAGAGTTTCAGGTGGGCAGAACCGGCGCGATCACCCCAGTGGCAAAACTAAAACCAGTCTTTGTCGGGGGTGTTACAGTCAGCAATGCCACCTTGCACAACGGCGATGAAATTGAACGCCTCGGCGTGCGTATAGGCGATACGGTGATTATTCGCCGTGCCGGAGATGTGATTCCTCAGGTCGCTAAAGTGGTTCTGGAAAAACGCCCGGACGACACCCAGCCGATTAACTTTCCCGAAGCCTGTCCGGTCTGCCAGTCGCCGGTAAGACGTGTCGAGGGAGAAGCTGTAGCACGCTGTTCCGGTGGACTGTTTTGTGCTGCCCAGAGTAAACAGGCAATCAAGCACTTCGCCTCGCGCAAAGCTATGGATATAGATGGTCTCGGCGACAAGCTGGTCGACCTGCTAGTCGATCAGGGACTTATTTATTCAGTCGCCGATCTCTATGAGTTGGGTGTTGATAAAATTACCGGCCTTGAGCGCATGGGTGAAAAATCTGCCGCCAACCTTATCCAATCAATTGAAAACAGCAAGCAGACAACCCTGGCAAAATTTCTTTATTCACTGGGGATTCGGGAAGTAGGGGAGGCAACCGCCCAGACATTGGCGAACAATTTTGGCACTCTCGAGGCCATCATTGATGCTGACCAGGATGCCCTGCTGGACGTTGACGATGTCGGCCCGGTGGTCGCCTATTATATTCGCGATTTTTTCCGCAATCCGGACAACCTGTCTATTATTAGCGCATTGCGGGAATTTGGCGTTCGCTGGGACGATATCGATATCACCGCTCAGGGCTCGCAGCCGCTGAAAGGCCAGACCTGGGTGCTGACCGGCGCCATGGAAATAATGAGCCGTGCCGAGGCCAAAGATAAGCTCCAGGATCTGGGTGCCAAAGTGGCCGGCAGTGTCTCAGCCAAAACCACGCAGGTGGTCGCAGGCCCGGGTGCCGGATCAAAATTGAACAAAGCCCAGAGCCTTGATATTCCAGTGATGGATGAAGCGCAATTTGTGAAGTTTTTAGGAGATTTATAGGGTAGGCTCTGACCTATTCATGGATTTTACACAGACAGGGAGAAGAAGATGAATACTGATGTTCGCAGTGAATCCGTAGTCTATGGCTGCATCAAAAATATTGTTGTCGACGAGGTTGCCTGTCACCGGCGCCACAATCGCGATGCCATGCAGCAGCTGCCCTCCGCTGAATCCTGGAGTCTGGTCAACCGGGAAATGTTCTCAGTTCCGCAGCAGCGGGCAATAGATGCCAGCCTGATGACCGAAGTTATGCACTTTGGTGCTTCCTATCAGGGTGTAGAGCACGAGTGGAACTATTGGCTTGAACAGTTTGAGTCACTACTGCGTAAGATGTACTGGGTTAGCGCAACTGTGCACCTCGAAACAGAGATGTCCGGATTGCACTCCTTCGTCTTTGCCACCGATGGCGAAGGCCATAAACCCGAGCGGTCGGATATTCAAATTCGCTGTGAATGGGTAAAAGATGCTGGTTGAGAGCAATTATAAAATAGCGTTAATAAAAAACCGCTCATCAACAGATTAATCGAGGAATCACTTTTTGAGAAAGGCCGTAACAAAAAAAGCCATCCGCCAGCGCTCCGTATGGCTTGCGTCGATGTTTGGCTGTGCCGCCTTTTTGCTTATGGCGGTCAAACTCTATGAGGTCCCGGTCAGCTCACTGCTGGGCAACCTGCTGATCGCATTTGTGGTTCTGGGAATCATTCTTGCCGCTGCCGCCAGCTTTGTTTGGCTGAAATCCACTATCAAGAAGTGGCGTAAATAGGTGGCAGCACAGGAGTTTCATTTTCGCCATTTTCTGGCAACCATCGGTACCAGCAACCTGGCCATGGGCCTACACACGGTTCTCTATCCCTGGTTAGTGGTCGGAGTGCTCGAGCTGTCACCCAGCCAGCTCGGTCTTGCCCAGCTCGCCGTGCTGCTGCCCAACCTGCTGTTTATTCTGCCCGGCGGTGTAATCTCCGATCGTCGGCATCGCGGATCCTGGCTATCAAGGCTCTATCTGCTCTACAGCCTGCCAATTGCCATCCTGATTGGCGCAGCTCTAAGCGGCGAGCTGACCTTTTCCCTGCTGCTGATGTTTGGCATGGTGTTTGGCACCGTCTCGGCATTTGTACAGCCCGCCCGCGAGAGCCTGCTCGGCTATGCCGCCCAGGATATGATGCATCAGGCCGTGGCCAAGGTAGTGATGGTGCAGTTTATTGCTCAGGGCATAGGTTTTATTATCGCTGGTCAGCTCGATAGCCTCGGGCTGACCACGCTACTAATTTTGCAGATGCTGATGTTTTTAATTAGCTCCGCGCTGATAAAACGCAGTCATCCGCAGATGGCCGTCGATACAGATATAGCTACTAGTAAAGAAAATAACCCGGAGGAAAAGCGTGAAAGCCTAGGCGAATTGCGCGCCGGCCTAGCCCTGTTTCTAACCGATAAAGCGCTATTGCATTTGCTGCTGCTGGTCACCGCCACAGGCTTTCTCGCCTTCGGCGTCTACCTGGTGGGAATGCCGCTACTGGCAAGAGAGGCCTACCAGGGCGGCGCAGGACTCTATGCGGCACTCCAGGTAACCTTTACCTTGGGGATTGTGCTGGCCAACTTGGTCGTCAGTCGCCAAAAACATGCTTTTAAGCGCCCCGGCCGCCTTATGATTATCAGCTTTCTGGGTCGAGGAGGACTGCTTGCAGCGGTCGCCCTGATGCCCAACTTCTGGATACTTTTCCCGGTGGTCTTTGCCTGGGGCGCATTCTCAGGAATGTCCATGACCCTGGGTCGCACCATTCTCCACAACCAGGTTCCCCACTCTCATCGATCCCGGGCCGCATCGGTCTATCAGCTCTGCCTGTTTGCCGGCGCGCCCCTGGGTGCCTGGGCCTGCGGCTTTGCCATAGAACAGGTGGGACTGGCGCTAACCTTTACAGCTATTGCCGTGATGACATTGGTGGTTTCGGTTATTGCCGCGACAATGTCGCCGCTGTGGGCTTTAAAGGCAGCTAAAAAGTAAAGCTATATAAAGGCCTACCAATAGTTATGTTAAAGGCTTTTAAAAGCAATTAGTGCCGCTGTAATCGCCACGTTAAGGGACTCCACACCATTGGCCATGGGGATACCTACCCGGTGGTCACTCAATGCAGCAATCTCCCTGCTAACACCCTCAGTCTCGTTGCCCAACACATAGATAACTGGCGCGCTCGGCTTAAACTCCTCAAGTGGGGTGGCCTGGTGCGAGGAGAGGGTGCAGATTTCAAAGCCTTTCTGTTTAAAGTCCTTCAGGGCGCTGGCAAGAGAATCACAGCGCAGGATATTACCCTTAAACACTGTCCCGGCACTGGCCTTGATAACCAGTGGGCCAATATCGGCGCAGCCTTTATTGGGCAGAAGCAGGCCATGGGCAGGGCTGGCGGTAACACTGCGGATAATCATACCGAGGTTTTGTGGGTTGGTAATGCCATCCAGGGCAATCAAGGGCCGCTGGGATTTGGCGGGCAGCTGCTCCAGAGCCTGCTGATAGGGCTCATAGCCCTGACAGTGAATATCACAGGCTACGCCCTGATCCTGTTTGTTATTGCGCGAAATTCGCGCCAGCTGCTCGCGGCTGTGATAGCAGATTTCAATCTTGCGCTGGCTGGCCAGGGTCTTAATCTGTTCGACGATGCCGCCACCGCGGTTGGACTCGGCAAGATGCAGGCGAAAAATTTGCAGGCTGTTATCAGAGAGTATTTCCAGTACCGGCTTGCGCCCATAGACTGTAATCAGGCGATTAAAAAATGATTTTTTGGCCAGATATTCCGGGCTGTCAGTTTTATTGGTCATTTTTTTCTCGGCTAGACTCTTGGTTTAGGTGACGGTTGCAATGCTGCTCAACTAAAAGCTCTGATATGGTCTCCAGCTGCTCGGCGCTGGCAAACCCCTGCTGTGCAGAGAGACTAACCGCAATCTCGCCCAAACTCGAGTAAATTCTCTGCCACTGGGGATGGTCTTTTAAGCTTTTCAGATGCGCCGCGACAGTATCACTGTCTCCCCGGGAGATAGGCCCGGTCAGGGCGCCGACATCACCACTGCGAAAAAAGTTACTCAGGCTGTTTTCGATCAGCGGTTGCAGAAGATGCCCTGCGGCACCACTTTCTACATCAGCGGCCTCGAGCATCCGCTGGCTAAGGCTAAGTAGGCTGATCAAATTATTGCAGGCCATAACTGTGGCAGCATGGTAAAGCGCCTTCTTATCGGGGTCCAAGCTAAAGCATTTGCCGCCAATTAGGCTGAACAGCTCAGTTAAAATTTCACTGGCACCGGTATCTCCTTCGATTCCGCAGGCTGTACCGGAAAAATCCACCAGAGAATTTTTTGGGTTGGCAAAACTGTGAATTGGGTGAACCGATGCACCGTAGGCACCGATGGTAGTGGTAGAGAGAACCTCTGAGCTGAGAGAACCACTGCAGTGAAAAACAATATCACCGCTGCGTAATACCCCGGATGTCATGAGGCTTTGACTTACCGCTGAAATGGCATCATCGGGCGTTGCTATCAGCCAGATGTTTGCTGGCGACAGGTTTTCAAACCCCTCCGCGGGCTGACCCTGGCCAATAAAGGCAATCGCCTCTTCAGCCGAGACTCTAGAGCGGTTGATAATCTGCTGAATGGAAATATCAAATCTTGATTGTTGTCCGGCGAGCAACTTACAGAGTGTTTTACCGGCACGCCCTGCACCTATACAGGAGAGGCTTAGTGCAGTGTTGGTCTGTTTCAAAATTCAGCCGAGCAGTGCTTTGTATGCCTGTACAGCTTTAGGCATGCCCATCACCAGGGAGTCGACGGTAAAAGCGTGGCCAATAGAAACTTCAAGCAGGCTGGGGATACTGGCAAATTTTTCCAGATTGTCGAGATTGAGATCATGGCCGGCATTGACGCCCATACCCAGATTAGTCGCCAGCTCCGCGGCGGCAAAATGATCCTGAAAAATAGATTCCAATTGGTCGCTTTCCAGTCGATCTTTGCCCCAGGCTGCAGCATAGGGTCCAGTGTAGAGTTCGATACGGTCCGCACCGATTTGTTTGGCCAGCGCAATTTGCTCCAAGTCGGGGTCCATAAAAAGACTTACCCGCATTCCCAGACTTTGCAGATGCTCAATAATCGGCTTCAGCTGCTCCCCTGAACTGTGCAGATCAAAGCCGTGGTCCGAGGTCAGCTGATCGTCGCCGTCGGGAACCAGTGTGCACTGATCGGGACGGGTTTCATCAACTAATTCAATAAAACCTGGATAGCTGCCAATAGCAGGTGCGAAGGGGTTGCCCTCAACATTGAACTCGACGCTTTGCTGTGGCTTGACCAGTGCCGCCAGACGGCGAACATCATCCGGGCGAATATGCCGCTGATCGGGGCGCGGATGAACAGTGATACCATCGGCGCCATTGGCAATACAGACCTTGGCATGCTCGACGACGTCCGGATAATTTCCCTCGCGAGAATTGCGAATCAGGGCGACTTTGTTGAGATTGATACTGAGTGCTGTCATATCGTTACAATCACTTATTCAAGTAGAGTGGTACTGGCATTTCAAAGGCCGGTTCGGACTTTGGCTCGGGCAATGCTGTCCATGCCTTGGGGTTTAGCAAGCGCGCTTTGAGGATACGAATCGGTGTTACCGGGACATCATCATATATGCCTATGGAACGCACCTTAACGCTGGCTATAGCATCGACAACATCCATGCCCGACACCACTGAGCCAAAAACCGCATAGCCTGGCATAGTGGCACTGCGGTCGAGGCGCCGATTGTTTTTATGGTTAATAAAAAACTGTGCCTGGGCACTGTCCGGATCAGCAATACGCGCCATGGCAATACTACCGCGAATATTGCTCAAACCATTACCGGCTTCGTTGATAATCGGCTCGCGGCCGGAATCACGAAAGCTCAGGTCAAAGGTATGGCCGCCGCTCTGGATCATAAAACCCTTGATCACCCGGTGAAAAATCAGGCCATCGTAGTGGTAGTTATTGATATTTTTTATGAAGTTATCGACAGTCACAGGGGCCTTGTCACTGAAGAGCTCAAGAACAATATCCCCCATCTCTGTGGATAGCACTACTCTGGGGTTTTCAGCACTGGACTTTGCTTCACTGCTATCCTTGATACCGGCGCTTGCGGCCAGCTTATTTTGGATGTCAGCCTTTGCGGGGCTTAGATCCCCTGAATGTACCTGAGAGCAGAGCAGCAACCAGCCAACCATTAAAACAAACTGTAAACCAACAGCCTTTTTCATTACCGCTCCGCTAACACTAATTATTTACTGCCACTCCGAAAGCCGCTTTCGACCCCGCAACTTAGGAATAAGTACAACCAAAATAGCGCCTAAAAATACCGTCAGGCCACCATATAAAAAAGACTCATTTCGCTTGTCCCTTTGCAGATCATCAACATTGGCCTTTAAGGCATCGTTTTCCCTCTGCAGCATATGGTTGTTCTTAACCAATTGCTCATTTTGCTGATTAAGGGCAAGGGCATCCCCGGAGATCGCCCGAACTTCAGCCAGTTCGCGAGCAACAGCTTCATGGTCATCCAATGAGCTATCCAGTTGGTCGCGCAGTGCTTTTGTCTCAGCGCGCAACGCCTGGAAGTCTCTATCCAATTCACTGTTACGCTTTTTCAGAGCCGCTAGTTCTCTTTGTTGCTGACCAAGTTTAATGCGGGCGATAGGCTCATCAATTAAATACTGCGCCTCCATCCAGCCTTCGATGCCGCGGGCGGTAATCACATGACCCCAGCCATCCACTACCTCCAAAAGGCGCATCTTGCTACCGGTTTTAATACCGCGATGCACAATTGTGCAGCGAGAGCAGGGTGTTTCGCGCAGTGGTACAAAGAATTCATCGATAACGTAGACAGTCTTTTCCTGTGGATGGACTTTTTCCGCTTCAACGGTTGCGTCCTCTACAGAAGATTCTTCAGCCGTCTCTTTGCGCGTCTCAGCAGGTGTTTCATCAGGCGTTTCATCAAGTGTCTGTTGCGCAACAGCAGTGGCGCAAAAGGCTAGGATAAAAACAAAAAATGCCAAATATAGTTGTTTCATGTTTTTAGTTGATCCGTTAAATAGACGGGGATAATACTCCGATCGGTGACAAATGATAACCATTTGCCACCCAATCCAGGCTTAGGGAAGAACTTTCTTGAAAGGTTTCACGGTAACCCGCGCATAGACGCCGGCATCCACATAGGGGTCGGCGTCAGCCCACTGCTGAGCAGCTTCTAGACTCTCAAAATCAGCAATAATCAGACTGCCGGTAAAACCGGCTTCGCCCGGATCCAAGGCATCTATCGCCGGATGTGGACCCGCCAAAAACAGGCGACCATCATCCTTAAGCTCTTGTAAACGCACCAGATGGGCAGGGCGGGCCTGCAGGCGTTTATCCAAACTGTTATCTACATCCTCGCTGATAATTGCATACCACATAATCTTACCCTGTTACTTTTGTTTAATAATCTCTTCCAGAGGAATGCCGGTGAGGCGCATGATACCCCTGAACAGATAGAACATATCACCAATCATCACCAGCATCGCCGGCACGGCAATCACCGGAAAACTCAGCGCGGTCATCTTGCCCAACTGCTCATTAAATTCGATAGTTCCCGGATTCGCCGTCAGCATATAGATGGCGAGAAAATAGTTGAGAACCGCCGACAGTAAAAAAGATCCGGCGAGAATCCATGAAGCGTTAATGAGCAGCTGGTCGAATTCTGCCTGGCGATTATTTGCTTTAAGTGCGGCAGCTATTTTATCAGTCTCAAGGATTGAGTCATTGAGCAGAAAGGTATGAATAAGAGGCTGAGAGGTTTTTAGAGAGGCCAAGGTTGCCAGACCAAACAACAGTGGGATGCTCGCCTCTTTGATTGCGATATAGACAGCATCCAGCTCCATCAGGCTAATACCGCCGGTCATAGAAACGCTGATTACACCCAGTGCAGAAAAGAAGTTGATCTTACTGCGAGTAAAGAAGTCCTTGATGCCATAGATAATCGGAAAGGACAGCGCCACCACAATTGCCAACTTGATACCCAGGTAATCATCACCGCTGAGCTTGGTCAGCACCAGTGTAGGTATGGCTATATTAAAGGCCAGATTAAGCAGCAGACTTTCTTTAGGCGCATCTTTTTTGGTCGCGGGCTTTGGGCTATTTTTTGAGGTCTCTTGCATAGTGCTAATACTAGTCATCTTCTCAGTGAGGCAGGCATTGTAACCACTGCGTGCCTATTGTCGATATGGAAGAACCCAATAAACTAAAAAGAGTCTCTCAGTAAAGAATATTAGTTTGCCATTGCCAAATTCTTGATCTATTACTTTTGTTAATAAAAAAAGTATCAAGACTTCTTTGTAAATAGCTAATTTATAAGGCAAAAAAATGGCAAAGCTGGAGAAGGGAGCAGTTCAGCAAGGCGCGCAGGCTACTCAAAATAACGCTCAGGCTGTCCAAAATAACGCACAAACTGACGCGGTGATCGGGCCAAAAATGGCTGATCTATTGGTCGCCTATTTAAATCAACTAGGTGTGGAGTATGTTTTTGGTGTGCCGGGGGGTGCTATAGAACCTCTATATGATGCACTGGCACGCAGTGAGAGACAGGGCGGTGTTAGAGCCGTAGTCGCTCGCCATGAAACCGGCGCAGCATTTATGGCCGATGGCTATGCTAGAAACAGCGGTAAGTTAGGGGTTTGCTGTTCAACCACCGGCCCGGGCGCAACCAATATGATTACCGGCGTTGCCTCCGCCTATGAAAACAATGTGCCAATGCTGGTGATAACCGCACAGACGGCCATTTCAACTTTTGGCAAAGGCGCTATCCAAGACTCATCCTGTACCGGTGTCAACACCGTTGGTCTCTATCAGCACTGCAGCAGATACAACACAATGATTTCCCATTGCGATCAATTTGAGCACAAGTTGGCCGCGGCAATTATGTCTGCGCTGGGCTCACCAGCCGGGCCTGCGCATATCAGCATTCCGCGCGATGTAATGGCCATGCCTATCTCGGTGACCGAGGCTGGCTATCAGTTAAATAGTCTATTGGACAAGCCTGAATTGATTGATGA
>JAYOUA010000009.1:82319-107919 GCA_038150705.1 Porticoccaceae bacterium | reverse complement strand
CCTTCCCAGACCGCTGTTACAACCAGATCTGAACCACGCACCATATCACCACCGGCAAATATCTTTGGATTGCTAGTCTGAAACGGGAATGTTTGCTCTTCTGCAGCCACTACTGCTCCCCAGTCATTGGTATTAACTTCAACACCACCGAGCCATTCCGGCGGGCTGGGTTTAAAACCAAAGGCGATCAATACGGCATCGGCGGGTAGAATCTCTTCGCTGCCGGGAATTACTTCAGGTCGGCGGCGGCCATTGGCATCGGGCTCGCCCATTTTGGTAGAGACAACTTTTACGCCTTCCACCACGCCGTTGCCGACAATCTCTACCGGCTGCATATTAAATTTAAACACTACGCCTTCTTCGCGGGCATTTTTCACCTCGCGGCGCGAGCCAGGCATATTTTCTTCATCGCGACGATAGGCGCAGGTAACACTTGCGGCACCCTGACGAATAGATGTGCGGTTACAGTCCATGGCGGTATCACCACCACCGAGAACAACAACGCGCTTACCTTTCATAGAGACAAAATCTTCTGGTGCTTTTTCAAAGCCGAGATTGCGATTTACGTTAGAGACCAAGAATGAAAGCGCTTCATGAACCCCTTGCATGTCTTCACCCGGGAAACCACCCTTCATAGTAGTGTATGTTCCCATACCCATGAAGACTGCGTCGTAGTCCTTGAGCAGTTCGTCAATCAGAATATCTTTGCCGATCTCAACATTGAGGCGAAACTCAACACCCATGCCCTCAAGAATTTCACGGCGAGTGCGAATAACTGATTTTTCGAGTTTAAACTCCGGGATACCAAAGGTCAGCAGACCACCAATCTCCGGGTAGCGATCGAAAACAACCGGCTTAACGCCGTTGCGTACTAGGATATCCGCACAGCCAATGCCGGCGGGACCCGCACCAATTACGGCAACTTTTTTATCAGTCCAAACGACTTTGGACATATCCGGACGCCAGCCCATCGCGAAGGCGGTATCAGTAATATATTTTTCCACAGAACCAATCGTTACCGCACCAAAGCCATCATTCAGGGTACAGGCACCCTCACAGAGGCGGTCTTGAGGGCAGACACGGCCACAAACTTCAGGCAGGGAGTTGGTCTGGTGGCTGAGCTCAGCGGCCTCCATGAGGTTGCCCTCGGCTACCAGTTGCAACCAGTTGGGAATGTAATTGTGCACTGGACACTTCCACTCACAGTAAGGATTGCCACAAGACAGACAGCGGTGCGACTGATCAGCCGCTTGACCCGCGTCAAAGGGGTCATAAATCTCAACAAACTCACCAACACGGCGCTTCATATCGCGCTTTGGTGGGTCAACTCGCTGGATATCGAGAAACTGAAATTGGTTATTTAATCTTTGTTGCATAGCTCTTATCTCTATTCTCCAGTTGGCCTTACTGCGGGTTTGAGTGGGCTTGAGCCAACAGGCTACTCAAGCTTGCAGCTTTTGGCTTAACCAGCCAGAACCGCGGTGCGTAATCGGAGAAATTATTAATAATGTTCTCGCCCCATTTGCTACCGGTTTCTTTTACATGGTCGCTAATCATATTCTTTAGGAATACGCGGTGAGACTCGGTTGATTCGGTGGTGATCCGCTGTATATCAATCAGCTCCATATTGTAGCGATCGACAAAGTCACGATTCATATCCAGAACATAGGCAAAGCCACCGGTCATACCAGCACCAAAGTTGTAGCCTGTCGGACCGAGGATAGTGACGATACCACCTGTCATATATTCACAGCAGTGGTCACCGGCGCCTTCGACAACAGCAACTGCACCGGAGTTACGCACCGCAAAACGCTCACCGACTTTACCAGCGGCAAAGATTCGACCGCCGGTAGCACCGTAGAGACAGGTATTACCCATAATCGGCGTTTCGTTGGATTCAAACCTGCTGTTTTGTGGTGGGCGCAATACCAGCTTGCCACCAGCCATACCCTTGCCAACATAATCATTGGCATCTCCCTCGAGATAAATCTCCAGGCCCCCAGCATTCCAGACTCCCAGCGACTGACCTGCAACACCTTTGAGGTTTAGCTTGATGGGTGACTGCGACATACCTGTATTGCCATAACGTTTGGCAATTTCACCGGAGAGCCGCGCACCAATGGATCGGTCACAGTTTCCGACAGTAAACTCAAAACTACCACCAGTCTGGGCTTCGATACTTGGCAGTGCCTGTTCGACCATCTTCTCAGCGAGCAGTCCCTCATCGAAAGGATTGTTTTTTGGCTGCAAACAGGATTGTGGTTTACCCTGCAGCTCGGAACGATCCTCGAGCAATGGTGAGAGCTCCAGATGCTGCTGCTTGCTGGTTTCGCCAGGTAATATTTCCAGCAAATCCACTCGACCAATCAACTCTTCAAGAGAGCGCACACCCAACAGGGCCAACCACTCTCTGGTCTCCATAGCGATAAACTTAAAGAAGTTGGTCGCCATAGCAACAGTGCCGCGATAGTGATCATTGCGCAGGCGATTGTCCTGGGTTGCAACGCCAGTTGCACAGTTATTCAGGTGACAGATACGCAGGTATTTACATCCTAGGGCGACCATTGGGCCGGTGCCGAATCCGAAACTCTCGGCGCCGAGAATCGCCGCTTTAATTACGTCGAGTCCGGTCTTTAATCCGCCATCAGTTTGCACTCTTACCTTGTCGCGCAGGTCATTAGCACGCAGGGTTTGATGGGTTTCTGTAAGGCCCAGCTCCCAGGGAGAACCCGCATAGCGGATTGAGCTGACCGGGCTTGCCGCTGTACCACCGTCGTATCCGGATATGGTAATCAAATCGGCGTAGGCCTTGGCCACACCTGCTGCGATGGTACCAACGCCAGGACGTGACACCAGTTTAACCGATACCAGTGCATCCGGATTGACCTGCTTGAGGTCAAAGATCAGCTGGGCAAGATCTTCAATAGAGTAAATATCGTGGTGTGGAGGCGGCGAAATCAATGTCACACCTGGTACCGAGTAACGCAGGCGAGCGATCAGCTCGTTAACCTTACCACCGGGCAGCTGTCCGCCCTCTCCAGGCTTGGCACCCTGGGCGACTTTAATTTGCAGCACTTCAGCACTGGTCAAATAAGCCGGGGTTACACCAAAACGACCGGACGCAATCTGTTTGATCTTCGATGACTTGATGGTGCCATAGCGAGCTGGATCCTCACCACCTTCACCGGAGTTTGAACGACCACCAAGCCCGTTCATGGCCTCGGCAAGTGATTCATGTGCCTCGGGTGAAAGTGCGCCCAATGACATACCTGCCGAGTCAAAACGCTTAACAATCGCTTCCATAGGTTCTACAGATGCCAGATCAATCGGCTCAACCTTGTCACTTAGCTTGAGCAAGTCGCGAAGAGCTGCAACTGGTCGCTTATTGACCAGATCGGCATACTGACCCCAGGCCTGGTAGTCGTCATTCTGCACCGCTTTGTGCATAGTCTGGACAACATCTGGGTTGTAGGCGTGGTACTCCTGACCATGGACATACTTGAGCAGACCACCCGGCTCGATAGGCTTGCGTAGCTTCCAGGCCATTTTGCACAGCTCAGCCTGGTCAGTTTCGAGATCACTGAAGGTTGCTCCCTCAAGGCGGCTGACAAGGCCGGGGAAGCAGAGATCGACCACCTCACTGCCGAGACCAATAGCCTCATATAGCAGCGCACCCCGATAAGAGGCGATGGTTGAGATTCCCATCTTCGAGAGGATTTTTAACAGACCTTTATTTATACCTTTGCGATACTGTTTGAACGCTGTATCCACATCAATTAGCAGTTCACCGCTATCGATAAGATCACAGAGAACATGGTAGCTAAGGTACGGGTAGACCAGCGAGGCGCCACAACCGATCAGTGTAGCGATCTGATGTGAGTCTCTGGCATAACCGGTGCTGGCAACAATATTGGCATTGCTGCGCACGCCCTGTTCGATGAGGTAGTTGTGTACAGCACCTACGGCCAGCAGGATATGGATTGGCTGCTTATCTTCGCTGATATTGTGATCGGAGAGAATACAGATCACCGCGCCATTGCGAACCGCTTCAGCGACTTCCTCGCACAGACGGACAATAGCCTGTTGCAGATTTTCTTTTGCAGCATCGTAGTTAAGGGCAAACTTGACTACAGGGAACTGTTCAAATTCATTGAGCTTTAATGCGTAATATTTGCGCGGCGAGAGCACCGGGCTGGAGAGTCCGATTCGGGTTCCCAGATAGGGGTTTTCCTCAAAGATGCTCTCCTCGCGACCCAACTCTACACCCAGAGACATCACAATCGCTTCACGCAATGGATCAATCGGCGGATTGGTTACCTGGGCAAACTGTTGACGGAAATAATCAAAGACATTGCGATGCTTTTTCGACAGCACGGCCATGGGGATATCGTCACCCATTGAGCCAGTCGCTTCCTGGCCACCCTCAGCTAGAGGCCTTAGTACCTGATCTCGCTCTTCGAAGGAGACCTGGAACATCTTCATATAACATTTAATTTCTTCGCGACTCAGAGTCCCCTCGATGTCGATACTGTCCATATCAAAGCTGGATTCTATCGCGTAGCGACCTTCACTAAGCCACTTTTTGTAGGGATGGCGAGCGGCGAGTTGATCTTCAATCTCATCGCGGAAGAGAATTTTTCCTTCCTGAGTATCAATAGAGAGGATATCGCCAGGCCCCAATCGACCTTTGGCAACCACATCTTCCGGGTTGTAATCATAGACGCCGACTTCCGAGGCAACGGTGATCACATCATCCTTGGTCATCACCCAGCGCGAGGGGCGCAGGCCATTGCGATCAAGGGTACAGACTGCGAAGCGACCATCGGTAATAACCAGGCCGGCAGGACCATCCCAGGGCTCTTGGTGCATGGACAGATAATCGTAAAGTGCACGGTGATCGGGATTAAAATCTTCAACATTCTGCCAGGCTGGCGGAACCAGTGTGCGCACAGCCAAGTGCAGATCCATACCACCGGTTACTAGCATTTCCAGCATATTATCCAGACTCGAGGAGTCAGAGCCGCTTCGGTTTACCAGCGGTGCAGCTTCAGCGAGATCCGGCAAGAGTTCGGATCTGTATTTCGGCGTTCGCGCCACAGACCAGTTGCGGTTTCCCATAATGGTGTTGATTTCACCATTGTGAGCCAACATTCTAAATGGCTGAGCCAGGGGCCAGCGTGGCATGGTATTGGTTGAGAAGCGCTGATGGAATACACAGATGGCTGTTTCCAGACGCTCGTCAGCAAGATCCAGATAGAAGCCAGGAAGATCTACCGGCATCATCAGGCCTTTGTAGCTTAGGATTTTCGTGCCTAGGCTGGCGATATGGAAAAGATCATCTCCAGTTAGCTGTTTTTCAGCCTTGCGACGCCCCATATAAAGCCGTGCACTGAATTTTTTCTCATCACTAATATTGCCAGGCGCAATAAATACCTGCTCAAAGGCAGGCAGTGATTCAAGGGCAATTGGCCCAAGACAGTTACTGTCGGTGGGGACTTCGCGCCATCCGAGAACCTGTAGGCCCTGGCCGCTGAGCTCTTGCTCGAGAATAGCTTTTGCCGCTGCACGCTTGTTTTCGTCAGTGTTCAGCATCACCGCGCCAACCGCATAGAGATCGGGAAGCTCTATTTGCAGGGCCTCTCTGACAACTGTTCGCAAAAAGCTATCGGGCTTTTGCAATAGGAGACCACAGCCATCACCAGTCTTGCCATCAGCGGCAACACCACCACGGTGGGTCATGCAGGTCAGGGCCTGAATAGCGTTAAGTAAAAGTTTGTGGCTAGGGTTACCCTTGGTGTGAGCAATTAATCCAAAACCGCAGTTATCTTTAAAATCGTCAAGCCGACATAAGCTCTGAGCCATAAATAAACTCTATTTAATTTCTCTAATTTAAACTCTCAATTAAGCACTCTAAAAAGTACTAGGATATGCCTCAAAACCGGCATAAAAGAGCAAAGTGATGATAGCCAAGGATTTCAATTTCAGGCTAAACAGACAAAACGGAGCGCATTCTACACTTTGAAGGCACTTTCGACAATTATCTATACGTTTTGACAGTAGCTTTCAGGCTACTTTTATGCCAAACCATAGGAATATTTTTTCAACCCGCCAAACTAACGGCGAATCTTTCGCGAATTAACAGTCTGCAGCGCAAAAACACCCACATTTGGGCCCGTTGGTGGAGTCTATACAACAAGGTTGAAAGGCGTTTTTGAAAGCGTTTTTTTCAACGAGTTTTTAATTCCTGCCAATTAAGCTGAAACACAAGTTTGATTGAGCATTGTATTGAGATCGGAGACCGAGAACTGATCGCTTACAAAAGCACTTCCAAGGCCTTTTAACAGTACCAGTCGCAACTGACCGTCTAGGACCTTTTTATCGCGGACCATCAGCCGCATAAAATCATCGGCAGCCATGCCCGCAGGAGGGGCAACAGGCAGCGAACAAGTTGTTAACAAATGTTTAATACGCTGCAGATCTGCGCTGTCTATATCACCGGCCATCACAGATAACTCTGCAGCCATCACCATTCCAGCAGCTACTGCTTCTCCGTGAATCCAGTCTTTGTACTGCTGGAAAGTCTCGATCGCATGACCAAAGGTATGACCTAAATTTAAAATCGCGCGAACACCCTGCTCGGTTTCATCCGCTGCTACAACACGAGATTTGCTAATACAGGAAACCTCAACAGCGTGAGCCAGTGCCTGCTGTTCACGGTTTAAAAGCGCTTCTATGTTGTTTTCCAACCATTCAAAGAACTGCGCATCAACAATAAGCCCGTATTTAATCACTTCAGCCAAGCCAGCAGAAAACTCCCTGTCAGAAAGTGTCGATAGGGTGTCAGTATCAATAATAACGGCCTGGGGCTGGTAGAAGGCACCGATCATATTCTTACCCAGTGCATGGTTAACTGCCGTCTTACCACCTACAGATGAGTCCACTTGAGCCAACAATGTGGTTGGTATTTGAATAAAGGCGACGCCACGCTGGTAGCAAGCCGCGGCAAATCCAGTCATATCACCCACTACACCCCCACCAAGTGCAATTAAAGTGGTTTTTCTATCGTGATGACTGGCGATCAGTTGGTCAAAGATCAGATTGAGATTATCCAGGTTCTTGTACTGCTCGCCGTCAGCGAGAATAACCTTATCCACCTGCAGTCCCGACAGCTGCTTCTCGAGTAACTCAAGATAGAGCGGCGCGATGGTTTCATTAGTTATAATAAGAACTTTTTGCCCGCAAATATGACTGGCGATATCGACATGCTGAATTTCGCCTGAACCTATGTATATAGGATAGGATCGATCACCTAACTGAACTTGAACTTTTTTCGATACTGACGTCATGGGGCGCTCTGACTTTTGACACTGTAGGTAGTATGAACAAATACGGCCGCCAAGTAGCGACGCTGTTATGCCGCAGAGCTTATCATAGCGCCGAAAGGGCTTCAGCCAGTTTTTTTGCCAATTTATTGGGTTGCGTTGAGCCGGAGGGGAATATTAAATCCGCTACCTGCTTGTAGAGGGGATCACGGGTTTCAACCAAGTGGGCAATGACTGCACGGCGATCTTCAACCTGCAACAACGGCCTGCTCTTATCTCTTCGCGTACGCTCAAACAACTGCTCGGCAGTCGCTGAGAGATAGATCACCTTACCGCTGCGCTCTAAAACGGCGCGGTTTTCCTCGCGCAATACAATACCGCCACCGGTAGCTATAACCGATGGCTGAGCCTTGCCCGCCAGATACAAAAGTACTTTGCTCTCACGGTCACGGAATCCTTGTTCGCCCTCCATATCAAATATCCACTGGATATCTGCACCGGCGCGAGATTCAATTTCGCTGTCCACATCAACAAACGGCAGATCGAGTAGATCTGCCAGATGTCTGCCAATAGTGGATTTGCCGGCCCCCATGGGGCCGACCAGAAATATATGTGGTGGTGTCATCGGTCCAACAAACTGTCGTCAATTATTTTTGGTGTTATGAAGATAAGTATTTCACGTTTTTCAATATTTCGCAGTTCATTTCTGAACAGCCTGCCCAAGAAGGGCATATCGCCAAGCACTGGAACCTTTTCGGTGCCATCCACCTCCTCGGTCTGAAAGATACCTCCGAGAACCAGTGTCTGTCCATTTCCAACCAGTGCCTGGGTCTGAATCTGGGTTATATCAATTGATGGCTCACCGGTAGGTGTGAAAGCACCCACCGAATCCTGAGATACCAGCAGGTCCATGATAATACGATTATCCGGAGTTATCTGCGGTGTCACCTCTAACTGCAAAACAGCTTCCTTAAATTCAACACTTGTAGCACCGCTTGAGGTGGCTTTCTGGAAAGCGATTTCGGTACCAGATTTTATGACCGCCTGTTGTTTATCTCCGGTAAGAACCTTTGGCTGAGAGACAATTTCACCAAAGCCGTCCGATTCAAGCGCACTGAGCTCCAGATCAATCAGGAAGTTATCCGTCAGGTAACCAAGGCTGAATGAACCTGCGGGACTGTCCACACCCAGATCAACCGCCAGACTGTCGCCCAGCCCAAAATCAAAACTATTGGTGACCACAGTGACATCGTCTGCTGTACCGGCCTGGCCATCGGGTCCTGTAGTATCGACCTCATCAGCAGAATAAGTAAAACTTTCAACAACCCCAGCGCCTGGTGTTAAGCCCGATCTCCGACCAGAAAAACCCAGAGTTCTATCACCGGTCGCACTTGTGAACTGACCACCTGCCAATTTGTCAATGCCCGCTAGCCCCCAGGTAACACCCAACTCCTTTTTAAAGTCGGTATTGGCAATAACAATTCTCGCTTCAATTAATACCTGCTTGATCGGCACATCGATTTCACTGATCAGCCGTTTGAATTCATTAATCTTTTCTTCGGTATCGGTGAGAATAATTGTATTGGTTCGCTCATCAACAATTGCACTGCCGCGCTCTGAGAGGATGGTGTTGGTTGCATTGCCTTCACGGCCCCCTGCGCCGGATTGTCCTGTCTCGGTGCTGCTAGCAGTAAATAACTCAAATATCTCGCCTGCATCAGCATATTTAATCCGTACAAAGGCGGTTTCTAGCGGAGCCAATTCCTGCAACTGCTTGTTTGCCTCAACCTGGAGGCGTTCCTGCTCAGCAATTTCTGCCGCTGGTGCAACCATTAATACATTGCCCTCCTGGCGCTTATCCAGACCTTTGGCCTTGAGAATGATTTCCAAGGCCTGGTCCCAGGGAACATTGTCCAGCCTCAGCGTTATACTCCCGGTTACCGTATCGCTGGCGACGAGGTTAAGGGAGGTAAACTCGGCGATAATTTGCAGTACTGAGCGAACTTCAATATTTTGAAAATTTAGCGTCAGCCGCTCGCCGCTAAAGGCGAATTTCTTGCTCTGTTCTTCAAGTTCCGCGTCTGAGAGAGGCTTGATATTAACCACATACTGTCCATCCGCCTGATAGGCTAGATAGTCATATTGTCCCGAGGACTCAATGGTAACTGTCGTCGTTGTGCCCTCTCGTACAGTATCAATGGTCTGGACCGGTGTGGCAAAGTCGATAACATCCAGACGTCTATCGAGGCGCTCTGGTAGCACAGTTTGGTAAAATGAGAGCTTTACTTCACTGTTATTGCGATCAATATCCACATTGACCGAGGGCTGGCTAAGGCCGATGCTAATAGTGCCCGAACCGTCTTCCCCACGGTAAAAATCAACTTCGGTAACTGTCAGACTTATAGTTTTGAATTCATCGGAAGAACTTTCCACCCCTTTTCTGGCAGTAGGTGCTGCGACTGAATCAAATCTGGGGACTCCCTCGGAACCAACTCGCAAAGTCAAACTGTTATCACTTATCTCGGTGCTGAAGGGAACCGGTTCCGCCAGATTGACAATCAGTCGAGTTCGACTGCCATCGGCGATAACTACTGCATCGCTGGCATTTTCAAATCCCAGCGCATATTTTTTTTCAGCCAAACTACTGCCAACACCGGGAAAATCGAGGATTAAGCGTGCTGGCTTGCTTATCTCATAGGCCTTTGGCTGGGGTGGCTTTTCAGTAAAAAGAAGTTTAATTTCAAACTGCTCGCCGGGGAGTGATGCAAATTCGATATCCGTTACCTGAACTTCTCCCCAGGCAACCATGGGCAATATCACCAAGAACAAATACAGTTTTTTAATTCGACTTATCATTTTATTTTCCCTAGCGAGTTACTCACTCTTCATCCATGGCCATAGTGCGCGGCCGATTTATCCATTCACCCTTCCCGTCTGGAACGGTTTCCATTATCTCTAATTCAAAAGCCCCGACATTGATAATCTGGCCATAGTTCCTGCCCAGATAATTTCCTCTTCTCACTCGGTGTACTCGACCATTGCCATCATCAATCAGCGCCCAGATCTGACTACCCCTAGACAATGTTCCGACCATGCTCAGGGCTGTATAATTAACTAATTCCAGGGGCTCTCTGCGACGTGACTGGTCAGGTGCAGCCACCCTGTTGCCAGATATCTTTTCTTCGCCGTTTAAAACCACGGGTGGCTCGAATGGACTGCGCAGGGCAAGGGCTGAATAATTAAAACGTTCAGCTGGCGGGTAAGTGGGCAGCGGTTCAATCGTACCCTGGGGTCTATTGCGAGCATCTATCATTTTTTGGTCGAGATCTGCATGGCGCTGATCTCCCGAGCAACCGAACAGTGTCAGCGCACATAGAATCAAACCAGCTGAAGTTCCGAAATAATGATTTTTCACTATTCTGCCTCCGCTTTGTAGCGATAGGTTTTCGCCTCTATCACCATATTCAACTGTGAGGCATCAGACTGTTTTATTGAATAATCATGAAGGGTCACGATTCGCGGCAGCGCCGCCACTCCGCTGACAAAGGAGCCAAAGTCATGATAGTCGCCAGATACATCAATCCTAATTGGCAGTTCAACATAAAATTCCGATATCTTTTCCGGTTCCAGTGAGATCGACTTCATACTTAGACCGCTGCCGTAGGCAACTTCGGTAATATCCTCAAGCAGACCTGGAACTTCGGTATCTTTTGGCAGCTGCTTTAACAGAGCGCCAAATGTCTTATCCAGCTCGATCATCTGTTGGCGGTAGGCATCCAGATTGGCGGCCAGAAAGGCCTTGCTCTGATACTGCTGCAACAATTGCGTCTCTTGCAGGACAGCACGTTGGGTCTGCTGGGATATTTCCTGCACTTTAAAAAAATATCCCAGAACCAAAATTACTATCAGAATCATAGCGACCAAAAGGGTTTTTAATGCAGTCGGCCACACACCCATTTGCTGAACATCCAGTTCGGCAAAATCAATCTCTTTTAACTCTTTTAAGCTGTCTAAAAATGACATCGGATCCCTGCTATAAATTTTTAAGTTTCTCTCTGTGGTCTTGACTCTGGAGTATTTTTTAAGGTGCAGTAATATCAGGCTCTTCGACACCCGGCTTCTCTATTTTGATCTGCAAATCAAATACGCTGCCCTGATCGCCAAGCGTTGTATCCTGCTGTACCTTGGTAAGATTTGACTCTTCGTATTTATGGGAGTTATCGAGATTTCTCATCAGTGCAGAAATTCGATTGTTCGACTCTGAAAAACCGGACATATTGACCCTGTCCGCAGTTTGCTCAAGGGTCGCGAGATAGACACCATCAGGTACGGCGCGGACAAGTTCATCGAAGACCTTTACAATTTCCGAGCGATTACCCTGAAGATCCTGAATGACCTTCATTCGCGAAATCATCTCCTGCTTTTTACTCTTTAGCTCACTGATTTCGGCAACCTTTTTATCCATCTCAGCAATATTTGACTGCAGGTAGCTATTGCGTGAATTCTGGTTTTCCAGTCTCGCCTGGGCGGCCGAGATCCAAATAAACACTGTCACAGCGCCAACCAGTGCAGCGGCAATCAACTTACCGATAAAAGCTTTTCTCTGTTGCTCTCGAGACTCTTCGCGCCAGGGCAGTAGATTGATAGTGGTCATTTACTCGAAACTCCTCATTGCCAGTCCCACAGCAAGTAGCAGTGCCGGAGCGTCGTTGGCTATTGCCGATGCATTTATAGACTTACTAAGCTGCATATTTGCCAGCGGATTGGCCACGGCTGTGGGCAGCCCAATCGCCTGCTCAACTTCATCTACTAGTCCTTCAAGGGCAGACACACCGCCGGCAAGAAAAAGTTGATCTACATAATTGAAATGACTGGATGAATAAAAGAATTGCAGGGAACGAGTAATATGCTGTATCAGGGTTTCTTTAAATGGCGTCAGTACTTCGCTTTCATAGTCCTCGGGAAGACCGCCCTTGCGCTTTGCCTCACCGGCCTCTTCCCAGGACAGCCCATAGCGGCGCTGAACCTCTTCAGTGAGCTGTTTACCGCCAAACAACTGCTCGCGACTGTAGATGGTTTTGCCATCCACTAGCACCGTGAAGGTAAACATGGTTGCACCTATATCAGCGATGGCTACAACTTGATCGCCGACCTCATCGATTTGATCCTCAATCAACTTATAGGCGCGCTCAATGGCAAAGCCCTCAACATCGATTACTTTGGGATGCAACCCAGCCATTTCCAGTGCCTGGCGTCGATGCTCAACATTCTCCTGGCGACAGGCAGCCAAAAGAACCCTTACCAGATCCGGGTTATTCTCCACCGGGCCAATGACATCAAAATCAAATGCAACCTCTTCCATTGGGTAGGGAATATACTGATCGGCTTCGACTTCAATTTGCATCTCCATCTGCAGTTCAGTAAGTCCTGCTGGAAGTTCAATCTCTTTGGTGATTACTGACGAGTCTGATACTGCGGATACAGTATCTCTTAACTTGGTGCCCGAGCGCTTAACAACGGATTCTATGGTTTCGGAAAGTGCATCCAGATCGGCTATATTCTTTTCGACTACGGTATTTGCTGGCAAGGGCAGCACTCTATAGGCCTCTACTTTGTAGCCATCACTGGATTTGCTGAGCTCGACCAGCTTTACAGCTGAGGAGGAAATATCAAGGCCAATCATCGGTTTAGAGGGGTTCGAGAAAAAATCGAAGAATTCCATGTTGTAATTATTTCCTTTTAATCAGCCATCCTCGGCAGAGAGAATCCAACTAAACTGTTGTTCAATCTTTACTAGAAACTACATTAACAATCTGCGGTAATCCTGCAAATGATGCACTTCACATTCCCTACACTCTATAATAGACGCTGATTTTTCAGGTGCCCAAAAATACTGTCTATGTCTATGCGCAAATTCTTCAAGCCACTCGCGATGCTGGCTCTTCTTGGATCAGGCGGCTTCCTTGTGGTGGCCACCTCTCTGTACCTGTACCTTAGCCCAAAACTGCCATCAGTCGAGGAACTTAAGGAGATCGAGTTACAAATTCCACTGCGAATCTATTCACAAGATTTAAAAGTTATTGCCGAGTTTGGTGAGAAAAAACGCTCACCAGTTTCCTTTGACGAAATTCCCCAATCGATGATTGATGCGTTTCTCGCCGCCGAAGATGATAGCTTCTTCGAACACCGCGGAATTGTTGTCTCAGGCCTGCTGCGCGCGGCGGTCGAGCTGGTGACAACCGGCAGTATTCGCAGTGGCGGAAGCACCATAACCATGCAGGTGGCACGCAATTTTTTCCTTAGCAATCGTCAGGAATTCACACGCAAATTTAATGAAATCCTCCTCGCGTTTAAAATTGAGGAGGAGCTCACTAAAGAAGAGATCCTCTCTCTTTATACCAATAAGATTTATATGGGCAATCGCGCCTATGGAGTCGGCGCCGCAGCCCATGTCTACTACGGGAAAAACCTCGACGAGCTATCGCTGGCGCAGATTGCCATGATTGCCGGGCTACCTAAAGCGCCCTCAACCTACAACCCCCTTGCCAACCCGCAACGCGCTCTGCTGAGGAGAAACTGGATTCTTGGGCGCATGCTGTCGCTTGAGAACATCAGTAAGCAGGAATATCAGGCAGCAGTGGCAGAGCAGGATAATGCCTCTTATCACGGCTCTATTTCAGAGCTGGATGCAGCCTATATCGCTGAGATGGTGCGCCAGGAAGTGATCAGCAAATTTGGCCTCAAAGCGTACACAGAGGGCTATTCGGCAATTACTACCATCGACTCAAAGATGCAAAGGAGCGCCGTCAAAGCACTGCAGTCCGGCATTATGGCTTACGACCAACGGCATGGTTACCGTGGTCCGGAGCAGACCGCTCTGGCGGAAGAGGAGTGGCGGGCTATTTTGGCTAAGACACCCGTTTATGGTCAGCTGGAGCCGGTCATTGTCAGTGAAGTTGCCGAGGATCACCTAACACTGCTCAACCGCAACGGCGAGCTTGAGGATCTCAACTGGGCAGATGGTCTTGAGGGGCTGCGACTCTTCAAAACTATCAATACCCGCACAGCACCGATTCAGGGTGCCTCGGAGGTATTTACCCGGGGCGATCTAATTCGTGTTAAACGCAGTGCTAACAATAAATTGCAGCTGGCTCAGATACCCGAGGTTCAAGCCGCACTAATTGCCCTAAACCCTCAGGACAGCGCTATTAGATCACTGGTAGGTGGTTTCGATTTCCGTCACAGCCGCTTTAATCGCGTCACCCAGGCGCTGCGTCAGCCGGGTTCAAATTTCAAACCTTTTATCTATACCACAGCATTGGATAATGGCTTTACCGCTGCCTCGGTAATCAACGATGCACCAGTTGTCTTTAAAGATAAGAATCTCGAGGATATGTGGCGCCCGGAAAACGATGGTGGCAAATTCTACGGCCCTACCCGTTTGCGAGAAGCTCTCTACCGCTCGCGCAACATGGTGTCTATTCGACTGCTGCGTCGCATGGGCATTGATCGCACCCTTGAGGGGCTTCAGCGCTTTGGTTTTGACACCGGTGAAATGCCCCTGGATCTATCACTGGCACTTGGCAGTCATGCTATGACCCCCCTTAAGGTTGCCAGTGCCTACAATATTATCGCCAACGGTGGTTATCGTGTTGAGCCCTATCTTCTGGCGACAGTGATAGATCGGGACGGCAATGTCATTTACCGCGCAACACCGGCTACGGTCTGTGAAAACTGCGATACTGTCGATTCAAAGCTCGCTAGAGAATCTTTTTCAAATACTGTCGATGAAGTTGATCTGCAGTTGGAGGAACTGCTTGATCAGCTGGCCCGTGAGTCTCTTCCCCAAGAGGAGCGGGAAAGCTTCGAGCTGATTAAGCGGACACTGGAAAAATTACCTGCGGCAAGCAATCCCGTTGCACCTCGGGTGATCGATAAACAAACCGCTTATATTATCGATTCAATGTTAAAAGATGTCATTTTGCGCGGCACCGGTAAAAAGGCCAAGGCGCTTAAACGCTCGGATCTGGCCGGCAAGACTGGCACTACCAACGGGCCCCGGGACGCCTGGTTCTCCGGCTACTCAACACACCTTACCGTCAGCACCTGGGTTGGGTTTGACAACAATTCGTTAATCGGTCGCAATGAATATGGCGGCTCTGCGGCCCTGCCAATCTGGATCGACTTTGTTCGTGAAGCATTGAGGGACAAGGCGGATATCAATCGACCTCAACCGGACGGAATGCTAATGGTTAAGATAGATGCGAAAACCGGCAAACGTGTGGATCCAAAACAAAGTGGTATATTCGAGTTCTTTAAGGCTGAAAATGTTCCGGAGCTCAGTGGCGGGGAAGCGCTGCCCAATGGTGCCGAAAACAGCCTGCCGGATGATCTTTTTTAATAAGACTATTGCAGAGACTGGAAATATCGATGAGATTAAATTGGGAAGAAATCGACACTGTTCTTCTAGATATGGACGGAACCCTGCTCGACCTGCATTTTGATAACTTCTTTTGGCTGCATCACCTGCCAAAACGCTACGCTGAAGTGAATAATACCTCGATTGACCTCATTATCGACGATATCCGACAACTAATGCGTGATCACGAGGGTACCCTTAACTGGTATTGCACCGATTTCTGGTCCCGTGAACTCAACCTGGATATCATCGAACTAAAACATGAAATTAGTCATCTTATCGGCGAGCGCCCTTTTGTCCGACCCTTTCTCAAAACCCTGGGCGAGCAAAACAAACAGCGTGTGCTGGTTACCAATGCCCATCGCAACACGCTGGATATAAAGTTTGCCCTTACCGGTATCAACAATCTGTTGGACTCGGTTATCTCCTCCCACGACTACGGGCAACCCAAAGAGGACCAGAGGTTTTGGCAGAGCCTGCAGACCTCAGTTGGTTTTGATCCCAAACGCACAGTCTTTATTGACGACTCAGAGGCTATACTGCAATCCGCTCAACAATACGGCATTCAGCATCTACTCTGCATAGAGAAGCCCGACAGTAAGGGGGAGCCTCGCCGCTCTGAGAATTTTGCAATGATCGATTCATTTGAACAGATCTTCAGCCGAGGGGACAAGCTGTGAGCAAAGAACAGATAGATAAGGTACGAATCGACAAATGGCTGTGGGCGGCACGTTTTTTTAAGACTCGCTCGCTGGCTAAATCGGCAATTGAAAATGGCAAAGTGCATATCGATGGCAATAAATCAAAACCCAGCCGGCAACTCGAAATTGGGACAGTGCTTACCATTCGTCAGGGCTTTGATTCCAAGACAGTAGAAGTTATCGCCCTTTCGGAGCAGCGTCGGGGCGCTCCGGAGGCCATGCTGCTCTATAGTGAAACCGTAGAGAGTATTGAGTTGCGGGAAAATAACCGCGCCCAGCGCAAAGCGGCAAATAGTGCTGTGATCAGTGATGGAAGGCCAAATAAAAAACAGCGTCGCCAAATTCACCGTTTTTTAAGCAATTAGAAAAAATATCAGTACAATACGCGCCCTATGACAAACAACGACCCTCAAGACAGCCTGCAACGCTTCCTGTTCGATGGCACTGATATCCGTGGTGAGGTCACCACTCTATCTACATGCTATCAAGAGCTACTTGCTATCCAACAATATCCACCTCAGATAGCCCTGTTATTTGGTGAGTTTCTCGCCGCCGCCAGTCTTCTCAGCACCGTCCTCAAGGAAACCGGCATGATTACCATTCAGGCGCGAGGCGATGGCCCGGTGACTACAGTGATGGCAGAATGTTTTCAGGGCAATAAACTGCGCGGCATTGTGCGTGGTGACTTTGACAATCTCGAAGACCAAGAGAGTTTTAAGGAACTGCTTGGAAATGCAACTCTGGCGATAACCATTGAACCTGAGGGCAAAGAGCGCTACCAGGGTGTTGTTGCCCTCGACGGTGAAAATCTCAGTCAGTGCCTGGAGCATTATTTCTATCAATCCGAACAGCTGCCGACCAAAATTAAATTAGCCTCTAATGCACAATCTGCGTCGGGGATGTTAATACAACAGCTTCCCTCGTCGATTGATAATGAGAAAAGTTCCGATGACTGGCAGACCATATCGCTACTCTTCGAAACCCTTTCGGATGCCGAACAGCTCGATCTCTCTCATAATGATCAGTTATACCGACTATTTCATGAACAGCAATTACGCCTTTTCGAACCTTTGCCAATGCAGTTTTCCTGTAGCTGCTCCAGACAGCGAACCGAGTCGGCGCTGATCTCTATCGGGCGTGAAGAAGTGGTAGAAATGTCTTTAGAACAGGGGCTTATCGTGATTACCTGTGAATTCTGTTCGCAGCAATATCGATTTACTTCAAGGGACATTTCCGAACTATTTGACCCCCCAAATACTCAACTACACTAATATTTTCAGCACGGAAGATTAAACCTGCCAGCCGTAGATTGGGAAAATTTATCTGGCATAATTTAAGGCAACTTGGAAAGCACACTTTTATTTTCGTTCACCTTAGGAAGAGAGGAAGAAAATGACCAAAGCACTAATCTACACCAACGCAAGCTCAGCCGAGCTTATTGAATTAGCTGTTATGCGCGGCGAAGGGCATCTTGCAGATACAGGTGCATTTATAGCCCTCACCGGGAAGCGCACCGGAAGATCCCCAGCTGATCGATTTATTGTTGACGAACTCAGCTCCACTGAATCCATAGATTGGGGTTCTGTCAACCGCCCTTTTGATCCTGCAAAATTTGATGCCCTGTGGGAACGTGTCGCCAGTTATATCGCAGAAAAAGAGCGCTTTGTCTCCCACTTGCATGTGGGCGAGGATTTACAGCATTTTATTCCGGTCAAAGTTACCACCGAGACTGCCTGGCACGCCCTATTTGCACGCAATATGTTTATTCGTACAGATAATTACAATCCATCTGGCAAACAACACTGGGAGATCCTTCACGCGGCAAATTTTGTCTGTGATCCGCAGCGAGATGGAACCAACAGTGACGGCGCAGTAATTATCAACTTTGCACAGCGCAGAGTATTGCTTGCAGGAATGCGCTATGCCGGCGAAATGAAAAAGGCCATGTTCTCAGTACAGAACTTCCTCTTGCCGGATCAGGATGTAATGCCCATGCACTGTGCATCCAACGTCGGCGAAGATGGCGATACAGCACTTTTCTTTGGCCTTTCCGGCACCGGTAAAACCACCCTGTCGGCAGACCCCGACCGCTACCTGATTGGCGACGATGAACACGGCTGGGGCAAGGGTACGGTATTCAATATCGAAGGTGGCTGCTATGCCAAGACTATCGACCTCAGCGAAAAAAATGAACCGGTAATATGGGACGCGATTCGCTTTGGTGCCATCATTGAGAACGTGATTGTCTCTGAGCAACAGCGTAAAGCGGATTACTGCGATACCTCAATTACTGAGAATGGACGCTGCAGCTATCCACTTGAGCATGTTGAAAAACGCTGCATGGAGAACCGTTCCGGTGAACCAAAGAATATTATTTTCCTCACCTGCGATGTCACCGGTGTACTGCCACCAGTATCACTACTTAGCAAAGAAGCGGCAGCCTACCACTTTTTAAGCGGCTACACCGCGCGGGTTGGATCCACTGAGGTGGGTGCTGAGGCAGGCATTCATCCGACCTTTTCAACCTGCTTTGGCGCACCGTTTATGCCGCGCCCGGCTAGTATTTATGCACAACTTCTGATGCGCCGTATAGACGAGTTTGGCTCTCGGGTTTACCTGGTGAATACCGGCTGGACCGGCGGCTCAGGGGGTATTGGCGGTAAGGGACATCGCTTCCCGATTCCGGTTACCAGAGCTGTGGTAACGGCGATAACCAACGGCTCTCTGGAGAATTGTGCAAGCGAGCACCTAGAGATATTAAATCTCGATATTCCGCTGCAAATCGAGGGTGTCGACAGCAAATACCTTAACCCGCGCAATGCTTGGGATGACAAAGAAGCATACGACGAACAGGCGACCAAGCTGGCGAAATTGTTTATTGAGAATATTGTCAGCTTTGCACCCTCACAGGAAATTGTGGATGCGGGTCCGCAACTAGAGATGGTCACTACCGAATAATCCCGAAAGGATTTTACAGGCAAAAAAAAGCCCGCCTGAAAAGGCGGGCTTTAGATTTAAAACATATCTTACTTGCTGTTTTCAAGGATATGGTCAATAGCCGCGATGACATCGTCGTCACTACAATCCATGCAGGTTCCACGTGCGGGCATAGCGCCGATACCATTGATAGCATTAGCGTAAACCGTTTCCACACCTTTGGTTAAACGCTCAGTCCAGGCCGCCACATCACCGAGAATAGGTGCACCGGCAACACCTGAACTATGGCAGGCGACACAGTTAGTGGCATAGATATCAGAACCCGAACGGGCAGCGCCTGCACCAGCAGCAGAGGCTAAAGCAACCTGACCAGCCATGGAGACATGCCCCTCTGGAGCAATACGCTCAGCAACTTGCTTTTCCTGATTTGCAGTGAGTTCCAGGGCTTTATCACTGGAGCCACAACCCCACAACAGTGCACTGGCTAAAGTGATCAGAAGAAAATTTTTCAATCGACTGCTAATGATTGTATTCATCAAGGGTCATCTCCGGTAAAAACGTGATATCAATAATTTCGGCGGCATTATAGCGCGCTATTGGGCAATTCTCATCAGCAATAGTCGGAAATTTTTTTCGGCTTATACCAACGGTCGTATACCCACCGCATAACGCAGTTTTGCCAGCAATTCACTGCTCTCTTTACGCGCCTTCTCAGCCCCCTGTTGCAGAATCTGTTCAACCTGTGCGGGATTCTCCATCAATTCATCGTAGCGCTCACGAGCCTCGGCCAATTGACCATCGACAAGCTCAAAAAGACGCTTTTTGGCTTCGCCCCAAGCGATACCATTGGCAAACTCCTCGCGCATGTCGGCAGTCTGCTGTTCGCTGGCAAAGGCCTTCCAGATCTGAAATACCGCTGAGCTGTCAGGATCTTTTGCTTCACCGGGCTCGAGTAAATTAGTTTTAATCTTATTAATGTGTTTCTTAAGCTTTTTGGCACTTAAAAACAGCGGAATGGTATTGCCATAACTTTTACTCATTTTACGCCCATCCAGCCCCTGGAGAACCGCAACATTATCATCGACTACCGCTTCGGGGAGGACAAAGTGCTCACCATAGTGGTGATTGAATCGCCCTGCAACATCGCGCGCCATTTCGACATGCTGTATCTGGTCTCTGCCCACAGGTATCTTGTGAGCATTGAACATTAGAATATCCGCCGCCATTAAAATCGGATAGCTAAACAGCCCCATATTGATACCGAAATCAGCATCCTCTCCAGCCTCTTCGTTGGCTTGCACTGAGGCTTTATAGGCATGGGCGCGGTTCATCAAACCCTTAGCAGTCATACAGGTAAGGAACCAGGTCAACTCGGTAATCTCTGGAATATCTGACTGACGATAGAAAGTAACTTTGTCTGGGTCCAATCCCAGGGCCAACCAGGCGGCAGCAATTTCAAGCGTTGACCTATGAACCAGCTCGGGATCCTGAGCCTTGATTAGCGCATGATAGTCGGCCAAAAAGAAAAAAGATTCGACATCATCGCTGCGGCTGGCCTCAATTGCGGGACGAATAGCCCCCACATAGTTGCCCAGATGTGGTGTTCCGGAGGTTGTTATACCGGTTAAAACGCGCTGCTTGCTCATAGTAATTTTGTTAACTCTAAATCAATGACAGGTTAAAACTAATTTCATTTAGGGCGGCTATAGTAATCTATCTTGGCTAGCGACGCAGTCAAAGCTCAGCTGATCTCAAGACTTTTTAATCACGGTATCCAGCTAGTCGCCTAATTTAGTCACTCTGCAATTCAATCTGCAGATTTCCTGACAAATTGAAGAAATAGGACAACACTGCTGTTAAACGTTGCGGGTCTGACGATCCAGTCACTTCGCGACAGGAGTGCATTGCCAACTGGGGAATTCCCACATCCAGGGTTGCAACACCGAGCTTGGCGGAAGTCATGGGACCAATGGTGCTGCCACATGCCAAGTCACTGCGCGACACAAAGGTCTGTACAGGCACCTCTGCCGCTGCGCAAATCTGTTTAAACAGGCTGGCGGTTATTCCGTTAGTGGCATAGCGCTGCTTTACATTCACTTTAATCACCGGGCCACCATTGAGCTGCGGACTATGGCCCTTGTCATGCTTGTCGGCAAAATTTGGATGCACTGCATGGGCATTATCGCAGGAGATCAACAGTGATTTACCCAACACCCTGGACTTGCTGACAGCTTTGCTACTATGCTGGCAGAGACGCTCAACGACAGATTCCAGAAATGGACCATCAGCGCCGACAGAGGAGACACTGCCAACCTCTTCATGATCATTGCAGACGATTAGTGAAGTGCTATTAGCCTGTGCTTCGATCAACGCTTTAGTAGCCACAAAACAGCTGAGCAGATTATCCAGTCGCGCCGAGGCAAAAAATTCTTTTTTTAAACCCAGAGTGGCGGCCTTCTGGACATCATAGAGACATAACTCATAGTCCATCACCTTTTCGCCCTGACTCAGGAAACGTTCACAGAGTAATTGCTGAAAGTCTTTTTTCTCCTCAGCCTGCATCAGTATTGGCGGAATATCGGTCTGCGCATTAACTGTTCGGCCACTATTTGCCTCACGATCAAGATGGATAGCAAGACTTGGGATCATAGCCACAGGCTCCTGGAAATTAACCAGCTTCTGCTTTAACTGACCGTTTTTATCGGTGTAGATCAAGCGACCAGCAATTGACAGGTCACGATCAAACCAGGGATTTAACAGGGCACCACCATAGACCTCGACACCGAGCTGGTAGTATTGGTTGTTAAGCAGTTCCGGCTGCGGCTTAACCATCAGGCAGGGACTATCAGTGTGGGCACCAGCCATACGGATACCGGTTTCAGCGAGATTATCGTTTCCTAAAACAAAGGCAATAAGTGACGAGCCATTGCGAGTGACAAAATATTTACCGCCCTGCTGCAGCGACCAGTCATCATCTTCACTGAGCGGGCTAAACCCCGCCGTCACCAGTATATCAACCATTGAAGAAACAGCGTGAAATGGTGTTGGCGACTGATCCAGAAAGTCACCGAGTTCGCGATTAAATATGTCTCTACTGCTTTGTTTCGCGGCCATTAATTAATTCCTTTCTTGATAATTTGATACAGGACCTATTTGTCGAGATATTCAAGTCTGGCCAGCAAACTCGAGGTATCCCAGCGGTTGCCACCCATTTCTTGCACCTGCTGATAAAATTTGTCCACCAGTGCGGTTACTGGCAACTGACTGCCATTTTTTTCTGCCTCATCCATCGCAAAAGCTAAATCCTTGCGCATCCATTGCACTGCAAAGCCGTGATCGTATTCACCGGCCAGCATCGTTTTGTGGCGGCTATCCATCTGCCAGGACTGTGCTGCTCCCTTGGAAATAACATCGACAACCTGTTCAGCATCAAGACCTGCTCGTCTGGCAAAATGAAGCCCCTCGGCAAGTCCCTGAAGTAATCCGGCAATACAAATCTGGTTGACCATTTTACAGAGCTGACCACTGCCGGCACCACCCATTAACCGCACTGATTTTGCATAGCAGCTTACAACTGCCTCAACCTGTTTAAAATGTTCCACACTGCCACCACACATCAGCGTAAGCTGGCCGTTTTCTGCACCCTGCTGGCCGCCGGATACCGGCGCATCAAGAAACCCACAGTCCAGCTCAGTGGCCGCGATCGCCAACTCACGGGCAATATTTGCAGATGTAGTGGTGTGATCAACCAGAATCGCACCGCGCTGCATACAGCTCAGGGCACCCCGATCAGCCAAGAAAACATCGCGAACATCATTGTCATTGCCAAGGCAGGAAAACACAATTTCAGCATTAGTCACTGCAGCACAGGGAGTCTCTGCAAATTCGCCGGGATAGTCATTTAACCAGCGTTTTGCCACTGCTGAAGTGCGGTTGTAGACCGTAATGCTGTGGCCCTGTTTGGCCAACCAGCCCGCCATGGGGTAGCCCATTACGCCAAGTCCTAGAAAAGCAATACGTCTGTTCATAATGGTTACCTGAAAGATCCGGGTAGGTTACTGCCAGACAATATAGATCAACAGCGCACCCAACAGCATTCGATATATCACAAATGGCAACATACCGATCTGTTGAACAATTTTCAAAAACAGTTTGATACAGAGATAAGCGGTTATGCCGGACACCAGTGTCCCAGCTGCAAGCATAGGCCAGTCGACCGATGCTGATCCGATTAATTCCAGACCTTTTAAGCCGCCACTGAGGATAATAATAGGAATTGCCAGCAGAAAGGAAAAGCGCGCCGCCGATACGCGATCAAAGCCCAGGGCCAAAGCCGCAGTAATGGTTACACCGGAGCGTGAGGAACCGGGAATTAAGGCGAGAATCTGCGCACCACCAACAATCAAGGCGGATTTCCAGGTAATTTGATCCAAACTGCGCTTGCCACTTCCGCGAATGTCTGCCCAGGCCAAAAGTAGACCAAAGAAAATCGTTGTAAAAGCAATCACCGAAATAGAGCGAAGATGCACTTCAATCAAACTGGCAAAAAATAAACCGGTCAGACCCGCAGGTACAGTGCCCAAAATAATATACCATGCAAGTTTGCTTTCCGGGCTATGACGGCGAACAAAGACACTATCCAGCCAGGCCTGAATCAGACTGCTAATATCATTTCGGAAATAGATAATCACAGCGATCAATGAGCCAACGTGGACTGCTACATCAAAGGCTAACCCCTGATCGGGCCAGCCAAGTATCTCAGATGGCAAGATTAAATGGGCGGAACTTGAGATTGGTAAAAATTCAGACAGACCTTGAATAATCGCCAACCAAATAATTTGAAAATAATCCATAATTTACAGCCAATAATTTAAACATTCCCCAATTCAAATATCCCTTTATTTAAGCAGATTTCAAGGGAGTATGTTTTTTCCAGGCCTCGGTACCACGTAAATAAACCAATTCCACCCGATCAACGGGCATAACCTCGCCTCGTGCGAACTTGGAAACTGCTATCTCTAGCAGATCCCTGGCATCTGGATAGATTTTCTGAACAGGCTGGCCAGACAAACTCGAGCCGTTCAATAATTCAATGCCATCGCCAATAACAACACTGGGCAAAAGCTTTCTACACAACCCCAAAGCTTCATCTTTAGTAAGCAATTGATCTTGAATAATAGCAGTAAAGTTAGCATCCTGATCAAAGCGATAGCCTCCACAATTGAACTCTCCCATCCGAGCATCCAGTACCGCCATCACAGTTGCGGCGGCGTCATCAACACGGATTGAGTACTTGCGCTTGTAAGTGTATGCCATCACTTGAAGAGTGGAGACTGGAATAATCGGGAGATTTGCAGCATAGGCTAGGCCCTGAACAGTTGAAAAACCAATTCTAAGACCGGTAAAAGAACCCGGGCCCACTGTAACTGCTATGGCATCCAGATCGTCAACCGTTATACCTGCTTGACACAAAACCTCATCGATCATTGTCATTATTAACCTTGTATGAGAACGCGGCTCCTCAGAATATCGAGAAAAAATTGCGTCACCAACAAGCAGCGCCACCGAACATGCCGGTGTAGAAGTTTCAATCGCCAGAATTGATGTCATATTAAAATTCCATTAGCAAGGGAAGCGCAGGGTTTTGAGGGTAAAAAAAATCCCTCACAGAGATAGCAAGGGATTTTACAGGTCTAGCGCCAATTTAACTATTAGGTTTTTTTGGCTGCTGTTTTTTTACTAGCAGCTTTCTTGGCTGGTGCCTTTTTTGCTGCAAGCTTTTTAGCGACTGGCTTTTTAGTGGCTGTTTTTTTGGCAGCAGGCTTTTTAGCTACTGTTTTTTTTGCAGCTGACTTCTTGATTGCTACTTTCTTGGAAACCGTCTTTTTAGTCGCTGTTTTCTTGGCAGCGGACTTTTTCGCTGCTGGCTTTTTGGCTAATACTTTCTTTGCTGGCGCTTTCTTTGCAGCAGCTTTCTTAGTGACTGGTTTTTTTACTGCTGTCTTTTTAGCCGCTGGTTTCTTCGCAATTGCTTTCTTGGCAGCTGGCTTTTTCGCCACTGCTTTTTTGGCTGCGGTTTTTTTAGCCACGACTTTCTTTGTCGCTGGCTTTTTTACTGCCGATTTTTTACTTGCTGGTTTCTTGGCTGCGGCTTTTTTGGCTGAAGGTTTTTTAGCAGCTGGTTTTTTTACCGCTGCTTTTTTTACCGCTGCTTTTTTTAC
>JAYOUA010000009.1:0-82219 GCA_038150705.1 Porticoccaceae bacterium | reverse complement strand
GTTTTTTAGCAGCTGGTTTTTTTACCGCTGCTTTTTTTACCGCTGCTTTTTTTACTGCAGGTTTCTTGGCTGCCACTTTTTTTGCAGCGGGTTTTTTTGCAACTTCTTTGTCTACCACTGACTTATCTGCCAGCGCTTTAAGCTTGGTTACAGCTGCCTTCTCCGCAGACTTAACTTTTTGAGCTAGGCTTTTCTCTACTGCCTTCATTTTCTTAGAAGTCACCTTGGCACGTGCTTTTAACCAGCGCTTTTCAAATTTTGCAACTGCAGCGGCCAAATCGGCATCCTGTGCAGCCTGCAATCTCTCTTCAGCCTTTAGGAGTGCTGCCTTGGCAGCACTCTCTGCAGTGGCCAGTGTTTGCTTTATTTCAACGGTTTTAAATTCCGCTTTCGCCTTTTTCAGACTGTCGCGCAATGCGGCGGTCTGCTTACGACTGGTAGCGGCTTGCTCTTTCGCTGTGGCAAGTGCTCTTACTGCAGCAGCTGTCGCTTTAACAGCAATCTTAGCTTTCGCTTTGTTAACTCTGGTTACAATTGTTGCGTGCTTTTTATTGTGAGCAGCTAGCTGTTTTACCGCATCGTTGACAGTATTTTTTGCTTTCTGAAAAGGTGAAATTGGCGCTTTGGCTTTTTTAACTTTTTTCTTCGCTGGTTTTTTCATATGCTTTCTCCTCACTTTAAAAGGGCAATCTTTAAGTTGATTGTTACAAATATTACTAACTATCTGCAGCGCAGTTTAAGCAAGAGTGCATTGATTTACCAATCAAAACTATAAATTTCATATCAAAACAGCATTGTTTTATAAAATTTGGGGGAAATTTTTTTTGGAAAAAAAAAGCAGCATATTTAAAAATAAGCTGCTTTTCTTTAAATTTTAACTTAGCCTGAGGACTATCCCAATCCTTCGAAAGATAATCTCTGAGGGTTTTTCAAGAATAAAATTTAACCCAGAATCTTTACAATTCGCGCCTGAACTTCATCGAGGCCACCCAAGCCATCAATGGTTGAAAAGACAGGGCCATTCGGACTCGTGCTCGATAATTGAGTGTAAAACTCTACCAGCGGTTTGGTCTGACTGTGATAGATCGAGAGGCGATTGCGGATTGTTGCCTCCTTATCATCGTCACGCTGGATCAATGGCTCTTGAGTTTCGTCATCGAGACCCTCAGTCTTTGGGGGATTGTGCTCAATGTGATAAACCCTACCGGAGCTTTCATGGACGCGACGACCACTTAAACGCGAGACAATTTCCTCGTCATCTACAGCGATCTCAACTACATACTCAATGGCTATGCCCGCATCGACCAGAGCTTGGGCTTGGGGAATGGTTCTTGGGAAGCCATCAAACAAAAAACCATTGCTGCAATCCGGCTGCTGGATGCGCTCCTCTACCAGTGCAATAATAATTTCATCAGACACCAATCCACCGGAAGCCATAATATCTTTCACTTTAAGGCCCAGCTCGCTACCAGCTTTAACTGCTGATCTGAGCATATCGCCTGTTGATATCTGCGGGATTCCATACTTTTCAGTAATAAATTGCGCCTGTGTACCCTTACCTGCGCCTGGTGGGCCTAATAAAATAACTCTCATCAATGGATTTCCTTAACTTTTACCGATAAAAAAAGGGCGTTCACAATACACGCATTGATATGGTCAAACAAGCCTAGTGAGAGGGTTAGAGTAAATTCTTCAGGCCGGTACAGTTCAGCTATTCCGTTTCCTTGACCTTATTCCAAAGCAGCTCCATCTCAGCAACTGGCACTTCAGCCAACCCTGAGGGCTTATGCTTGCTCGCCAGAGTCTCCATAGCTTCAAAGCGGCGCTGAAATTTATTGTTTGCTAGGCGCATAGCGCACTCGGGATCAACACCCAGGTGACGGGCTAGATTGACGCAACTAAATAATAAATCGCCCAACTCTTCTTCCACTGCCTGGCCGTTATCTGCCTGTATTTCAGCCTCCAGTTCGCTGAGCTCTTCATGCACCTTGCTGAGCACATCAAGGCTATTATTCCAATCAAAACCAATACTGGCCGCTCTTTTCTGCAACTTTTGTCCGCGGCTTAGTGCCGGCATTGCCATGGGAATATCGTCCAGTGTGCGACGCTCGCCTTTTTTCTCTCGCTCGTGTTTTTTAATCTGCTCCCAAACCTGCTTTATGCGTGTCTCTTCTGCTGCAGCATCAGTATTTGGATCACGCTGACTTTGCAATGTGCCCGTTGGGAATACGTGGGGGTGACGCCTGACCAATTTTTCGACAATGCCATGGACAACAGTATCAAAGTCAAAAATCTCTTCCTCTGCACCCAGCTGACTGTAGAAGATAACCTGAAACAGCAGATCACCCAGCTCTTCACCCAGATGACTGAGGTCATTGCGCTCAATCGTATCGATCACCTCATAGACTTCTTCCAGAGTGTGAGGGGCAATTGTCCTGTAGGTCTGCTTTAAATCCCAGGGACAACCAGTCTGGGGGTCGCGCAGGCGCTTCATTAAATAGCGCAAGTCATCGATGGTGTAACCAGCGGTCATCTTCAGGAACCCTCTTTAAGTCTCTGTGGTGTTTTAATCAGTTACCCGCCGCGCCTCTTTGACATTGGGTATCTGGTTTAACTGTGCCAGTACTGTGCTGAGCTGTTCAAGACTGGCAACATCGATAGTCAGGAACATCTGCGAGCAGTTCATTTTTTTATTGTGACTGGCGTCCTCGTCTGACTGTATTGACGAAATATGCAAACCTAACCGATCAACTGTCTTGGTGATATCAAGTAACAGTCCTGTGCGATCATAGGTGGTTAAAACAATTTTTACCCGATAGTTTTTCTGCGGTTCGCCACCCCACTCAACTTTAATAATTCTCTGGGGCTCTGCGGTTTGCAGACGCAGAAAGTTGCTGCAGTCTTCGCGGTGAATAGAGATACCCCGCCCCTGAGTGATATAGCCAGCAATATTATCGCCGGGAACCGGACTGCAACAGCGAGCAATCTGAGTAAGTAAATTACCAACGCCATGAATAAATACATCCGAGGATTTAAAACGCTGTGCTGTAACTGGCTCCTTGGTGGCGATCCTTTCAATTCCCTTAGTGCCATCACGGCGCACCTGTGCGCTGTTAATAACCTGTTCAACACCCACATCGCCAGCTCCAATGGCGGCATAGAGACCTGCGATACCCTGTTTGTTGTAACGCTTGGCAACTTTCTCCAGATCTATATCAGTAACATTTAACTGGTTGAGTTCGCGGTCGAGAAGCTTTTTTCCCTCAATTCGATTCTGCTCCTGATTTTGCTTGCGAAACCAGTACTGCACCTGACTTCGGGCGCGATTGGTTTTTAGGTAGCCCATTGAAGCAGAGAGCCAGTCCCTGGAGGGTTGACCCTGGCGTGTGGTAATAATATTGACCTGATCTGCAGTCTGTAATTGGGAGTTTAAGGGGGCAATACGACCATTAACCTTGGCGCCGCGGCAGCGATGACCAAGGCCGGTATGCACATAGTAGGCAAAGTCCAGAGGCGTCGCACCTACCGGCAGATCAACCACATGACCCTCCGGGGTAAACACATAGATACGCCCTTCATTGATGCTGGACTGAGTTTGACCAAGGGGATGTTCGCTCTTATCTGTATCGCCCGCGGCCTCAATCTCGTTTGACCACTCGAGCACCTGGCGCAGCCACTCAATCTTTTCCTCGTAGCTTTTGTCGGCGTGTTGAGCATCACTGCCTTTGTAGCGCCAGTGCGCACAGACACCCAGTTCCGCTTCATTATGCATATCAAAGGTGCGTATCTGAATCTCAAGAACTTTGCTATCGGGACCAACCACGGCTGTGTGCAAGGAGCGATAACCATTCTCTTTGGGTGCCGCTATATAATCGTCGTATTCGCCGGGAATATTTTCCCAGTGACTGTGCAGCCAACCGAGTAACTCGTAGCAGTCGGCAATAGTCGGCACCAGGACACGCAGAGCGCGAATATCATAGACCTCGGAGAAACTGAGGTTTTTACGTTGCATTTTCGACCAGATGGAGTAGATATGCTTGGGGCGACCACTGACCTCACCCTCTATATTGGAAACTTTTAATTGCTCTTCAACCTGCCGCACAGCGTCCTTGATATAAGCCTGTCGATCACGGCGTTTTTCTGCAAGCAGGCTGGCGATCGAGCTGTAGTCTTCGGGTTGCAAGTAGCGGAAAGAGAGATCTTCAAGCTCCCATTTAATATTGCCCAGCCCCAGTCGATGAGCCAGCGGTGCGTAGATATCAAAGACTTCGCGGGCCACGCGCACACGCTTCTCTCTACTATCGTTTTTAACTGCGCGAATAGCGCAGGTGCGCTCGGCAATTTTTATTAGAGGTACACGTATATCATCGATAATGGAAACCAGCATTTCGCGAATTTTACTCGCCTGCTGTCCACCCCCATGACCAAATACCAATCTACCATGGCTGTTATTCAAGGTGCTGACAACTGCCATACGCAGGACTTTATCAATAAGCCCCGCGACTTCTGCGCCAAATTTGCTGCGCACTTTGTCATTTGAGACACGGCCCTCACGAACGGCGCGATAGAGAATCGCAGCCTGCAGGCCAACGCTATCGAGGGATAAATCTGCGAGAATTTCTGCCATCTCCAGGGCTGTTTGAAAACAGCCCACAGCACTATTCCAGAGTTTGTCGGGATCAAAATCCTGCTTCAGCGCATCGCTGGCAAAAACACAGGCGTGGGCAATATCTTCAGCGGCACTGGCGTCGATAGGATAGTCGCGAACAAGACCCTCTATCCAGGCCTGGATATCAATCTGTTCGGTCTCTTCCTGAGGATGGTGTTCGCGAACTTTAACCATGTTTTTTGGACTCGCGTTAGATAAGCATTAACTCTCGGCTAAAACCTGTTAGCGACCCACTCATAGCTTAAGTTAGCTCAGCCATAAATTCCCGAGGACAGGTAGCGGTCACCACGGTCACAGATAATAGCAACGATAACTGCATTTTCAACCTGCTGGCTAATTTTCAGGGCTGCGGACACCGAGCCGCCAGAGGAGACACCACAGAAAATACCTTCCTCGACTGCCAGGCGACGCATGCACTGTTCGGCATCCGTCTGGGAGATATCCATAATTTGATCGACATTGGCAGCATCAAAAATGCCCGGCATATAGGCTTTTGGCCAACGCCTGATTCCGGGGATTGATGCACCATCCTGCGGCTGTAACCCAACTATCTGAATAGCGGGATTTTGCTGCTTCAGGTAGGCCGAGACACCCATAATGGTGCCAGTGGTTCCCATGGAGCTGATAAAGTGAGTAACTTCACCCCTCGTATCGCGCCAGATCTCCGGTCCAGTTCCCCGATAGTGCGCCAGGGGGTTGTCGGGATTGTTAAACTGATCTAGCACCCTGCCCTGGCCCTTTGCCTGCATATGCATAGCCAGATCACGAGCTCCCTCCATACCCTGCTCACTGGTCACCTCGATTAATGTTGCGCCATAGGCGGTCATCGCTGCCTTGCGCTCGGCGGTGGCATTAGCGGGCATTATCAGGGTTATGGGGTACCCCATCATTGCCGCAGCCATAGCTAGGGCAATGCCAGTATTGCCACTGGTGGCTTCAATCAGGTGGTCGCCGGGTTTGATCTCGCCGCGATTCTGGGCGTTTTTAATCATACTCAGGGCCGGCCTGTCTTTTACCGAACCAGCGGGGTTATCCCCTTCCAGTTTGGCCAGAATAGTATTAGAGCTATTGCCAGGCATGCGCTGCAAACGCACTAGCCTAGTATTGCCTATAGTCTGGTCTATGGTTGGGTACTGCATAGTCGTTTCTCTTTAAATCTCTAATTATTTAGTTTTTAAGCTGATAAAGCGCGCTATTGTGCCCGAAGGCTTGTGCTTGCGCCCCTGCAAGTGGGTTATAGCTAATAATTGTTTTGCATAAAGGACGGTGAATCCACTTACTAGATCAGCACTGCATAGGCCATCGCGTAATGGCGCTCATCAGCCAAACTAATCAACATTTTCCGACCACCGCGATCGCGCATTACCTCGGCCGCACCATTGGCCAGCTCAACGAAGGGTGCGCCTTTTTGGTCATTTCCAATAACCATATCCTGAAAGCTGACACCGTGACCAATGCCTGTACCCAGGGCTTTGGCGATGGCTTCTTTTGCAGCGAAACGCTTGGCGACAAATGCAACAGCGTTGCTGTGAGCCAGGTATTGCAATTTTTCACTGGGGCTGAGAATGCGGTCGATAAAACGCTCCCCCTGTCGCTCCAGAAGAGTGGCAATACGGGCAATTTCGACGATATCTGTACCAATGGCTATGCTCATAGTTTTTCCAGCAGATGTTTTTATCAGGAGGCTTGGGACAGCAGATGCTGCCGATAAAGCTCTCGACTGTGCAGCGGCCTGCCGCCAAGGTAAAAGTCTATCACGCTGCGCAGCAGCTGTTTGGCGGTTCGCAGCGGACTGCCCTGGGAAAATTCCCCGCGAGCAATATTGATTAAATCACTACCCGAGTAGCTGCCCTGGGCCGGACCGCGCTGATTGGTCGCCAGCTGGAGCCCCCGCTCGGGAATATATTGATAGTAGCTTTCAGCTTGCAGCGGGGCGCCAGTCTGGGCATCACAATCGAGGACCAGCCCATAACCAAGCTCCTCGAGCAGAGTCATTTCCAACTGACGCAATTGAACTTCATCGGCTTTGCCCTGGCAGAGAAGAGCGATAAAGTTTTGATACTGTTGATAGAGGTACTGATGCATATCCTGCTCTTGGAGCAGGCGGTAAAATAATTCGTTGAGATAGAGGCCGGTAAACAGGCAGACCCCTTGCAACTGCATTGGCGCCTCAATGACATCGGCCTTGATCAGGTTTTTTAGCTCACCGCGCCCCTGCCAACTGAATTGATGCTCAGTGTAGGGAAAAATCGGTCGGCTGATGCCCTTTTTATTGGGTTTGCGAAAGCCCTTGGCAACACAGCGAATACGGCCGTGATTTTTGGTGTACAAGTCAACCAGCAAACTGGTTTCGCGGTAGGGCGTCGAATGCAACAGGAATCCCGGCTCTGCCTCAATACGCACAACAGATTACTCGTCGATATAGCCAAGGCTGCGCAGTGCCCGCTCATCGTCGGACCAGCCACTGCGAACTTTAACCCAGGTTTTAAGCATAACTTTACAGTCCAGCAGGCTTTCCATATCAGCTCGCGCCTGCTTACCAATATTTTTAATTCGCTCACCCTTGTTGCCAATAATAATTTTCTTTTGGCCCTCGCGCTCTACCAGTATCAGAGCATCGATATGCGTGACCTTTTGCTCAACGCGAAACTGTTCAATCTCAACAGTAACCTGATAGGGAACTTCGGCACCCAACTGACGGGTTATTTTCTCGCGAACTATTTCAGCCGCCAGAAAGCGCTCACTGCGATCGGTAATTTGATCCTCGGGAAACATATGCGGCGCTTCGGGCATAAAGTGACTTATCTTTTCCTCCAACTGTTCAAAGTTGGTTTTTCGCAATGCCGAGAGCGGGATTAGATCGGCAGCATTGACCTTTTCGGAGAGAAACTGCAGATGCGGCAATAGTTCCTGTTTATCCTCAACCAGATCAACCTTATTGATCGCCACTATCACCGGCACTTCGTAGTTGGAGATATATCTGGCGACATATTCATCGGCCTCACTCCACTCAAAGCGATCGACAACAAAGATCACCAGATCAACATCAGCAATCACACTGGCCGCTGAGCGATTCATAACGCGATTGATCGCGCGCTCCTGGTTGGTGTGAATGCCGGGGGTATCGACAAACACCACCTGGAGGTTTTCTTGCGTCTTGATACCCAATAGAGTGTGCCTGGTGGTCTGTGGCTTGCGCGAGGTAATACACAGTTTCTGGCCAATCAAATGATTAAGCAGCGTCGACTTGCCCACATTGGGACGACCGACAATAGCTACATAGCCGCAGCGGGTTGGCATATCAGTCACAACACAATCCTCACTTTTTCATTTCCAGCTGTTTTAACAATTGCTGGGCCACCAACTGCTCTGCCTTGCGGCGACTGCTGGCTGTAGCCTCGGCGGGGTTTTCCAGATCGGCTATTTTGCAGCTGACTGTAAACAGGCGACTGTGATCCTCTCCCTGGGTTTTGACAACTACATATTCCGGCAGCGGCTTGCCTCTGGCCTGCAGCCACTCCTGCAACCCGGTCTTGGCATCTTTAACTGGTGCATCGAGAGTCACGGCATTTAACGAATCGCCAAACCAATTAACAATGCACTGCTCCGCTGGCGCCATTCCCCTGTCCAGATAAATTGCGCCAATCAGTGCTTCGACAGTATCACCAAGAATGGAATCTCGACGGTGGCCGCCACTTTTCATCTCGCCCTGACCAAGCAGTAACTCGGGGCCCAGATTCAGAGACCGAGCTACTTCGGCCAGAGATTCTGCACGCACTATCTGTGAGCGTATACGGCTTAAGTCGCCCTCGCGGGCATCGGGAAAGCGCTGAAAAAGAAAGTTGGATACGATTAAACCGAGTACTGCATCGCCGAGAAATTCCAGGCGCTCGTTATTTTTACTGCCACAACTCCGATGGGAGAGTGCCAGCGTCAAAAGCGTTGGGTCGCTGAACTGATACTGCAAGCGTTCCTGGAGTTGCTGGGCATGACTCGCCACGGATAATCCTCAGGTTAATAATTTCGCTCGGCACTCTCAACATTATTGGTATTATCAACAGCGTCAAAGCTGTTGCTAAATTTAAGCACCACATCGATATTGCCAAACATTTCGATTCGTTTTTCGTAGTCCAGACTTATTTTCGTTGCGCTGTTTCTACGCTGTATAACGACTTTTCTAACATCGACATCACGTATATTGTTGATGGTGAAAAAATCGGCAATCTTCCTGCGTATCTGCGAATTGGATTTACCGTTGATATCGGACTGGCCAACCTGGTCAATTGCACTCTGGATAATTCTATTGTCCAGATAATGGGGGCCAAGCCGAAACGCTACGGTTAAAAAAAACCCAAACACAAACAACGTAAATAATGCTGATGTTGTAGTCATACCCCTTTGACTTTTGATACCCATATCACGCTCCCTGAGATATTATCGCCTGTTGCTGGCAACCAACCTTACTGGATTTTGCCGGCCCGTTCAAAACTGGGCAGGGTGAGAAATTTATCCCAGAACATCCATCGGGCAAATGCCCTGCCGACAATTCGATCCTCAGGCACAGGTCCCCAGACCCTACTATCACTTGAGTTATCGCGGTTATCACCCATCATAAAATAGTGCCCCTTGGGCACCACAGCGGTAAAATTTTGGCTTAGTCTGGTAGGCAAAAGACGTTTTTGTATAGCGTGTTCGACACCGGTCAGATCTTCGCTCATAACCACTGAGCGCGGCGCTGCCTGCTCATCAGCGAGAACTCTCTGGGTCATCTTGTCACCGTTGACATACAGCACACCGTTCAACACATGAATCTCGTCACCGGGCAGGCCGACAACACGCTTGATAAAGTAACGCTCTTCATGGGGCGGAAAAAACACCATCACATCACCGCGCTGTGGGGCGTTAATTTCAATAATCTTACTGCGTATAACTGGCAGGCGAATTCCGTAGGTCCACTTGTTGACCAGGATAAAATCCCCGACCTTGAGGGTTGGCACCATGGACGAAGACGGAATCTGGAACGGCTCGACAACAAAAGAGCGCAACACCAGCACTAAGCCGAGCACCGGCGCCAATGAACCCATAAATTCGATGGGGCCCTCAGCCTGCTTGACCAGAAACTTATTGAGCAACCAGAAAACAGCTGCTACCAGAAAGACAACGGTCAATATAAGCTCGAAATTAAGATCCATATGGATCGGTCTCCTTTTCTAATGCCGGCCTGGTGGCCAATTAGCTTTTTAACACTGCGAGAAACGCATCCTGAGGGATTTCCACACTGCCCACCTGTTTCATGCGTTTCTTACCGGCTTTTTGTTTTTCCAACAGCTTTTTCTTGCGAGTAACGTCACCACCATAACATTTGGCGGTGACATTCTTGCGCAGCGCTTTAACTGTGGTTCTCGCAACTACGGATCCACCGATAGCCGCTTGAATAGCCACATCAAACATCTGCCGGGGAATTAACTCTTTCATTTTGTCAGCCAGAACCCGGCCCTTCTGCTGAGATGTATCGCGGTGAATAATGGCGGCCAGTGCATCCACTCGATCACCGTTGATCAACACATCCAGCCTGACCAGCGAAGAGACCTGGAAACGCACAAAGCTGTAGTCCAGTGAGGCGAAACCACGACTGACCGACTTGAGTCGATCAAAGAAATCCATCACCACTTCACTCATTGGCAACTCATAGCTAATCGCTACCTGGCCACCGACAAACTGCATATCTTTTTGTATACCGCGCTTTTCAACACACAGCGCAATGACATTACCCACATAGTCTTTGGGAACCAGGATATTGGCTTCACAGATCGGCTCGCGCATCTCTTCAATATGGGCGGGATCAGGCAGCGCCGAGGGGTTGGAAACATGCAATAGCTCACCGCTCGTCGTGAGAATTTCATAAACTACTGTTGGCGCGGTGGTAATCAAATTGAGACTGTATTCGCGCTCAAGGCGTTCCTGGATAATCTCCATATGCAGCATACCGAGGAAGCCACAGCGGAAACCGAAACCCAGCGCGTCGGAACTTTCCGGCTCGAAAAACAGCGAGGCATCATTCACCGCCAGTTTGGCCAGAGCTTCACGGAAGTCTTCAAAGTCATCTGAGTCCACCGGGAACATACCCGCGTAAACCTGCGGTTTTACGCGCTGGAATCCTGGCAGTGGGTCAACATCAGAGGTGCTCAGATTGGTGATGGTGTCACCGACCGGGGCACCGGAAATATCTTTGATACCAGCAACCATAAAGCCAACTTCACCAGCACTGAGAATACCTGTCTCTTTGCGCTTGGGAGTAAACACACCGACACTGTCGACCACATGGGGCTTGCCAATAGTTTTGGTAACAATCTTGCTCTTGCTGGTCAATGTGCCCTGCATAACTCGCACTAGGGATACAACGCCCAGATAGTTATCGAACCAGGAATCAATAATTAACGCCTGAAGTGGGGCATCTACATCACCCTCGGGTGGTGGCACCTTAAGAACCAGCTCTTCGAGAATCTCGCTGATACCCTCACCGGTTTTAGCACTGCAGCGCACTGAGTCAGTGGCTTCAATACCGATAATATCTTCAATTTCAGCGATGACCTTATCCGGCTCCGCCTGAGGAAGATCCATCTTGTTTAACACCGGAATCACTTCCAGTCCCTGTGCGATGGCCGTATAGCAATTTGCCACCGACTGTGCTTCGACCCCCTGAGCTGCGTCGACGATCAATAACGCACCCTCACAGGCAGCCAGTGAGCGCGACACTTCGTAGGAGAAATCCACATGACCAGGAGTATCGATAAAGTTGAGCTGGTAGGTTTTACCATCTCTAGCAGTGTACGGCAGGGTTACGCTCTGAGCTTTAATAGTAATACCGCGCTCGCGCTCAATATCCATGGAGTCGAGGACCTGAGCGGCCATTTCACGCTCAGTCAGACCTCCACAAACCTGAATAAAGCGGTCTGCGACGGTGGATTTGCCATGGTCAATATGGGCAATAATAGAAAAATTTCGGATGTGGCTGAGATCGGACAAGGTGTTTTCACTACCATAAAAAAATGCGTGCGGAGTTTAGCCTATTTACCGCTCTTTCGCCATCAACCGCGCGCCCCTTTAACAGAGGCACGCGATCATACAAGCCTGAAATTATTTAGCCAAAACTATGGCTCGATAATGATGGTTCTGGAGATAGCCCGACCCTGGCGATAGAAGCGAATCAAAATCGGGGTATCAGTTGGCAGCTCACGGACGACCTGATCGTATTCATCAACATCATCAATCCGGCTGTACCCGAGCTGTAAAATAATATCGCCGCGGCGCAAGCCCGACTCCGAGGCCGCAGAATCAGTGGATATCTGTTCAATCACAACACCACCGCGAATTCCGAGTGAACTCAACTCACGCTCACTTAAATCTTCGACAATCAATCCCAGGCGATCACTGCCATCGCCGCGACTGGCGACAGCCTCATCACCACCTTCCAGGGCACCGACTTCGACATTGAGTTTTTTCAGCTTACCCTTGCGATAAAGCACCACAGGAGCCTTGGTACCCGGTTTGAGCATGCCGACCACATGGGGCAAATCGCCTGAGTCAACAATAGGCTGTCGGTCAAAGCGCACGATAACATCACCGGGCTTGATACCGCCCTTGTCAGCGGGACTGCTTGGTTCAACTGCATTGATCAATGCCCCCTGAGGCTTGTCCAGATCCAAAGAGCGCGCCAGATCTCTGTCCACGTCCTGGATGACGACACCCAGCCAGCCGCGCTGCACTACGCCATTTTCCTTGAGCTGTTCAACCACACCAACGGCAACACTGGCTGGAATTGCAAAGGAAAGGCCTATGGAGCCGCCAGAGCGGGAGTAAATCTGTGAGTTGATACCTACCACGTCACCCTCAAGATTAAAGAGCGGGCCGCCGGAATTACCGGGATTTATCGCCACATCGGTCTGTATGAAGGGTACATAGTTTTCCCCCTTTTCGGTGGGAATACTGCGCCCGATAGCACTGACAATTCCGACACTGGCGGAGTAATCAAGGCCGAATGGCGAACCTATAGCCAATACCCAGGCACCAACTTTGAGTTTGTCGGGCTCGGCGAATTTGAGTACGGGTAAATCTGTAGCGTCAATTTTTAACAGGGCCAAATCTGAGCGGCGATCGGTGCCAATTATAGCGGCGGTAAATTCGCGGCGGTCAGAAAAACGCACCACGATCTCGTCTGCACTATCGACCACATGATGGTTGGTGAGAATATAGCCATCTTCGGAGATAACGAAACCTGAACCCAGGGAAAATGCCGGTCGCGGCTCAGCCTGCCTTCCCCGCTGTTGAAACAGTTCGCGGAAGATCTCCGGAATCTGGCCTGGGGGTATTTGCGATGCTGCACTTTTACGCGCCTTCTGAACAGTATTGATTTTGACCACCGCTGGCGAGGTCTCCTCGATCAGCGCGGTAAAATCTGGCAGCTCAGCACTGGCAGTCACGGAAGTTAATAAAATAAAAACAAACAAAGTAACTGCGGTAAATCTTTTAATCACAGAATTTTCTCCATAGTAATAATCGCATAGGCAAAAAAAAACGTTATCCACAACTACAAGAATAGTCGTGTTGCAAAAAGTCTAGGAACAAATACTCCAACAGAAGGCACTAGATAAAACATAATCAGCGGACGTAATAGAGGTCAGCGCACCTGGACAATTGCTGCATCAGTGGCAGCGTCAACTAAAACCGGGTTAAAACGCAGGTCATTGCGTAATCTTTTGCTATGCAGCCTAACCAGCCAACCACCCGCCACAAGACCAGCCAAGGCACCGCCAATACTATGCAAATCACCACCGCCTCCATATATTCCAATTAACGCAGAACCGAGCACAGTCCCAAAAATGGGTAGCAAATAGACCAGCATAGAGCCCAGCACAATCACATCCTCTGGAATACCAATGGTCACCGACTGTCCAACAGAAAATTTTTGTGGCGGCTGATTATCAAGCAAAACCCGAATGCTGGTTGTCTTGCCTGCCAATCTGGAGAGGAACTTTTGCCCACAACCTTTTTCCGCGACACAGACCTCACAGGCCGACTTCTGAATTGTCTCGACCCAGAGACCTTCGGGTTCAACAGCGACCACTGTACCTGTTTCAAGAATCATAGATGCTCACCTCCAAGCCTCAGGGTGCTATGCCTATGGCACTGGCCACCTGACTGGCGGTGCCACGGGGAATTTCACCGACCACACAGATCGCATACTGCTGACCGTTGATATCGACATTATTGAGCACGGCAACGGTTGCACCCAATTTTGCATCAACCTGAGGCAGTGCACCGCCCTGCACAGAGTCGATAAAGATTGAGAACACCGCCATGCCATCGGTAAACATCATGGATTCCTGGCCACTGGCACCGGGAGATTGGTGAGAGGCCAAAACAAAACCAGGGGGCAGCCAATTCAACTGCCACATAGATGGCTGACTGACAATTTTACGAGTTAGCTGGACACAATCTTTCTGATCAACATTATCGAATTCTTCATCTTTAAGCTGAGAATCAATCTTCGTTGAGCCGTCACCGATACTGATATCCACAAACTGAAAACGCTCCAGGGGTTTTCCTGCATGACTCATCAAGACTGACTGCAACAAAAGACCGGACTCTTTGTCGATAGCGACAACATAGCCATAGCGATATTTATCCCGTGGCAGGACGTGTACCATTGAAACCTGCCGATCGGCGATGCGCCCATCGCCTTTGATATGAAACTCGTAGAAATCCTGAAGGCGAGAGTAGTTTTGGTTATTGATTTTATAGGCGTGGCCTCGCAGAAGCATATCACCGGTGCGCACACAGTCGAGATTATCAGAGCGATTGATCACATCGCGCTGCACGCCATCCATATGCAAAAGACGCTCATAGGTTTTACCATCCCGAACCTCATGAATTAGCTTTGCACTGGTTAAGTTGCCGCGATGTTCATAGGTAAAGACCCCACTGTAATTGAGCTCGCGTGTAGCTTTGGCCATTCGCGCCATAAGGTCATGAGCAGACTCCATCTGTTCTGCAAATAATGGCCCATGCAACAAAACGGCGGCTACCAGAGCCGCCAATTTTATTACTTTAAGACCTTTTTCAAATGGGGATACAAGCATTGCAGTCTGCTATTCCTTCTCGGACACCGCCTCATCTGCACTTTGATTGCCTACTTCGCTCAATCTAGCGAACGGCAGCATACCCTGATTGCTGTTTAGAGCAGCATGGCTGGAGTGTTTGCTCATAATACTGTTTAGATAGGCGCGCAGTTCAGTCTCTGAGTACTTTTGCTTAAATTGCTGCTGTGCCTGCTGCTGAAATTCCAATTCGGGGGTCGTGCGCAATGAATTCTTGTTATTACCACCGGCACTGACCGTTCGGGCATTGATGATTGGCTGAAACCCTGAAGGGAACTGAATCGCTGGACCGGTGTTTTCAACCGAGGACTCAACACCGGCAAATTCGGAAACTTCTCTGCCGTTCTCAATCAGGCTAGTACCAGCTGGGCTATTGAGCTGCTGTACGCCAAGTACAGCGACCATGGCGACAGAGGCGGCAATGGCGAAACGCCCAGCCGAACCGGCAAACATTGTCAGCACGCTTTTGCGGTGCGCAGGCTCCTGGTCAATCGCCGCAGAAATTGCTGTTGAGTAATCCACCGAGGTGGTCGCCGGCTCACCTTTGATCGCCGCCGAGGCCATATGGTAACGCTTCCAGCGATCCCGCAACTGAGAATTCCCTGCAAGCGCTTTAAGGAGACGATGCGTTTCCATTTCGGTGGCTTCACCATCCATCAATGCGGAGAGTGACTCCTCAAGTCTTTCCTTGTGATCGCTCATTCATTTACCTCTTCGTGCAAAATTAGCGCTAAGTTAAATTTCACAATTTGCCTGATTGTTACTTTATTAGAACTGTTCATTTAATAAAGGTTGAGGGTAAGACCTATAATTATTTAAAAGGTTCATCATATCTTCAGACCCCTTCGATTAACTCGATAACTCTCTCATCAATTGACTCTCTACCGCGAAAAATTCGCGAGCGGATAGTGCCAACCGGGCAATTCATTACTGCGGCGATATCTTCATAACTCAGACCCTCGTACTCGCGGAGCGTCACTGCTGTACGCAGATCCTCAGGCAACTCAATTATGGCCTGCCTGATCACTTCCTCAAGCTCATCCCGGAACAGCTGGTTCTCGGGGCTGCCAGTATCCTTGAGTTGCTCGCTACCAGAGTAAAACTCGGCATCATCCAGATCGACATCTGAGGATGGCGGCCTTCTGCTGCGGGCGACCAAATAATTCTTGGCGGTATTGACGGCGATTCTGTAAAGCCAGGTGTAGAACTGACTATCGCCGCGAAACCTTGGCAGTGCTCTGTAGGCTTTGATAAATGCCTCCTGCACCACATCCCTGACCTCATCGCTGTCGCGAATAAATCGCGCAACAATAGAGTGAACCTTGTATTGATATTTGAGAACAAGAAGGTCAAAGGCGCGTTTATCACCTTTTTGTACCCTAGCCACGAGCTGCTGGTCAGTTGGCTCTGTCTTTTTTTCAGTCATTTAGCAGTCCATTTATACTACATTTCCGGGTTATCATTACTTTTATAATCTTTATATAAATAACGGCAATCAAAGACAGACCACCCACCAGCGATTTAGTTCGCTTGTAATTTGAGCTTATACTATCATGCCGCGTCAACCGATTGTGACCTCAACCATGAAACAAACCCATATCTACGATGTTCTAATTATAGGCAGTGGTGCCGCTGGATTGTCTGTTGCACTTCAGCTGGATTCACACCTGCGGGTAGCGCTGATCAGCAAGACTTCCCTGCAGGGTGGCGCCTCCTGGTTAGCTCAGGGCGGAATTGCCGCAGTATTCGATAAGAACGACAGTTCAGAGGCACATATCGCCGACACACTGGTTGCAGGTGCTGGCCTCTGTCACGAGGAAGCAGTGCGCTTTGTTGTAGAAAATGGCCCGGCCTCGGTGCAGTGGCTGATCGACAGGGGAGTGGATTTCACCCGCGAAGAGGGCCAGGACAGCTATCATCTCACACAAGAGGGTGGCCACAGCCACCGACGCATTCTGCATACCGCAGATGCTACAGGCAAGGAGATCACTGGCACCCTAGTTGATCAGGTTATTGCCGCAGAAAATATTGATATTTTCGAGCACCACTGTGCTGTCGACCTAGTTACCCAGGCAGATAGTAACTCGCGAAAAATTCGCTGCACCGGCTCCTATATATTGGATATCAATAGTGGCGCAGTTTCCCTATTTAGGGCCAAAAGCGTAGTTCTGGCCACCGGCGGTGCCAGCAAAACCTATCTTTACACCAGCAATCCCGACGGTTCCAGTGGCGACGGTATTGCCATGGCCTGGCGTCGCGGCTGTCGCGTCGCCAATCTGGAATTTAATCAGTTTCACCCAACCTGCCTCTACCATCCCAAAGCGAAATCCTTTTTGATTACCGAGGCCCTGCGCGGTGAGGGAGCCCTGCTAAAGCTACCAGATGGATCGGCCTTTATGCATGACTTCCACCCGGACGCAGAGCTGGCACCAAGAGATGTGGTGGCGCGAGCTATCGACCACGAGATGAAGCGATTGGGCAGCGACTGCCTGTATCTGGATATCAGCCATAAACCGGCAGAGTTTATTACTGAGCACTTCCCCACGGTCTACAAGCACTGCTTGGAATTTGGCATCGATATCACCAGCGATCCAATTCCGGTGGTTCCGGCGGCCCATTACACCTGCGGGGGAATTGTTGTTAATACCAAGGGGCAGACCGACCTGCTCAATCTATATGCTGTGGGTGAAAGCGCCTTTACCGGACTTCACGGGGCCAATCGCATGGCCAGCAACTCCCTGCTTGAGTGTCTGGTCTATGCCCACGGAGCAGCCAATGAGATCAATCAGCGGCAAGACCAGATTCCGCAACCGGATTTCGTAAAAGAGTGGGACGAATCCAAGGTCGCTGACTCAGATGAGGATGTCATCATTTCCCACAACTGGGATGAATTGCGCCGCTTTATGTGGGATTACGTAGGCATTGTGCGCACTGACAAGCGCCTGAAGCGCGCCGAACACCGCATTAAACTGCTGCAAAAAGAGATTCAGGAGTTCTACAGCAACTACAGGGTGGGCCGCGATCTGCTTGAGTTGCGCAACCTGGCAACTGTTGCCGAGTTGATTATCCGCTGTGCCCTGCAGCGCAGGGAGAGCCGCGGCCTGCACTACACCCTGGACTATCCTGAACCCTCAAAAATCGCCAAAGATACAATACTAGTGCCGATCAATTTTGCCGGCCAGGATGTAATTGTTAATAGCGGCTAGCCCTGGCCAACAACAATTTGCGTAAAACCCGGTGCTCCTGAGGCGACAGGCTATCTCTAGGAATCACTTGAGTCAGCCTGACACCCTGATAATCTCTTAAATAGAGGATAACCAGATAGGTGCTAACAAACTGGTTGGGCTCCAGCTGTAAGTCAACAACCTCCTCGATCTGTTGACTATCCCCGGATAACGACAACATACGCCAGCGATGGGCATCGCCATCAACAACCCTGAGCCGCTGCGGTTTTTGGCGACGAAAACTCAGGTAAAAGTTCACACAGGCTGCGAGTATAAAAAACAGGGTGACAATTTTTGCAAATAGCAGAATCGGTAGTACAGCGACCAGCAGGCCGGCACAAATGGTCAGACCTAACTGTGTGACGAGAAAATATTTTGAGGGAGAAAGGCTAAACTCAGCCGGCTTTGCTGCGTGACTCATGAATAATCTGCACTATCCTTTGCAAATCGGGGTTATCTGCCGGCTGACGCTTCATCAACCATAAGAACAGCGACTGATCCTCACATTCGAGCAGCGCTTCAAAACGCAACTGATCGCTCTCTTCCAGGGTTTCATAGAACTCTTCAGCAAAGGGTTCAAGAAGCAAATCGAGCTCCAGCATACCTCGGCGACAAGCCCAACGCAGACGATTTTTATTCATAGCTAATCAATAATTGTGTTAAAACTGCATTATAAGAGACAATTACCCATTCACCTACAGAGTTAACCAAAACTGCGGATTGGCGATGAGCGAACAGACCCTAGAACCGACTAATAACAGCAGCGACCAACGCGCCTATATTCAGCTTTCCGGCCCCGATAGCCGCAAGTTTTTGCAGGGACAGGTAACCTGCGATATGGATACCCTGAGTAGTGGCATGACGATTAATGGCGCCCACTGCACGCCCAAAGGGCGAATCATCTTTCTGTTCAGCGCCAGTTGCGACCCGCAGGATAATATTATTTTAGAGACTCATCACTCGGTAAAAGAAATAGCGATTAACCACCTCAAGAAATACGCTGTATTTTTTAAGACGGAGATCAGCGATATCAGCGATCAGTTCCAGGATGTTAGAGTACCCAGCACCCTGCAGCGCATCAGAGCTGGCAGTGCCGATGTGGTTGTGCAAACCAGCGATATGTTTATTCCGCAGATGCTAAACCTCGATGCGCTGGGTTTTATAAGCTTTAAAAAAGGCTGTTATACAGGCCAAGAAATTGTTGCCCGCGCCCATTATCGCGGTGCCGTTAAACGCCGAATGCACCACCTGAAACTTACACTGCAAACCCTGCCAGTGGCCGCTGACGAGATCAGAAATAAAGATGGCAAGAGCATCGGCAATATCGCTAGCGCCGCCTGGTCCGACCAGTCTACTGTTGAGGTGCTTGCCGTACTAAACGACAAATACAGCAGTTGCAGCGAGATGCAGATTGGTGATCAACCCCTGATCTCTGTAGAACACCTGCCCCTGCCCTACGAAATCCCTGTCAGCCCGTGAACAAATTGCTTGATCTGGAAAGCCATCACCAACTGCTGATGTGGATCGGTATCGGGTCACTCGGGGTTTTTATTATCAGCCTGTTAACCCTGCCCTGGTTAGTGGCAAAAATTCCCGAAGATTACTTCGTCCCCAAAAAGCGCCAGCCAACCAACTGGAAAAACCAGCACCCGGTGGTTCGACTTCTTATTCTGATGGGAAAAAACCTCGTCGGATATAGTCTGATTTTGGCGGGACTGTTGATGCTGTTTTTACCCGGCCAGGGAATCCTGACACTGGTAACAGGTTTGCTGTTAATCGACTATCCGGGCAAGTTTCGTATCGAGCGCAGAATAGTCAGAACTCCAGCTATTTTAAATGGACTTAACTGGTTGCGTGCCAAGGCCAAAAAGCCACCATTGGTGGTTTAAAAACCTACCCTCTCATCCCGACAGAGCCCAGCGACGAGGGATCTCCAACCCTGAGCAGAGATCTCTCACCTTCGTTCGAGATAACAGCTGAGAGGCGTCAGGATGACATTTCAAGCCGTTGCCACCTTGCCAATCACCACCTCGTTACCAGCAGTGGGTTGCAGCGGAATATTCCGCGCCAGCAATAAGCTGACCAATGCCATCGCTGAGCCCATCAAAAACACCGCCATCGGCGACACCAGCCACACCAAGCCGAACAGGGCCGGAATCACCACTGCTGCAATATGATTGATAGTAAAGGCCACGCCGGCGGTGGAGGCCATATCTGCCGGATCGGCAATTTTCTGGAAATAGGTCTTGATGGCAATTGCCAGAGAGAAAAACAGATGGTCTAAAATATATAAGCCCGCTGCCCAGGTGGCGTCATCGACAAACGCGTAAGCAGTAAAAACACAAAACAGTCCACAGTATTCAAAGGTCAGCGCACGACGCTCGCCAATACGCCCCACCAACTTGCCAATACGCCCAGCAAAAGCCCAGTTAAAAAGATGGTTCACAATATACAGCAGCGCTATATCACTGACACTGTAACCAAATTTTTCTACCATCAGAAATCCGGCAAAAACAACAAATATCTGGCGCCGCGCACCACCCATAAAAGTCAGCGCGTAATACAGCCAGTAGCGCTTGCGCATCAGCAGATTTTTGCGCTGCGGGGTTTTTGACTGAAAGCGCGGGAAGCCCAGCCAAGCAAATAGTGTCAATGCGAGACAGCAGCCACCGCCCACCAAATAAATCGCTTTAAAGCTCAACCCCAAATAGCTCTCGGCCAGCCATAAAAAACTATAGGCCGCCAGTGAGGCCATGGAACCGACCGCAATCAGCTTACCCAAAACGGCCGGCGCCTCATCAATACTCAACCACTGCAGCGACAATGACTGCTTAATCGTCTCGTAATAATGAAAGCCAACCGACATCAAAAAGGTTGTCAGATAGAGCCCCACGACCGTGGGAAAGTACCCGGTCGCGGCAACGCCGATACCCAGCAGCGCGAGGGACAGGTAGGCAAAAGTCTGCTCTTTTAACAACAGCAAGACAAATACCGCTGTAAATGCCAGGAATCCCGGCACTTCGCGAATACTTTGCAACATGCCAATTTCTGCGCCGGTAAAACTTGCGCGCTCAATCACAAAGTTATTTAACAGCGCCATCCATGTTGCGAATGCGATGGTCATCGCCACCGACATGACGATAAGAAGGTTTTTTGCTGTCTGCCAGGATTTCACTTCCACAATGAGTTCTCCACATCTAAAGTCTTAAAGCTCGATATCCTGCTCAGGGGGTAATAGCCAGTTAATTGGCTGCTGGTCTTTGTCGCGCAAATAATTATTGGCAGCGGAAAAATGCTTGCAGCCAAAAAACCCGCGGTACGCAGACAGCGGCGATGGGTGAACCGACTTCAGCACCAAATGGCGCGACTGGTCGATAAACGCCCCTTTTTTCTGGGCATAACTGCCCCACAATAGAAACACAATGCCCTCACGCTGATCATTCAAAGCGCGGATAGCTGCATCGGTAAACTGCTCCCAGCCCTTGCCCTGGTGGGCCCCGGCATTGGCCTGTTCAACGGTGAGCGTTGCATTGAGCAACAGCACCCCCTGCACAGCCCAGCTGATCAGGCAACCATGCTCGGGTTGCACAATACCAAGGTCATCAGCCAATTCCTTGTAAATATTTGCCAGCGATGGTGGCACCTTGACACCAGGCAACACTGAGAAACACAGCCCATGGGCTTGCCGGGGACCATGATAGGGATCTTGCCCGAGAATTACTACGCGAACCCTGTCAAAGGGCGTGTAATTAAATGCCGAAAACCACTGAGAGCCAGGCGGATAGATAACCTTTCCGGCGGCTTTTTGCTGAACCAAAAACTCGCGTAGTTGACGCATATAGTCTTTATTAAATTGATCGGCCAGCACATCACACCAGCTCGAGTGCAACTTAATCTCACCCTGATCAGCCACATCGCTCTCCATTATCAAAATTTCCCAAAAATTTACCTGCCGATTGGCGGTAAATGTTACCATAGCCACCCATGAAATCTGCTCCTGCTTTGTATAGAAAACCCAGACTAAATTTTTCAAAAAAATCTAGTCTGAATAACTGCCTTTTTCGTAACAATTGTTGGCTCCTTTCCCCAGAGGCTTTGGGCTCTGTTTAATTTTTGGTACCTATTTCTATGTTCGAAAACACCGCAACTCACGAACCGCAGGCTCGCTACAATCGCCAGATAGCCTACTGGCTTCTCACCTGTGCCGTTGTTATCTTCGGTATGATACTGCTTGGCGGTGTTACCCGGCTGACAAATTCTGGACTTTCGATGGTCGACTGGAAACCCCTGATGGGGATTATCCCACCTCTGTCCGAAGCAGACTGGCAGGCAATGTTTCTCAAATACCAGCAGTACCCCGAGTACCAAAAAATTAATATCGGCATGAGTCTCGAAGAGTTCAAACCGATCTTTATGTACGAATACCTGCATCGCGTTCTTGGCAGATTTATCGGTCTGATTTTTATTCTGCCCTTTATATTTTTCCACGTTACAAAACGTATCCAGGCGGGCCTTACTCCAAAGCTGATTATTATGCTGATAGGCGGCGGTTTTCAGGGTTTGCTCGGTTGGTATATGGTAAAAAGCGGGCTGGTCGACAACCCCTATGTAAGCCAGTACCGACTGACCGCCCACCTGGGTGCCGCAGTTCTGATCTACTCTTTTATTCTGTGGACAGCCTTTAGTTTGATTAGCCCGAAATCAGATCAACCGGGTGAATTAAAACATTTTGCCTACGCACTGAGCGGCCTTATTTTTCTAATGATTCTGTCCGGAGGTCTGGTTGCCGGAACCCACGCGGGACACGCCTACTCTACCTGGCCACTGATGGGTGACAGTTTTATCCCGGCAGGACTCTACTCCATGGCGCCAGCCTGGTTATCAGCCTTTGAAGATATTACTACTATCCAGTTTAACCACCGCATGTTCGCCTACCTGATTGTTGGACTGGTTTTCATCTTCGCCCTGAAAGCTTTTAAGGCAGATATTCAAGGGCCTGCGAAAATCGGGGTATTCTGTTTAATTGGCCTGCTGATAATCCAGGTAACCCTTGGCATCAGCACCTTAATCTTTTACGTCCCAGTGCCGGTTGCCGCCGCCCACCAGGTAGGGGCCGTCGCTCTGTTGAGCGCCTCGCTGTTTATCAGCCACTCTCTGCGCCACAGCCTGCGCCAAGCAAAATAATATTCAAGACTTAACTGGAGAACCAAAATGAAAAAACGCGTAATTCCTTTTCTACTAGCAGCACTTTCCATTGCATCATTTGGCGCCCTTGCTGGCGACCCAGTTGCAGGCAAAGCCAAATCAATGAGCTGTGCCGGCTGCCACGGTAAAAACGGTATCAGCAACAATGGCATGTGGCCAAACCTTGCTGGCCAGAAAGAGGGTTATCTGGTCAGCCAGATGCAGATGTTTAAAGATGGCCGACGTCAAAATGCCATGATGTCGGCAATGGCCAAAGCTCTCTCTGATAAGGATATCGCCGATTTGGCCGCCTATTACGCCAATCTCAAATAACAGGCCATTCAAGGCCTATTATCGCGAAGGAATAAAATGAAGATGGATCTCCTGACATTTTCAGAGATCCTCTACTTTCGAGGTAACCAATAAAAAAGCCCAGCATATGCTGGGCTTTTTTTATATTCATGCTAACTACCCGCTGATTATTCCGGACGCATATGCGGAAACAGCAACACATCGCGAATTGATGCTGAATCGGTCAGCAGCATCACCAGGCGATCTATTCCGATACCCTCACCAGCTGTAGGCGGCATCCCGTATTCCAGTGCACGGATATAGTCGGCATCAAAATGCATCGCCTCATCATCACCGGCATCTTTCTCAGCAACCTGCTGCTTAAAGCGCGCCTCTTGATCCTCCGAATCATTGAGCTCAGAGAAACCATTGGCAATCTCGCGACCTCCGACAAAGAACTCAAAGCGATCGGTCACATGAGGGTCCTGCTCATTGCGCCGTGCCAGCGGTGAGACTTCAGCCGGGTACATGGTGATAAAGGTCGGCTGCTCCAAAAGATGCTCGACAGTCTTTTCAAAGATTTCAATCTGCACCTTGCCCAGGCCCCAGATATCCTTGAGCGGAATATGCAAATCGCTGGCAATCTGGCGCGCACCCTCTTCATTCGCAAGCTGCTCAGCACTGATCTCTGGGTTGTACTTAAGGATAGAGTCAAATACCGAAAGACGCGTAAACGGCTTGGCAAAGTCGTAGTTAATTTCCCTGACGACCTCACCCTCGGCATCTTTCACGGTATTAACCACCTTGGTAGAACCAAGCACTTCAGTGGTCATCTTGCGCAACATATCCTCGGTCAGATCCATCAGATCATTAAAATCTGCGTAGGCCTGATAGAACTCAAGCATAGTGAACTCAGGATTATGCCGCGTGGAGAGCCCCTCATTTCTAAAGTTGCGGTTAATTTCATAGACTCGCTCAAACCCACCTACAACCAGACGCTTAAGATACAGTTCTGGCGCGATACGCATATACATATCGATATCCAGAGCATTGTGATGCGTCACAAAGGGGCGCGCCACAGCACCACCGGGAATTACCTGCAACATTGGCGTTTCAACTTCCAGGAAGTTCGACTCATTGAGATAGCGACGAATAAAATCGACAACTGCGGAGCGAATGCGGAAGGTATTGCGCACCTCCGGATTGACAATCAGATCAACATAGCGCTGGCGGTAACGCATTTCCTGATCGGCCAGTCCATGAAACTTATCTGGCAGTGGACGCAGTGATTTAGTTAACAGCTGGTAGCTGTCCATCTGCACATACAGATCACCCTTACCTGACTTGTGCAACTCACCAGTAATACCGACGATATCGCCGAGATCAATAGACTTGGCAAAAGGGCGCGCCGCTTTGGTGACATACAGCTGAATGGTTCCAGAGCTGTCTTGAACCACCATAAACGCTCCGCGATTGCGAATAACTCGGCCGGCGATACTGACAATCTTACCTAACTGCTCTAGTGCGTCTTTGGTCTCATCACCATAGCCCGCCTGCAGTTCCGAAGCACTGTGCTGGGGACGGAAGTCATTGGGGAAAGTTGCTCCCTCCTGATCGCGCAGTTCATTAAGTTTGGCACGGCGCTCGGCTATCAGCTTATTTTCGTCTTGTTGATCAGTCATATTTCAGTCTTTATTCTTTTTTAAAAATTAATGTCTAAATACCCATTTAAAGTGAATACTTTGCCAGGTTCCGGGGTTTACAACTATAGGCCCGCCTTTAGGGAAGCGACAATAAACTGGTCCAGCTTACCATCCAATACCGCACCCGTATTGCGCGTTTCAACACCGGTACGCAGATCCTTAATTCGAGCATCATCCAACACGTAGGAGCGAATCTGGCTACCCCAACCAATATCCGACTTGGTATCCTCTGTCGCCTGGGCTGCCTCAGCACGCTTTTGCATCTCTGCCTCATAAAGCCTTGCTCTCAACATCTGCCAACACTTATCACGGTTCTGATGCTGGGATCTCTGATTCTGGCACTGCACCACAATACCACTGGGCTCGTGAGTTAAACGCACCGCAGAGTCGGTCTTGTTAACGTGCTGACCACCAGCTCCTGAAGCGCGGTAAGTATCCGTGCGCACATCAGAGGGGTCGATCTCAATATCAATATTGTCGTCGATCTCCGGCGAGACATAGACTGCAGAAAACGAAGTATGGCGACGATTGCCAGAATCAAATGGCGACTTGCGCACCAGGCGGTGCACACCGATCTCGGTACGCAACCAGCCAAAGGCATATTCACCGGAGATCTGTACCGTGGCACTTTTAATACCGGCGACCTCGCCCGCTGAGCACTCAACCAACTCAGCCTTAAAACCCTTGTCATCGGCCCAGCGCAGGTACATTCGCAATAGCATCTCTGCCCAATCCTGAGCCTCAGTTCCGCCGGAGCCGGACTGAATATCGAGAAAAGCATTGTTCTGGTCCATTTCGCCAGAGAACATTCGGCGAAACTCTAATTTGGCTAACTGCGTCTCAAGGGAAGCAATTTCGGCTTCCACCTCGACCACAGTATCTGCATCGCCCTCTTCCACCGCCATCGCCAGAAGCTCACGGCTATCGCTGACACCGGCATCCAGGTCTTCGATGGTTTTAACCACTGCTTCCAGGGAAGAGCGTTCGCGACCCAGCTCCTGAGCACGATCTGGCTCGTTCCACACATCGGGCTCACCGAGCTCTAGTTCAACTTCTGCAAGTCGGTCTTTGCGGTTGGCATAGTCAAAGATACCCCCTCAACACGTCGGTGCGTGCCTGGAGATCTTCGAGGGCGTTGTATAGCGGGTTTACTTCCATGGGTTCGTACAGCCAAGCAAATTATCAAGCCGCGCATTTTACCCCAGCGACAGAGTCACACCAAGCTAAAACACTATTGATTAAGCTTTAGCGGAAGGGCACCATAAGATTATGAGCAAAACATTTTTCACCACTGTACTAATCCTCATCGCCTATCTGCTGTTGTGGCCGGTAGCTGTGGATCCTGTCAACTGGCATGCACCAGCAGACAAAGGCTATGTGAATGACTTCCAGCAGAATAGGATTCTGCAGCAGATAGAAACACTAGAAATAAAAGGTGCCCACGGTCCCGAGGGTCTGGCGTTATTAGAGAATGAACTCTATGCCAGCACACGCGAGGGCTGGATTATTCGCCACAACCCGATTAACGGCGAGGTTAAAAACTGGGTTCACACCAACGGCAGCCCACTGGGGCTGGCCTTTGATCACAACCACAACCTGCTGGTCGCCGATGCCTACCTAGGGTTATTGCAGATTTCACCTGCAGGTGAAATAACCACCCTGAGCAATCTCGTCAATGACACAGCAACCAAACAGCCAGCCATAAACTATGCCGATGATGTGGATATAGCGGCAGACGGCAAAATTTACTTTAGCGATGCCTCGACAAAATTTGGCGCTGAGGCCAATGGCGGAACCTACAATGCCAGCCTGCTGGATACCATAGAGCATGGCGGCCACGGGCGATTACTGGTGTACAACCCCGCTGACCAGAGCACAAAGATTCTTATGCAAGGCCTTAATTTTGCCAACGGCGTAGCGATGGCTGAAGACAGCAGCTTTGTACTTGTCGTTGAAACCGGCAGCTATAGAGTTCACAAGTATTGGTTAGAGGGTAATCGAGCCGGTCAGTCAGAAATCATTCTCGATAACCTGCCGGGCTTTCCAGACAACATCGTTCAAGGGGAAAATGGTCGCTTCTGGATTGGCTTGGTCGCACCGCGCAACGCCCTGATCGACGTTCTCTCTAACTATGGCTTTCTCCGTGCAGTAATTCAGAGATTTCCCGCCTTTATGCGGCCTGCTGCACAGCACTACAGCCATGTTATCGCAATCGATGCACAGGGACAGATTTTGCACTCACTGCAGGATCCAGAGGGAAGCTACCACACTAATACTGGCGCTCTGGAAGTTGGCGATTGGCTCTATATCAGCAGTCTTCACGCCGACGATCTCGGGCGCATCAGCAAAGCAAAAGCCGACATCCAATGACAGTATTCACCGACCAACTGCAGCAGGACTTTTATAGCGCATTCAAGTTCGGGGAAAACCTTTACTGCAGTGAAGTATTAACCCAGGGGTTAGAGAAACCCACACTAGTCAGCGGCAACCAACTACTTGCTGAACAGATGGGCATAGATCCACAAGAGCTAAACAGTCGGGAAATGCTGCAGATAATGAGCGGCAATCAAATTCCGCAATCCACCCAACCAATTTCGCTGGTCTATTCGGGGCATCAATTTGGTGTCTGGGCTGGACAGCTTGGCGATGGTCGCGCGATCACACTCGGAGAATTACCGGTCGGCGATGATGGAACACTCTGGGATATTCAACTCAAAGGAGCTGGCCCCACTCCCTACTCCAGGTTTGCCGATGGCCGCGCCGTCCTTCGCTCGAGTATTCGTGAATATCTCTGCTCTGAAGCCATGCATGGTCTGGGAATAGCCACCACTCGTGCGTTGTGTCTGATCGACAGCAAAACGCCGGTGTATCGTGAACAGGTAGAGACGGGTGCCATTGTCTGTCGGGTTGCCCAGAGTCATATTCGTTTTGGCTCCTTTGAGCACTTTCACTATCGCAACCAGCCGCACGCGGTCAAGGCGCTGGCCGACTACGTAATCGCCAGGCATTTTCCCGACTGGATAGATAGCGAAAACAAGTACCAACTGATGCTGGAAAACTGCGTGCGCAAGACCGCTAAAATGATCGCCCAGTGGCAGTCAGTTGGCTTTAATCACGGCGTAATGAACACCGACAATATGTCGATTCTCGGTGATACTATCGACTATGGGCCCTTTGGTTTTCTGGATAACTACAACCCGGATTTTATCTGTAACCACTCGGATACCAATGGCCGCTACTCATTTAAAAATCAGCCCTCAATCGGCCTATGGAACTTAAATGCACTGGCCACTTCACTGACCACCCTGATGGAAAATGACCAACTGATCAGCGCACTCAAAAAGTACGAGCCAGAATTTTTAAAGCATTACAGAACCATAATGGCCACAAAAATTGGCCTGCAAAACTATCGATCCGATGATGAGCAGCTGATTAACCAGCTATTGGAAATTTTGCAAAAAAACAATATTGATTACAGTATTTTCTTCCGGTCACTCTGTGATTTTAGTCAGCAAAACCAGAGCCTCAGGGACCAGTTTGTGGACCGCCAGGGGTTTGACAACTGGTCGAAAAAATATACCCAACGATTGCAACAACAGAGCTGGAGCGAGCAACAGCGCCGCGAGAAAATGCAGGCGGTTAATCCAAAATATGTGCTGCGCAACTATATGGCACAGACGGCGATAGAAGGGGCTTACCAGGGGGATTACTCAGAGGTAAACCGGCTGCTGAACATACTGCAAAGCCCCTTTGAAGAACACCCGCACGCTGAAAAATATTCGTGGTTGCCGCCGGATTGGGCGGATAAAATATCGGTGAGTTGCTCATCTTAGTAAATTCATACCATCTCGAGTGGATGAGTGAGATCTCGGGATGAAAAAAACCCCTGCTGTAAGGAGGGGGAGTGATACTGATCAGCAGGGGCTACAAAGTCTAGGAATAAAAACTTAACTAACTTTTTAAACACTTGTATCTGTAAGACTCTGCTAAAGCCAAAAACCCTACCCTGACTTTGAAATTATTTTTTATTATTTAGAAAAAATCTTTAGTACTCTGCAAAATCTCATATGTTCTCAAACTGATGTCTTCCAACCAAAAAATAATTGGCAAACTTTCTACACAACAATTTCAGCTGAGTTGCGGATCAGATTTCAAAGCTGATTTAGCAGCCAGCCAATCAGTAAGACTTGCGGAAGGGTTAGCAGCGGCAAAAACAGGGCAATCTTCCAGGATTTCGTGGTATCCCTGACAACCATCACCTCGGTGTAGTCGGTGGCTACACCGGCCATCAGAAAGGTAAAGCCATTGCCAGGAGCTGCTGCGCGATTGAGTATATCAGCAGCGATTGGGGTCGAGCCCTCGGAGCATACTTCGATAATGGTCGCCGCCAGCAGGGTCAAAAGCAATCCGCCTACTGTGGGACCAAACAACGTCTGAAAGGTATCCAGCGGTATAAAGGCGCGTATAGTAGTGGCCAACACCAGGCCAAGAAACAACCACCTGAAAACCATCCTTGAATCTCGCAGCCCGTCCAAGAGTAGACTGCCAATGACTCTGGGGCCAAATTCAGCTCGCTTGAGCAAAGCAAAAATCTGCGCAGTCAGCGGTGCATTATTTTCCTTCACTGCACTGTTGGGATTGGCGGGAAGCTGCCGATTTGCTACCAGTTGATCGAATAGCAACCCGGTAACCACACCAATCAACATGGAAAAACCCACAAACGTCAATGTCCAGCCCCAGCCAATTAAGGCAATAAGAATGACCGTCAGGGAAAGCGAATTCCACGGGCTGGCTATCAAGAATGCCATCAGCTGTCCAAGACTGGCTCCGCGCTCATAGAGTTTGGTGCCCACCATTAATATGCCATGGCTGCAGAGGTCGAGGAGCACTCCTGCAGCGGTGGCTCGAATGATGCCCCCCAGAGTGCCACCCTGCCCCAGTGCAGAGATCACCAAGTCTCGCGGTATGCGCTCCAGCAGACCAACAAACAGCACCGCCGCCAACAGCCCCCACCACATCTTGTTTATAAGTTCATACATGCCGGAGGTTATGGTTGCCAGCCACAGAGGCTGTCCGTCAACTAGCAGGTGTGCCAGATAACTTAATACGACAATGGTGCCGGTTATCCACAACAGATAATCAGGTCGTTTAATTGCAGTCTGCTCAGGTTCGCAGCATTGAGAAACAGGTCTAGATGACCTCGATTGGTGACAATCACTCATAAATTAAGCTTAGCCCCCCTCACAGACACTGACAACTGCGCATTCATGGCTATAATGGAGAACTGAATATGGAAATGAGAATATAAAAGTTGATCCCAGTAAAAAATATTATTGTCACCTCTGCTCTTTTTGCCCTGCTCGTTATTGTGGTTTATAGCCATTTGGCCTCGGTTGATCTCTTCTGGGCTTTTCGTGAAACCGATGGCTCAACCAATTGGCAGTACATCGCAAACTTTTCCAGCAGCCTGCTGATTGCCGCCCTGTCTATCACCGCAATTCGTCTGGCCTTTACCCGCCGCACTGCGCGCCGCTACAACCTTGAGCTGGAAAAAATCCGTGCCGAACTGGAAGATCGCGTCAGGGAGCGCACCGCAACACTGGATGAAGCAAACCTGATGCTGCAGGACAGCAACAAGGCACTGGAGGAAGAGATAGACGAGCACCTTGAGACGACGACCCGCCTGCGTCTTTCTGAGTCCTATATCACCAGCATTCTGCGCTCCATGCCGCTGATGTTAATTGGCTTAAACAAAGAGAGCGAGATCACACAGTGGAATAGCCGCGCAGAGGAGATTAGTGGTTTGCCGGCGAATGCTGTGCTGGGCAAAAATCTCTGGGAAGCCTATCCCACCATAACCGTTTCACCGGCACAGATTAAAAAGGCCCAAAGTGAAGATAAGACGCTGACCATTAAATACAGCCAGCGCGGTCAGTATCATTTTGATATTACGATTTATCCTCTGCACGATCAGCGTGAAACCGGTGTGGTTATCCTAGTGGATGATGTCACCCAGCGGGTACAGAGCGAAAATATGCTTATCCAGCGGGACAAGATGTCATCTATGGGTGAGATGGCGGCGATTATGGCCCACGATATCAATATCCCCCTACAGGCAATTCTAAAAGATGTGCAGACCGTGCGGCAGGATCTTACCGAGGAGCATATAGACCCTATCGGCCTCAATGAATTGCTGGAGGATGCCCTGATTCGCGGTCGCCAAGCGGCCACGGTTATTCAGAATTTGGTGGCGTTTTCAGACAGCGGTGCGGAGGAGAAGCAGTTTGCCAATATTGCTCAGGTTATGGATCACAGTGTTGAACTGGCGGAAGACGTACTGTCGGTCACCAAAGGATTGCGCTTTAGGGATGTGACTGTCAATAAAACCTACGCTGAGGACTTGCCAGAGCTGAGCTGCCATGCCCCGGAATTGCAGCAAGTGTTTTTAAGTTTATTCAGGTACGCCTGCCATGCGCTGGGCAAGGTGGAGGATCCTGATCACAGCCCGACTATTAATATCGAGATCAGCGAATTTTACGAGGCGATTTGGGTGCGCGTGCAACACAATGGCCTGGGTATTAGTATTGAAGATCAGCAGTACATTTTTGAACCCTTCTTTACCAACGAAAAAAGCGTAACCAATGGGGATACCTCATCTAATGGTGTGCCCAGCAATAGGGCCAAGAGTTCTTATGGCGCTGCAGACCGTCTCTCTTTTGCTCACTTTATTATCACCGAGCAACATCAGGGGCAGATTGCAGTTACTTCAGATATTGAGATTGGCACTACTTTTCATATTCAGCTGCCGCTGAAGAATGTGGATGCCGGTTAGGCAGATCTACAGGCTATTCAAAACCCGCAGTGGTGGTTGCACCACCGCCCTGCGGCTATAGACAACACCCAACACGCCAACCAGCAAGCCACCCCCGAGCGGGCCGGCAATCCACAGCCATGGGTGCCAGCTAAAGGGCAAACTGAACATAAAGCGCTGTAGCATGGCGACCGCAAACTCCGCGCCAAGCGCGGCCAACAGTCCGGCCATCAAGCCCAAGGTGGTAAATTCAACCCATTGCACTCCCAAAATAAGACGCCGCGTGCTGCCCAATGTGCGTAGTATTGCACTCTCCTGCAGACGCTCCCTCATGGATAAGCTCACCGCGGCAAACATCACCAAGATACCGCAACCGAGAATCATCAACGTCATCATTTCAAGACCGCGAGTCACCTGAGAGACAATGGTGCGAATACGATCGATTATTTTATCCAGCTCGATAACCTGCACCGTGGGATAGCTGCGCAACAGATCATTGACCAACAATTTTTCCACGGCAGGAATATACAGGCTAGTCATATGGGTGCGCGGATAATCTTCCAAATAGCCTTCCGGAAACAGAAAATAAAAATTTGGCGTCATACTGTCCCAGTTAAGACTGCGGGTGCTGGTCACCACTGCATCAAAGGTCAAACCGCCGACACTAAAGCCAATCGTATCGCCCAAAGCCAGACCCAGCTCATGGAGCAGATCTTCCTCCAGGGAGACCGGTGCCAGGCCCTCGGAAAAATTATTCCCGGCGACAGAATCCGCGTCCCACCAGGCGCCCTGGACAATGCTATTGCCCTCTGGCAACGCCGAGGTCCAGCTGAGGTTCAATTCGCGATGCAGTGACTCATGGCCCTGCTGCGCGACAGCGGAAGGCATCTGGTTTTTAAGATGGGTGATGCGCCCACGAACCATCGAATACCAGCCTGCAGTTTCCAGCTCGCGCTGTTCGACCAGCGTTTTTACCCCGTCCAATTCATAGGCGGCAACATTAATTAAAAAATGGTTTGGTGCATTATCAGCCAGCTGCCAGCGCCACTCATCCACCAGCGAGGTCCTGACCACCAGCATAATCATCAACAGTGCTATTGCTCCGGAAAACCCGACCATCTGAATCAGACTGGGCTTTTTGCGCCGCCACAGATTGGAGAGTGCTAAACGCCAGATACTGCCCATCCAGTGACCATAGCTTTTGCCCAGTCTCAGCAACACAAGACCGACACCGATTGAGGCGCCAGCAGTAATCGCAAAACCGAGCATAATCGCCATAGACATGTAGAGATTGCCGCTGTACCAATAGAGTAAAACGGCTACCGTTAGCACCCCTAGAGAGCCGCGCATCAAACTGCTCAGTGATTGAGCCTGGCTATCACGACGCAGCACCGCCAGGGGCGACTGGGTTGGCAGATGCCAGAGTGCCGGCAGGGTAAAACCCAACAGGCAGAGAATGCCGGTTGCAAAACCGGTTATCCAGGGACGCGATCCCGCGGCTGGCAGTGTAATCGGCAACCAGTCGCGAACCACGGAAATTAACAGCTGGTGAAAACCCCAACCGATCAATAACCCAACCACTGATCCGGCTATTCCCAGTAGGAGAATCTGCTGAATATAGAGCTTGCGCACTCTGCTAGCGGAGATACCCCAGCTTTTAAACAGCGCCACCTGGAGCAACTGGCGATTGGCAAAGTGATGGCTGGCCAGTGCCAGTGCAATTCCCGCCAACACCACTCCAATGCTTCCTGCCAACAACAAAAACCGCCGCCCCTTATCCATGGTACTGGCAATACTCGCCTGAGCCTCATCCGGGGTAATAAGTCGATCATGAATATCCAGCTGCTCTCTTAGCCAGTCCGCGTAACTGTTAAAACTATCTTCCCGCCCCTCGCTCGAGGCGATTAAAAATCTATAGCTTACCCGACTGCCGGGCTGAATAACCCCAGAGGCTGGCAGGTCGCTCCAGTTCATTAAAATTCGCGCACCAAAGGCGGAAAATGAGCTGCCACTATCCGGCTCTTCAATCAGTATATGGCTGACTTCAAAGCTGCCGTCCCCAACATCGATGGTATCGCCAAGTTTAATATTAAGCAGCGGCAGCAGGCGCGAGTCGACCCAGAGTTGGCCGGGTAGTGGTCCCGACTCAACGGCCTCAATATCCAGTTCGTCAGTGGCAAAGGGAACGCTGGAGCGCTTTACCGCTCCGCGCAGGGGATAGCTACTTTCCACGGCTTTAATTGAGGCGAGGTGCATGTCTTGATCACCGGCAAAGGTCATGGAACTAAAGGACGCTTTTTGCGCGGTTCGAACACCCATCTCGCGGGCGCGCTCCAACCAGGTCGGGTCAATGGGAACACTGCTGGAGACCACCAGATCGGCAGCCAGAAAAGCACTGGATTCATTGACCAGAGCTCTCTCAACACGCTCGGCCAAAAGGGCGACAGAGGTAACCACAGCCACCGCCAACAGCAGCGATGAAAACATCAGTCCCAGCTGGCCACCGCGCCAACTGCGCAGCAACATTTTAAATGCCAGCATCAAGCGCTCTCCGCCAGTGTCTCTACCTGCCGACCAGCTTGTAATTCAAGCCTGCGCGAACAGCGCGCTGCAAGGCTATTTTCATGAGTCACCAGGATCAGGGTGGTGCCCTCTTCCTGATTTAATTCAAATAGCAGATCATTAATTTTTTTGCCAGTACCTGTATCCAGATTTCCAGTGGGCTCGTCGGCGAAGAGGATGCTTGGTCGGCAGGCAAAGGCGCGGGCCAGGGCCACTCGCTGCTGTTCACCACCAGAGAGTTGTCGGGGATAATGACCAAGCCGTTCAACCAGACCCACACGCTGCAGGAATTCTCTGGCTGTTTGCAGAGCATTATCTATGCCCTGTAACTCCAGAGGCAGTGCAACATTTTCCAGCGCTGTTAAGCCCGGCAAAAGATGAAACGATTGAAAAACAAACCCCACATGGCCGGCGCGAACCGCAGCACGGCCCTCCTCATCCATACTGGTGATATCCTTGCCATCGATAGCAACAGACCCGGAGGTGGGCATATCCAGACCGGCCAGTATGCCCAGCAGAGTGGACTTACCAGAACCCGAGGGACCAATAATTGCCAGCGACTCGCCCTTTGCGACCGACAGGTTGATCTCTTCGAGAATGTCCAGCCTGCCCTCTGAGGTAACTACCTGCTTGCTGATATTGCTTGCTTCAATCATAAGAAAATTCCGTTGCGATCCGCGCTTGCTGGTTTTATAAAATACACTATCGGATAAAGTACGTATATTTAGAGCAATTGTATCCACCCAATTAGCTTGCCGTACTGTTTAAGAACAAATTTAAGAGCAAAACTATGCGCCTGCCCAAACTATTGATCATCCTCCTCCTGCTTGCCGGCAACAGCTCTGCATCGACACTGCTGGTGTTGGGCGATAGCCTGAGTGCCGGCTACGGCATCAATCCCGACAATGGCTGGGTAAGTTTATTGCGCGCTGATTTGGAACCGGAACTTAAAATTATTAATGCCAGTATCAGTGGCGATACCACCGGCAATGGACTGGCCCGTCTGCCACTGTTACTGGAAAAATTCAAACCCACCCATGTTCTGCTGGAGCTTGGTGGCAATGATGGACTGCGCGGCCACCCCCTGGCAAAAACCAAAGCCAACCTAAAGACAATGATCGAACTCTGTCGCGCGCAGAATGCCCAGCCGATTCTTTTCGCCATGCGCCTGCCTCCCAATTACGGCAAGCGCTACACGGAAACCTTTGCCCGGCTATTTCCAACCCTGGCAGAGGAACAGGACATTCCCCTGGTACCTTTCCAGTTTGAAGAACTTGTCTTAACCGAGGGAATGATTCAGCAGGATGGCATTCACCCTACCGAACTGGCGCAGCCCATTATCAAACAGGCGGTGCTGAAAGAGGTCAGGAAAATAATCAATTAGCGCCGCTGCAGCTGATATTCAGCCGCGGGCACAAAACGCAGTGCCAGGCCATTATTGCACCAACGCTGACCTGTGGGTTTGGGGCCATCATCAAATACATGGCCCTGGTGACCACCGCAGCGGGCGCAGTGGTATTCGGTGCGCGGCCAGATAAGTTTAAAATCCCTTTTAGTCTCCAGGTGTCCCTCTACCCTGTCAAAAAATGAGGGCCAGCCAGTGCCGCTGTCGTATTTCATATCTGAGGTAAACAGCAGCAGATCGCAGCCGGCGCAACGGTAATCGCCCTGGCGATACTCCTTGTCCAAGGGACTGCTGCCGGCGGGCTCAGTACCCTCTTCGCGCAAAATATAATACTGTGCCGGGGTCAGCAGGCGTCTCCACTCAGTGTCGGGACGCTGAATTTTTTCCAGTGCCCAGGCTCTGGCTAGCGTTAAGCTGCCCACTGCAACCAGCAAACTATTTTTTATCCACTGTCGTCTACGCATAATTCACCCAACCTTCAAATTGCTCTAAAAAAAATCCTCTGTGCAGTATGACAACAGAGGATTTTAATTTACGCCATGGGGATGCTGTATAGGCTCCCCTGGCGCTTGCCTGAGCAACACTTTAAGCTGTGAAACCAGCCCGCCGGCAAATATCAGTCCACAGCCGAGCAGCTCTAAATCACTGAGTAGCTCGTCCAGCAACCACCAGCCACAGAGGGCGGCAAAAACCGCTTCAAAGCTGAGAATAATCGCTGCATGAGATGCCGGTGCGGTGCGCTGGCCAACCACCTGCAGACAAAAGGCGACGCCGGAAGAGAGCACGCCCACATACAGCAATGCAACGCCGGCATCTTTAATACCCTGCCAGTTCCAGCTTTCGAAAATCGGCACTAACAGGGCACTGATTATCGCCGCAACGCTAAACTGAATAAAAATTAACTGGAAAGGCGAAGCCTGATGGGCCAGCCGACCGGTAAAAACCACATGAAAGGCAAACAGCAACGAGCTTATTAATATAAAAATATCACCGGTAAAGAACTCACTGTTATCCACCTGGGCCATAAAGTACAGACCCACCAGAGCCATCACTATGCCTACCCAGGTTGGCCACTGGGTTTTATTGCGAAAAAACAAGCCAATCAGGGGGACAAAAATAATATATACGCCGGTTAAAAATCCGGCGCGGCCCGCCGTGGTAAATATCAGCCCGGCCTGCTGGCACAACATGCCAGCGGTCAGTACCAGTCCGAGCAAGGCGGCCTTTTTGTTAATCGCGGTGAAGGCAAAAATCTTCTGCGGCTTCTCCATCAGGTACCAGAGTGGCAGGATCGCCACAGCGCCAATTAAAAAGCGCCCGAGGGTAAAAGTGATCGGGCCAATATGGTCCATACCACTGCGTTGGAAGACAAATGCCAGGCCCCAGATAAAGGCTGTCAGCAAGAGAATAAAATCCGCGCGAAGATCAGTTTTAATACTCAAGGGGTATCCTTTTTGAACTTTGCTTGATGGTTTGCTTTATATTTTTTATGAATCTACGGCTTCAATAAACTGGATTAATAATTGTAGTTTTTCCAGTCCGCGGTACTCATTGATATCCAGGCGATAGACACAGTGTACAGTCTCTGCCCGATGATTGGGCCAATGCTCGATATCGACATTAAAGCAGATCGCATCAATACCGCGATTGGGTTCAGAGCCATGAGCCAAAACCAGCTTTAAATGCTTTTCACCGACAATACGCTGTTGTTTGATTTGGAACAAGCCCTCAAAACAGGGCTCGGGAAACTGCTGACCCCAGGGGCCGGCATCGCGCAGTAGTTGCGCAGTACTCATCGAGAGCTGAGTCGACTCGAGCTGGCCATCGGTAATCATGCGTGCCAGCAGGTCATCGGCACCCAGAGTTCTCTGCACCTGCTGCTGAAAAGCCATTTCAAATTCGGCCAGTTTATCTTCATCCAGGCTTAAACCCGCAGCCATGGCATGACCGCCAAATTTGCTTATCAACCCGGGGCACTGTGTTGCCACCGCATCCAGCGCATCGCGGATATGCAGCCCGGGGATCGATCGCGATGAACCCTTGAGTTGACCATTATCACCCCGCGCAAAGGCTACTACCGGCCGGTTATATTTATCTTTGATTCGCGAGGCCAACAGCCCCACAACACCCTGATGCCACTCCGGCTGAAATAGGCAGAGGGCCACTGGCACTTCGCCCTCAGGTGAGAGGGATATGTTTTCGACGATCGCCAGCGCTTCGCGCTGCATGCCCTGCTCAATTAACTTGCGATCCTGATTGAGCTCATCCAGCTGTTGCGCACTGTACATGGCCTGCTGGGGATCATTGGTTAGCAGGCACTGAATACCCAGAGAAATATCATCCAGACGACCGGCGGCATTTAACCGCGGGCCAATGGCAAAACCCAGGTCTGTTGCCACCAGGCGCTGCGGAGATTTTCCGGCAATGGTCAGCAGTGCCTGAATGCCGGGACGACATTGACCGGCGCGAATACGCATCAGGCCCTGATATACCAGCGCACGGTTGACCTGATCCAGAGGCACCACATCGGCGACCGTCCCCAGGGCGACAAGGTCGAGCCAGGTCGCCATATTGGGTTCGGCAATCTGTTGCCGAGCAAACCAATCCTGCCTGCGCAGTTCGGCACGCAGTGCACTTAAAAGATAGAAGGCCACGCCGACACCAGCGAGATTCTTGGACGGGAAATCACAACCCGGTTGATTGGGGTTCACAATCGCCGCCGCATCGGGAAGGCTTGCACCGGGCAGATGGTGGTCGGTGACTATTACCTCAATACCCAGTGCATTGGCATGGGCGACTCCCTCGATACTGGAGATACCGTTGTCGACGGTAATGATTACATCAGGGGCTTTCTCGGTTGCCAGATCAACAATTTCCGAAGTTAAGCCATAGCCATAATCAAAGCGATTGGGCACCAGGAAATCAATCTGCTGGCATCCCATAGCGCTCAGGGCCAACACCATCAGTGCCGAGCTGGTAGCACCGTCGGCATCGAAGTCGCCGACAATTAAAATGCGCCGCTGTTCGCTCAAGTTCCTGACCAGAATATCTACAGCAGCTGGGATTCCCTGCATCACAGCCGGAGCCGGCAGGCATGACAGCTTGCGCTCAAGGGCTGCGCTATCGCTAATCCCGCGCGCCAGGTAAATGCGCTTGAGTAAAGGGTCTAAGTGAGCGTCAAAGTTGCCGAGATCGGCATTGTAGTGGCGCGCTTCAATGATCATTTTCCTACCTGCACAGCGGCCTAGCCTTGCGCTCCAGCCAGTCGAGTAAAATCCTGTTGGTGGCATCCGGCTCTTCTTGCTGAATCCAGTGACCACAGGGCAGAGAGTGCACTTCAAGGTCGGGAACCTTATCGTCCATATCGACCTGGGGCACCATATCGTAGTCACCGTATATCATCAGCGCCGGCTGGGTTATCTTCTGCTCTATCTCTGCCGTGAGCTCCCAGTTGCGGGTAAAGTTGCGGTACCAGTTACAGGGGGCGACAAAACCACCTGCGCTGAAGGCATCGACAAATATCTGTAAATCCGCTTCGCTAAGCACAAGTTCACCGCGGTTATAGTCCATTTCTGCCGAGTGGATAATACTGTAACCATGAGATTCCTGATCATCGTTATCGAGCCAGTGCCTGGATCTGTAGAGATTGCGCAGGGTTCGCTCCGGGTTGCCCTCAAAGGCGCGCGCCGCCACATTTGGCTGACGATTAAAATGCACCAGGTAGAAATCCGGCCCGAGCATCTTCTCCCAGAATGCCAGCGGTTCTGTTGGCTCGCGGCCCCTAAAGGGAACAGAGAGATTGGCCAGAGCAATCACCCGCCGAGGATTGAGTAGGGCGTGTTGCCAGAGCATTATCGCGCCCCAGTCATGACCCACATAAATAGCCCGCTCGATACCCAGTGCATCGAGCAGAGCATTGTGATCATTGGTCAACTGAATAATATCGTAGGCTTCTACGGCGGTGGGTTTAGAGGAGCGGCCATAGCCGCGCTGGTTGGGGATAATACAATGATAGCCAGCGCTTACTAAGGGTTCAATCTGGTAGCGCCAACTGTAGGCGAGCTCTGGCCAGCCATGACAGAGCACCAGTGGAATACCGCCCTGCCCGGCCTGAAAAACTTCGAGCTCAATGCCGTTGCAGGCGATCATAGTCGGGGTCGGGAACTGCATAGAAAATGCCTGTTTAAAAGCTCTCGGTTACAAGCGCTGGGCTTAAATAAATCCTGAGTTCTTTCCGATCAGCCAGCTGACGCCGCCGAGGATTGCCACGACAATCCAAAGTACCGCAAGCAGTCTCAGCGGGCGGAATGGTTGGCGCTCTGTACGGTTGTAACCGCTGTTGATTACCGATTGAACGCGCTGCATATCTTCTTCGGACAATTTATTTTCTTCGCTCATTTTAATTCTCTACTTAACGGATTTTAAAGCGCCGGAACAGTCAGGTGTTCGGCGACCTGTTGCGGCGATAGATCATCAAGCCTGGGCACAGTTCCCAGACAGGGTTCGGCAATGCGCTGTTTTAGTGTATCAATATTTTCATCGAGGCGCGGCATATCGGGATCGATAATGTTGGCCACCCAACCGGCAATATTCAACCCGTCGCGACGGATCGCTTCAATGGTCAACAATGTATGGTTGAGACAACCGAGGCGCATACCCACCACAACTATTACGGCGCAATTGAGCTCGCAGGCCACATCGGCAAGAGTTTCTCGCTCATTAATCGGTACTCGCCAACCGCCGGCACCTTCAAGAACCACCAGATCCACTGGCAGTAGAGAAAGGCCGCGGCAAAACCCGGTAAGTCGCGCTGCGGAGAGTCGCTTGCCGGCTTCATTGGCAGCAATATGCGGGGCTATGGCCGGCTCCAGGGCCACGGGATTAATCTGCTGATAGGAGAGCCTATGACTGGCGGCGGCCTGCAGTTGCAGGGCATCGTCGTTGGTCATGCCCTGCTCGGTCAGTTCACAGCCTGCGGCAATTGGCTTGATCGCCGCGGTGCGCAGACCTGCCTGGTTGGCGGCGGCGAGCAGGCCGCTGGCAATCACTGTCTTGCCAACATCTGTATCTGTGCCGGTAATAAATAACCATTTTTTAGCCATGATTAGTTCTCTATTCTATTTATTCGCTTACTAGCGCTACTTAACAGCACTGCAACTGATAATTTCCCAAGTAGCGGGAAAGTTACCATCGGACTGTCGATAGCCTTCATAGGCATCGTATAACGCTTTTAAATGTTGCTTGCCGGTCAATGTTGTCTGCTTGCCGACATTGTTATTGTGCGCGCCAACATCCTTAAGCTCCATCAACAGTTCGCGAACCGACTGATGCTGTTGAATACTTTTTTCACTTTGCAGCTCAACTTGATTAAAACCAGCTTTCTCCAGCGCGCTCTGCCAATCCGACAAACTGTTAAAGCGATTGACGTGCACGCGGCCATCGACCTGCTGCCAGGCGCTGCGTAATTCATTGAGCGTCTCGGGGCCGGGAACGGCAAAACAGAGTTTCCCTCCGGGCGTTAAAACTCGATAGAGTTGCACCGCCAACTGATCGATACTTTCACACCACTGCAGAGCAAAATTGGAAAACACTAATGACTGGGAATTATCCTCAAGGGGAAGGTTCTCTGCATCGGCACAGAGCCATTTACCCTGTGGATACTGTGTGGCTGCATAGGCGAGCATCGCAGGTGAAATATCCACACCAGTGACTTCGGCACTGGGGTACTGCTCTTGCAACTGAGGGCAGTGATAGCCGGTACCGCAACCCAGATCTATAACAGTGCTTAAGGAGTCGTCTGAGCTTAAACCGGTGAGTAATTTTTCACCAACGCTATGCTGTAAAACCGCCGCCTTGTTATAGCGCTGAGCTGCGCGCCCAAAGGATTCAGCTACTCTGGCTTTGTCCAGTTGGTAATTTTGCCGCTGTAGAAAACCGCTAATCAACGCCAGTGTTTTTTCGCCATAGCTTAAATGCGGTAAATGCCCGGCACCCTCAACAATCGCAATCTCAATCTGACTGTTAAGCTCGGTAAATTGCTCGGTACAGCTGACAGGCACCAGAGCATCCCGCTCACCAAATATGGCCAGAGTTGGGCAGTTTAAGGTTGCAATAGCAGAATGATTATCTATTTCACCCAACAACTTTAGTAACTCGGCGCCGCTATTAATATCCAGCTCGGCGCCGATGCTGCGCAGCTGTCTGATCAGCTGTCGCTGTTGGCTATCACCCTGTGTCTGCAGACCGCAAAAACGTTTTAGGCAGTCGCTGTTATCCTCTTCCCAAGTAGCCGCAAAACTGTGGAATTGCTCGGCTGGCATCGCCGCAGAATAATTATCGCTGGCGACAAAGTTAAGATTACTGGAAAGGGTAATCAGCCCTTCCACTCGCTGTGGATGCTTTGCTGCAAAGGCACAGCTCAGCATGCCACCCAGAGAGAGGCCAAGCAGATAGCAGCGCTGAGGTAATAGCTCGGCCATCCAATCGATAAGCGATGCCTGAGAGTAATCCTTAAGCGTTGGAGACTGAGCAAACCCGGGTAAATCCAATGTAATAACATCGGCAACTTCACTGAGCTGCTGGGGCAGTGATTGCCATATCTGGCTATCGATTCCCCAGCCGTGAATCAGCACCAATGGCTGACTGTATAGACGCACACCGGTGCAGGGATAAACCGTTAGTTGAGGCTGGCGATTAATGGCGGCAGCTGCAGTCATTTGCTTTCGGTAACTAAAATTGTTTTTGCAGCAATATCCAAAGCATTTAACAGCTGATCTACCTGCTGTTCGCTGTGATCGGCGGACAGAGTAATGCGCAGACGGCCACTACCAACCGGAACCGTAGGCGGACGTATAGCGCCAACTAAAAAGCCCTGCTCGCGCAGAGCCGCGCTGATCTGCATAACCTTTTGATCATCATTGATCACCACCGGCTGAATCGGTGTCGATGATGCCATCAGCTGCAAACCAATCTGTTCTGCACCGCGACGAAACTGCGCGATAAGGCTCGCCAGTTTTTCCCGTCGCCAGGTTTCTTCACGAACAATTTTCAAGCTGGTAAGAGTAGCCGCGGCAATCGCCGGGGGCATCGCTGTGGTGTAAATATAGCTGCGGGAAAATTGAATCAGGCTTTCAATTAAAGCCTCGCTGCCGGCAACAAAGGCACCAAAGGTACCAAAGCTCTTGCCGAGGGTGCCGACTAATACAGGCACCTGCTCACAGCTGAGATTTAATTCTTCAACCAGGCCACCACCCTGCTTGCCGAGCACCCCAAAACCATGGGCATCGTCGACCATCAGCCAGCCATTGTGCGCGGCGGCCATTTCACTGAGTTGTGCAAGGGGCGCAAGATCGCCATCCATACTAAAGACACCATCAGTAACGATAAGCTTGCGCTCGGCAGTGGATTGCTCGAGACGCAGCTGCAGGTTATCGAGATCGCTGTGTTTATAGCGCTGGGAGGTGGCTCTGGATAGATGCCCGCCATCGAGCAGGGAGGCGTGATTTAACTGATCTTGTAAAACCAGATCATGGCGGCCAACCAGAGCGTTGATAGTGCCCATATTGGCCATATAGCCAGTGGAATATAACAGTGCCCGGGGTCGTCCGGTAAAGTCTGCGAGCTGTTCTTCAAGCTGTTGATGGGCGGTGGAGTGACCGCTGATTAAGTGGGATGCACCACTGCCGGTACCATAGTGATCGACGGCTTTTTTTAGGGCGTTATTAACATCCGGGTGGGCAGCCAGACCCAGGTAGTCATTGCTGCAAAAATTTGCCAGCGATGCACCCTCAACCTCAAGGGTTGATGAGCAGCCGGTGGCGACATTTAGCCGCGTCCGATAGAGATGCTCGGCACGGCGTTGTTCTAACTGTGCCTGGAGCTCAGCGTCCATAGACTTCATTGAGCTAATTAACTGGCTCGATAGAACAGAGCATCGGTTTTAGCCTCAGCTATCGACCGATGCAGGTCGGCTTCCTGCTCCTGACTATCTTTCTCCACCTGATACTCCTCGGGCTTGATACCCAGTCGCTCAAACAGCTGCATATCGCTGTTGGCTTTGGGGTTTGGCGTGGTGAGCAGCTTATCGCAGTAGAAAATTGAGTTGGCGCCAGCCATAAAGGCCATCGCCTGCATCTGCTCATTCATCTCCTCGCGGCCTGCTGAAAGTCGCACGTAGGATTTTGGCATCATCAGTCGCGCTACGGCGATTGTGCGGATAAATTCAAAAGGATCAAGATCCTCTTCGCCAGCCATGGGAGTGCCGGCGACCTTCACCAGCATATTGATTGGCACTGATTCGGGATGCGCGGGCAAGTTGGCCAGCTCCATCAGCAGACCCGCGCGGTCTTTCTGCTCTTCACCCATACCGACAATACCGCCAGCGCAGACCTTCATACCGGCGTTGCGCACATTGGCCAAGGTATTAAGGCGATCCTGGTAGGTTCTGGTGGTGATCACTTCACCGTAGAACTCTTTCGAGGTATCCAGGTTGTGGTTGTAGTAGTCGAGGCCGGCATCGGCAAGTTTTTCAGATTGGTCTTCACTGAGCATACCCAGGGTCATACAGGTTTCAAGACCGAGCGCCTTAACTTCGCGGATCATGTGGGCGACAGCGGGAATATCCCGATCGTGGGGTGAGCGCCATGCGGCACCCATGCAGAAGCGGCTTGACCCGCTGGCCTTAGCCACCTTGGCGGCTTCGATTACAGTCTCAATTTCTAGGAGCTTTTCTTTTTCCAGGCCGGTGTCATACCTTGCACTCTGGGGGCAGTATTTGCAGTCCTCCGGACAGGCGCCGGTTTTAATCGACAGCAAGGTGCTGAGCTGAACGCTGTTGGGATTGAAGTGTCGACGATGCATAACCTGAGCATCGAATAGCAAGTCATTAAAAGGCTGGTTGAACAGGGCGAGTACGTCCTCGCGAGTCCAGTCGTGGCGAATTTGATCTTGTTCACGGGCTGCTGTAACTGCCATTTTTTGCTTTCTCCTGCCTTGATTATTACAGACGAACTGTCCAAACAGGCTATGATAGGGAGCCAGCCGCAGCTGTCAACCAAATTTAGGCAATTAGGTTAACAGCTCTCAGGCTGAAATATGCTCGGCAATAAACTGTTGCACTGCAGTCTGGTCATTATCCAGCACAGTGTAAGCCTCTTCGCGCGCAAACAGGTCTGCCATATGCGTTGGCAATTCAGGATCAGTGGGATAACCCGCCTGCCTGACCGCATCTGGGAACTTGGCCGGATGGGCAGTGGCAAGGGTGACCATCGGTGTTTGTGGATTGGCACGGCAGTTGCGCGCGGCATCCAAACCAATGGCGGTGTGAGGATCCATCAGGTAGTCGCTCTCGGCGTAGACAGCACTGATCATCTCGAGCATACCCTGGTTGTCACAGCGGTAGCTGGAGAATAACTTGCGAGCTTCAGTCAGGGCCGCATCACTCAGCTGCATATGTCCAGCTTTGGCATTTTTCATCAACTCTGCAATAGCGGCACCATCGCGATCGTAGAGGTCGAAGAGCAGACGCTCAAAGTTACTCGAAATCATAATATCCATACTCGGTGCCAGGCTCTGCTCGAGGGGACGCGTGCTGTGATCGTTATCACTGATACAGCGGTGCAGAATATCGTTCTGGTTGGTGGCAATCACCAGCTGTTCAATTGGCAGTCCCATTTTGTGGGCCAGGTAGCCGGCAAAGATATCGCCGAAGTTGCCGGTTGGCACAGAGAAAGAGACTTTGCGCTGGGGGCCTCCCAGGGACAGGGATGCCCAAAAATAGTAGACGATCTGGGCCATAATTCGCGCCCAGTTAATCGAGTTAACCGCCGCCAATTGACGCCCCTCCGGCAGGAAAGACTGGTCGGCAAAGCTCGCTTTAACCATATTCTGGCAGTCATCAAAGTTACCCTGCATGGCAATATTATGAATATTGTCACCAGCAACGGTGGTCATCTGACGACGCTGGACTTCAGAGACGCGGTTGTGGGGATGGAGAATAAAGATATCGATATTCTCGCAGCGACGACAGCCTTCGATTGCAGCCGAGCCGGTATCGCCAGAGGTGGCACCCATAATGACCACTTTCTGGTTGCGCTTGGCGAGAATATAGTCGAGCAGGTTACCCAGAAATTGCAGGGCAAAATCCTTAAACGCTAGAGTTGGGCCGTGAAACAGCTCCATAATCCACTCGTTGTGGCCGGTCTGAATCAGCGGCGCAATGCCACCGTGACGAAAGGTCGAGTAGGACTTATCGATTAACTGCTTGAGATCAGCCTGAGGGATAGCTCCATCCACAAAGGGGCTAATAATCTTTAACGCCAGATCCTGATAGGAGAGGCCCGCCCAGGAAGTAATTTCTTCAGTGCTAAATACCGGCAGCTCCTCGGGTACATAGAGTCCACCGTCCGGTGCCAGACCAGTGAGTACAACATCTTCAAAATTTTGTGGCTCGCCGCCGCCTCTGGTGCTGATATATTTCATTTACTGATCCAAGTGTTCGACGCGGATAAAGCTGACGCTGCCGCGCACGGTTTCAAGTTGCTCAATATTTTCAACCGCTGCATCCAGTAATTTCTCATGGGTAACATTGGTCAGGATAATTACATCGACGTACTCTTCAGTCGCCGGCTGCTCTTTCTGGCTAATCGCCTCGATACTGATGCCAGCATCGGCCATTATCTTGGTGATAGTGGACAATACACCCGGCTTATCAAGCGCCGAGAAGCGCATATAAAAACTGGTTTCGATATCCTGAATGTCAAGAATTTGGCGCGGCTGAACTGCGTTAGTCTTAACGCCCAGAGCTGGAACCCAGCTGTCCTGGCTGCTGTCCATGGTGCGCGCTACATCAATTATATCTGCTACCACCGAGGAGGCAGTTGGCTCTGCGCCTGCACCTGGGCCATAGAAGAGCGTTGTTCCTACAGCATCAGCGTTGACCATTACTGCGTTCAAGACATCGTCTACACCGGCGATCAGGCAGCTTTTTGGCACCAGAGTCGGATGGACACGAATCTCTACACCCTGCTCAGTCTGGCGGGCAATTCCGAGATGCTTGACGGCATAGCCCAGCTCACGAGCATAGGAGACATCCTGGGGCTGCAATTGAGTAATGCCATCGGTAAATATCTGTTTGGTGTCCAGCGGCATAGCAAAGGCCAGCGACGCGAGGATAACCAGTTTGTGGGCCGCATCAATTCCCTCGACATCAAAAGTCGGGTCTGCCTCTGCATAACCTTTCTCCTGAGCTTCGGCCAGCACATCGGCAAATTCACGCCCCTTGCTGTCCATTTCAGTGAGAATAAAGTTGGTGGTGCCATTGATAATTCCGGCCATCCAGTTAACCCGGTTGCCAGCCAGGCCCTCGCGCAGGCCTTTGATAATCGGAATACCTCCGGCGACTGCCGCCTCGTAGGCAACGATCAGGTTGCGCGACTCAGCGAAGGTAAAAATCTCCATACCGTGCTCGGCGATCAGCGCTTTATTGGCAGTGACAACATGCTTGCCATTTTCCAGTGCGGTCATCACCAGGTCGCGGGCAACGGTGGTGCCGCCAATCAGTTCAACGACAATGTCGATATCGGGATTTTTTGCCACGTCAAAAATATCCCGTGAAACATTCAGAGATGAGGTGTCGCAGTTGGGGTTATCTCGACGGGCGCCAACCTGAGAAATAACAATTTCGCAGTTTGAACGCGGGTTTATTAATGCTGAGTTTTGCTGCAGAAGATTGATAGTTCCAGAGCCCACTGTGCCCAATCCGCAAATGCCAACTTGTACCAATCTCAAGGTCTCTCTCCGACTTAAATGTCTGTGAATAAAATAGCGGGCCACATTAAATGCCAGACTCTTTCCTGTCAATCTACAGAGCGCCAAGAAGCATTAATGCTGCGACATTATAACCCTAGAAAAGGCCTAAATCAGTTAGATTAAAGATCTAACCCCAGGAGCTGGGCAAAATCCGCGGCGGTTCGATAACCGGGAAGCAGGGTTCCATCCATCAACACGGTGGCCGGGGTTCCGGTTACACCGATAGAGCCAGCCAATTTATAGTGTTTGGCAACCGGGTTGTCATCGCACACGGCAATGCTGCTATCCCTGCCATTTTTAAAATTGGTCAGTGACTGATTGGGGTCTTCGGCACACCAGGCTGTGGCTATTTTCAGATAGGATTCAGATTCCAGCCCGGCACGGGGATATGCCAGGTAGCGAACCTCAATACCCATGGCGTTTAGCTGTGGCACTTCTCTGTGCAGCTTGCGACAGTAGCCGCAGTCGATATCAGTAAATACATTCATGATCGCTTTGGTCTTGCCGACAGCCTTGAAGACAATCATTTCATCAATGCTCAGCTCGGAGAAGAGTTGGCGGCGAGTCTCTATTAAGCGCAGCTCTTTGAGATCGACAAACTGAGTCGGGTTAATCTGGTAGAGATTGCCATCGATAAAATAGCTGCCATCGGCGGTCACAAATATCAGTGGGCCACCATCGACCTGAACTTCATAGATATTGGGTATTGAGGATTCCCGCAGCACCTTGAAGACCAGATCCGGTCTCACCGCTGATAACTTTTGCACGATCGTTGTCGAGACACTTTTTTTAGTGATAGTTTCTTCAGCTGGGGCCGCTACGGCTATTAGAGAAGCACTACAGATCGCGAGAGATAAGATTATACGAACAATTGAATTAGCCAAGATTCCGTCCTAATGAGTGTTTGCGCCTAGTGAATATGGATTGGGGATTGTGAGCATAAATGTCAGGATATGCACCAATTGTTTCTAGCCTGACAGACTAGAACTATAACTTAAAAGACTGTTTAGCAAATAGCTTGTAAAAAAACAGCTTACAGAAAAGGCAATCCATCGCCTTTACTCCATAAATGCTGTCACGGGCGCTCGAGGACTATAACTAGACAGCCTGTTCGCCAGTTTCGCCAGTACGAATACGGATAACTTCATCGAGTGTAGAGATAAATATTTTGCCATCGCCAATTTTTCCGGTAGCCGCTGACTTGGCAATTGTCTCAACAACACTGTCAACCATTTCCTGTCCAATGGCGATTTCCAGTTTCACCTTGGGTAGAAAATCGACAACATATTCTGCGCCGCGATATAACTCTGTATGACCTTTCTGTCGACCAAAGCCCTTAACCTCTGTCACTGTGATTCCCTGAACACCCACATCGGCAAGTGCCTCACGAACATCATCAAGTTTAAACGGCTTAATAATCGCTGTAATTAATTTCATTATTACCAATCTCCTTTTATTAGAATTGTTTTTTGCAAAGATACCTGTTTCATCAAAAAATTGCATCCCTGCTTGTGCATCTCTACTTGAGAGTATTGACCTTTTGTATTAACACAGCAACTTAACCTGCCCCATTAGACGACAAAATTGACAGGCAAAAAAAACCGGGACCTCGTGAGAGGCCCCGGAAGGGTGTAACGAAAGGATGCTATTAGTTGTTAGTAAACTCGGGGTAAGCTTCAATACCACATTCAGAGACATCAACGCCTTCGAACTCAGCTTCTTCACTAACACGAATACCGATAACACTTTTCAGAACAATCCAGGTGATAAAGCTGGCGACGAAAGTCCAGGCAAAGATCACTGCGATACCGGTCAGCTGACCACTAAGTGTTGCAGCGTCGTTGCTTGAGAAACAGACAGCCAACAGACCCCAGATACCGACAACACCATGAACGGAGATTGCACCTACTGGGTCATCAATTTTGATTTTGTCCATCAGAGTTACAGAGATAACTACGATTGCACCACCGATGGCACCTACCAGAGTAGCTGCACCGCCTGTCCAGGACAGAGGCTCGGCAGTGATAGCAACCAGACCAGCCAGCGCACCGTTTACAGCCATAGTAAGGTCAGCTTTGCCAAACAGCAGCTGTGCCAGAACCAGAGCGGCGATCAGACCACCACAGGCAGCAGCGTTAGTATTAACAAAGACGTCAGATACAGCGTTTGCTTCAGCGATGTTAGAAACCATCAGCTCAGAACCACCGTTGAATCCAAACCAACCCATCCACAGGATAAACATACCAATGGCTGCCAGAGGCATATTGGCACCTGGGATCGCATTCACTTTACCGTCAGCAGAGTATTTACCCTTACGAGGCCCAAGCAGAAGGACACCAGCCAGAGCAGCAGTAGCACCACAGAGATGCACAACACCGGAACCAGCAAAGTCTTGGAAACCAGCTGCGTCAAGGAAACCGCCGCCCCACTTCCACATACCCTGCAGCGGGTAGATGAAACCAGTCATAACTACGGCAAAAGCGAGGAAAGACCAAAGCTTCATACGCTCAGCTACAGCACCAGAAACGATAGACATTGCAGTCGCAACAAATACTACCTGGAAGAAAAAGTCGGAGGCACCTGAATAGTAAGTGTCACCACCGCTAGCGAGAACTTCTTCAGTAGTGGCGTTACCAATAATGTTGCCGAACCACTGATCAGGCAGGATACCGCCTTCGCTGCCGCCGTACATGATGGCATAACCCATTACCATGTACATGCAGCATGAGATTGCAAACAGAGCAACGTTTTTAGTAAGAATTTCTGTTGTGTTTTTGGAACGAACCAGACCAGCTTCCAGCATAGAGAAACCAGCTGCCATCCACATTACCAACACACCAGACATCAAAAAGTAGAATGTGTCTAGTGCGTATTTGACTTCAATAATATCAGTATTCATTTTTTCCTCCGGTTATACCGCTTCTGCGCCGGTCTCACCGGTGCGAATACGAATCACGTCTTCTAGTGTAGAGATGAAAATCTTGCCATCGCCGATTTTCCCAGTTTGTGCAGCGTTGGTAATTGCCTCGACAGCGCTATCAACCATCTCGTCTGCAAGTGCGATTTCCAACTTAACTTTAGGGAGGAAATCAACCACATATTCAGCACCACGGTATAACTCTGTGTGCCCTTTTTGTCGGCCAAATCCTTTAACCTCTGTTACTGTCACACCGGCTACGCCGAGGTCTCCTAAAGCCTCTCGCACTTCATCAAGTTTGAAAGGCTTAACAATTGCTGTTATCAGTTTCATATTCTTTCTCCTAAAGGGGTTGGGTGGCCGGGGCCACCCGTTTTGAAGATCTAAAAATTCTTAGTGCAAATTACAAAGATTTAGAAATGGTCAACACAAACTCATTATCCGCAAACAAACCGCCAGTCTCAGAGGAATCGATCCAGCTCAGATCCACACCAAGGCCAGAAATTTCAGTGCTGAGTGAGATTGAATAATCATCGGCTTCATTAGCAGGATCATCGGCACTCATAGTTCCGTAATGGAAGCCCAGAGAGAACTCTTCGCTAATCGCAAAGCCATACTGGGCATATACATAAGTGGAGTCTCCGGTAGAAGCGTAGTAATCACTTGAAACTGCGAAACCTACAGTAGCGTCAGAAAAAGAAACACTGCCGTAAAACTCTTCGAATTCTTCAGTGCTTGGTCCCTGTGGGTAACCATAGTAAACATAACCCAAGTCATAGCTGACAGAATCAGAGATAGAACCACCATAACCAACATAGTAGTCAAGCTCTAAACCGCCACTAAAATCGATACTTGAAGCCCAAGTACCAACGTAGACACCGTTTTCGAAGCTAGCATCAAAACCACCAGAAATGGCAGGGCCACCAGCCTGATCGATGCCACGGAAAAAATAGTCCGAACCAAGTGCAACGTTACCAGAAACCTCAACAGCAGATGCAGATACTGCAGTAAGCATTGATGCAGCAAATAAAGTAGATTTAGCAAATTTCATAATGATCTCCCAAGATACATTAATTAAAAAAATGTGATTATGTTTTTCGTGTGTAACGCCCGAGTGTTTGCATTTACCGTGCCAACTTTTATTTGCCGAGAAATTAACGGGATTTTTGCTAAAAAAAGCACCTTTGGAACCAAAACAGTGCGCCACTAAAGTTTATTGCGCTAAAAAACGCACCAAATTGGACAGGATTTAAATACAGATCACACAAACAGAGAAACCTTGGGGCAATGAGGTGCAATTTGTTAAACTCCCCGCCTTGAATAGTGATGCAGACAGGAGGCAAGCCCTTGAATCAGGATAATTTCACTCAAAACAGCATAGTGAACCAGTTTATCCAGCAGTTTAATGAAGCTTTCGCGCCGGGAGCCAAGGCTTTGGGTGAAGAAGCGCAAATGCAGATTCGCTCAGCATTAACGGGAGCGCTGCAAAAAATGAATCTGGTGACCAGAGAGGAATTTGATACTCAGCAGGCTGTGCTGGCTCGCTCTCGCGAAAAGCTCGATACGCTTGAAGCGCAGATCTCAGCGCTTGAGGAAACTCTTAAGCAACTAACACAGAAGTAAATAAATCCAACAGCAAAGGACTTTGCCAGCATTAGTAACCACATACAGGGAGGTATGTAATGACACTAGCTCTTATTCACACAAGAGCCAAACTGGGTATCAACGCACCGCTGGTATCCATCGAAGTACATCTTGCAAACGGCCTGCCCGGCTTTCATATGGTTGGACTACCGGAAACAGCGGTAAAAGAAAGTAAGGATCGCGTGCGCAGCGCGATCATTAATTCACACTTTGAGTTTCCCGCCCGGCGTATCACTGTCAATCTGGCACCCGCCGAACTGCCCAAAGAGGGCAGCCGTTTCGATGTCGCCATTGCCATCGCCATCCTCGCCGCCTCCGATCAGCTACCCCGCGATCAACTGTGTGACTATGAATTTATGGGCGAGCTGGCACTTTCCGGAGAAATTCGCCCCGTAGATGCCGTATTGCCTGCGGCACTGGCCTGCGCTAAGCACGGCAAGCAGCTTATAATTGCCAGCGACAATGTCACTGAGGCAGCACTGGTCGATAACCTCAGCATATTGCCGGTCGCACACCTGTTGGAGATTTCCGCCCATTTATACCAGCGCCAACCGATAAAACCCTGGGTCAGTCCATCGCCAAACCAAGCCAAAGGAACACAGCCACCCAGCACAGTCGCAGGCATAGAGCCCAACAAACAACTCAATGAAGTGATCGGCCAACAGCATGCCAAACGGGCGCTGGAAATTTCTGCCAGCGGCGGCCATAACTTGCTATTTTATGGCCCGCCTGGCACCGGCAAAACCATGCTTGCCAGCCGCCTTCCGGGTATCTTGCCTCCTCTGACAAATCAACAGGCTCTCGAAGTCGCCTCGATTTACTCGGTGGCTGGTAAAGGGTTGCGATCGCAGGTCTGGTCGCGGCCATTTCGCGCGCCTCACCATACAGCCTCCGCTGCAGCACTGGTGGGTGGAGGTAGCACACCCAGTCCAGGAGAAATCTCCCTCGCTCACCAGGGTGTGCTGTTTCTCGATGAGCTTCCGGAATTTTCCCGCAGGGTATTAGAAGTACTCAGAGAACCTATGGAATCAGGCGAGATTATGATCTCGCGAGTTGCCGCCCAGTCCCGCTACCCCGCCAGCTTTCAATTAATTGCCGCCATGAATCCCTGCCCCTGCGGCTATCTTGGTAGCCAGCGCTGCAGCTGCACTCCCGACCAAATCAAACGTTACAACAGCAAAATATCCGGGCCCCTGCTAGATCGCATAGACCTGCAGGTACAGGTGACAAAAATCGAAAACCGTGAACTATTGAGTCAGCGAACCCGAATTGAAGGTGATTCTAATAGCCAGATACAGCAGCGCATCAGTGCAGCACGCGCGCGACAAATTGAGCGTCAGGGGAAAATTAACAGCCAACTTAGCAGTCTGGAACTGGAAAATATCTGCCCCCTGAACAGCGAGCAGCAGTCGTTGATGGACAGTGCCATCAATCGTTTTGCCCTCTCCACCAGAGGTTTTTACCGGGTACTGCGTGTGGCCCGCAGTATTGCCGACCTCGAGGGCAGGGACACAGTCCTCACTGAAGACTACCAGGAGGCATTGAGCTACAGGCTTACCTCGGATTGCAAACAACTTGCTTAAAGACCCGCTTCAGGGAGTTGCACACCACAATGATAGCAGTACTGGGCATCTGGATGATGACCGCTGCGCTCGCAGATATTACAGCGCTTGTGGCTGCTTTCGGCATTGATTTCACGAGCAATTTCGGCGGTAAAAATCCCGGTGGGAATAGCGATAATCGAATAACCGGTGAGCATCGCCAACGTGGCTATTACCTGACCGAGACTGGTCAGTGGGGTAATATCCCCATAGCCGACTGTGGTAATGGTCACGATGGTCCAGTAGATACTGCGCGGAATACTGGTAAAACCATTCTCCGGGCCCTCGACAAAAAACATCAGGCTGCCAAACAGCACACTGAGAATAAATACCGCAGTAAAAAACACCAGTATTTTACGCCGCGAGGCATACATAGAACGCAGCAGAATATTTGCTTCGGAGAGATAGCGCACCAGCTTGAGCACCCGAAATACGCGAAGAACCCGCAACAGTCGCAACACCAACCAATAACTGGCACCGGGCAGGAATAGCGCCAGATAAGTTGGCACTACTGCCAGCAGATCCACCAATCCGTAAAAACTGAATATATAGCTCAAACGTTTGGGAGAGGAGTAGATACGCAAACAGTACTCCACTGTAAAGAGTAGGGTAAAAACCCACTCCAGGCGAAACAGCCAGACACCGAACTGATTGTGCACCGACTCAATCGAGTCAAAGACAATCGCCAGAACACTCAACACAATCAGGTATATCAGGAAGATATCGAAACGCTGCCCCGCCACTGTGTCTGTGCCAAAAATCACTCGATAGAGTTTTTCTCTTGCCGTCACTTCAACCATAGTAGTCAGCCCTAGCCTCAACGCGCGTTATGATGCCAATATTGTAGGCATTAAAAGGGTAATTGCCCAACAGGGGCGAGATTACTAAATACAGCATAAGAGAGAAATTTATATCGACTTTAAATTTGAAACAGTAGATAGTTGAAAATAAAAATAGTGCTGAAAAGGCATCGCCCATGGAATTAATACAGGGATTACTGGTTATCACATCGGTACACCTACTGGCTGCCGCATCACCAGGGCCGGACTTTGTGCTGGTATCGCAACAGACTCTATCCAATGGTAAAAGAGCCGGTTTGCTCTGCAGTTTGGGAATTGCCCTAGGACTGTCTATTCATATCATCTACTCCGCCTTTGGCCTTGCGGCGATTATTGCCAATTCCACTACAGCACTTTTCACTACAGCACTTTGGGCCATAAAGTTGCTTGGCGGTAGCTACCTGGTGTTTCTTGGCATAAAAGGCCTTGGCGCCAAACCCAGCACCCAGCAAACAACTCCAAGCCCGCAAATTTCAACTCAGCGCTCGGCATTAAAAATCATCGGACTGGGATTTCTGTGCAATGCATTAAACCCCAAGGCACCGATCTACTTTGTCTCGCTTTTTACCATCGTAATCTCGGCGGATACATCGCTAACTCACCTAGCCATTTATGGCCTGTGGATGATGGCTATTCAATTAGCCTGGTTCTCCCTTGTTACTGAACTACTCACCACACCAAAGGTTTCCGCAAAGCTTCAAAGTATTGGATATATTATTGACCGTATCGCCGGTGGCGCCATGCTATTGCTTGGCGTTAACGTTTTAGCCTCGAGAACCCACTAAGTGAGTACGCCCATCAACCGCACAATGAGTTTTAGAGACTGGGGAATGCTACTATCCCTTTCGATCCTTTGGGGTGGTTCTTTCTTTTCTATTGGTATTGCCGTCGCCGAGTTACCGCCTCTCACCATTGTTACCCTACGTGTTGCTATTGCCGCATCTGTACTCTGGGCTGTATTACTTTTAAGCGGCCAGCAAGCTCCCAAGTCAGTGGCGCTGTGGCGCGCATTTTTTGTGATGGGCTTTATTAACAACGTTATTCCTTTCACTCTTATTGTCTGGGGGCAGACCTATATAGCGTCCGGGCTAGCCTCGATTCTCAATGCCACTACACCGATGTTCACCATAGTCATCGCTGGTTTGCTACTGACCGATGAGTATATGACCCGAAAAAAAATAATCGGCGTTGCTATCGGCTTATTTGGCGTTACCGTGCTAATTGGCTTCAGCTCATTAAAACAGCTTGGCACTGAGACCCTAGCCCAACTGGCTATTCTGGGTGCAGCGATGTTTTATGGTTTCTCAACCACCTATGGCAGACGCTTTAAAGAAATGGGCCTGACCCCGCTGCAAACCGCCGCCGGACAGCTTGGTGCGGCAACCCTTATGCTTGTACCCCTGATGTTGTTGATAGATCAGCCCTATCAACTCGCCAATCCCAGTTGCAAAGTCTGGCTGGCGGTTACCAGTCTTGGCGTATTTTCTACCGCCCTAGCCTTTATTCTGTTTTTTAATATTTTATCCTCAGCCGGTGCCACCAATGTCAGCCTGGTCACTTTTCTTGTTCCGGTAACAGCCATATTGCTGGGCTGGCTGATACTTGATGAACGGCTCAACCCAGAGCACTTTTTGGGCATGCTGTTTATCGCAATTGGACTGGCGACGATAGATGGACGGCTTTGGACAGCATTTAAAAATATCCACAGCTGACAAATCTCTGAATAATCCAGCTAAAATCCCAACTTTAAAACCAGTAACACTATCGGTAAGGCATATGAGCAAAAAAGAATCGCGCCTGGTCTACTCAACGGATATGGGCCGGATTAAACAGACTACTGCAGAGCCGGTTATCGAGACCGATGGCATCGTGCGTATTCGCCGAGAGACCAAGGGTCGCAAAGGGAAAGGTGTGACCACTGTATCCGGTACTGGCCTCGCTGAAGCACAGCTGAAAACCCTGGCCAAGCAGCTTAAGCAGAAATGCTCGACCGGCGGTACTATTAAAGATGGTGTTATTGAAATTCAGGGCGATCATCGCGACACTCTCAAATCAGAGCTGGAAAAACTTGGCCACAGGGTAAAACTGGCGGGTGGTTAATTGGTAAAGGGGAAGACCTTGGCAGAAAAAGCGCATCTCAAAAAACAAAAACCCTTTGGCAGTTGGCCCTCGCCGATCAGTGCAGAACTGATTACCCGCGCAGCCCCGGGCCTGAGCTGCCTGCAAGCACATGGTGACAGTCTTTACTGGGTGGAAAGCCGACCCTGGGAGGCTGGCCGCAATGTGATTATGTGCCGCCGCGGCGATGGCACTGTTGAGGACCTGCTGCCCAAGCCCTACAGCCACTCGAGTCGCGTCCATGAATATGGCGGAATGGCCTATGCCCTCGACGACAATAGCCTCTATTTTGTCAACGCCGCCGACCAGCGCATCTACCAGCTTGATCTTCAGGGCGATGGCGATCCCACGCCGATTACTCCCATCAGTCTGCAACGCTACGCCGACCTGGTTGTGGATAGCATTAACCAGCGGCTGATCGCCGTGTGCGAGGACCACCAAGGAGAACAGGAACCCCGGGGATATCTGGCTGCCATCTCTCTCGATCCTGAAAAGCCTCAGGTGACAACTCTGCAGAGCGGTGCCGATTTTTACGCCTACCCGCGACTGAGCCCTGACCAGACATACCTCTGCTGGATAGAGTGGCAGCATCCCAATATGCCCTGGGACTGCACGCAGCTGTGGCAGACCAGGATTTCAGAGGACGGTAGTCTGTCAGAAAAAACCCTAGTGGCCGGTGGCGATAACGATCAGGCCCTGTTCCAACCCCAGTGGTCGCCAGATAACCAGCTGTATTTTGTTTCGGATAAGAACAACTGGTGGAATATCTACACAGCCCGCCATGGAAAAATTGAGCCGGTAGTAGAAAAACAGGCTGAATTTGCCACACCACTCTGGCAGTTTGGCATGAGCACCTATGATTTTATCGATAGTAAGACTATCGGCTGCCTGTGGACAGAGAATGGTATCTGGCAGAGCGGCTTTATCGATATTGCCAGCGGCCAGCTATCCGTGCATAAAATGCCCTACAGCAGCATGCATGCCGCCCGTTGTCTCAACGGCTCTGTGTATATGGTTGCAGGCTCAGCGACTGCACCCGCGGCAATTGTCAGCGCCAACTCGCAGAGCCTGGAGACTATCTATGCACCTGCGACCCTGGATATCAGCCGAGAAAATCTCTCGCAACCGCAATCAATTTTGTTTCCCAGTGGCGATGGGCAACAGGTTCACGCATTCTTTTACCCACCCGCCAATAGCGAATATTGTGCGAATAAGAACGAGCTGCCGCTGGTGATTGCCCTCTGTCATGGCGGGCCAACCGGAGCTACCGACAGCGGCTTAAACTTGAAAATACAGTACTGGACCAGTCGCGGCTTTGCGGTGGTGGATATTAATTATCGCGGCAGTACCGGCTTTGGCAGAGACTACCGACAGTCCCTCGCTGGGGCTTGGGGCATCGCCGATATTGAGGATAGCCAGAGCGCAATCAATTATCTGGCCGATGAGAAAATGATCGACCCCGAGCGCTGCATTATTCGTGGCAGCAGTGCCGGCGGGTACACCGTGCTATCCGCACTGACCTTTACCGATACCTTTAAGGCAGGCGCCAGCCTCTACGGCATTGGTGATCTGGAAACATTGGCGACTGACACCCACAAATTTGAATCACACTATTTGGATAGTCTGATTGGTCCCTACCCTGAAGCAAAAGATCTCTACAGAGCGCGCTCACCTATACATCACGCCGAGGGACTGAACTGCCCGGTAATTTTTTTGCAGGGTCTCGAAGATAAGGTAGTACCCCCTAATCAGGCGGAGATGATGGTTAACCTGCTGCAGCGTAAAGGGATAAAAGTGGGCCATATCACCTTCCCCGATGAGGGTCACGGGTTTAGAAAAGCGACCAATATTATTCGCGCGATGGAATCGGAGCTGGCTTTCTACAGCGACGTCTTCAATCTCACCGATGACAGGAAGGTGTAAGCTCGGATGTCACGCTACCGCCCGCCATCACCAAAGAGCTCTCCCTATATCACTCCGGAGGGGGCTAGCAAGTTGCGTGCAGAGCTGCACCAGTTGTGGAAGGTAGAGCGTCCGCAGGTGACCCAGATCGTTCACGAAGCGGCCAAAAATGGCGATCGCTCGGAAAATGGCGACTATATTTACGGCAAACGCCGCCTGCGCGAGATCGATAGCCGCGTGCGCTATCTGACCAAACGCATTGAAAACGCCACTATCGTTGGAGATACACCCAGAGATCCCTCGAGGGTGTTTTTTGCCGCCTGGGTAACTATTGAAGATCAGGATAGCGGTGATCAAGCGACCTACAGGTTGGTGGGTTCAGACGAGCTGGATCCGAAATTAAACTGGATCAGTATCGATTCACCCATGGCCAGAGCGCTGCTGGGAAAAACCATTGACGATGAAGTCAATGTCAAAACACCGGTTGGAGACCGGTATTTTGTAATTACCGCCATCCAATACCAAAACCTAACCTAGAACATCCCGAATAATATTTTCGAAAGGTCATCTCAAATTTATGTACAAATGAATTATTCAATATCGTATGACTTAATTTGTAAGGTACCCTCCGCGAAGATTATATGACGCAATGTAGTGTGCTTGGCTTTGCCGCCTCAGGGCGAAAGCCGTCCGATACCCCAATCGCCATTATCCAGCTGATAGCTGAAGCGATCATGGAGGCGGTTTTCACCCCCCTGCCAAAACTCTATTTCTGTCGGCACCACCCTAAAACCACCCCAAAAATCCGGCAGTGGAATCTCGCCCTTGGAGAATTTTTCCTTAACTTGGGCAAACTGGGTTTCCAGGGCCTGGCGGGAATTAATCCGGCTGCTCTGTTTGGAAGCCCAGGCAGCCAATTGACTACCCTTGGGACGGCTGAGGAAATACTTCATTACATCAACCGTCGCCAACCGCTCGGCACGACCTCCGACAATTACCTGGCGATCCAGCTGCAACCAGGGGAAGTGTAGACTGACCTGAGGATTACCGGCAATCTCGTGAGCCTTGCGACTGCCAAGATTGGTATAAAACACAAAACCACGCTGATCAAAATCCTTGAGCAATACCATGCGCTGCCAAGGCTTGCCGGAACTATCCACCGTAGCCACGGACATCGCCGTGGGATCCTGAATACCGGCCCCAAGAGCCTGATCCATCCACAGCTTAAACTGCTCGAAGGGATTATCCGACAGCGACTCGCGGGTTAGCTTACCGTAATCATATTCGCGACGATTATCCTGAAGGCTCATAACAGTCCTAATAAATCCAATAATTTTTCTATAAAATCAGTTTCACATATTACCTATACATTGCCCACCATCCACCGGCAATGCAACCCCATTTAAATAACTGCCCGCATCACTGGCCAGTAACAAAAACGGTGCGCTCATCTCATCCATGCTGCCGGCACGGCCCGAGGGTGACCCGGCAAGAAAGGCCTGACCCTGAGGCGATTCAAACAGGCCCTCGGTCATCTCGGTCAAAAAGTAACCGGGACACAGTGCATTAACCCGAATTCCCTTGCGCATCCACTCCAGTGCCAGAGATTTGCTCAGCTGAACCACCGCGGCTTTGGATGCGGAGTAACTGGACTGGGCAAAGGCTACACGCAGCCCCAGAATAGACGCAGTATTGACAATGCTGCCACCCACACCTGCCGCCACCATACGCTTAGCCGCCTCTTGGGCAACAATCCATACGCCCTTAAGGTTGGTATCGATCACCTTATCCCAGTTGGCTTCATCTATTTTTAGCGCACTTTTACCATCGGCGACACCGGCATTGTTGGCAATCACAGTGACCGTGCCAAAGGCGGCCTCTGCCTGGTTAAAGGCCGCAACAATCGACGCCGAATCAGTGACATCCATGGCAACTGCGACGGCTTCGCCACCAGCTGCCTGTATTTCAGCAACCAGTGAATCAAGTCGATCAACACGCCGTGCTGCAACCACAACTTTAGCGCCACGGGCCGCTAATATTTTCGAAAAATGCACCCCAAAACCACTGGACGCGCCCGTGACCATGGCAACTTTGCCGCTCATATCAAATTCTGTATTCATTGGTTTTCTCTTTTATTTTTAGCTATTAGCCGTAGATTTATTATTCCTCTCGCTACGCAGTTTAACCTGCTGACGGTCAGGCGAGCGCAAAAATTAGGACTGTTGAGTTCTGCGGATTTCAATTAGATTAATCGCTGTTATTCACAGCATTTGAATGTACTTTGTCTATCCTTACCAGGGTAACCCCAAAACAGGGAATCTCGGATGACTTATGATGAATACAATGCCTTCTGTGGCGCTCTGCCAGAGAGCACTTATGTGGTTCAATGGGGCGGATCGCATGTCTGGAAGGTGGGCGGAAAAGTGTTTGCCATTGGCGGCTGGGGGAAATCTAATCAGCCCGCATTTACCTTTAAAACATCGCCGCATAATTTTGATGTTTTACAACATCTGCCAGGGTTTATAGCCGCACCCTACCTTGCCTCTCGCGGCATGAAGTGGATTCAGCGCTACGATGCAACTGGCAATGACGATGAAGAACTCAAGTATTACCTAGAAGAGTCCTATCGCATTGTCTCGCTGGGATTAACAAAAAAATTACAAAATAAGCTTGGCCTTAACCAAGATGCGAACAAATAGAGCTCCGAGTGCACTGTGTATTGACAGGTCTTATAACAGCTAGCCCTATCCATAGGTCACATACTTATCCATCTCATTGCTATCTAAATGCGGAATTCCATTAAACCCGGTTAAATTCATTTTTTTGCTGTTAAAGAAGAAATGACAAATCGCGGTATTTTTATACTGCAGATTTAAATCAAAAATTTTCTCATCGGGAATCCCCAATACCAGGCCAACAAAGGTGCTTATGGAGCCACCGGAGCCAATTGCCAATATTCTTTTCCCGCTGTCAGCCAATGCCTGAATTTGTTGCTGGGAACCATTCACGCGGATTTTAAAATCCTCCCAGCTCTCCGGCACATCGGGAATTTTGTCCTCGGTCCAAACGCTCAGCACTTTGCGCAGCAATCGATAGTAGTTTTTTTTATCCGAGGGGTCTGCGGCAATCTGCTCATAGAGAGGATCATCGCCATAGGCCAGACCATAGGCCTCAGTCATTTCCGTGAAGTTATATTCGTTGAGTCCCGGTAGTACCAACCGACTACTGCCATCAATTCCCATACCGGCACAGATACCATCCAGAGTTTGATGATGACGATGCATATCGCCGACCACCAGGGTGTCAAAGTTAACTCCGCGCCTTTCCAGATGTTCGCCAAGCCAGCGAGACTGCTGATGACCGAGCTCTGATAGCTGATCATAATTTTTAGCACCAAAAGAGGCCTGGGCATGGCGTACCAGATATAGTTCGCTCATTAATTAATCCTGTTATTTACTGAAATGACAAATTTTATATGCTCGGTATTTAAACCCAATTTAAAGACGCTTCCCAGCATTTAAAAACACCCCAAAACAACTATAAAAATGAACAACTTAGGAGTATACTCCGCCGCCTCTCAATTCGGGGCCTCAACTCCCCAAGCCACAGGTAAATCAATGTCGTCAGCTGACTTCGCTTCACTGGGTCTTTCCGCCCCCGTTCAAAAAGCCGTTAAACAACTCGGATACGAGCAACCCTCTCCCGTTCAAGCGGCGAGTATTCCAATTATTCTGCAAGGCAAAAACCTTCTCGGCACTGCCCAGACAGGGACAGGCAAGACCGCTGCCTTTGCGTTGCCGTTTTTAAGCATGCTTGACGATAAGCAGAAAACCCCGCAGATTCTGGTATTGACTCCGACCCGTGAGCTGGCCATTCAGGTGGCCGAGGCTTTTCAGAGCTACGCCAAGTACCTCAAGGGTTTTCATGTGCTGCCAATTTATGGCGGTGCCGATATCGGTGGCCAGCTGCGCGGCTTAAAGCGCGGCACCCAAGTGGTAGTGGGCACGCCGGGTCGAATGCTCGACCATTTGCGTCGTCGCAGCCTGGATCTCAGCCAGGTCAAAGGCCTGATTCTCGATGAAGCTGACGAGATGCTGCGCATGGGTTTTATCGACGATGTTGAGACCATCCTCTCCAAAACACCTGAGGACTGCCAGCGCGCGCTTTTCTCGGCAACGATGCCGCCAGCCATTAAGCGCGTAGCGGATAAATACCTAGGCGATGCCGAGCAGGTGAGCATTGCCGCTAAAACCAAAACCGTTGAGCGTATCGAGCAGTCCTACCTGATGGTCAAGGGCCACCAGAAGATGGATGCCCTGACCCGTATTCTCGATGTTGAACAGTTTGATGGCATGATTATCTTTGTGCGCACCAAGTCTGCCACGCTGGAAATTGCTGAAAAACTTGAGGCCCGAGGATTTTCCTCCTCTGCACTAAATGGCGACCTGACCCAGGCGGTGCGTGAACGCACAATCAACCGTCTGAAGAAAGGCCAAATAGATATTGTTGTGGCTACGGATGTGGCCGCCCGTGGTCTGGATGTTGAGCGCATCAGCCATGTAATCAACTACGATATTCCCTACGATAACGAGTCCTATGTTCACCGCATAGGCCGTACCGGTCGCGCCGGCCGCGAGGGCAAGGCAATTCTGTTTATTACCCAGAAAGAAAACCGCATGCTGCGCTCAATCGAGAAATCGACGCGCCAGAATATCAGCCAGTTTAATCTGCCGAGCAATGAAGAAGTCAGCGGCCAGCGGGTTGCCCAGTTTAAAGAGCAGCTGATTGGCATGAGTAAATCGACCAAGCTGGATAAGTTTAATTCGCTGGTGAAAGAAGTTGCCGCCGAGAATGATATCGATATGGCTGTGCTCGCCGCAGCACTGGCCTTTGAGGTTCAGAAAGATCGCCCTCTGTTCCCAAAATTGGCCACTCTAGATACCCCAAAAGCAGCCTCTAAAGAGCGCTCAAAGGATAAAAAAGAGCGTGCACCGCGAGAGAAACCCGCCCGTCAAAAAAGTGGCCCCACAGATCAGGATGGCAACGAGATCCCTATGGTCACTTACCGCATTGAGGTAGGTCGCAACCATGAGGTCACACCGAAAAATATTGTCGGCGCCATAGCCAATGAAGCGGATATCGATGCCCAGTATATCGGTCATATTAAACTTCACGACGATCACAGCACAGTTGATCTGCCCGAGGGGATGCCAAAGGAACTGTTTGACCACCTGTACAAGGTGCGTGTCTGCCAAAAACCACTAAAGATCAGTATCGACAATGGCACTGCCGGTGAACAGCGGGATATCAAACCGGGCTTTAAGGGTAGAAAAGAGGGCAAGAGAGATCGCGGTGCAGCGGCACGCAAAAAACCTGCCTTCAAAGGCAAATCCAGCGGCCACCGCGGTCAGGATTCAGAGCCGAGAAAACCGCGCAAGCGCCCGGTCACTAAGCGCAAATAAGTTTATCAATAGCGGCAAGGTGCCGAATAAGTGGTTTCGCAGCTACTTGTTCGGCCCGGTAAAACTCTTCAGCCATAGGCGCTATGCTGCAGTTCACAGGCAGGGCTGATGCAGATTCAACTATCGCCCCCATCCGCGGCAAGAAAATAAACTGTAACCACTGGTTAAAACACAGCTTGTCTATGGCAAAGGGCTGACTGCTGGCCTGCGCCTCGGCAAGCTCCTGGGCTGAGGGTATTTGTTGATCCCACAGCTGCAGGACACGAAGCTCCCGCTCTACAGCCAGAAGCAGGTCAGCCAGCTGCTGATATTGAATGTCTACTGCCACTTAGTCGATCTCCCGGCGAAACGGCGGCAGTGCATTTAACAGCTGGCCGCCGTAGCGCTTGGTGACCAGCCGCTTATCCAGAATAGTCACCGTGCCGGTATCGGTTTCGGTGCGCAGCAAGCGACCACAGGCCTGAATCAATCGCAGTGAGGCAATCGGCAATGAGATATCAAAAAATGAGTTGCCGCCCTGCTCTTCCACCCACTCCGAAAGGGCTTCATGGAGTGGGTCATCGGGAACCGCAAAGGGCAGCTTGGCGATCACCACGTGGCGGCAGTAATCGCCGGGCAGATCGACTCCTTCGGCAAAACTGGCCAACCCCATCAGCACACTGGTGCGCCCCTGATCGACCCGCTCTTTGTGCAGACGAACCATTTCGCGATTGGAAAACTGGCCCTGCATTATGATCTCTTTGTGCAGATCCCTGCCGAGCTCATCATAGACCTGTTCCATCTGCCGTTTTGATGAAAACAGTACCAATGTGCCACAGCGCTTTTCGACCAGGCCAGCAAGGTTATCCACGATATAGTTGCTGTGCGCCTCAACCGAGTTACCCTCGACGGCATCGGCGGGCACACGCACAACTGCAGCCTCGGCGTAATTAAACGCGCCGGCCACCGACATAAAACTGGCAAAATCTGGTACACCGGTCTCGCGCTTCAGGGTTTCAAAATTTCCCAGCGCTTGCAGTGTGGCGGATGTCAGGACTGCTCCATAGCAGCTTCCCCAGAGACGATCGCGGAGCAGCTCGGCCGCTTGAATAGGACTGGCATTCACTGAGATATCAATATTTCCGCCACTGTCATCCAGGCGCAGCCAGCAGGCCATGGGCATCTCATCCTGTTTTAGCTCGCGATGCAGCCGGTCCCAGAGTGCCAATAGTTGCTCTGCGCGCGACTGCCAGCTACCGGCCTGCTGATAGAACATTTCAATATCAGGCAGCGCCACCGGGTACTGCTTGTCTCCCAGCGCATCATTCAGAGTGTCAACCAAGACTTCAAGGCGCCCCAACCAGCCGCTAATTTTATGGGCTAACTGCTTGGCTATATCACGAATAGTGACACCGACATCACCATGGGCATATCTGTAGCGGCCATCCTCAGGATAATCTGCCGACTCTAAACTCTGCTGTAAGAGTGGGTAGGCAATATTGAGCAGCTCAATAATATTGCCCGCCTCCTTTTCAATGCGTGGCAGCTGTTCAGTCAGGGCACTGTCTTTTCCAAAAAGCGGCCCCTGGCCCTTAATCTGTTTTTGCAGACGCTCAAGAAAGCCGATGCTGCTGTTGATTCGACACTCGGCACCAAAGTGACGAATTGCGGTATCGCCAAGACGATGGCCCTCATCGAAAATATAAATGCAGTCCTCCGGCGGCGGCAATATGGCGCCACCACCCAGGGCAAGATCGGCCATCACCAGATCGTGATTAGCGACAATACATTCACTCTCTTCAAGTTCATTCCGGGCATTGAAGAAAGCGCACTGATTCACATAGCGGCAGCGCCTGCCGCTACACTGACGGCGATCAATGGTCAGGGCACGCCATTCAACATCCTGAATGCGGCTCTCCCAGGCATCGCGATCGCCATCCCAGGTGCCCTCGGCGAGTGCCGCAGACATCTCTTTGTAGAGGTCTTCGGTCTGCTGGTTGGGATTAAAGGCCACTTCATCTTCAAACAAAAACAGTCCGGCCTCTTTGGATTTTATCGCATCGAGACACTGCTCCATTTTGAGGTTACAGGCGTAGCGTCCGCGGCCTTTTACCAGCGCACAATTGTAATCCCAGTCGCAGGCCTCAAGGAGTTCGGGGAGATCTTTGTGAATAAGCTGTTCTTGCAGGGCGATGGTGCCGGTAGCAACTACCACGGTTTTCTTTAGTGCCCTGGCAATCGGCAGCGCGGCGATCAGATAACCGACGGTTTTACCGGTACCAGTGCCTGCTTCAACCACAGCGATGCGCTTGTCGGGATCGCTGTTGGTAAGGGCATTGGCTACCGCGGCGATCATCTGCTTTTGACCCAGGCGGGGACTTAGGTCCCGTGATTTTAGAAACTGACGGTAGCCCTGCTGGATGGTTTCTTTAACGTCTGGGTCTAGCAAAGATTTAACTTCCTTATTTTTACAAGCTTGTCTGACTGGCCTGCCTTACTTTTAAATAATTTAATACCGGTGCCGCATAGCCCTCGGTAATAATTTTGCGGTACAGCCCTGGCGCCCGGTTTAAATAATTTTTAAAACGTAATTCAGCGTCCTGCCAATCCTCGCCCGGCCACTGGCTTTTAACCAGCTCTAAATCCTGGGTGTAACCGAGAATCTGACAGGCAACAATATTGCTCGGAAACAGTTTGTAGTTAGTGTAGACCTGCTGGTCTATGATCTCTGCCAGGCCATCTGCGTTCAGCTCTCCCTCTACCTGCTGCAGGTTTACAGGCTCACCAAAGGCAACATGGACGCGCCCTTTGTAGCCGACAAAGCCTTTCTGGATACTGTCCAGGTCTTCAAATTCCTGTTTTACATACTCCTCGCCCTGCCCCTTGGTGTAGAGCTCGCGGCCTTTATCAATATCACAGGGGTCGTACTCGTAGGAGATGGCAACGGGGACAATATTGAGTCCGGCAATCGCCTCGGCAAAGCTCTGCTCCTTGCTCTTGGAGAGGGTAAGCATTTTCAGCAGTGCCGTTTCAGTGCGGTCATGGCCATCTTTGGCACGCCCTTCACGCTGGGCAATCCACACGGAGACACCATCATTGTTTATCGAATGGCGAATATAGCTAGAGAGGGTTTTCAGGGCTTGCAGTTTTTCCCGGCGGCCGGTTATAGAGCGCCGAACAATAAAGCTGCGATTAACCCTGATCAGGTCAGAGGCAAAGGGTTTGCTGAGCAGGTTATCGCCAATCGCAATTCGCACTGTATTCCTGCCGGCATTGTGCAGAGCCAGATTGACCATGGCGGGATCTAGGGCAATATCGCGGTGATTGCTCAGAAACAGGTAGGATTTATTTGTATCCAGGTTGTCTAGGCCGCTGACGCTATAACCATCAGTAGTTCTGGCCACAAGATTTTTTAACGAACCAGTAATATAGCTCTGCAGGTCATCGACACTGTTAATATTTTTCGCCGCCTTTGACAGAGTTCGGCGCAACAGAGGACGCAACAGCCAGGGGCATATTTTTGCCAGCAGTGGTACTTTGCGGGAGAGTAGCAGATCGATAAATTCGCTATCGGCAATCAGGCGGGAGATAACCGCTGGTACTTCACTGTCGTTGTAGGGACGAATATCGTCAAACTCACTCATTGTAACCTCTAAAAAGCACCCTCCCTGCCCTTTAGATCTAAAACGGCATAACCGCGAAAGGGGGCATCCCGGTTAAGGGTTTATTATTTTTTTAATTTTGCCGCGAATTATACCAGCGGACGTCGTGGGAATATTTATCGACTTTGTCTACCACATCCAGAACCAGCGCAAACAATGCCATACGCACCAGCAGGCCATTGTCAGTCTGGCGGAAAATCGCCAGATTGGGATTGCTGTCGAGATCGGAGTCGAGTTCGTTGGCGTCACTGCGTGAGTCTCTCGGCAGCGGATGCATAATCACGGTATTGGGCTCGCAGTACTGGGTGTAGATCGCCTGATTTAAGCGAAACTTGCCGCGGTACAAATCAGCCTCTTCCTTGCTGGTAAAGCGCTCTTCCTGAATACGCGTCGAATAGACTATATCCACATTGGCAATACTGTTGTTGAGCTCGTCGGAGACGCTGACATTGACGCCGGCACTGCGCATAACCTCAGCAATGGCATCGGGCAGGGCCAGCTCTTTTGGTGAGACCAGGGTTACCTGCACATTGTCGTAGAGGCTAAGAAGTTTACTCAGAGAGTGGACAGTGCGACCATGTCGCAGGTCGCCGATCATGGCGATTCTCAGGCCGTCGATATTGCGACCCTTGGCTTTCAGCTCGCGGGCAATGGTGTATAAATCCAAAAGTGCCTGAGTGGGATGCTCGTTGGCACCGTCACCGCCGTTCATCACCGGTACCCGACTGGCGGCGGCAAAATCTGCTACCGAGCCCTCCTGGGGATGGCGCATACAAATAACATCACTAAAGCCGGACAGTACTCGCGCTGTATCCTGCAGTGATTCACCCTTGACCAGTGCCGAGCTCTCAAAGCCGGCGGTCTCGCGCACTTCACCGCCGAGCAAATTAAACGCCGAGCCAAAGCTGACACGCGTTCTGGTACTGGCTTCGAAAAACATATTGCCGAGAATGGCACCCTCGAGAACACGAGTGACTCGCTTGCGAAGCGCGTAGGGTTCCATTTGGTCCGCGACCGAGAAGATCTGCTCAACATCCTGTCGCTGAAATTGGCTGATGGAAAGAATGTGCGCGCCAGTAAAATTCACGCGAAACCTCGGGGGCAATTGAGTTGGCGGATTCTAGCCTGTTTGGCGGCTGTTCTCAATTAGAAACACTGCCCTGTAACTACAGAGAAAATTGCCTGGCAACATCCTGGCTCCAGCTCTGCAGGGCCAAAAGCACTGCACGCTTTTTTTCACTCAGACTATTATCAGTAAGTAACTGAGCAATCTCCTGATTGTTTTTCTTCAGAGTCAGGTAGCCGGATTGCTCGCTGGTCAAGCGCCAGCGACAACTCTCGAGCCAGGTCTGCCGCTCGGTCTCTGAGAGTGACTCCGAAAAGTAACGGGCGCGGTAACTGAATAGCAGCTGGTTGTAGCGCTCATCGGCGAAATAGTACTGCTGTTGCTGAAAGTCGCTGGCGCTGGCACGACGAATATCATCGAGCAGGCCACGATCCTGATCGGGTAAAAAGCCACTATAGAGCTGCTGCTCTGCCTCTGCCCGCGGCGCAAATTCCTGCTCGGCGAAAACATCGGCAACCTTTTTACTGAGATCCACTGCCATCAGTCGCTGCCAGTGCTTTGCGCAGCGCTCAAGGTCTATATCCAGTCTTGCGGCAGCCTGTTTATCAATTAGTTTTGGGGTAGTCACCACTGGCGCTTTGTTGATATGGATAACCTTGAGTGGAATTCTGTCCTCGCCCTCTGGCAATTGATCTCCAGCGGTGAACACACGCCGGCGAATCTGTTCATCGTTGAGGTCAATCAGGGCCTGCGGATCTGCCGACAGATCAACACAGATAATGCCGTTGCTGTTAGTCGGGTGCTTGGCCAGGGGCATCATAATCGCGCCATACATATGGGCCTTGGAAAGCATGCCGGAGATATGGAAGAAGGGTTTGCGCTCACTTAGGTTAAGCATCAGGGCAATCTGTTTTTTACCGCGATTTTGCAGCAGGTAGTTAAACAGTCGCGGCTGCTTGTCCTTTATCAATTTGGCCATTGCAATGGTTGCCGTTACATCCGATAGAGCATCGTGAGCAGCCTCGTGGGCCAGACCGTTGGCGGCTGTGAGATCCTCGAGTTTAAAACTCGGACGGCCGGGCTCATGGTCCGGCCATTCTATACCCTCTGGTCGCAGTGCCCGGGTCAGTCGCATCATATCGATAATATCCCAGCGCGAGTTGCCATTTTTCCACTCTCGCTGGTAGGGATCATAGAAATTTCTATACAGGCTGTAACGGGTGACCTCGTCGTCAAAGCGAATGCTGTTGTAGCCGACACCACAGGTATTAGGCTGAGCCAGCTGTCGATGAATTGCCTGAACAAATTGTGGTTCGGGCAGACCTTTTTCCAGTGCTAGTTGCGGGGTAATACCAGTGATTAAACAGGCCTGAGGGGCGGGCAGAATATCCACCTGTGGCTGGCAGTAAATTACCAGTGGCTCGCCAATTGGATTGAGATCAAAGTCGGTGCGCAACCCGGCAAACTGGCTGGGCCTATCGACAGCCGGATTGGCCCCAAAGGTTTCATAATCGTGCCAATAGAATGTGTTTTCCATTTGCCTTACTCCAAACCGGTACACCCAAATTAAAACAACTCAACGCACTAAACAGACAACTATAAAAAACGGCGCCTACAGTTGAGTAGTGCGCCGTTTTGGTACTGCTGGCAAACCAGAGTCTTGTCAAAGAAAGGCTTAGCCTAAGAGAAGCTTTGCCAAACCCTTGGCTTTAAGCCTAGAAAGAATAGACTTCAGAGAAAGACAGCTCACCCACCACACGGCGGTTGCGCGCCCGGCCCTCATCCGTGGCATTACTCGCCGCTGGCTGGGTCTCACCATAACCCATAGCGGCAATTCGCTCGGCGGGGATACCATAATCGCTGACCAGTTTGGCTTTAACAGCCTTGGCACGACGGTCAGACAGGCTCATATTGTACTCATCTGAACCGCGGCTATCTGTGTGGCCTTCAAGCACCAGATCGATATCCTCATGGGCTTTCATAGCGGCAGCAATAGCCTCCAGTTGATCGCCATATATTGCCAGAACCACAGCTTTGTTAAATTCAAACTCAACATTCAGGCGCACGGTAATTGTACGCACCTCGGGTTCCGGGGCGGGCTCCGGTTCAGCTAATACAGGCGCTGCTGCAACCGGCTCGACGACAGGCGCAGGCGCTGACTTTTTGCCGATCAATTTGTTTAGGGAGATTTGAACACCATACTCCTCAGCCTGAATATCTTCGAGGTCAGCCATTCCGCGGATATCGGCGCGAAATTCCAGCGCACCCTCCAGACGTTTGCCGAGACCAAAACCAACCATCAGCTGGTCTGTCTTTTCACCGTGACCAGAAATCAGATTACTGGTATCAGAAAAATCATACTGATTAAAACCACCCAACAGGTATGGACGCCAGTCAGCAGTTTGATCGCCAAGCCAGACAAGAGCATTTAATGAGGCGACACTAAAGTCATCATGACCTGCATTGGCGCCATAGCCGAATTCAACTGCAACATTGTCGGCAACATACTTACCGAGTTGAAGGCCAATTGTCGGAGCGCTGTGATCGTCGACAATCGCCCGGTCACTGTCGAGGTCGTAATGGCCTGCAGTTGCGCCCAGGTACCACTGGTCATTTGCAAAACAGCTGCCGGCAATAGCGAAGGCAACGGCTCCAATAAGAAAATTAATGTGTTTCATATTTTTAGTTCCTTTTAAATTTAGCTCCCCCAAGGAGCCTGTGATGTCATTTGTAAGCAGCAAGCTTTTAATTACACCCTGTAACGTTAGCCTATCTTTACAGTTTTTTCTTCAATTTTGGCCTGCCAGGTTTGCGGGCCAATTCTATGCACAGACTCACCCTGGGTATCCACGGCAACGGTCACCGGCATATCGTTGACTTCAAATTCATAGATAGCCTCCATACCCAGTTCCGGGAAGGCAACAACCTTAGCTTGGGTAATCGCTTTGGAGACCAGATAAGCTGCACCACCGACGGCAATTAGATAGACCGCCTGATTATCCTTGATAGCATCTATACCCATCTGGCCACGCTCTGCTTTGCCGATCATACCCATCAGGCCGGTCTGCTCAAGCATGGTGCGGGTAAACTTATCCATGCGTGTCGCAGTGGTTGGGCCGGCGGGGCCCACCACCTCATCACCTATGGGATCCACCGGGCCGACGTAGTAGATAAAGCGCCCGGTTAAGTCCACCGGCAGCTGTTCGCCGCGGGCCAGTATATCGGTCATTTTTTTATGAGCAGCGTCGCGTCCGGTAAGCATTTTCCCTGACAACAGCAGTGTATCTCCGGGCTTCCACTCGGCAATATCCCTCTCGGTGACAGTATCGAGATTGACACGTCGAACTGTTTCGTCGGCTTCCCAAGTGATCTCGGGCCAGTCCTCCAGACTTGGTGGGTCGAGCTGCGCCGGGCCGGAGCCATCGAGAACAAAATGCGCGTGGCGAGTTGCTGCACAGTTGGGAATAATAGCCACAGCTTTATTGGCGGCATGGGAGGGATAGTCTTTGATTTTAATATCCAGCACAGTGGTCAAACCACCCAGTCCCTGGGCACCTATGCCAAGCGCATTGACTTTGTCAAACAGCTCCAGGCGCAGCTCTTCATTGCGATTTTCAGCGCCCTTTGCCTGTAACTCATTGATATCAATATGATCGAGAAGCGCTTCCTTGGCCATTATCATGGCCTTTTCAGCTGTGCCGCCAATTCCTATCCCGAGAATACCTGGCGGGCACCAGCCGGCGCCCATAGTTGGCACCATTTTCAGCACCCAGTCGACTATCGAATCGGAGGGGTTGAGCATGGCAAATTTTGATTTCGCCTCGGAACCACCACCCTTGGCAGCCACATCAATGGAGACTGTATTGCCGGGGACGATTTCATAGTGAATAACTGCCGGCGTGTTATCGCCAGTATTTTTGCGCTCGCCATCTGGATCAGCGAGTATCGAGGCGCGCAGGATATTGTCCGGGTTCATGTAGGCGCGCCGCACACCCTCATTAACCATCTCGGTCAAGCTCATTTCAGCCTGCCACTGCACATCCATACCAACGCGCACAAACACTGTGACTATGCCGGTATCCTGACAGATTGGCCGATGACCCATGGCACACATGCGCGAGTTAATCAATATCTGCGCCATAGCATCTTTGGCTGCTTTGGACTCTTCGCGGTCATAGGCGGCCTTGACTGCCTGAATAAAATCAACCGGGTGGTAGTAGGAAATATATTGCAGCGCATCTGCAACACTCTCGATTACATCTTCTTGGCGAATAATTGTCATTAACTTGATCTGTTCCGTTTTAATTTACGCTGGCCGGAGCTGCAAATGTGGACTCCGGATTTTGAGTGGCCGCTTGAGGTTTATTCTCAAGGTTGTAAATTTTTTGATTTGTCTGGCGGCGGAATGCATCCATTGATTCAATCGCCTCGGCATTACTCTTCAGCTGTTGATCGATTTTATTGAGCGCCGCTTCAAGGCTCGCAAGCTTATCAGACTGGTTGCGTGCAGCTGTATTAATGCCATCGATATCGGCGGTAATCGCCAGATAGTTGCCACTGAGGTTGGTCAGGCTGCGGTTTTCTTTATCCAGACGTGCACTGAGATCGGCTGCAGTCTTTTCCAGAGCCGTACGCTTGATCGCTAAAAATGCGATATCTTTTTTATTTTTTTCGATTTTCCCCTTGTTGATATCGTTGGCAACACCCCAGAGCTTTTTAATTTCTGACCAGTGCCTCTCCAGAGACTCGCCCTGCTTGCTGATTTTAAGCTGCAGAGCTGCACCGGATTGAGTCATGGACTCATCGGTGCTACTGAGGCGCGATTCAAGTGCATTGAAACGCTGCTGAAGATCTGCATGATTTTTTGCCAGGGCGTCAAACTGATACCAGCCAAAACCACCTCCCCCGAGAAGTCCAACCGCCAACAGGGTTATTAACAACTTCAAGAAACTACTATTACCTCCATTGGAACCGTCAGAGGATGAATTACTGTAATCAGATTTGGATGGAGTGTTTTTACCGGAGGAAGCTGCCGAGCTTGAGGAGCGCCCAATCATATCGTCCCGCTCCGGGACTATGGGGTTTATACGGTTTTTATCCGCAGACATTTTAGTATCCTGTTTCAGGGTGCTGTAATGATTTTATTATACGCCAAATGGCATGCTCCTCCATCCCGAAATGATGAGTTATTTAACGGAGAGCAGGGATTTATGCAGACACAAAAAAACCGGCGCAGGGCCGGTTTTTTTTGAACGAATATTGCGGGCTTTTTATAAATAGTTAAGCACCGCAATCATCACCGCCGTCAGACCAAGGCTTGAGTGGATCACACCCTTCACGGTAGTCAAAGGTCCCTGCTTACCGACCAGCGCATTGACTTCCAGCAGCGCAACGATCACCAGCATTACGATCAGCCCAGTACCGCCAACAGCTGTGCCGTAACCGTGACCAGGATAGTGCGCACCAGCCAGCATACCGAGAGCCATAGGTCCTGAGAACAAGACATTAGTCCGTGAAGCCAGCAATGCTTTACCAGCCGCCGCAGCTTTATCGCCACCTTCAACAAGGCCCAGGGCAATTTTCTGTGCTGGCCAGATAACCGTCCACACATTGAGGAACATAATAGTACCCATAACCGCACCGACAACGATGTAGTTATTCAACTGGCTGAGGCCAGTGGCAACGTGCAGCAGGTACAAACCGGTGATAAAGGTGAACATAGCACCCCAGCGGAACCACCAGAGTGCACTGGGTGCCAGCTTGGCTTTGGCATCTGAAAGCGCTTCAGGAGTCGCCGATTTGAAGTAACCGCCCTGGACAAAGTTAAAGTAGTAAAGCATACCGATCCAGGTAATACCGAACAGCAAATGGCCCCAACGGACTAGAAAGTTTAAAAATTCGACGGTCATAGCAGACTCCTGTTTTCTTTTAGTAATTTTTACAGCCCATCTGGGCTATCGATTTGACAGGCCTCAATTGTTCGGCAATACAGACTAAATAGCAATCACCTTTGTACTGCTTGGGGACTTTTTTTGTCCGCTTGAGGGTATTGAGAGGTTTTTGTTCATAGAGGAGGTTCCTCGTCGCTGCGCTCTGTCGGGAGGATGACAAAAAAAAGCCCCGCAACTATTCATTGCGGGGCTCAGCGTCACAGTGACAGCAGCTTACATCATGCCGCCCATGCCACCCATACCGCCCATGCCACCCATATCGGGCATGGCTGGTGCGGCACCCTCAGCAGCAGGTGCATCAGCAACCATGGCTTCGGTGGTGATCATCAGGCCGGCAATAGAGGCCGCAGCCTGAAGTGCAGTGCGCGATACTTTGGCGGGATCGAGAATACCCAGTTCGATCATATCGCCGTACTCACCAGTCGCGGCGTTGTAACCAAAGTTACCCTTACCCGCCTTGACCTTGTCAACAACCACAGAGCCTTCGCCGCCAGCATTTTCAACGATTTGACGCAGGGGTGCTTCCATAGCGCGAAGCGCGATGCTGACTCCCACAGTCTGGTCGTTGTTATCACCAGTAAGGCCAGAAATTTTCTGCAGAACACGTACCAGGGCAACACCGCCACCAGGTACTACACCCTCTTCAACCGCAGCACGAGTTGCGTGCAGTGCATCTTCAACACGGGCTTTCTTCTCTTTCATTTCCATTTCAGTGGTTGCGCCAACCTTGATAACTGCAACACCGCCTGCCAGCTTGGCAACACGCTCCTGAAGCTTCTCACGGTCGTAATCTGAACTGGTCTCTTCGATCTGTGCACGAATCTGCCCGACGCGTGCTTCAATAGCTTTTGGATCGCCAGCGCCATCGACAATCGTCGTGGCTTCCTTGCTCATGGTAACGCGCTTGGCTGTACCCAGGTGCTCAAGGGTTGCTGTCTCAAGATCCAGACCAACTTCTTCTGAAATCACAGTACCGCCGGTCAGGATGGCAATATCTTCAAGCATCGCTTTGCGACGATCACCAAAACCTGGGGCCTTACAGGCAGCAACCTTTACGATGCCGCGCAGGTTGTTAACTACCAGCGTCGCCAGGGCTTCACCTTCAACATCCTCGGCAATAATCATCAGCGGCTTGCCAGCTTTGGCAACATTTTCCAGCAGCGGCAACAGCTCGCGGATATTGGAGATCTTTTTATCAACCAACAGAATAAACGGGCTGTCCTGCTCGGCGCTCATGGCTTCCTGATTGCTGATAAAGTAGGGAGACAGGTAGCCGCGATCAAACTGCATACCCTCAACCACGTCCAGTTCATTTTCCAGACCGGAACCCTCTTCAACAGTGATCACACCCTCTTTGCCGACCTTATCCATTGCCTTGGCAATGATGTCACCAATATGTGAATCACTGTTGGCAGAAATAGTACCTACCTGGGCTACTTCTTTTGACTCGGAACAGGGCTTGGCAATGTCGGCAATCTCGGCTACCGCTGCAACAACAGCCTTATCAATGCCGCGCTTGAGATCCATTGGGTTCATACCGGCAGCCACTGACTTGAGACCTTCGATAATAATTGACTGTGCCAGTACTGTGGCTGTTGTAGTACCATCACCGGCATCATCGGATGCTTTAGAGGCGACTTCCTTAACCATCTGGGCACCCATATTTTCAAACTTGTCGCTGAGCTCGATCTCTTTGGCAACTGATACACCGTCTTTGGTAACTGTAGGCGCGCCAAATGACTTCTCAAGTACAACGTTGCGGCCTTTTGGACCCAGGGTGACTTTTACTGCGTTGGCAAGGGTGTTTACTCCGTCCAACATGCCTTGGCGAGCGTTGCTGCCAAATTTAACTTCTTTTGCTGACATGATTATTTCCTTTAAAACTTGGTTATTTACTTACTAGCTATATAAGTAATTAGCTAACACAAAAATTCTTGCTCAGTGGCGACCTATCAGGCTTCGATAACCGCCTTGATATCAGTTTCACTGAGGATAATGAGCTCTTCGCCATCGACATCGATAGTATCCTGTCCAGCGTACTTGCCAAACACAACTTTATCACCGACATTGACGTCAACCGGACGCAAGTCACCATTGTCGAGAATACGACCTATACCGACAGCAACAACTTCACCCTGGTTGGGCTTTTCCTGGGCTGAGCCTGGCAACAAAATACCACCAGCTGTTTTGGCTTCCTCTTCCTCGCGACGAACGATCACTCGATCATGTAGTGGGCGAATCTTCATACTTTGTATCTCCAATTTATCTATCTGCAACTGTTAACGATCTTGCGGATTTCCGCAGCTGTTAGTCATATTGTGGTGCCGCAATCCTTTTTCAAGGGATTGCAGCAGTTTTTTTATTACGCTCCCTGTATCTACATTTGCCTGCGCTCCTTATAGTTTACAATCGGTCTTTTTCGTCCCAGGATTCACCTTCAATCACATCTTCATCGCCTGGCTTACTGTGGCCTGAAGATGATCCCGTAGTCTTGAATCCCGAGCCATATTCTCTGGTAGATACGCTGCCGATCACCATTCTACTCAGTACTAATTGCGCCATAATGCCGCGCACAAAAGGCACCAGGCCGGCAAATCCAACCACATCTGTTACAAAACCAGGAGTTAACAGCAAAGCGCCGGATACGGCGAGGATAATGCCCTCGGCAATCTCCTGAGCTGGCAGCTGGCCCTCTTCAAACTTGCGGCGGCCACGCCACAATGTCTGAAAACCCTGAACACGCAGCAGGTTGACACCGATAAATGCCGTCAACAACACCAGGCCTATAGTCGGCAGTGCGCCGAGATAATTGCCAACGGTAATCAGCAACCACATCTCCAGGACCGGGATAATCACAAATATCAAAAATAGCGTGCGCACAATTTGCTTCTCTTTTAAACAGTTTCTTTTTACGGTTTGTTTCTCGCTCTGTGCTTAGATTGGGGCCGTTTTGACTATTTCAACGGCAGTCTGAATAGCGTAGTCTTATGCCATGAAAAATAAAGGCCGGCACAAGCCCGCCGGGAAGGAGCCCAGCCTGGAGCATCTCACGCCAGAGGAAAAGGTGTATATGGTTCTGGCCACCGTGCCTGCGGGGACCGTTGTCTCCTACGGCCAGGTAGCCGAACTGGCCGGATTACCGGGAGCGGCAAGAATGGTCGGGCGAATTCTCGGCAAGCTGCCCAAAGAGACACAATTACCCTGGCACAGGGTTATCAATGCAGCGGGCAGGATCAGCCTGGCAGTGGATAGCCCCGGCTTTAAAGTGCAAAAGGCACGTCTCCAGGAAGAGGGCGTAGTGCTAAACGACAACCGAGTCAGCCTTAAAAAATTTAATTGGCAACCCTAACCCTTTGCCAACTATTGGGCTTTTACAGGGCCCCAATAAAATAGCCTCAAGGATTTCAATGAGCACAGCAACTATCAGGCAAGCGCTTTTAAACCGGCGCATGTTGATCTGCATCTTTACCGGCCTGGCCTCGGGCATGCCGCTGTATCTCCTCATATCGCTGGTTCCGGCATGGCTGCGCACTGAGGGTGTTGGCCTTGTGGAGATTGGTTTCTTTGCCCTGATAGGACTGCCCTACACCTGGAAGTTTCTCTGGTCACCGCTTCTCGACCGCTACCAACTATCTCTGTTTTCCCGTAGCTTCGGCCTGCGCCGCAGCTGGATGTTCGCCACGCAGATTTTATTATTCGGCGCGATCGCTGCACTGGGATTTTTTGATCCAGTCACGCAGATCTGGCCAATTGCCTGGTTGTGCCTGGCAATCGCCTTTCTCAGTGCCACCCAGGATATTGTTCTCGATGCCTATCGCCGGCAGATCCTGCCGGATCAGGAATTGGGCCTCGGCAATTCAATCCATGTCAATGCCTACCGAATTGCCGGACTGGTGCCGGGATCGCTGTCACTCATTCTGGCAGATAGCCTGCCCTGGCAGCAGGTATTTCTAATTACCGCGACCTTTATGTTTGTCGGTATCGGCCTGACCATCAGCGTTGCCGAACCCAGAGCCCATGTTCGCCATCCAACCACATTACAGAGTGCGATAGTTGAGCCCTTTAATGAATTCTTCAGCCGTCAGGGGGTCAGACAGGCATCCCTGATACTGGCCTTTATGCTGCTCTATAAACTCGGCGATAGTATGGCCACTGCGCTGGCGACACCGTTTTACCTGGATCTCGGTTTTAGCATGACCCAGATTGGCCTTATAGCCAAACATGCGGCGCTGTGGCCAATGATTTTTGGCGGCATTCTGGGCGGGATCCTGATGCTCAAAATAGGGATTAATCGCGCCCTGTGGCTGTTTGGTCTGGTGCAGATTATCTCCATTCTCGGCTTTGCGGTTCTCGCGCGTGTCGGCGAGGGACTGTGGCTACTGGGACTGGTAATCGGCTTTGAGTATCTAGGTGTCGGTCTCGGCACCGCGGCCTTTGTCGCGTTTATCGCCCGATCGACTCACCCCGCCTTCGCCGCCACGCAATTAGCTCTGTTCACAGCGCTGACCGCAGTGCCGCGCACAATGGCAAGCTCTGTGACCGGGATTATTGTCGAGGGAATTGGCTGGGAGAGTTTCTTCTACCTGTGCACCGCCCTGGCGATTCCGGGGATGCTGTTGCTGTTCAAGGTTGCCCCGTGGAACAGCGCTCAGCAGCACAGTGGTTAGGCATCTTTATTGCTTAGCTGAGCATCACCAGCAGTGCAATAACCACCAGCCAACCCATCATTGCCCGGGTAAACAGTGCCACCATCTCGCTGATAAGCGCCAACCCATCGGCTGTATCTTCATGGCCCTCAGCATTAGTCTCGGCAACCATCTGGGGCCGCTGAATATCACCTAGCGCGCCACTAACACAGCGTCGCAGCAGGTCAGCAGTTGAGGTTCGCGGACATAGAATTAACTCCTTAAGAGGTGCCGTCGCATGGGCAAAGCTGCCCACCAGACCCAGGGTTAGCGCCAACAGACGCACCGGAACCCACTCCAACAGCCAGAGTGCAGTATTGGCTTTTTCACCGCAGTCCGCTTGCGGGTCGGCAGCAACTTGGTGTTTCTCGAGCAGGCTATTCTCGGCTTGCACATCGAGCTCTGTCTCGCTCTCACCGCGAGATATGTCACCGAGGGACATATCACCGTGCAGGGCCAGCAGGCGGTAAGCCAGTGCAGCCGGGGCACCGAGAACAAAGAACCAGAAGACAGCGGCAAACCTGCGCTCAAAAATCCTGTAAGGCAGGGCCGCGACCAATTCCTGGTAGAGATCATCGGCGCTTTCTGCACTGCTGCTGCGATGGGCAATATTAAACACCGCTGCATCGTGGTAGGCCGCCTGCAGGTCATCGCGTTCAATATCTGACTTGAGCAGCTCAATCTGTGCACTGATATCACCGCGACCAAAGCTGTAGAGCAGCACCCCCAGTTCGAGAACAAACACCAGCAACCCGTAACCGCTACTGCTCAACAGAAAAATAATGAGATAGAGAAGAATAACTGGCACCAGCACAAATGCCATCAATTTGAGAACAGCAGAGCCCTGCAGCATCGACAGCTGGGATAATTTACTGTGCCACTTTTGCACCCATGCATCGCGCTGGATAAAGGCCATCTGGCTGTAGTTCTCAAGGGCTATTATCGCCACCAGGACAATTAAAAAATGCACTGCACACCTCGGTAATTGTTTGCTAAAACTCTTTTACTAAATTCTTTGTCCAAAACTCCATGCTTTTGCAATCGAGTTTTCTAATTTTTTACCTTCAACATCTGCCTGTAACGCTGCCAGTCAAATGCCTCACCCGGATCGGTTTTTCGCCCCGGCGCAATATCACTGTGACCCACTATCCGCTCTGTTGTGATCAGCGGAAATTCTTCGCGCAGCACCTCGGTGACCTCGGCCAGCACATTGTACTGATTATCAGTGTAAGCAATATTATCCGCGCCCTCCATTTCAATGCCGATGGAAAAGTCATTGCAGTTTTCGCGACCATCAAAGCGCGACACCCCAGCATGCCAGGCTCGCGCGGTAAAGGGTGCAAACTGGGTGATACTCCCCAAGCGATCAATCAACAGATGGGAGGAAACCCTGAGATCACAAATAGTGGCGAAATAGTCGTCGGCGCCAGGATCCAGGCAGTTGCTAAAAAACTGCTCAATATAGCCACCACCAAACTGGTTGGGCGGCAAACTGATATTGTGAATAACCAAAAGACTGATATCAGCACTATCCGGCCGACGATCGACATTTGGCGAAGGAACTTCAGAGGCGGATTTCAACCAGCCATTTTTTATCTGCATTCGGGTATCTGCTAACTTGCAACAGGCAACCCTTTGATTTGAGTGATCGCCTGCTTGATGGCTTTATCGAACAGATGGGAATTATCCAGGACAGTCACTTTGCCATTCATTAATTCCAGCGCTAAACGCGCCCTGTCACGCTCGGCAATAAGCTTACCTTTATTGTCGACAAATACATACTTCCAGGATGGTCCAACAATACCGGCCAGCTTACCGCGCTTATGCGCCTTTATATCACCGCCCAATTCAATCCAGCAACCCTTTTGCAGTGTCATTAAGACTCGCTGAGCGCTGCTGTCCAGGCTCTCAGCATCACGTACCGCCTGTGAAATATTTTTCCCCGGCAGCTCGGCTTTTACCGCCGACACCAGTATACGCCTGATCTCCTCGACCATATTCTGCTCGGCTGACGAATCGGCCCGCGAGGCAGCAGTCTTGCCAGACGGTTTTTTGTCCCTTCGTTTAGACGCGCTCGGGGTAATCTCGGTGACGACCGCGGACTGCACCTGCTCTGGCTCGGCAACACCCAGAGACTGGCTGAGCTGCTTTACCTGCAGGCTGCGCTGGGCGATATCGACGGCAATATGTCCGAGGCGGGCATCTATATGCGCAATCAATTCGTGGCGATATTTCCTATCTGCCTCGCTGGCCTGGCGTCGCGCCAGATAGATGAGATTCTCGAGTATCTTGATGGCCACCAGCCAATCGCTGCCCGCCTCACCGGTGCGCAGATGGGCCATATGCATCACCGTACACCAGCTGCGCTGAATAAAATCGACCACCGTCTCCGAGAGTTTCTTGCCGACAATGCGCCGGGTAATTTCCTCCTCAACCCGGGTGCGCGCCCAGTTGACCTTCTCCTGGGCTGCGATCTGCTCCAGTTCTCGCGCCTCGGTAACCGAAGTCTCGCGCCTATCGCGATCGATATTCGCCATAAACGCCGAGAGCATAGCCGGCAGTTTCTGTTCATCGAATGA
>JAYOUA010000008.1:0-121134 GCA_038150705.1 Porticoccaceae bacterium | reverse complement strand
ACCGGCGCCGGTGGCGGCTTGGGACGATCACACGCCCTGGCCCTGGCGGCCCGAGGTGCCAAAGTGGTGGTTAATGACCTGGGCGGTGCGGTGGACGGCACCGGTGGTAATCTCAGCGCCGCTGAAAAAGTGGTGGAGGAGATTCGCAATCTGGGAGGCGAAGCCATAGCCAGCGGCGCCAGTGTCACCGCCATGCCGGAAGTGGAAGGCATGGTGCAGGATGCCCTCAGCGCCTGGGGGCGGGTTGATATTCTGGTGAATAACGCCGGCATCTTGCGGGACAAGACCTTCTCCAAAATGAGCCTGGACGATTTCCGCCTGGTGGTGGATGTTCACCTGATGGGCTCAGTCAACTGCACCAAAGCCGTGTGGGACCTGATGAAAGAACAGGAGTACGGCCGCATTGTAATGACCACTTCTTCATCTGGGCTATACGGCAACTTTGGCCAGTCCAGCTACGGTGCCGCCAAGATGGCGGTGGTGGGTTTGATGAATACCCTGTGTCTGGAAGGGGCGAAATACGGCATCAAAGTCAATGCGCTGGCACCGGCGGCCGCAACACGAATGCTCGATGGCCTGGTGGATGAGGCAACAGCCCAAATGCTAACCGTAGAGAGCGTGTCCGCAGGCTTGCTTTATCTGGTCGCCGATGAGGCGCCTTCACGGTTGATTCTTTGTGCAGGTGCAGGGGGCTATGCGGCTACCCGCATTTATGAGACCGATGGTATCTATCTGCCACCCGAGGAGCAGGTCCCGGAAAATATCGCCTCGCAAATTAATCAACTGCTAGACCCGGCCGGGCAACAGGCGCTGGAGCAGGCTTATCAACAGTCGGAGAAGTTTGTTGGTAAAGCGCAGGGGGTGGGGCAGCCGGCTTGAAAATCTGACTGAGATCAAATGGCGGCTGGCTGTAGGGGTTTTTAGTCTCTTCAGTGTCCTATATTAACAGTATAAGTGTCCTGATTTGCTAAGCCGAGGCCCGCCATGAATAGTATTTGTCACCCCATTGCCGCGCATTGTCCTGAAGCCGCTTTTGAAAAGCTTATTGGGTCTTACTACATTCGCGGCTATCTTCAGGGTGCCATTAATACCGGCTGTGATCCAAAAGCTATCCTGATGGCGGCCGGTATTGACCATGCCATTTACCGGGATCCCTCGGGGCAAATTAATGGTGAGCAGTTCCAGGAGTTTATTTTGGCCCTTAGGGAAACCCTCGATGATGTTTATATGGGGTTTTTGCGGGTGCCGGGAAAACTGGCGATGGAGCAGGCCGCAAGACTGGCGGCGGTCAAAGAGGAAACTCTGGGAGAGGGCATCAGAAGCCTGCTTGGTTTTATCAATGCCGTGCGCAGCGACGAGGTGCGGGATTGCGCCGTGGGTGAGAGCGATGACTGTGTGATGAGCGTTCGTTTCTCTGGCTTCAATCCGGGTGTCGATCCCCACTTGCTCTATTGGTATCGAATCTACGGGGACTACCGTTTCTATTGCTGGCTGCTCGGCACGCGCATTCGACTGACTTGCGTGTGTTTTTCTGCTTCAAGGCCCACCCAATATCTTGACTACGAATCTATTTTCCATTGCCCGGTCTACTTTGATCAGCCGGTGGATCAGTATTGCTTTAATAAGGGTAGTCTAGTGGCGCCGATTATTCGTGACGAGGTGGAGTTGTATAACGATGACTATCTTAAACCCGCTGGTAATTGGTTTACCTTGCCGGGCAGGGACCAGAGTCTGGCCAGCCAGGTTGAGCAGGTGCTGCTGGAATTAATTCGTCAGGGTATGACCTCACCTTCGATTGGGGTAATTGCCAATATTATGTCGGTTAGCTCCCGCACGCTGTCGCGCAAGTTGGCCAAAGAGGATTGCGGTTTTCAAGAGATCAAGGCCAAAGTGCGTCGCGATATGGCTTTCCATCTATTACTGAATGCGGATATCCCCATTACCCGGATTGCGGAAAAGGTCGGCTTTACTGAGCCGGGAGACTTTACCCGGGCCTTTACCGCTTGGACTGGGCAAAACCCGTCCTCCTATCGAGCGGCGCGGAGGTAGGCTGGTTATCCTTTGTGTAAGGTTTATTTCCCCGGCCCTCGGGCAAACTTTCCCTCCTCTAGCTGTGCGTTTTTCTATCTTCCCTGTAAAGCCTTCCCCCAAGTTTGTAAGCCTTGGCTTTTTAAATGCTATGATTGGCAGCAAAAGTTGCTTGTAAAAAGTTGCTGGAAAAAAGTTGCATGAAAAAAGTTTATTAGTTTTTTGGGGAGTGTGTTGAGATTATTGGCTCCCCAGTTTCCCTTACTTGGCGCTCTAGACGTTATAAAAAGCGGGGCTGTTTGATGAAAACTACTCTGGGTTTGCTAATAATAATCCTGCTCTCTGCCTGTGGTGGCGGAGGTGGCAGCGGTGCTAATAACGCCAGTAGTGGTTCTGCGAACCAAAATACAGCGCCTGTCTTTATCAGCCAATCCTCGGAAAGCGTTTTTGAAGGCCAAACACTGGTCATGGATGTTTTAGTTCGAGATGCTGAAAATGATGTTGTTACCCTTACTCTCTCCGGTGCAGATTCCAGTCTGTTTTCACTGTCGGAAAATATCCTAAGTTTTATTGCGCCTGCCGATTTTGAAGCACCAAACAGCGCTGTTGGAACGAACACTTACAGCCTTACGCTAAGTGCTACTGATGGCACAGCTTCAGTGGTTCAGGCAGTCACGGTGACTGTTTTGGATGCCGTAGAGGGGCGAGTGATTGATGGTCCCATATCTGGTGCCAGAGTATTTGTCGATGCAGATGGTGACTTGCTGCTGGACTCCAGCGAAGTCTCAGCGATATCTGATGCGGACGGTTTTTTCCAATTGCCCTATGTCAGCGCTGTCAGTGCTAACAATCTCAAGCTTATCTCCGTAGGTGGCACGGATACCAGTACAGGTAAGCTGATACCCGGCATGGTTTTGGTGTCAGACCTGCCCTCATCTTCAGCTATCCCTGTGGTGGTCTCACCGGTTTCCACGGTAGTTGCAGCAGCTCCTACCGCTGCCGCTAAACAAGCGGTGTTGACGACGTTGGGGATCGCTGCCAGCCCGCAGCAATTACTGGCAAAAGATTTTTGGTCTCTAGCTGCTAATGAAGATCTGCAGGCTATGTATGCGCAGACAATTAATCTTGCCATGGGAATGGTGCTGCAGTCGGCAGTGAGCCTGGTTGATAGTCTCGATACCGTTCCTGAAGCTGTTGCAGCCACTATTATGTCCTCAGTTGCCACACAAATGGTCAGGCAATCAGACTTGGGGGTATATGTTTTTGACGGCGCTGTTCTTGCTGCTGTGCTGGGTCAGGCTGTAGAGGAGTTTACCGCGGCAAATGGCTACGATCTGGTTATTGATCAAGAGGTGATTGCTGCAGTTGCGAGCTCAGTTGCCAGCGCTGTTGTTGTACTCAATGGTGCTGATAATCCAACCAGTAATGAATCAATTGCCATTGTTAAATTGCTGCAGAACAATCTTCAACCGGCGATAACGGCAGTTGTTGCCTCTGCTGATATAAATACCTTTGCAGCAGAAACTCATCCCGATAATTTGTTCAATGGTGCCAGCGGCTCTGTGCTTGCTATTGTCAATCTCGATACAGATGCTGATGGCATTGTTAATACTGCAGATGAAGATCTCGATAACGATGGCTTTGCGAATGATGTTGATAGATTTCCCTTTGACCAGACGGAATATCTCGATACTGACAATGACGGAGTAGGCAACAGTGCCGATACAGATGATGATGGTGATGGTGTTGCTGATTCCTTGGATGATTTTCCACTAGACCCTAGCGAAAATCTCGATACAGATGGCGACGGCATTGGTAATAATGCTGATAGCGATGACGATAATGATTTTATTATCGACACCGAGGATGGTTTTCCTTTAATAAGTATTGGCGATAGGACGGATACTGATGCTGATGGACGTCCTGACCAGTGCGACAGCCTGTGTATTGGTTTGGGCATGGCAGCTGATGAGGATGATGATGGTGACGGTGTTGCTGATATATCCGATGCATTTCCCCTGGATCCTGGCGAAACCAGTGACTCAGATTTAGATGGCACGGGTGACAACGCGGATGACTTTCCCTTGGATGCTCAGGAGACCATAGATAGCGATGGCGATGGCATTGGCGACAATGCCGACAGCGACGATGACAACGATGGCGTTGCCGATGGTCGCGACCCCGCTCCACGGGATGAGTTTCTGACTCCGCCAACAGCCATTATCAACACAGATTTAACCTCCGGCAATGCGCCGCTTCGAGTTGTGTTTGACGCCGATTCAAGTATTGCCGGCAATCCCGAGGATAGCTCTGATGCTATTACCTCTATCACCTGGAACTCGGGAGATAATGCGACAGGCAGCGGTAGTATCTTTGAGCATATCTATCTGTCAGCGGGTGAATATACCGTTTCAGTCACGGTGACTAATTCGGATGGTTACTCGGATATAGCAACCCACCTTATCACTGTTGCAGAGATTCAAGGGACGTTGTCAGTTTCAGGAACTATCTCTATTCCGAATGCCTATATTGTTGATAGTGATGTCAATGATCAGTATTCGATAGCAATACCCAATAACTCCCCCGAAGAGTCGCAGTTTATTTGGCGATCAGCTGTGGTTTCTGGCTACGCAAATCAACCGGGTAGCGGTGAGCCCGGCTTGTCTAAAACCACTGGCGATATCTACGATGTTTATCGAATTAATGCCTTGGGCGGGGAGGTCATCAACCTTATCAGCGGGGATACAGATAGTGGTGATCTCGACCTCTACATCACCAATGCTGATGCCAGTTACGCGGATTGGTCGGTGGGAGACAGTGCATTATATGAGTCTGTGACTCTGCCACCTGGCTCGGATACTTATTATATTGAGGTTAGTGCCTGGTCGGGTGCTTCTACCTATGTGTTGGAGATTGGTGGCCAGCAATCATTAGCGCGGCATGGTTGGAATGCCAGTGCGGAACTTGTCGCCAACCAACTAATTGTTCAAGAGAATCTTAACTCTAATGCACGCAACGCTATACAGACTAGCCAGGTTCTTGGCGTCAGTAAGATTGCACGATCACAATCTGGTTCCTACAGAGGACCTGTGCTTTACAGACTCAATTCCTCTGCTGCCAAGACGACCTCATCAAGGTTTATGCAGCCTGGCATAGCATCTGCAAATTTGTCAGCGAACGGAGAAAAACTTGAAACCCTGCGTATGACAAAGAGGATGAGAGCTCTGCAGCAGTTTAAATATGTTGAGCCTAACTTTATTCGCAGAGCTTCGGCTGTTCCCAATGACCCGGCTTATGGTTTTCAGGCCTGGCACTATGAACAGATCAATATGCCTGAGGCTTGGGACAGGTCCACGGGAATGGGCAATGTTAAAGTCGCTGTTTTGGATACAGGTGTTGCGCTCAATCACCCCGATTTGGCAACCCGCACAACATCCGATGGCTACGATTTTATAGTCTCTCAAAGCAATTCTGGCGATGGCGATGGCGCTGATTCAGACCCGAGCGATCCCGGAGATGGGCAAGACAATGCCCGCTGTCCCAATTCCAGAGACTACATATCGTCTTTTCATGGGACCCATGTTGCCGGCACCATTGGTGCTTCAGGGAATGATAATGTTGGTGTGGCCGGCGTAAACTGGAACGTTGATATTATGCCGATTCGTGTGCTGGGTTGTAACGGCGGCAATGATTATGAGGTTAGTCAGGGGATACTCTATGCCGCTGGATTAGCCAACGATTTTGGTGTCTATCCCAATTCTCCAGCAGACATTATTAATTTAAGTTTGGGTAGTGAGTACCCTTCACGAACCTCCCGTGAGGCCATTGTCGCTGCGCGCGATGCTGGGGTTATTATTATTGCCGCAGCAGGAAATACCGCCCTCAATGGCAATCCGCTCTCCTATCCTGCATCTTATCCGGGCGTTGTTTCAGTGGGGGCGACAAACCCCGAGGGTCAGCGAGCTGCCTACTCACAGTACAACGATGAAGTTGATATTGCTGCCCCGGGTGGGTATGCCGATAGCAATGCTCAATTCTCCAGCGCCGGGTTAGTGGTAAGTACATTTGCGACTACTGAAAATGGCTCTATTTCGCCAGGTATTATGGGTATGTCGGGCACATCAATGGCTGCTCCGCATGTCGCAGGTGTTGCCTCTCTAATGAAGGGGATATACCCGAGTTTCACCGCGGATGATTTTGATCTGGTTCTGGCTAATGGTCTGATGACCCAGGATTTGGGCGCTAATGGCAAGGATGTGGAGTATGGCTACGGTTTGATCGATGCCAAAAAGTCACTGCAGGCGGCCGAAAGTCTTGTTTTGGGTGCTTCAGAGGATCTACCGCCACGGCTTAATCTCACCGCTTACGAAGTGGATTTTGGTGTTACAGGTACAGAGGTCATTGTCCAAGCCTTTAATGCCGGAGGCGGCTCGCTGAAAATCAGCCAGGTAGTCTCCTCTGCAAACAATATCTCTGTGGTATCTCTGGCTGATGCTGATGGGCTGGGAAACTATAGAGTAACCCTCGACAGGGAAGGTCTGACAGAAGGGGTCTATCAAGGTTATGTCCAGTTTATTTCTGATGCGGGTACGCGCACTCTCAGGCTAAATTATGAAGAGTTGTCGGTAATCTCCAGAGAACCCGATGCCGGTAAAATGTACACGCTGCTTTACAATGTCAATAAAGGCGTCGTAGAAAGGCTCGACTTCAGTGATGCCAGTTCTGGCCAGTACTCCTTCGCAATAGACCAGGTGGATCCCGCTGTCTATATTCTGGTAACAGGCAGTGATATTGACAATGATGGCTACATTTGCGGCGCTGGTGAGGCTTGCGGCTATTGGCCGAATGTCCAGGAGCCCGATTATTTAATTGCCAATCAATCCTTCGCTGACCTGACACTGGGCATAAGATACCAGACGCAGATTCAAGTGGATGGTGATGCGCATGTATCCTCAGCCGCTGAGTCTAAGAAAGTCAGTTCCTTGGATGCGTGCGAAAATAATCAACAGGTTTCCAGGTCATCAAAAATTGGGCTTTCGATTTGTGCTCAAGAGATGCTCAGAAGATCAACTTCGCGCTCAGACATTAGATAATTGCGCTAGAGATGCCGGCCGACTATCTTTCTCTGTTCTGAGCTACTATCTTAGGGCTATTCACTGCATCCCATTCCCAAGAGTTGTCCATGTTATTGGTATTGGGGAACGCTGTTATTCGTCAACTTATTCGCCGCGCTGCGCTATATAAGCCACTAATACTTTGCCATAATAAGCTGTGTTCAAACAGAAATCTGATATCGGAAACTGAATGTCAAAACTGACCCATCTAAACGCCAGCGGCGAAGCCCATATGGTCGATATATCGGCCAAAGATGATACCAGCCGTACGGCTATTGCCCAGTCCCGGGTTGAGTTGACGCGATCTATTGTCGCGGCCATTAGCGATAGCAGCCTTGCCAAGGGTGATCTCTACGCAACTGCCAGAATTGCCGGCATCCAGGCGGCGAAAAAAACCAGTGATTTAGTTCCCCTATGCCATCCATTGCCTCTTTCTAAAATTACTCTTGATATAGATCTGCAGGGCAATAACCTGATAATTACCGCGCTGTGCAAAACCACCGGCAAAACCGGCGTCGAGATGGAAGCCCTGACCGCCGCCTCGGTTGCTGCATTAACCGTCTATGATATGTGTAAGGGGCTGGATAAAGGGATGGTTATCAGCCAGACAAGATTACTGGAAAAGACCGGTGGAAAGTCAGGAGACTGGCGCGCAGAGACTTCCGCAGAGGATCATCGCATTGATTAAACTGTTGTTTTTTGGTCGCCTTGGCGACTATGCCCAAGCTGTGCCAGCAACGATTAAAGCTTCAACTCCGGCAGAGATTCGCCAGCTGTTAAGCGCCGATCATCCCGCACTTGCCATGCAACTCTCAGAGCCCCAGGTACTGATTTCAGTTAATCAGATGATTGTCTCCTGGGATCAGCCTCTGGCTGATGGCAGTGAGGTAGCTTTTCTGCCGCCGGTAACCGGAGGCTAAATACCCTTGAACACCATTCGCATTCAAACTCAGGACTTCGATCTGGCCGAGGAGTATCAGAAGCTTCGCGAACTCTCGTCGAGGGTTGGCGCTGTGGTCACCTTTAGCGGTTTGGTTCGCGATTTTGAAGTAGACGCTTCCATCGATTCCCTCAGTTTGCAGCACTACCCAGGTATGACCGAAACCCTGTTGCAGGAGATTGTCGATCAGGCTAATCAGCGCTGGCAGTTGATTGGCAGCACGGTTATCCACCGGGTTGGGGAGTTGCTGCCAAGAGAGCAGATCGTCTTTGTCGGCGTTGCCAGCCTGCACCGTTTGGATGCCTTTGAGGCAGCACAGTTTTTAATCGACTACCTGAAGACCAAAGCCACTTTGTGGAAAAAAGTCACTCAGGATGGCAAGCAGCACTGGGTTGACAGCAAAGCCTCGGACCATGAAGCGGCTGCCCGCTGGGATGGCATCAATGACTGATGTCGATGGCTTAATATTGGCCGCTGGTCGCTCCAGTCGGATGGTTTCCGGCAATAAGGTGCAGGCGTTGCTGGCGGGTAGACCATTGCTTGCGCAGGTTGTTGACAGGCTGGCACCTCAGGTCGACAAGCTGTTTATTAATGGTAATTCAAAGCTCTGCGCAGAGGCCTGTGGTGATCAGTTATATCCCTTTATAGCGGATAGGCTGGAGGGTTTTCAGGGGCCGCTCACCGGTTTATACAGCGCCCTAGTCAGCGATCAACTCAGCGCTGCAGCCTATCTGATGATGACTCCCTGTGATGGACCCTTTATTCCCGATAATCTGGTTTCTGAACTGCATCAGCTAATTCTCGGAGAGCGTGCAGATATTGCCTGTATCCGCTATCAGGGCGAGGTACAGCCAACCTTTACCCTGTGGAAAAAGTCTGTGGTCAATGCCGTGGAGAATGCTCTTCTAGTGGATAAAAATGGTGGTTTTAAACCCCTGTTGCAGGCATTGAATACAGTCTATTTGGACTGGCCCGAGCAATCGATAAATCCCTTTTTTAATATCAACAGTTGCGAAGATTTGGCACTGGCTGAGGCCGCTATATGTCCCTAGATGCTGCCAATTTAAGTCATGAACAATTTATGCGCTACAGTCGCCATCTGCTGATGGAGGATATAGGTGAAGCCGGGCAGCAAAAATTGCTCAATGCCCGGGTGTTGATTGTTGGGCTCGGCGGGCTGGGCTGTCCGCTGGCACTCTATCTTGCGGCTGCCGGAGTGGGGGAGCTGGGTCTCTGCGATCCTGATACGGTTGAATTAAGCAACCTGCAGCGACAGATACTCTACAAAGAGGCCGATTGTGGAGAGTTAAAAGTCAACTGTGCCAGGCGTGAGTTATCTGCCCTCAATCCCCATTTGAATATAAGTATCTATGCCGATAAGGTCAGCGACCAATTGCTGGGCAAAAATTACCCTATTGTTGTCGACTGCACTGATAATCTGGCAGCGCGACAGCTAATGAATAAGCACTGTTTTGAGCAGAAAAATGCCTTTGTCAGTGCCTCGGCACTGGGTTGGGAGGGGCAATTGGTTGCCTTTGATTTTGCGCATAACCCGAGCCTGTGCCTCAACTGTATTATTGACAGAGAGGCTTCGGAGCCACTGCTTAATTGTTCCAACGCCGGTGTGGTTGGCCCAGTACTTGGAGCCATGGGCAGTTTGCAGGCGACAACTGTCATTCGACTGTTATTGGGATTCTTTCAGCAACATGGCGAGATGCAGCGCTATGATGGCAAGTCGGGGCGCTGGCTCAATTTACGCGCGGCGGCAAAACCTCGCTGCGAAGTCTGTAGTTGAGCACTGCAAGGTTAATCTCAGTGTCGGTGAGGGATTTCGTCATAACAGGCCTTAAAGTAGTTTCAAAACAAAATTTTAGGAGATAAAAGTGGGTCACGACCTTGGAAAAGAGAGACGATCTCTAAATATAGCGCTGCTAACGGTGTCCGATACACGCAGCCTGGAAACCGATACCAGTGGCAGTTATCTGCAGCAGGCTCTGGAGGAAGAGGGCCATCATCTGGCCGACCGCCAGTTGCTGATCGATGATATCTACCTGATGCGCGCCACGGTTTCCGCCTGGATTGCCGATCCACAGATTGAGGTTATCCTGACTACCGGTGGCACCGGCTTTACCGGACGCGACAGCACCCCGGAAGCGCTGGTGCCTCTGTTTGATAAACATATCGAAGGCTTTGGCGAACTGTTTCGCCAGCTCTCCTACGAAGAAATCGGTACCTCTACAGTACAGTCGCGCTGTCTTGCCGGACTCGCCAATAGAACCGCAATCTTTTGCCTTCCTGGTTCCACCGGCGCCTGTAAAACCGGCTGGAACGGTATTATTCGCGAGCAGTTAAACAGCACCTTTGCCCCGTGTAACTTTGTTCAGCATGTTGGGGTCAAAGCAAACTAATGATTTCCGTGTCTGCCGCCATAGATCAGCTGATCGGTGCTGCGAAAACCGCCAGTGCCACAGAACAGCTGCTGGTGACAGAGAGTCTTGGCCGGGTATTGGCCGCAGATATAACTGCAGTCATCAATGTGCCTCCGGCGGATAATAGCGCTATGGACGGCTATGCCTTCTGTTATGCAGAGGCGCAAAAGAATAATTTCCAGTTGCCCCTAAGCCAGCGAATTCCCGCAGGCGCTGCGCCAAAGCCTCTAAAGTCATCGACTGTTGCGCGGATATTTACCGGCGCGGAAATACCCGCTGGTGCCGATACGGTTGCCATGCAGGAAAATTGCACAGAGCTTGATGGCGCAGTGACTATTGGTGGCTCTGTAACCCGCGCTGCCAATATTCGTCGCAGAGGCCAGGATATTCAGGCGGGCCAGACTATTCTCGGCGCCGGCACAAGGTTGCGTGCCCAGGAGATGGGTTTGCTGGCGTCAATTGGTATTAAAAGCGTCGAGGTCTTTAAACCCCTTAAAATCGCTTTTTTTTCCACCGGCGATGAGCTGGTTGAGCCGGGCGAGGATCTTCAGGCCGGGCAAATCTACAACTCCAATCGCGCTACCCTAACAGGCTTAATCCACTCGCTGGGGATGATCCCGATTGATCTTGGCACAGTCGCGGACAGCCTCGAGGCCACCGAAGCCGTGTTGCAAAAAGCCGCCGCAAAGGGCGATATTATTTTAAGTGCCGGCGGTGTTTCTGTCGGCGATGAGGACTATGTTAAGAGCGCTGTCGAGAGATTGGGGGGTCTAGATTTTTGGAAGGTGGCTATTAAGCCTGGCAAGCCGCTGGCCTTTGGTCAGGTTGCAAACACTGCTTTTATTGGTCTTCCGGGAAATCCCGCATCGGTATTTGTCACCTTTATGATTTTAGCGCGGCCTTTTTTATTGGCTAGTCAGGGCTTGAGTGTGGTTTCGCCACAATCAGTAAAAGCCATTGCCGAATTTGCCAAGCCCGGCGAAAAACGACAGGTGTATCTGCGCGCCAAACTTACTGAGACCGGTGTGGAAATCTATCCAAACCAGAGCAGTGGCGTATTATCTTCGGCCTGCTGGGGTGATGTTTTTGTAGTGCAGCAGAGCGGCCAATCCATAGAGGTTGGCGATCTGGTCGATGTGTTGCCCTATAGTATGTAACGCCATAATGATTGCGATTATAAAGTGAGAGACAGAGATTCCGGCATAGATATTCCAGCATTGGTCGACCCCTTTGGTCGAACCATTGATTACTTACGTCTGTCGGTCACCGATCGCTGTAATTTACGCTGTACCTACTGCATGGCAGAGGAGATGACATTTCTGCCCAAACAGCAGATCCTCAGCCTTGAAGAGCTGCGTGATATGGCTGCTGCCTTTGTTGAGCTGGGTGTTCGCAAAATCCGCTTAACCGGTGGTGAGCCGCTGATCAGGCGCGATATTATTAAACTGGTCAGCTCCCTGACAGCCTTGCCGGGACTGGATGAGGTGACGATGACCACCAATGGTGTGCTGCTGCCGGCGACGGCCCAGCCGCTCAAAGATGCGGGTCTCTCAAGACTGAATATTAGTATCGATAGCCTTAGAGCCGATCGCTTTAAGCAACTTACCCGAGTTGGCAATCTTCACGAGGTTATTGAGGGCATTCGAGCGGCGGCGGCTGTGGGTTTTAAAAAGATCAAACTCAATGCGGTAATTCTGGCTGGTTTTAATGACGATGAGGTGGTCGACCTAGCGCATTTTGCCCTTGATCAGGCCATGGATATCTCTTTTATCGAAGAGATGCCCCTCGGCGAAATAGACGCTCATAAAAGGGAAAATACTCAGGTCAGCAGTGATAGATTGCGGCAACAGCTGGCAGCGGAATTTACCATGCTCGATAGTGCAGAGACCACTGGTGGCCCATCCCGCTATATGCAAGTTGCTGGCAGCCCATCTAAGATCGGCTTTATCTCGCCGATGTCCAATAACTTCTGTGAATCCTGTAACCGCGTGCGTATGACTGCAGAGGGGCGGCTGCTTCTTTGTCTTGGCAATGAGCACAGTATGGATTTACGCGAAGTCATTCGCAGTAATCCCGGCGATAGCGCATTGCTAAAAAGCAAAATCACCGAGGCCTTAAAAAACAAACCTGAGCGTCATTATTTCGATCCGCAGCAGGTCGATATTGTGCGCTTTATGAATATGACCGGTGGTTGATACATTGTTGCTCGAGTCAGCCCTTGCACAGATGTTTGCCACTGAGTATAGCTACTGGTTACTCGCCGCTATCGCTCTGATGGCGGTACTCTATTCCTCGGTCGGGCATGGTGGCGCCTCGGGCTATCTGGCAGCAATGGCACTCTGGGGACTGGCACCGGAAGAGATGCGCCCCGCGGCTCTGGCAATGAATATTATTGTCACCAGCTGGCTGCTCTACCGTTTTCAGCCCTATAAATTAATGCCCTACAAACTGTTTTGGCCGCTGGTGATAGTCTCAACCCCGGCGGCCTTTATTGGTGGCTTATGGAAAATTAATGCCCTCAGCTACCACCTGTTGGTGGGCGTGCTGATGGCCCTTGCGGCACTGCGTATGCTTGTCAGCGCAAAACCCGTGGAGCAGGTCGACATGCCTGCCCACTGGTTATTGACAACAGTCGGCTTCTTCCTGGGTCTGTCTGCTGGATTGACCGGCATCGGCGGTGGTGTCTTTCTAAGCCCGCTGCTGCTGATCTTTGGCTGGTGTACTGTTCGCCAGAGTACTGCAGTTGCTGCAGGGTTTATCCTTCTGAATTCTATCGGTGGTCTCTCGGGCTATATGCTTAGCGGTCAGCCTTGGCCTCTGGGAACCGGCTGGTTAATGTTGGTCGCCTTTTTCGGCTGCCTGCTCGGCGCAGAGATTGCCTCGCATCGCGCGACTCCGATTACCCTGCGTAAACTGCTGGCCGCAGTATTGATGATTGCCGCCGGCAAGATGATTTTCACTGCCTTTTAATTTTACCCAGACCATCCGCCACCAGATACTAAGTTGGTTTTCAAGCAGTGCCTACTCCTGTCACAGTGAGCGCAGTGAGATATCTCGAGACTCTTCCCCACAATCAGAATATCAAAGCAGATAGATTGGCCTTTAACCCATTTCTGTACCAGACTTTCTACAGCCTTTAGCAAATTCACAGCAGTAATTTACCAATGAAAGGAGATAGGGATGTCAAATGAGGGATACCACGAACCGATCAACGAGCTTAGCGATAAAACAAGGGATATGCACCGCGCTATCATTTCCCTGATGGAGGAGCTGGAAGCAGTTGACTGGTATAACCAGCGAATTGATACCTGTAAGGACACAGATTTAAAGGCGATTCTCGAACATAATCGCGATGAGGAAAAGGAGCATGCGGCGATGGTGCTGGAGTGGATTCGGCGCAACGATCCGCGGATGGACAGTGAGCTAAACGATTATCTGTTTACTCAGAAGCCTATTGCGCACTCCAAGCCTCGTTGAATTTCAACTTCTCTGGCGCTATTGCATAATAATAGCGTCGGGGATTTCCCCGAGGGTTGTTAAAGCAAAAATAATAAGGGAATTTTTTCACTGCTTTTGGTTTTGGACTTTTTTGATACTCTTTTGACACTCCTTTACAGCCAATAAAAAATTATCCGGGGGCGAAAATTTGAAATTTCTTGAGAATAAAATCCCGCCACCTATAGTAACTTTACTCTTCGCCGCCAATATCTGGCTGATTTCCAGTTATACCTCCAATGCCACTTCCCTGATTGGCCCCTACAACCTGTGGCTGGCGATCGGCTTATTTGTGCTTGGTTTGTCTATTGCTATAGCCGGGGTTATAAGTTTTAGGGCGGCGGCGACCACAGTTAATCCGTTAAAGCCTGAGAGCGCATCCAGTCTGGTAACCTCTGGGGTGTTCAGGTATTCCCGCAACCCAATGTATGTTGGGCTGACAATGTTATTGCTGGCGTGGATATTTTATCTGGCTGTGGCCTGGGGTCTGTTGGTGTTGATACTGTTTATGCTGTATATCCATCGCTATCAGATTGTTCCTGAAGAGCGTGCTCTGTATGCGCTCTTTGGTGATGAATTTACAGACTATGCATCAAGGGTTCGGCGCTGGCTGTAAACTGCTGACAAAATATTGTTAATCCCTGTGCAAGCGCATCAGGCCTTCCTGAATTGTGCTGGCAACCAAACGTCCATCACGGCTAAAGAAGGATCCGCGATTAAGCCCGCGGGCATGGCTTGAGCGCGGACTATCCATAACATACAACAACCATTCATCGGCCCTAAATTTATCGTGAAACCAGATACAGTGATCCAGAGAGGCCGGCTGTAACTTGGGGTTCAACAGGTTAACTGCATGGGGCAGCAGTGCTGTGCCCATCAGGTTGTAGTCCGAGGCATAGGCGAGAATGGCATGATGCAAGGCGCTGTCGGAACGACCATTAATGTCCTCAATTACACCGTCGGCCTTGAGCCACACCAGCTGCTCGGGTCCTCTGGCTTGTGGGCTGACAGGATCTATAGGATTTACTGAGCGAATCTCGATGGGGCGTTGCGAGAGGTTTACTCCTTTAATTCCGGCCAAGCGAACATTGTCATCTTCGAGTTCTTCCGGCCCGACACAGACGGGCATATCCGCCTGATGAGAGAATCCCGACTCCCGCACCTGAAACGAGAGTTCAGTATTAAAAATCGCTTTGCCACGCTGCGAGGCAACAACTCGCCGGGTGGTAAATGACTTGCCATCGCGAATTCCATCAACTTCAAAAAGTATTGGCACTGTGGGATCACCAGGGCGCAAAAAATAAGCGTGCTGGGAGTGCACCATGCGCTCTTCTGACACTGTGTCCTGGGCGGCACGCATGGCCTGGGCAAAAACCTGGCCACCAAAAACTCTTTTGTTACTGGTTTGCGGGGTCTGTCCCCGGTAGATATTGGTGTCGATTATCTCCAGATCGAGGGTGTCGAGTAATTTCGCTAATGCGTTGGTCATTGACTTGTCCCTGTTATTAGATAGCTTGTATGTACTATAGAGGATAGTAAAACTCCCGAGTCATAAAAGCACGATAAAAACCCCCGCATAAAGGCTTTGCCTGCCACCCAAATGCTTGAAAGCGGCTATAACGTCCTGTAACTTCGATCTTCTGTTACAACCTATTACTAGAAAAGAATGCTGATCCACAGCAGGAGATAACATTGACTGATTTACATGCTTTCAGGCAAGAGACCCGCGGCTGGCTGGAAGAGAACTGTCCTCACAGCATGCGCTTTCCGGTTACCGATTCAGACGATGTCTGTTGGGGTGGTCGCAACTGGACATTCAAAAGCGAAGAGCAAAAGCAGTGGTTGCAGCGTATGGCTGCCAGGGGCTGGACGGCGCCTGACTGGCCTGCTGAGTACGGTGGTGGCGGCCTAAACAAGGCTGAGACGAAAATTCTTAAAGAGGAGATGGCGCGAATCAATGCCCGCTCGCCACTGGATAGCTTTGGGATCTGGATGATCGGCCCGGCTTTGCTGAAGTTTGGTTCTGAGGCCTTAAAACAGCAGCATTTGCCGCCGATTATTCGTGGCGAGATTCGCTGGTGTCAGGGTTACTCCGAGCCGGGTGCCGGTTCTGATCTCGCCGGCCTGCAGGCCAAAGGTGAGGATCGTGGTGATCACTTTATAGCCAATGGCCAGAAGGTCTGGACCTCCTATGCGGATAAGTGCGACTGGATGTTCTGTCTGTTGCGCACGGATTTTGAAGCGAAAAAACAGATGGGTATCAGTCTGGTGCTGTTTGATATGACAACCCCTGGCGTAACCCCAAAGCCAATTAAACTGATCTCAGGCAGCTCGCCTTTCTGTGAAACCTTCCTTGATAATGTGCGTGTCGAAAAAGACCAGGTGGTAGGCGAGATCAATCAGGGCTGGACTATCGCCAAGTATCTGCTGACTCACGAGCGGGAAATGATTGGTGGCTTTGGTTTGACCGATGCCGGTTCGGAGACTCTGGGCCAGATCGCCGCCAGATCATTGGCTGTTGAAGATGGTCGTCTTAGCAACCAGCTTTTGCGTGGCGATATTCTTAAATGGGAAATCGATGGCGCGGCTTTTGCCATGACTGCGGAGCGGGTTACCGACGAAGTAAAGTCCGGCCACGGCGTCGGCGCAACCTCAGCCATGCTCAAGTACGCAGGTACCGAGCTGAATAAACGCCGCTATGAATTAATGATGAAAATCGATGGCAGCGACGCGATGATCTGGGATGGCGCCAACTCCAATGGCGGCTGGATGCCACGCACCTGGCTGCGTACCAAAGGTAACTCAATTGAGGGTGGTACCTCGGAAGTTCAGCTAAATATTATCGCTAAAAACATCCTCGGTTTGGGTTGAAGGTAGACAATCATGGCAATGGTAATAAATGAAGAACAGCAGATGCTCAAAGAGTCAGCTCAGGGATTCCTGGCTGAGTATGCTCCGCTTGCTGAAGTGCGCAAGCAGCGCGATGCGGGCAGCGATAAGGGTTATGCAGACAATCTCTGGGCGCAGATGGTGGATATGGGTTGGGCGGCAATTCTGGTGCCCGAGGCCTACGGCGGGCTGGAGTTTGGTCATGTGGGCATGGGCCAGATTGTTGAGCAGAGCGGGCGGACACTGACCGCTTCGCCGCTATTTGCGACCGCGATCCTCGGTGTAACTGCCATCAATCAGGCTGCCAGTGAAGCGCAAAAAACCGAGCTGCTCGGGGCTATTGCCGGGGGCCAAATAACCACCGCACTGGCGGTTGATGAAAATATTCACCATGCGCCAACCCAGATCAGCACCACAGCAACTGCCAGCGGCCAGGGCTATCTGTTAAATGGCAGCAAGCGCTTCGTGGTCGATGGCAGTAGCGCCGATAAACTGATTGTTGCTGCGCGCACTGCCGGTGACGCAGGTGATAGTGAAGGTATCAGCCTTTTTATGGTGGATCCCGCAACAGCTGGTGTCGAGATTCAGCGCACCGAGATGGTCGATTGCCGCAACTATGCCAATATAAGCTTTTACAACGTAGAACTTCCTGAGTCAGCTCTGCTGGGTGAGGAGGGCTGTGGTTACGCCGCGCTGGCGGCAACCCTTGATGTGGGTAATGCTTTCCTCGCAGCGGAGTTGTTGGGGATAGCGCAGGAAACTTTTGATACCACTCTGCAGTACCTAAAAGAGCGCAAACAATTTGGCGTGCTTATCGGCTCTTTTCAGGCCCTACAGCACCGCGCTGCCCACTGGTGGAGCGAGGTTGAGCTGTGCAAGTCAGTGGTGTTAAAGGCGCTGCAGGCGCTGGATAAAGGCGATGCGAAAAGCTCGCTGCTGGTCAGTATTGCCAAGGCCAAACTCTGTGAGGTATCTGAGCTGGCGACCAATGAAGCTATTCAGATGCATGGCGGTATCGGCATGACCGATGAATATGATATAGGTTTCTTTATCAAGCGCGCTCGTCCGGCTGCTATGCTGTTTGGCGACTACAGCTACCACGGGGATCGCTTTGCGCTACTCTCCGGTTACTAGATCAGCAGTAGTGGAAATTTTTTAAAAAAATAAAATTAGAATAATTAGAATTGTTAAAAGGGATAAGCAGATGGACTTAGGTATTAGCGACAAGGTCAAACCCATCCTGGCGGAAGTTAAGCAGTTTATTGATACAGAAATTCTGCCCATGGAGGCTGAGTATTACGCCGAGGTCGGCAAAGGTGATCGCTGGACCTACACCGCACGTCAGACGGAAATCCTCGAGGGTCTTAAGTCCAAGGCCAAAGCCAAAAATCTATGGAACTTTTTCCTTACCCACTGGCCCGGTGGCCATGGTTTAAACACCGTTGAATACGCCTATATTGCCGAAGAGACCGGTCGTTCGCATCTCGCGCCTGAGGTGTTTAACTGTTCAGCGCCCGATACCGGCAATATGGAGGTGCTTGCGCGGTTTTGTACCGAGGAGCAAAAACAGCGCTGGTTAACACCGCTTCTCAATGGTGAAATTCGCTCTGCCTATGCCATGACTGAGCCGGATGTGGCCTCGTCCGATGCGACCAATATTTCCATGTCCTGTGTGGCCGATGGCGACGAGTGGGTTCTAAACGGTGAGAAGATCTGGATATCCGGTGCCGGCGATCCGCGCTGTGAAATTATGATTGTGATGTGCAACACCAACCCGGATGCACCGCGCCATTCCCGTCACTCCCAGGTGCTGGTTCCCTTTGCCACCCCAGGGGTGGAGAACCTGCGTCCCATGGAAATTTTCAATATAGATGATGCTCCTCACGGCCATATGCATATGCGTTTTACCGATGTGCGTGTCCCCAAGGAAAATATGATTCTCGGTCAGGGGCGTGGCTTTGAAGTGGCTCAGGGGCGTTTAGGGCCGGGACGTATTCACCACTGCATGCGTTCAATTGGTCTTGCCGAAGCGGCTTTAAAACTGCTCTGTGAGCGCTCTCTGGAGCGTGAAGCCTTTGGTCGCCCGCTGGCCAAGCTGGGTGCTAATGTGGATATTATTGCCCAGGCGCGTATTGAGATTGAGATGACGCGCCTGCTCTGTTTAAAAGCCGCCTGGCTGATGGACAATGTCGGCACCGATGCCGCGCAGCCCTATATTTCTATGATCAAGGTCGCGGCACCCAATATGGCCTTAAAGATTATCGATGAAGCTATTCAGATGTACGGTGGTCTCGGCCTGTCCCAGGATACCCCGCTGGCAAATTGGTATGGCGGCCAGCGTGTGCTGCGTTTTGCCGATGGCCCTGACGCGGTTCACCGTATGGTGATTGGCCGCCGCGAGCTTAAGCAGTACATGTAACAAATAACCGACCAATAACAATAATTACAGGGTAGGACTGCATGATGAAAGCACTTGTCTGCAATGAATTTGCACCACCAGAAAAGCTCGATCTTGAGCAGCGACCCACGCCGGAAGTGGGCAAGGGTGAGATACTGATTGATGTTAAGGCGTCCGGGGTGAACTTTCCTGATCTGCTGACTGTTGAAGGCAAGTATCAATTTAAGCCGCCGCTACCTTTTGTACCCGGTGCCGAAGTGGCTGGTGTCGTCTCTGCCGTGGGTGAGGGTGTCAGTACTCGCAAGATTGGAGACAGAGTGATCGCCACAGTTCCCTTTGGCGGTTTTTCCGAGCAGTGTGTAACCTCTGAATACATGTCGTTTCCCATGGGTGAGACCATGAATTTCGAGCAGGCGGCGGGTTTTGCGATTACCTATGGCACCTCGTATTACGCTCTAAAACAGCAGGCTAAGCTGCAGCCAGGCGAAACTCTGTTAGTAATGGGCGCAGCGGGTGGCGTCGGAATTGCGACCATCCAGATTGCCAAGGCGATGGGCGCTACAGTTATTGCTGCTGCCAGCAGTGAGGAAAAGCTGGATTTTGCCTGTGAGGCCGGTGCTGATCTGCGGATTAATTATTCCACTGAAAACCTTAAGGAGCAGGTCAAGGCGCTGACCAAGGGGCAGGGTGCAGATGTGATCTACGACCCCGTGGGCGGTGAATTTTCCGAGCAGGCGTTTCGCGCTATTGCTTGGGATGGGCGCTTTTTGGTGATTGGTTTTGCCTCGGGGCCGATTCCCAAGATGCCCTTAAACCTCTGTTTGCTGAAAGGGGCTTCTATTGTCGGTGTCTGGTGGGGTACCTGGGCGACTAAGTTTCCCCGGGAGTCCTATAAGAATTTTCAGGAGTTGATTGCGATGATTGACGGCGGTAAGTTTTCGCCGCTGGTGACTGAGGTTTATCCGCTGGATAACTATAAAGAGGCCTTTGCTTCTATTTCGGAACGTCGTGCCAAGGGCAAGGTTATTTTGTCTATGACCTAGTGTGGTACTGAAGTTATTAATATAAAGGCCTGCAACTGCAGGTCTTTTTCGTATCTGTCTTATACGCTTTCTTGCAATTGTTATCTCGGTTTTCCATCTGTCATCTCGAGCTTAGTGAGAGATCTCTTGAGCTGGAGCGCAATAGCACCTGGCTTTTCCCTTGAGATCGGTCCCATGGTTTTGTCATTTTCAGCGCTCCCGCAACTCGCTACGCTCAAGCAAGCTCTCGCTCAACCTGAAAATGACAAAACCATAAGCGGGCCCTGACTGATCTCAAGGATAGCTGCAGAGGCTATCCCACGCCAAGCCACAACCTTTGGCCATACTAATATCGGAGGTAGCTGCAGAGGCTATCTCACGCCAAACCACAACCCCCATACCAACGTATCACTCGGGTAAGTTTCACTATCCAGCTGAAACTAAAAAAGGCAAAATAGTCTGCCAAAACAAGGAATCATCATGCGACTTATTATTGGTCTATCAGGCTCAAGCGGCGTTATCTACGGCATTCGAATGCTCCAGGTGCTGGCAGAACGCAGTGATATAGAAACCCATTTGGTGATGAGCCAGGCTGCCCGCATGAATATCGGTATTGAAACCGACTGGAAACCGGAAGATGTCGAAGCACTGGCCGACGAAGTGCACAACAATAAGAATATCGGCGCCACCATCGCCAGTGGCTCGTTTAAAACCGCCGGTATGATTGTGGTTCCCTGTTCAATGAAAACCCTCTCTGGGATTGTAAATTCCTACGCAGATAATCTGCTGATTCGCGCTGCCGATGTGGTGCTAAAAGAGCGCCGCAAGCTGGTCATTGTTCCCCGGGAATCGCCCCTGCACACCGGCCACTGCGAGTTAATGTACAGAGCCAGTCAATACGGGGCCATTGTCTGTCCACCATCACCGGCATTTTACAGCGAACCAAAAACCGTTGACGATATTGTAAATCACTCAGTTGCCAGGGTTCTCGACCTGTTTGATATTGAGATGGATGGTATGAAGCGCTGGCAGGGCAATAGCTAAAGTGACGGAGCAGGTAAAAGATTTCACCAAGCTGCATCAATTCCTTAACAGGGAATCGGTTCTCACTATAGCAACCGCTGATGCCTGCGGACCCTGGTCAGCGCCAGTGCTGTATGTGGCCGACACAGCTGAGCAGCCATTTGCACTGTATTTTTTGTCTTCTGCCAACAGCCGGCATATTAAAAGTTTACCGACCAATGGCAGTGCAGCGGTCTCAATCTATTCTGATTACACGGGTAACTGGCAGTCCATATGCGGAGCGCAGATCCACGGCACTATCACCAAGGTGGCCGATAGGGACAGGATTGCTGATTTGTACTTTGCCCGCTTCCCTGAGGTCAGAGGGTTAATAGATAACCCTGCCAGTGATCAGGAGCGCTTAATCGGTTCGGCCTTTGCTAAATCACATTTCTACCGCGTCAGCGCTTCTTTTATTCGCTTTACCAATAATGGTGACAGCTTCGCAGGCCGCACTGAGTGGCAGCTGTAAAATCCTCTAAGCTTTACACGGAACGTGACAACCTATGCCAAAAGAAGCGCTAGAGATTTTAAACAGCCTGTACGGCTACAGCAGCTTTCGCGGTCATCAGGCCGAGATCATTGATCAGGTCTGCGCCGGAAATAATGCCTTGGTGCTTATGCCTACCGGTGGCGGTAAATCACTCTGTTACCAGATCCCCGCGCTGCTGCGCGATGGCGTTGGAGTTATAGTTTCTCCCCTGATTGCACTTATGCAGGATCAGGTCGACGCCATGCAGCAGTTGGGTGTCAAGGCTGCCTTTTTAAATTCCAGCCTCGCCCACAGCGAACAACAGGTTATTGAACAGCAACTGTTGGCCGGGCAGTTGGATCTGCTTTATATCGCCCCTGAGAGGTTAATTCAGCCCTACACTCTGGATCTTCTGCAGCGTTGTAAATTAGCCCTGTTTGCCATCGATGAAGCTCACTGCGTCTCGCAGTGGGGCCATGATTTTCGCGCTGATTATCTGTCACTCAGTTTATTGTGCGAGCGCTTTCCCAACATTCCCCGAATTGCCCTTACCGCAACGGCAGATATGCGCACTCGACAGGAAATTATTGAGCGCCTGTCCCTGAGTGATGCAAAGGCCTTTATCAGTGGTTTTGATCGCCCCAATATTCGCTACGCCATTGCCAATAAAACCAACGCCAGAAAACAGCTTTTGGAATTCCTCAAACAGCGTAAAAGCGAGGCGGGTATTGTCTACTGCCTGTCTCGGAAAAAAGTCGAGGACACCGCGGCCTGGCTCACCCAGCAGGGTTTTAGCGCCTTGCCCTACCATGCAGGCTTGCCTGCGCCGCTGAGACAAACCCACCAGAGCCGTTTTCTCAGGGAGGAGGGGGTGATTATTGTCGCGACCATCGCCTTTGGTATGGGTATTGATAAACCGGATGTGCGCTTTGTCGCTCATCTGGACCTGCCGAAAAGTATTGAAGCCTATTACCAGGAAACCGGACGTGCCGGTCGCGATGGCCAACCTGCAGATGCGTGGATGATCTATGGCTTGCAAGACGTGGTGCGTCTGCAGCAGATGGCCCAGGGGTCTGAAGGATCGGTTCAATTTAAACGCAGTGAGCGCCACAAGCTGGATGCCATGTTAGGTCTCTGCGAAGTCACCAGCTGCCGACGCAAGGTGCTGTTAAATTATTTTGCCGACCACGCCCCGGAGTACTGTGGCAACTGCGATAACTGCCAGATTCCCCCCGAGACATGGGATGCCACGCAAGCCGCCCAGAAGCTGTTGTCCTGCGTCTACCGCACCGGTCAGCGCTTTGGTGCCGTACATGTGATGGATGTGCTGCAGGGTAAGGAAACTGAAAAGGTGTTGCAGCATCACCATCACCAGTTAAGTACCTTTGGAATTGGCGCCGATATACATGAAGCGCGCTGGCGTTCGGTGATTCGTCAGCTGGTGGTGCGCGGGTTATTGCGTGTTGACCTCGAAGGTTACAGCGCCCTGCAATTAACGGATACCTGCCGATCTGTGCTCAAGGGTGAGCAGTCACTGTATTTGCGCAAAGAGCAAATCAAAGCACCAGCGGCGAACAAGGCCGGCAGAAAATCTGCTGGCAAGACGCAAATTCGTCACGAAGACCAAGCGCTCTGGGACGAACTGCGAGAGTGCCGCAAAATGCTCGCCGAAGAGCACAATGTGCCACCCTATGTGATCTTCCACGATGCCACCCTTAAAGAGATGCTCGAGCAGATGCCCATGTCCCCAAGCGAGATGCTGCGCATCAATGGAATTGGAGATAGCAAGCTGGAAAAATATGGTGGTGACTTTTTAGATATCTTGCGCCGCTTTGCGGAGGTGGAGTAAAGATAGCCAATATTTGCTGTTACTCGATGCTGTTGATTTGCCCGGTGACTGAGACAGGTTATTTGTAAATTCTTGGCACCCGCAGCGGCATACGGGTTAACAGTTCATAACCCAGAGTTCCGCAGTGCTCGGCGACGCGATTAACCGCCAGTTGATTGCCCCATAGCTCAACAGAATCGCCAATAACCACTGCTTCAAGATCGGTGACATCTACGGTAATCATATCCATACTGACGCTTCCAACCAGCGGGCATTCGATGCCATTGACCAGTACTGGCGTGCCATTGGGGGCAGTGCGGGGATAGCCATCCCCGTAGCCAATACCAATGGTGGCAATGGTTGAGGGTCGCTCGGCACACCATTTCCCGGAGTAGCCGACTTTTTCTCCGGCAGCGATATTGCGTACCGAAATAACCGCTGATGTCAGGCTCATTACCGGTTTGAGTTTGTCGGCATTGTTCTGGGCGTGATCAAAGGGCGAGGCACCATAGAGCATATAGCCGGGTCGGTTCCAGTCTCTGTGGCTGTCCGGTCTGCCGAGTATGGAGGCGGAATTGGCGAGGCTGGTTTTTGGTCGCTCTGCGCTGGCCGCCAGAGAAGCAACAGCCTGTTCAAAGGTCGCCAGCTGGCGATCGGTAAAATCATTGTCGAAATCCTCTGCGCAGGCAAAGTGCGAGGCGACAACAATCTGGCTACTGATATTGCGGCTATCATTGAGGTGTTTGTAGACCTCGGCAATTTCTTCAGGGGGGAAGCCAAGGCGGTGCATCCCTGTATCCACACCCAGCCAAACATTGACTGGGTGGGCTATATCGGCATTTAGTACGGCCTCTTTCTGGGCGTGGTTTTCGACCATTAGCCAGAGGCCTTTTAGGGCCGCTGTATGGACCTCATCGGCGCTAAAAGTGCCTTCAAGCAACAGGATAGGCTGGCAGATCCCGGCATCGCGAAGCTCCAATGCCTCTTCAATACAGGCGACACCATAGGCTGGAGCAACCTCGGCGAGGGCCTGGGCGACCTCAACCATACCGTGACCGTAGGCGTTGGCTTTAACCATAGGCATGGTCTGGGAATCTGCTGCCAGGGACTGCGCAAGGGCAAAGTTATCGCGCAGGGCCTGCAGGTCGATGGTAGCTTGGGTTGGTCGAGACATAGATTAATATCCGTGCAAAAGTCGATTAGTAATCGTATTTGCCGGCGGAGTACAGTGTTTGTGCCGCCAGCCAAATATCACCAATTTCCCCGTTGCCTACGGGTACGCCGTCAATTTCTACCACCGCGCCAATCTCTTTTGATGAACTGGTAATCCACACCTCATCGGCGTTGCGCACCTCATCCATACTGACAATACGCTCTTCAACCGGGATACTGCCATCGCGGCGCAGTATGTCGAGCAGGATATGCCGGGTAATACCCGGCAGTAGCTGGTTGTCCAGCGGCGGTGTGATAACCACGCCGTCCTTTACTATATAGGCATTGCAGGAGCTGGCTTCGGTAAGCTGGTTGTCGGCATTAAACAGCAGAGTTTCATCATTGCCCTGTTCCTGACCCTGTTGAAAATGCAGGACATTGCCAAGCAGTGCTGTGGATTTTATCTGGCAGCGTTCCCAGCGCAGATCTCTGGCGGTAGAGGCTGTGTAGCGTTTTGCCAACGCTTTATCGGCCACTGGCGGTGAGGCGATATTAAAGGCGAAGGCAAATACTGTGGGAGCGACATTTTCGGGATAGCCATGGAAGCGCTTGCTGTCAGTACCACGGCTTACCTGAATATAAATGCCCAGATTGCCGGCGCCATTTTTCTCTATCAGCTGTGCGCAGAGTTCTGCCCAGTCATTTTGCGACCAGCCGAGATCGATACCAATGGCAGACAGGCCATTGTTCATGCGTTGCATATGGGGGGCAAAGCCGACCATCTTCCCTGCGTAGGAGGGCACAACTTCATAGATGCCGTCACCAAAGAGAAAGCCGCGATCCATTGGCGATATTCTGGCTTCGTCCAGTGGCAGGTAGGTGCCATTGAGAAATGCGATACTCATGTCTTTCCTTTTGTTGATGGGGCTGATGTCCAGCTTGTCCCTAGGGCAAAAATGGTAGCAGCAGGTGCTATTACAAGCAAAGTTTTAGTTGCGGATTTTCACCAGAGCATTACGCCCGGCATCGAGTTGTTTTTTATTCGCAACTAATAGAGATTGTGCCTGATCTATGCTGATAGGCTCAAAGCGCACCGTGCCACCCGCGGTAAGCTGTCCCAGTTTGCCGATATCCACTGAGAGTACCGAGCCAATTTTTGGATAGCCGCCCATGGTCTGTCGATCATTGAGCAGGACAATCGGTTGTCCATCAGCGGGAAATTGAACCGCGCCAAGGCAGATTCCCTCGGAGAGCATGTTCTCTTTAGCGGCACTAATTGGTGCTCCCTGAAGCCGATATCCCATGCGGTCGCAGTGCTGGGTAACGCGGTACTGGGAGTTAAAAAATAACTGTTTTTGTGCTTCGCTAAAGGCATCTTGTTGATAGCCGGGTATCACTCTTAAACACGCTGAGTTGCGGCTGTAATCCGCCCTGAGGTTTTGTGCTAATTGCCATAAGCCTGGTTTTGCTGTGGAATCGCAGGGCAGAAGGTCACCGGCTTTTAACGGCGCACCATTGCCGTGCAGGCCGCCGATATTTTCGCGCGGAACAGTGGCGACGCTATTGAACACAGGTTCGGCTTTAAAGCCGCCAGCTACTGCCAGATAGGCGCGACTGCCGCTGCTGGCAAAGCCCAGCTCAATGCTGTCGCCGGGATGGATAATATGACTCTGCCAGAGTGCGGCTGCGCTGCTGTTAATCCTCAGGGAAACCGTTGCGCCGGTCACGGCCAGTGCGGTTGTTACGCTTGAGCTCAGTATTAGACCACCAGAGGTTACTTCAATACAGGCGCTGTCGCGGGGATTTTCACAGAGCAGGTTGGCCCAGTGAAAGGCGCTGGCATCCACTGGGCCGCCGCTGGTGAGCCCTATGCTGTGGTAACCGCTGCGCCCGCCATCCTGCAGCAAACTGAAGATCCCCGGTTTGATCACTCGCAGGCTCAAAGCTCACCACCCAGAGCAATATAGGTTGCTCTGTCTATGGCCTCAAAGCGCACCCGATCACCAACCTGAACGGGCATGCTCGGTGTTGCCGCAGGGTCAAACATCAATGTTGGGCAGCGCCCTATCAGATTCCAGCCGCCGGGAGAGTCTGATGGATAGACTGCTGTCTGGCGGTCAGCAATTGCTACGCTGCCACGCGGGACGTGCTGTCTGGGGGTGGCAAGTCTGGCGGTGGCTAAGCGTGGGTCAACTTCGCCAAGGTAGGCAAAGCCCGGTGCAAAGCCAATGGCATAGACCTGATATTCACCCTGCTGATGCAGGGCGATAACTTCCTCTGCACAGAGCCCTGCTCTGTCTGCAACTCTCTGCAGGTCGGGGCCGGATTCACTGCTGTAGTAGACCGGCAGTGTTATCAGCGAGCCATAATCTGCAGTTTCGATGGCAGAGACGTGTTTTGATAGTTTGTGTCGTGGCTTGGTTGCCGAGTCAATGGCTCTGCGTACAGAATGATGATCGGTTTTAAAGGGGTCAAAGATAACCAGTAGGGAGGCGTAGGAGGGCACCAGGTCAATCAGGGTTGCGCCGAGATAGGCCTTGAGTTTTTTTGCCGTATTGGCAATTTCAGTGGAGATCGCTGTACTGGGTTTGTCGGCAAAGTAGACAATCAGGGCATTCTCGCCGGCAATGGCAATAGTCTTTTCTGCATTCATGGACTGATCAGCTGGCGTATTTGTTCAATGCTATCAACTGCTTTCCTGTTGTCACCGTGGACGCAGAGCGAGTCCACCTGAAGGGGTAATTCAAGCCCGCTGACAGTGGTTACAGAGCCACAGCTGGTTAATTGCTGCACCTGCTCAAGCATTTTCTCCTGACTGTGAACGGCCCTCGGGTTGCTGCGTGACAGTAGGCTGCCATCGTCGTTGTAACAGCGGTCGGCGAAGGCTTCAAAGATTGGTTCAAGGCCGAACATCTGTGCTTCCTGACGATGGATTTCTGCATCTGCCGTGGCCTGCAGCATAAAGGCAAAGGTTTGATTCTGTGCGGCTGAACTATCGACAATCGCCTGCATAATGGCACTGCGGATATGGCCATTGATCATCATATCGTTGTAGAGGGCGCCGTGGGGTTTAACGTAGGTGACCGCTATATTGTGGCTTTCGGCTAAGGTGCAGAGTACGCGAATCTGGAGCTGCACCAACTTTATAATTTCTACGGGGGGCAGGTTCATGGAACGCCGCCCGAAGCCGACAGAGTCCGGGTAGCTGGGGTGGGCACCAACGGCGACATTATGCTGCTTGGCAGCGAGCAGAGCCCTCTTCATCAGGCGCTGATCACCGGCGTGAAAGCCGCAGGCAATACTGGCCTGGTCGATAAACGGCATTACTAAATTATCGAGGCCGGTTTCACCGGCTTCGGCGCACTCGCCGAGATCGCAATTTAAGAGTAATGGCATTGTTAGACCTTGTTAAAGGATTTATTCGATTGTTGCGAGCACAGCATACAGTCTCGATTGGGGAATATAAAATACTCTGTTCTAGCGCCAGTTTTTTGCCCATGCATCCAGTACTCGTTCAGCGTACCAGTATTCTCCATAGCTGCCATTATAACGGGCCAGGGCATCGGCGAGACGACCCTTTTCCCTGTCAAGATAATAGCGCAGGATTGTGCAGCCGTAGCGCAGGTTAGTCTGGATATCGATGAGGTTGTCGTCGGGGCGGCCAATCTCTTTTTTCCAAAATGGCATTATCTGCATCATTCCAATGGCACCGGCGCTGGATACCGCATAGCTGTCAAAGCGGCTTTCCACCTCAATAAGCGCCAGGACAATTTCCGGTTGCAGCTCGGCGAGGGAAGCCTCAGCATGAATCAGCCTCAGCAGGTTGAGACGCTGTTGTGGATCTTTGATGATCTTTGCCAGTGGGCGGTCTTTGGCAACTAGCCAGACTTGTGCGTCGTAGGCGTTGTCGAAACTGTGAGCGGCGGAGGCGGCAGCTTGTAGAGCTCGAACCAGTGCCGGCTCAGCTGTTGCGACTGACTGCGCTGAGACAGAGTGCCCAGGCGCAGCCAGAACCAGCAGTAAAAGAGTGCCGATCAGAGAGTTAAGTTGAGAGCTTCTCGCTAATAAAGGCATCCAGCTTATCCATAGCTATATGTTGGTTTTCCGGTTCGCGACGATTGCGATATTCGACAGTGCCGTCTTCAAGGCCTCTATCGCCGATTACAATGCGGTGCGGGATGCCGATCAGTTCGATATCTGCCAGCATACCGCCCAATCTGGCTTTGGCTTCATCCATAAATAGCACCTCGTAACCAGCGCTGCAGAGTTTTTCATACAGGCTTTCACAGGTCAGTTTTACGCGCTCTGATTTATGCATATTGATTGGCACAATGGCAATCTGGAAGGGGGCTATAGCGTCTGGCCAGATAATACCGTTGTCATCGTGATTTTGTTCGATAGCCGCGGCGACAATTCGGCTGACACCTATACCGTAACAGCCCATAGACATCGTTTGCTCTTTGCCATTTTCATCGAGCACCGTAGCTTTCATGGCTTCACTGTACTTGGTGCCTAGCTGGAAGATATGCCCCACTTCGATACCGCGTTTAATCTCCAGAACGCCTTTGCCGTCGGGGCTGGCGTCGCCGGCCACCACATTGCGTATGTCGGCAACCGTATATTCGCCGCAGTCGCGCTGCCAGTTAACACCGGTCAGGTGATAACCATCGCGGTTGGCACCACAGGTAAAGTCACGGAGCTGGGCGGCATTGTGATCGACCACCATTGGCAGGTTTAAATTAACCGGACCCAGTGAGCCAGGCGAGCAATTCAGGGTGGCTTTGATCTGCTCGTCAGTGGCAAAGGTGACTTCGGTGGCCAGGCCCAGTGCGTGCTGTGCCTTGACTTCATTGAGTTCATGATCACCGCGCACCATCAGGCCATAGAGATTGGTGTTGCCTTCGGCATCGTCGGCGCTAACTATTAATGTTTTCAGGCACTGCTCGGGGCTGCTGTTCACAAAAGCGCAGAGATCGTCGATAGTGCGCACGCCGGGGGTGGCAAGTTCGGCCATTTCAGCGCTGCCCTCAACAGTATTGGTGCCTGACGGAAGCGCTTCGGCCTTTTCGATATTGGCTGCGTAGTCACTCTCAGTAGAGAAAACAATTGCATCTTCACCGGAGTCGGCCAGCACATGAAATTCGTGGGAGACACTGCCGCCAATACTGCCGGTATCTGCAAGTACCGCACGGAATACCAAACCTGTGCGCTCAAAGATTGCCGAATAAGTCTGGTACATCAGATCGTAAGTTTCCTGCAAGGATGCACTGTCGACATGAAAGGAGTAAGCGTCTTTCATGCAGAATTCTCGCGTGCGCATCACGCCAAAACGCGGACGGCGCTCATCGCGAAATTTGGTTTGAATCTGGTAGAAATTGGCCGGCAGTTGTTTGTAGCTGCGGATTTCATTGCGAATAATATCTGTAACCACCTCTTCGTGAGTTGGGCCAAGACAGAACTCGCGATCGTGTCGATCCTTAATGCGCAGCAATTCCGGGCCAAATTGCCCCCAGCGTCCGGACTCTTCCCAGAGGTCAGCTGGCTGCACCACGGGCATCATAATTTCCTGGGCCCCAGACCTGTCCATTTCCTCTCTTACTATGGCTTCAACTTTGCGGAATACGCGCAGACCGATGGGTAGCCACGAGTAGAGTCCCGAGGCAACTTTGCGAATCATTCCGGCTCGCAGCATGAGTTTATGGCTGATAACTTCAGCATCGGCGGGTGATTCTTTTTTTGTTGAAATCAGGTATTGGCTGGCGCGCATGGTTTCTCTTAAACTGGTGATCTATGAATTAAGTTGGCTATTTTACGGTGCGTTGCTGTCGTGGTACAGCCATAAGCAGATATGAGGTAAAAATGTTTCAATTACATCCACAACTGCAAGCGGATACTGTTCTGGTCGGGCGCTTCCCACTAAGTCTTTTGCTTCTCAGCATGGATGCCAATTACCCTTGGTGTATTTTGGTGCCGCAGCGCGAAGGCGTGGAGGAGATATATCAGTTGGACAGTGCCGATCAGTCACAACTTTTGCACGAGTCCAGTCTGTTGGCGGAAACACTGGCGACACTTTTTGCTGCGGATAAAATTAATGTGGCGACAATTGGCAATATGGTGCCGCAGCTGCATATGCATCATGTGGTGAGGTTTAAAAACGATGCGGTCTGGCCGCGGCCAATTTGGGGGGCAGTGGAAGCTGTTGCCTACCCGCAAGATATGCTGGCGCACAGGGTCGAGCGAATTGCGACTTCACTCGAGCCCCATGGGCTGGTGATCAGTTAGGCCTGCTAGCAAATAGTGCAATAGTGGCGTTGTAAATAACTGTAAAAGCCATCTACAGTTATTGCGCCATATCCTTGAGGCCTTTTAGGGCGTGAACCTTTACTGCCACAGAGGCGGGTCTCGCTTTGAAAACGGTCTCTTTGCCAGTAAATGGGTTAATGCCTTTGTATGACTTTTTCGCTGGGCGTTTTACCGTGTGGATTTTAATCAGGCCGGCAAGGACAAACTCACCTACTGAACGCTTTTTAACATGTCGCCCAATAAGTGTTGCCAGTTCATCTAGCACCGAATTTACCTGCTTGCGGGTCAAATTGGTGTTATTTGCCAGCTCATTGATGATCTGCATTTTGCTGTAACGTTCGCTTACGGCAGTCATCTTGCGGTTTGATTTGCTGGCTTTGTTGGTTGCTGGCTTTTTGGTCGCAGCTTTTTTGGTCGCAGTTCTTTTAGCTGCAGCCTTTATTGGCTGCGCAATTTTTTTCGTGGTCTTTTTTGCGCTGCTTTTGACCACTGATGTTTTTTTAGGGGTCGCACTGCGTGCTGCGGTTAATTTTGAGGGGGCTTTTTTCTTGGCGGGAGCCTTTGCCTTTGTCCTTGGTTTTGATTTCGCTGAAGCTTTTTTAACAGCCATCATCACTTCCTTTATGCATGTCAAATTTACACTATCCCTGTCGAGTCGAGGGCAACTGCTAACAGGGCCTCGACATTATTTATAGCCGCTGTTTTCTCCTTGTGCCATGAATAGCAACATTTTTAGGATTTTTTTTGGTTTTCAACCGCTTAAGCCTATGCAGGGGCATTCTCCAACTGCAGGCGCTGGGGTATAATGCGCCACTTTTTTACCCGCTGCTAAGTCAGCAGCTGTCGAATAATGGTTGGGAAGTTAATATATGCCTATATACGAGTATCGGTGTAATGCCTGTAATCATCAGCTTGAGGCACTGCAAAAGATAAGTGATGCGACACTTGTAGACTGCCCGGGCTGTGGAAAAGCTGAATTAAAGAAGCTGTTATCCGCTGGCGGGTTTCGTTTAAGTGGCAGCGGCTGGTACGAGACAGATTTTAAGACAGGCAATAAGAAGAATCTTAGTAGTAACAAAGAGAGCTGAACTCACCAGAGCATCAGGGCAGCTTCAATAAAAATTTAACCGAATTAGAGTAGGGATAGACAACAGATGTATCGAACTAACTATTGTGGATTAGTCACCAGTAAAAATATTGATGAGGAAGTTACCCTCTGTGGCTGGGTTGATCGTCGTCGCGATCACGGCGGGGTTATCTTTGTCGATCTGCGCGACCGCGAGGGTATTGTTCAGGTTGTCTTCGATCCGGATGCTGGTGAGTTTTTCGCTCAGGCTGATCGGGTTCGCTCTGAATATGTTCTCAAGGTAACCGGTAAGGTGCGGGCTCGAAGTGAAGCCACCGTTAACCCAAATATGGCCACCGGTGAGATTGAAGTCTACGGCACCGCGCTGGAGATTCTCAATAGTGCGGAGACACCGCCATTCCAGCTCGACGAGCATGTTACCGTCGGTGAAGATGTGCGTCTCAAGTATCGTTACATGGACTTGCGTCGTAACGAGATGCAAAACAGTCTGCGTTTTCGCTCTAAAATTACCTCCTCAATTCGCAATTATCTTGTAGACGATGGGTTTTTAGATATCGAAACGCCAATCATGACCCGCGCAACGCCAGAGGGTGCCCGTGACTATTTGATTCCGTCGCGAACCCACCCTGGCCAGTTCTTTGCCATGCCGCAGTCACCGCAGCTGTTCAAGCAGTTGTTGATGGTTGCCGGCTTTGATCGCTACTATCAGATCGCCAAGTGTTTCCGCGACGAAGATCTGCGCGCTGATCGCCAGCCTGAATTCACCCAGATTGATATAGAAGCCTCTTTTGTCGATGAAGAGGACATTATGTCGACCACCGAAACTATGATTCGCGGTATTTTTGCCGAGCATATGGGTGTTGAGTTCGGTGAGTTTCCGCGCATGACCTATGCAGATGCCATGCAAAAATATGGTTCCGACAAGCCCGACTTGCGAATTCCGCTCGAGTTGGTCGAGATTAAGGATCTGCTTAAGGATATTGAATTTAAAGTCTTTGCCGGTCCGGCCAATGATCCTGCCTGTCGAGTAACAGCGCTGAAGGTAACTGGAGGTGCTGATATCTCACGCAAAAAGATTGATGAATACACCAAGTTTGTCTCAATCTATGGTGCCAAAGGCTTGGCCTGGATTAAGGTCAATGCCATTGAGACTGGTATAGAAGGGCTGCAGTCGCCGATTATTAAATTCCTTGGCGATGAAGTGACCATGAACATTATGCAGCGCCTGGATGCCAAAAATGGCGATATCGTATTCTTTGGTGCCGACAAGTCACAGGTTGTCTCCGAGGCTCTTGGTGCACTGCGCTGCAAAGTCGGTGAAGATCTAGATCTTTACACCAAAGAGTGGGCGCCGATGTGGGTTGTCGACTTCCCGATGTTTGAAACCACAGATAACGGTGATCTGACGCCATTGCACCACCCCTTTACCGCGCCATCGTGTTCGGTAGAGGAGCTGCAGGCCAATCCTGGTGAAGCACTGTCCCGTGCCTACGATATGGTGCTGAATGGCTGCGAGTTGGGCGGTGGTTCTATCCGTATTCACGATCAGGATATGCAGCAGACTGTATTCGAAGTGCTGGGTATCAATGAAGAGGAACAGCGCGAAAAGTTTGGCTTCCTGCTGGATGCCCTCAAGCACGGTGCGCCACCACATGGTGGATTGGCATTTGGACTGGATAGACTGATTATGTTGATGGTCGGTGCGGATTCTATTCGCGATGTTATCGCCTTCCCGAAAACCCAATCGGCGGCTTGTCTGCTTACTGATGCCCCCGGTGTTGTCGACAGCGCACAGTTGCGCGAGTTGAGTATTAAACTGCGCAGTAAAGATGCCGAGGTGTAAAACCCTGTTAAGGATGTAACGCAACAAGAGATGTTCCCATGGCCGCAGTTTTTCGGGTAGGATACTGAGGCCGTGGATTCTGTATGAAGCTAGTGAGAGATATAAAAACAAGAATTAAGAGGCAGTATAAGGAAAAACTATAAACTCAGACGAGTAATCATAATAAGAGGTGTTACCGATGAAAGTTATAAAGAAGACTAAGGAATACACTGTTTACCAAAAAGGCTCAGGTCGCTTTGCAGTTAAAGATGCCGATAAGAACTGGGTAAATGCTGATGCAAAAGTTACTATTCTACTGGCTGAAGGTCTAATCAAGACCGCCAAACCAGCCCCGCCAAGCGTTGAAGAAGCTGCAGAAGTTGTTGAGACTGCTGTAGAGGAAACCCCAGTTACTGACGAGGCTCCCGCAGAAGAAACGCCGGTTGAACCAGCAGCGGAAGAAGAGCCCACAGCAGAAGCACCCGCAGCCCCTGTCGAAGAAGCTGCTCCCGTGGTTGAGGATGTGGTTGAAGAACCTGCTCCTGCTGCGCAGGAAGCCCCTTCTGAGGAGCAGCCTGCAGCCGAAGAAAAGCCAAAAGCTAAGGCTGCTCCAAAGGCGAAAGCTAAAGCTGCACCTAAAGCTAAAGCGAAAGCCGCGCCAAAAGCCAAGGCTAAAGCTGCTCCGAAGGCCAAGGCAGCCCCCAAGGCGAAAGCCAAAGCTGCACCTAAAGCCAAGGCCGCACCCAAGGCAAAAGTAAAGCCAAAAGCTGAAGAGTAAGTTGGCTTGCCGAAAACAGCCCTTTTGGACTAAATCCAAAGGGGCTTTTTTTTGTCCGTATGTTGGGCTGCACTTGCTGTAAGTCATCTACCCACTGGCAGAGCCTGGCAGTTCTTGTTGCACAGTAGAAACCTTCCTGACTATTAACTACATTGAATGGGTAATCTAAGGAAGGAATTGTTATGAAGAAGAGATTGGTCGTCGCTGTCGCTATTGTGGTTATGGTCGGACTTATCTACCTTATGTCGAGGCCAGAGCTGCCGCAGGTGAGACTGGTAAAAGTCTCTTCAGGAGTTGTTGAACAAACCGTTTCAAATACCCGTGCCGGCACAGTTAAAGCTTGCCTGCGGTCAAAGTTATCCCTGCCGATTGGTGGCCAAATCGCCGATCTCTATGTTCGCGAAGGGGATCAGGTCAAAAAGGGACAGCTTTTGATGTCCTTGTGGAATAACGATCGACAGGCTCAGGTCGAGCAGGCCAAAGCGCAGCTGCAAGCGGCCAGCAAGGAACATCAAAGTATTTGTATTGCAGCTTCGTCGGATGCCCGAGAGGCAAACCGCCTGTCTCGTCTTGTGGATCAGAAGCTGGTCTCGGTAGAGCGCGCCGATCTGGCTGCGGCAAAATCCCAGTCCAGTGCGGCTGCCTGTGCCGCAGCCAATGCTATGCAAACTCAGGCACAGGCTAGTTTAAAAGTCGCCGAGGCAGTGTTGGCCCAGACCTATCTTAACGCGCCTTTTGCCGGGCGCGTTGCCGAGGTCACCGGAGAAGTGGGTGAATTCTCCACACCATCGCCCCCGGGGGTGCCAACACCACCAGCTATTGATCTATTAACCGACAACTGCCACTACATCAGCGCGCCAATCGATGAGGTCGATGCCTCCGATATCACTGTCGGTATGCCGGTGCGTGTGACAATGGATTCCTTTCGTGAACGTGATTTTCCCGCCACCATTCGCCGAATTTCAACCTATGTGCTGGACCTTGAGAAGCAGGCGAGAACTGTTGAAGTGGAGGCAGATCTGCTACCAGAGGAGCATATGCCAAGGCTGCTAGCTGGCTACAGTGCCGATATCGAGGTGATTCTTGAGGCCAAGGACAACGCCCTGCGAGTGCCCACCGAGTTGATAGTCGATGAGAAGTATGTGTTGCTGGTCAATGAAAAGAACCTTGTCGAACAGCGTGAAATTGAGATCGGGCTGGCCAATTGGCACTACAGTGAAGTGCTTAGTGGTCTTGAGGATGGCGATTTAATTGTCGGCAACATTGGCGTTAAGGGTATAACCGCAGGTGCCAAAGTGGTTGTCACTCGGTGATCAGGCTGGAGATGGTCAACAAGACCTATCAGGTTGGCGAGTCGCCGCTGCGCGCGCTGCGCGATGTCAGCCTGACAATTGCATCCGGCGAGTACCTGTCGGTGATGGGGCCTTCGGGCTCTGGTAAATCGACACTACTGAATATGATTGGCCTGCTCGATCGACCCGATTCTGGCCGCTACTGGTTTGACGATATTGCCACCGAGCAGCTCGCCGAGGAGCGCCGCGCGCGGTTACGCGGCGAGAATATCGGCTTTATTTTTCAGTCATTCCATCTGGTCAATCGATTGACCGCTTTTGAAAATATTGAGCTGCCGCTGATACTTGCCAAGCAGGCGCTGAAAAAGCGCCGCCAGGCGGTTGCCGAGGTGTTGGACATGGTTGGCCTGACGTCGCGGGCCAAGCATAAACCCAATCAGTTATCCGGTGGCCAGTTGCAGCGTGTCGCCATAGCCCGGGCCATTGTAATGCGTCCGCGATTGCTGCTTGCCGATGAGCCTACGGGAAATCTGGATTCCCGCTCGGGCGGTGAAGTGATTGAAGTTCTGGAAAACTTAAATCGCGAGGGCATTACCCTGATTATGGTGACCCATGATCAAAATATTGGTGATCGTGCGACGCGGCATATTCGCATGGTCGACGGGCAGATTGATCGCGACGACAACCATGCTGCTCAGGTGAGCAATGAAACTGCTTGATCAGTTTGTTTTCAATGGCCAGATATTCCAGCGCCATCGGGTGCGCACATTTCTTCTATTACTGGCGGTGGGCATTGGCGTTGCCTCGGTTATTCTCTTGACCAGTCTCGGTGAGGGCGCGCGACGCTATGTCGATCGCGAGTTTTCAGCGCTGGGTAATCGTGTGCTAATTGTTCTTCCCGGGCGTAAGGAGACCACCGGCAGCGGGCCACCTATCTACGGCGCCGTACCCCGCGACCTGACCCTGGAGGATGCCAATGCCCTGGAGAGAATTCCCGGCGTACTGGCAATGGCGCCGGTGATTGCCGGTATGACCACCGTGGCACGGGACAGTCGTTCCAGAGAGGTAATTACCCTTGGCAGTACCGATGCTTTTTTCACCGTAAGGCATCTGGATGTCGGTGCCGGTCGCATACTCTCAGCGCGCACTCGCTCAGAGGCGATGGCGGTCTGCGTGCTCGGTATAAAGCTTAAGCGTGAGTTGTTTGGCAATGGCCGTGCACTGGGTGAATGGGTGAGAGTCGGCGATCGGCGTATGCGGGTTATCGGCGTATTGGAGGAGCGCGGAGAATCTCTGGGTTTGGATCTGCGCGATATGCTGTTGATACCGGTTCGCACGGCCGAACAGCTCTTCGATTCGCCGGGGCTTTTCCGAATAATTTTAGATATAGCCGCCAGTGCTGACAGCGAAAAAATACACCAGCAAATTCTTGCGATTATTCGCCAGCGCCATGACGGCGAAGAGGATGTCACAGTGATCAGCCAGGATTCGATGCTTGCCGCCTTCGATAATATCCTCTCAGCGCTGACTATGGCGATTGCCGCAATATCCTCGATCAGTCTCCTGGTGGCAGGAATTTTGATTATGAATATCAGTCTTATTTCCGTCAGCCAGCGACGTCAGGAGATAGGCTTGCTTAAGGCTATAGGTGCCAGTAGCCGTCAGATAAGACAGCTGTTTGTCGGTGAGTCGCTGCTGCTGATCTCTTTGGGTTCTATGGCCGGTATTGTCTTTGCCTTTGGGCTGATCTTCCTGTTTGCCAATCTGTGGCCGCAGTTTCAGCTGATGCCGCCGCTCTGGGCAGTGCCTGCGGCAGTGACTATGGCTTTTCTCACCGGTCTGACTTTTTCGATTGCACCGGCCAGGCGCGCCGCAGCACTTGATCCGGTGCTGGCGCTGCGAGGCTTGCAGTAATGCGTCTGCGCGACAGCAGCAGCTGGATATTCAAGGCGCTGTGGATGCAGCGTACCCGCAGCCTGTTGACGGTGATTGGCTTCTCCATCGGTATTGCAGCGATGGTTTTGTTAAGCGCGCTGGGGGAGGGCTTGCGGCTCTTTGTGCTCAATGAATTTACCCAGTTTGGCAGTCATATTATTGCGGTGAATCCCGGTAAAACAGAAACCTTTGGGATCGGTGGGCTGTTAAATACCACCAGGCCGCTATCTCTGGATGATGCCTCGGCGATTGCCAACCTGCCGAATGTCGAGCAGGTGGTGCCGGTGGTGATGGGCAATGCCAAGGTTAAAGCCGGTCAGCGGGCTCGCTATGTGGATATTGCCGGCGTCGGCGGTGCCGCGGACAAGGCCTGGAAGCTCGATCTGGAACTGGGTAGCTTTCTGCCCGCCGATGACCTGCAGCGGCCGCGCGCCTTTGTCGTGCTTGGCAGCAAGGTGCGTCAGGAGTTATTTGCCAATGCCAATCCGGTGGGAGACTTTGTGCATATCGGCGGTGCCCGGTTTCGGGTGGTTGGTGTCACTGCCCCAAAAGGTGAGTTTTTGGGCACAGATCTCGATGATCTGGTTTATATTCCGGCGGGCAAGGGGATGCAGCTGTTTAATCGCCAGAGCCTGATGGAAATTGATATTTTCTTTAATCCGCGGGCAACCAGTGAGGCGATGGCTGGGAGGATAAGCAAGTTGTTGATTGATCGCCATGGATTTGAGGATTTCACTATTGTTACCCAGGATCAGGTGCTCTCAACCATGGATAATATTTTATCTATCCTGACCTTTGCCGGTGCAGGATTGGGGGCTATTTCACTGTTGGTGGGCGGTGTTGGCATCACCACTATCCTCATGATTACCGTCAATGAGCGGATTGCCGAAGTGGGTCTGTTACGGGCTCTGGGCGGTACTGTCGGCGAGGTGCGCACGCTGTTTCTGGGTGAGGCTTTGGTATTGGGCCTGATTGGCGGTATTTGCGGGCTGCTATTTGTGGCATTTCTGCTATTGGTAATCTTCTTGGTTGCACCGGGATTGCCGGTCGCCCTAAGTCCTACCATTATTCTCGGTGCTCTGGGTATCTCTATGCTAATTGGTCTGGTTGCTGGCAGTCGACCCGCCTCCCGGGCTGCGCAGCTAACCCCTATTGATGCGCTTAGAGCGGAATAGCAAGCCTAATTGAGGTTGACTCGACGGCGCAGGGTTGCAACACTCGCAGGCAAACTAGAAAGCAACCAATTCCATGACACGAATAATAGGCATAGACCCAGGATCACGGCGCACCGGCTATGGTATTGTCGATGTCAACGCGGGTAGAGCGCGCTATGTCACCAGCGGTATTATTCGTCTGCCGGAAAAATCACTCTCCGAACGATTAAAAATTATTTTCGATGGCATCACCCAGCTGGTCGAGCAGTACCATCCAGAAGAGATGGGTATCGAAGAGGTGTTTTTATCCCACAATGCCAGCTCCGCGCTAAAATTGGGGCAGGCCCGTGGTGCCGCCATTATCGCCGGGGTAAATGCCGGTCTCAGTGTCGGTGAGTATTCGGCGCGCAGTGTTAAGCTGGCGGTGGTGGGAACAGGTGCTGCGGATAAGTCGCAGGTACAGATGATGATTGTGCAGTTGTTAAAGTTATCCGAGGCCCCGGCTGAAGATGCGGCTGATGCCCTAGCAGTAGCACTCTGTCATGCCCAGTCATCGAGATCTCTGAGCGCCGTGGCCGGTGCCAGTGGCTACGCTCGCGGGCGACACAAATAAAAACACATCCAGTAGACGAGAACAGTAAATATTATGATTGGACGACTTCAGGGTAAGGTAATTGAAAAGCAGGCGCCGGATTTACTGGTCGATGTGCAGGGTGTTGGCTATGAGGTATTGGTATCGCTAAATACTTTTTTTGATGTTCCCGAGGTCGGCGCAGTTGTCACTCTACACACTCACTTTGTGGTGCGTGAAGATATACAGCAGCTCTACGGTTTTACCCAGCTCTCCGAGCGCAGCCTGTTTCGCAACCTGATTAAAGTTAATGGCGTCGGGCCCAAGATGGCACTGGCCATTCTCTCCGGGATGTCGGCCAATGATTTTGCTGTCTGTGTGCACAATAACGATACAGCCGCTCTGGTTAAGTTGCCCGGCGTTGGCAAGAAAACCGCCGAGCGCCTGCTGATTGAAATGCGCGATAAGATTGGCGATATGGATACCGGCGGCAGTAATCGCGGTAATGGTAGTCTCAGCGCTCAATCTGATCTTTCCCAAGAGGCTGAGAGCGCCCTGATTGCCCTCGGTTACAAACCTGCAGATGCGGCGAAAATTATTAATCGTGTCGCTGATGACTCGGTTACCGATGCTGGCCAGCTGATTCGTCTGGCACTGAAAAGCATGAACGCCTGACAGCGGTTTAATGCTAATAAAGCCCCGGACGGCTAGTGAAAAATGTACACCACCAAGGTATGCTACCCAGCAAAACCAAGTTGGTGTTAGATGATAGAACCTGATCGCATAATCTCCCCGGATATCTCTGTTGCTGAAGAGCGTTTTGATCGCGCCCTAAGGCCTGTCTCTCTTGCCGATTATGCGGGCCAGCCAGTGGTGGTTGAACAGCTGGATATCTTTATCCAGGCAGCGCGCAAGCGCGACGAACCTCTGGACCACACATTGGTTTTTGGTCCCCCGGGTCTAGGGAAAACCACCCTAGCGCATATTATTGCCAACGAGATGCAGGTAGATCTGAAAACCACATCCGGTCCGGTGCTCGAAAAGGCCGGTGACCTAGCGGCACTATTGACTAACCTTGAGCCTGGCGATGTTCTGTTTATCGATGAGATTCACCGTCTCAGCCCCGTGGTTGAAGAAATCCTCTATCCGGCAATGGAAGACTACCAGCTTGATATTGTGATCGGCGAAGGCCCGGCGGCGCGCTCAATCAAGCTTGATCTGCCACCTTTCACTCTGGTCGGTGCGACCACCAGGGCCGGCTTGCTGACCTCTCCACTGCGTGATCGTTTCGGGATTGTGCAGCGCCTCGAGTTCTACTCTGAGGCAGACTTAACCCGCATTGTGCAGCGTGCCGGAGATATCCTGAATGTGGATGTGGACAATGCTGGCGCGCGGGAAATTGCCTGCCGCTCCAGGGGTACTCCGCGAATTGCCAACCGACTGTTGCGCCGGGTGCGCGACTATGCGGAGGTGAAGGGTGACGGCAGTATTGGTACTGAAATTGCCGATGCAGCGTTGAATATGCTCAATGTGGATCAGCGCGGTTTCGATCACCAGGATCGCCGCCTGCTGTTAACCCTGATGGAAAAATTTGAGGGTGGTCCTGTGGGTGTGGATAGCCTCGCGGCAGCGCTCAGCGAAGAGCGCGGCACCATTGAAGATGTACTTGAGCCCTATCTGATTCAGCAGGGTTATCTGATGCGCACCTCGCGAGGGCGCATGGCGACACGCATGGCCTATGAATACTTTGGTCTAAAGAGTCCCAAGTCGGTGAATCAACAGCTGGATGCCCTCGATGACCGATAATAGAGTTGAATACTCTCTGCCAATCAGAGTCTATGTCGAGGATACGGATGCCGGCGGTATTGTCTTCTATGCCAACTATCTAAAATTTATGGAAAGGGCACGCACGGAATTGATGCGTAGTCTAGGCTTTGACAAGCCGGCGCTGTTTGATGGCATGCAATTTGTCGTTCACGAGGTCGGGCTTAAATACCACAGTCCGGCGATCCTCGATGATCAGATATATGTTACTGCTGTGCTGACAAAAGCCACCAGAGCTACCTTTGAAATGACCCAGCAGGTCTATCGGGGCGCATCGGCAGAAGATAGAGAATTGTTGGTTGAAGGCAGCGTAAGAGTTGCCTGTATCGATGCCCACAGTAAACGACCCAAGGGCATGCCAAAAGTGATTTTTGAAACCTTAAAAAGCCAACTCGGCTGAACCTGGAGTTAAGCGGTGATAGAAGAAAACTTATCCATCTGGTCCCTGATCGTCAACGCCAGCCTGTTGGTACAGCTGGTTATGGCGACATTATTTATTGCCTCTGTGATGTCCTGGGTGATGATCGTTCAACGCGGTCTCTACCTGCGCAGCGCACAGCGGGGTTTTCGTGAGTTTGAAGATGCCTTCTGGTCAGGCGTCGATCTGAATAGCCTCTATCGGGATATTAGTCAGCGCGCCAAAGAAGAGGGCAGTGCCGATGGTATCGAGAATGTTTTTCGCGCCGGGTTTCGTGAATTTAATCGCCTTACCCAGGCCGATAAAGCTGATCCCGATGCGGTGATGGAAGGTGCCGATCGGGCGATGCGTGTTGCACTGTCCAGAGAGGATGAGAAGCTCAATATCAGCCTGCCATTTCTTGCCAGTGTCGCCTCGGTAAGCCCCTATATTGGGCTATTCGGCACAGTCTGGGGAATTATGAATTCATTTCGCGGTCTGGCTATGGTGCAGCAGGCAACGCTGGCAACTGTGGCACCGGGTATTTCCGAGGCTCTGATCGCGACTGCAATGGGTCTGTTTGCTGCTATTCCCGCGGTAATTGCCTACAACCGCTATGCGGCACTAGTGGAAATGACTAATAGCAATTACGAAACCTTTGCGGAAGAATTCTCCAGTATTCTGCACCGCCAAGTACATGCCAACTGAGACTTGAGAAGTGAAGAGTAAGAGAAACAAGCGAAAGCTGGTAGCCGAGATCAATGTGGTTCCCTATATCGATGTGACCCTGGTCCTGCTGGTGGTGTTTATGATTACCGCACCTCTGTTGTTGCAGGGTGTTAAAGTCGAACTGCCGGATGCCAACTCTGCGCCCATGGATACCAAGGATCAGGAACCTTTTATTGTTTCTATAAAAGCCGATGGCAGCTACTGGATTGATGTGAAGGGCAAAAATCAGCCCCAGAGCCTGGCGATTATTAAAGACCGAGTGGCAAAAATCTTGCGTCAAACCCCTAAGACACCAGTCTTGGTCTGGGGAGATAGTAGCGTTGATTATGGCACTGTGGTCAATCTAATGAGCGAGTTGCAAGCTGCCGGCGCGCCATCGGTCGGGTTAGTCACGGAGCCGCCACAAAATTAATATGAGTAATTCCCTGAGTTACTCAGCCGCAATTTTGTTCAGCCTGGTGCTGCACCTTGCGTTGGTTGCTGCACTTTTTGTCGACTGGCAGCCCGAGAGTGAGCGGGTGATGATCCAGCCACAATTTATTGAGGCAAAGCTTGTCGAGTTGGCGCCAAAGAAAAAAGTGCCGCCACCAAAAGCCAAGCCCAAAAAGCCCAGGGTGGATTTAGCCAAGAAACAGCGCGAGGAAAAAAAGCGACTGGCTAAAATTGCTTCGCAGAAAAAAGCCGCGGAGAAGAGGCGTCTTGAAGAGGAGCGCCTAAAGAAGGCTGAAGAGCAGCGCAAAGAGCAGTTGCGGCTGGAGGAGCTGCGTCGCCAAGAGCAGGAAGCCGAACGCCTGCGCAAAGAATCAGAGTTTGACCAGGCACTGGCCGCCGAACAGGCGCTAATCAATGCCCGTGAAGATGAGCAGGCGGCCAACAGTTACCGCCAGTTAATTCAGCAGCGTCTCTCGGAGAACTGGAGCCGACCGCCAAGTGCGCGATTGGGAATGGAGACTTTGATACGTATTCGCCTGGTGCCCACCGGCCGGGTTGTCGGTGTGACTGTTTTAAAGTCCAGCGGCGATAGTGCATTTGATCGCTCGGTAGAGCAGGCGGCCTTAAAGGCTGAACAGTTTGTCGAGTTGCAAACGATGGATCCAGCGCTGTTCGAGAGAAAATTTCGCCAGGTTGACGTGGCATTTAGCCCAGAGGATCTGCGTCTGTGATCAAGAGTTTTAGGAGAGTTGGTAAGAAATTGATTTACTGTCAAAAAATGGAGATATCTGTGAGTCAAAAAATATTCGCGCTGATTTTTTTGCTGTTGTTATCTTCAGCAAGTCACAGTGAACTGGTTATTCGCGTCACTCAGGGTAACGATAAGCCAACTAAGATAGCTATAGCCCCCATTGATCAGTCCGGTATTCAGTCTGGCGAAGATATCAGTCGTATCATTGAGTCTGATCTTCAGCGCAGCGGTCTTTTTAAAACCATAGATCGCCGCGATATGCTCGCTTTTCCCGGTAGTGCTCAGGATGTTTACTACAGAGACTGGCGACTGCTGGGTAGCGAGTATCTGGTTGTCGGCAAGTTGCGCTCTGTAGGTGATGGTCGCTACCAGTTAGAATTTAGCCTGCTCAATGTCACCGCCCAGAAAACTGAGCTCACTCACAAAGTCAACGGCTCTATAAACCAGATGCGCGATCTTGCCCATTTGGTCAGCGATAAAGTTTATCAGGAGATCACCGGTATTCGCGGTGCATTTTCCACCAGGCTTGCCTATGTCACCGCAGTGCGTAAAGACAAAAAGTACAGTTACAGGCTCAGTGTTGCAGATGCTGACGGTGCCAGGGAGCAACTGGTGCTGGAATCCGCCGAGCCGATAATGTCGCCATCCTGGTCGGGGGATGGCAAAGAGCTAGCATATGTGTCTTTTGAAACCGGTCGACCGGCAATTTTCCGCCAAAATCTTGTCACCGCAAAGCGCGAGCAGTTGACCAATTTTACCGGCCTCAATGGCGCGCCAGCCTGGTCACCTGATGGCAGTCAAATGGCACTGGTACTATCAAAAGATGGCAATCCTGAAATTTATCTGCTCAATCTAAACAGCAAAAAGTTTACGCGGCTTACACGCCATTTCGCCATTGATACTGAACCGACCTGGATGCCGGATGGCAAAAGCCTGCTGTTCACCTCAGATCGAGGTGGAACGCCGCAAATTTATAAATTAAATATTGCAACCAAGGCCACGGAACGCCTAACATTCAGTGGTAATTACAATGCTCGCCCCAGTCTAGCGCCTGACGGGCGAACACTTGCGATGGTTCACCGACAAACAGACACCTTTCATATTGCTTCGTTTGATCTTAAAACTGGCAGAATGATTGAATTGACTGAAACGCGGCTGGATGAATCCCCAACTGTAGCGCCCAATGGAGCAATGCTGATGTATGCCACCAAGCAGGGCGATAGGGGAGTTCTGGCGGCTGTATCGCTGGATGCCGGTGTGCGCTATATGCTGCCATCGAGAACTGGCGATGTTCGAGAGCCAGCATGGTCGCCATTTTTACGCTAAAATTTTATTTAAATCTATGCTCAACAGGAGTTAAACATGAAAGTAACATCTATCAAATCCGGTCTCATTGCACTGCTTTTTGCGGCGTTTCTTGCTGGTTGTAGCAGTAACCCGGTTGTTGACGAGGAGCCAACCTCCACAGATATAGAGGACACCTCAGTTCAGACTGGCCAGGTTGACACCTCAGAGATTGAGGATGTGGCTGTTGATACTGTAACGGCAGACACTATTTTCTACTTTGACTTTGACAAGGCGCTGCTCAAGCCAGAGTCGCGTGCGGCCCTGTTGGAGCATTCAGCGATGTTGCAGAGCAATCCGCGCAATGTACGCCTGGAAGGTCACGCCGATGAGCGCGGTACACGAGAGTACAATATGGCACTGGGTGAGCGTCGGGCATTGGCGGTTAAAGAGTTTTTGGTTCTTCAGGGTGTATCACCAAGCCTTATTGAGGTAATCAGCTATGGTGAAGAGCGTGCAGCAGCTTACGGCAGCAATGATGATGCCTGGGCTCTAAATCGCCGTGTTGAATTAAAGTAGATCTCAATTGGTCTGACAGCAGGCCAGTTCAGTAAAATGATCGTCACCTGCGGCCAGAGTTAGATTGCTAGCTCTGGTCGTTGGTTTTTATGGAATAAGCAGGAATACTCTCGAGCATCTTGGAGCATTTATGAAAACTTTTTTCGCGCGAATTTCTTTTGTCACTCTGCTGTCTGGAATGGCTTTGGCCCCGCTTTCGACGTCTGCGCAAAATCCCGCTCCGGTGATCGACTTGAGCTCTGGGAGCTCATCTGCAGCCAAAGTGGCTAAACCGGTAGATACAACTGCCGGTGATCGCTATTACCAGTCGCAGATGCTTCAGGATGAAGTTCGCGAACTGCGCGGTCTGGTTGAACAGCTCAGCTATGAGCTGCAGCGTGTAAAACAGCGGCAGATGGATGATTATCTGGATATTGATCGCCGGTTGAGTGCGGTGCTGTCTGGCGCAGCTTTGGCCGAAAACTCTTCGGCTGTTGAGGATCAAGCCGGCAATAATCTCTCAAATCAGCAATTATCTGAGCCAGCAGATGAGGTTGCGAGTGTTTCGAAAGCTATCGAAGCAGGCCAGGAAGCTGCTCAGGCGATTTCCAAGCCGGTGATTCAGGCAATAGCAGATCCCAGGGTTAACAGCGAAGAACTAGCCGAGAACTATGCTCAAGCATCCAATTTACTGCTTAAACAACGTGATTTTAAGGGTGCTGTTTCAGCCTTTAAACAACATATTGTTGATTATCCAAATAGCCCCTATATTGCCAATGCCTACTATTGGCTGGGTGAGATCTATCTGTTGCAGGGGCAGGATGAATTGGCACGCCAGGCTTTTACACGGGTTGTTGAGCAATACTCTGGTCACAGTAAGTCTCTGGATGCCAATTTTAAGCTGGGTAAAATCTATCATAAGTTGGGTGAAACCGATCGCGCTCGCGTCCTTTTGGAAACGGCGGCAAAAGGATCAGGTGGTGCTGCTAACAAGGCACAGAGCTATCTGGATAATAATTTCTAAGCCCTGCAAAATCTCTTCAAAAATAAAAATAGTCTAATGTCTGAAAGCGAACTGCGTATAACTGAAATTTTCCATTCACTACAGGGAGAAACCAGCACCACTGGCCTGCCTACGGTCTTTGTACGCTTGACCGGATGCCCGTTGCGCTGCGGTTACTGTGATACCGCCTATGCCTTTGAGGGCGGCCATAAGATGGCCCTGAGTGAGATTATGGCTAAAGTAGCCGATTACGGCGCTAATTGCGTAACCGTTACCGGTGGCGAGCCTCTGGCACAGCCTCAGTGTATAGAACTTCTAGAAAAGCTCTGCGATCAGGGCTACCGGGTTTCCCTGGAGACCAGTGGCGCCATGCCGATTGCCGATGTCGACAAGCGAGTATTCAAAATTGTCGATTTAAAAACCCCTGGCTCGGGTGAGGTCTCCAAGAATCTCTACGACAATGTTGATTATTTACTGCCCCAGGATGAAGTAAAGTTCGTGATCTGCGATCGCAGGGACTACGACTGGACCTGTATGAAAGTCGATGAGCTGGGCTTAAAGGGCAGGGTAGCTGAGGTATTGTTCTCGCCAAGTCAGGGACAGCTCTCCCCAAGGCAGCTTGCAGAGTGGATTTTAGACGATAAACTTAACGTTCGAATGCAACTGCAAACTCACAAATATATCTGGGGCGACCAGCCCGGTCACTAGGCCATAAAGGCGTCTGACATGCAAACCCCTGAATAATAAGGCATCATTTTATATGTCAAAAAAAGCTGTAATTCTGGTATCTGGTGGACTCGACTCTTCAACAGTGGTCGCCATGGCAAAAAGCCAGGGTTTTGATTGCTACACCCTGAGTTTTGACTATGGCCAGCGCCACCGCTCAGAGCTAGAAGCAGCCCAGCGCGTTTCCGCGCATATGGCGGTCTGTGAGCACAAGGTAGTAAAGTTGGATCTGGGAACCATTGGTGGTTCAGCACTGACTGATGCCAGCATCGATGTTCCTGAAGAAGAAACCTCCGGTATACCAGTAACCTATGTTCCCGCCCGCAACACAGTATTTCTTTCAATCGCCTTGGGATGGGCCGAAGTACTCGGTGCCAATGATATATTCCTCGGCGTCAATGCCGTCGATTACTCCGGTTACCCCGATTGCCGGCCGGAATATATAACTGCCTTTGAGGCAGTAGCTAATCTGGCGACTAAGTCCGCTGTTGAGGGACAAAAGCTTAATATTCATGCGCCGCTAATTGATATGACCAAGGCTGAAATAGTCCAGGCAGGTCTGGCTCTGGGAGTCGATTACAGCCAGACAGTATCTTGCTATCAGGCCAGTTTAGAGGGTCTGGCATGTGGTCGATGCGAGAGTTGCCGGCTGCGTAAACAAGGCTTTGAGCAGGCTGGATTACAAGACCCCACGAGATATCAAAATAACGCTTGAATTTTAGTTTCCGGTCAGTATGATACGCACCTCTTCTGAGGGCCGTTAGCTCAGCGGTAGAGCAGTTGGCTTTTAACCAATTGGTCGATGGTTCGAATCCATCACGGCCCACCAAAATTTAAAAACCCTCGCTCGCAAGAGCGGGGGTTTTTTAATTTTTGGGTTGTGGTGGTTGAGATCCATCGCAGGTTCGATAAACTCGACTCCAGTCGAGTTTAGACGCCGCAGGCGCCCCGAAGGGGATGTAACAGCCAAAAAGGCTGTTACAGTCAATCCATCACGGCCCACCAAAATTTAAAAACCCTCGCTCGCAAGAGCGGGGGTTTTTTAATTTTTGGGTTGTGGTGGTTGAGATCCATCGCAGGTTCGATAAACTCGACTCCAGTCGAGTTTAGACGCCGCAGGCGCCCCGAAGGGAAAATCCTTCGTTATGGGTTGCTGCTAACACCCAGCAACCTGAGAAATATTTCGCTGGTATTACCGATACCGAATCGCTATTGTCTTGAACAACTAAAAGTTTCCCTTTGTGCATCGATAATGAAAATCCACCAAATTTACACAGCCAGCGAATTACGCAACTTTACTTATCTTATAGAGTTGTCAGATGGCAGTGCCATTAGCATTGATCCCTGGGACGAGACAGTGGTAAACAAGCTGCTTGGCGAGAGACAATTAACCCTAAAGACAATCATTAATACCCATGAGCATTGGGACCATATTCAGGGTAATAATGCTCTGGTTTCCGAGCACAATTGTGAGGTATGGGCCCATGCCAATGGTCAGGGAAAAATTCCCGGCCTTAGCCGTACACTGCAGGCTGGGGAGAAGATAGCTCTCGATAGGAGTGTAGAGCTGGAGGTGCTGGACACCCCGGGTCATACCTTTGCTCATCTGTGTTTTCTGTTGCTCGTTAAGTCCCGGGTCAAAGCCGTGTTTACTGGCGATACGCTGTTTAATGCCGGTGTCGGCCATTGCCGTAGTGGTGATGCCCGAGTGCTTTATGAGACTATCTCAAAGCAGTTTCACAGTTTGCCAGATGATGTTGTTGTCTACCCTGGCCACGAATACCTCGAGAATAACCTGCGTTTTACTCTGAGTCTGGAACCGCATAACCCTGACGCTAAAATTTGGTTGGCGAGGGCTCTTGAATCTGATCCTACGGTTGCCCCAATAATTACCTGTATAGGTGATGAGCGTCGGTTCAACAGTTTTTTTCGCCTTGATAGTCCCAGTATACGCGAGCGACTCGATTGTCAGTCGGCATCTGAAGAACAGGTCTTTATTGCTCTGCGCTCACTGCGTGATAACTGGTAGTCAGCTGTAAATAAAACTGCTATCCAAGCAGGCTGATAGCGATCATCAGCGCAAAACTAAAGCTTACAATTAAACCGCAAAGAGGGACCCATAGTGGCACTGTAATGCCCTTTAATTGCTGCTGGCCACTGTCATAAAATTTTAAACGCAACAGCGCAGCATTAACTAGTGTCGCAATAATCAAAATCATCAGAGATGTGGTCTCCGCCAGACCTTCAATATCAAAGCTCAAGGCTAAAAAGCTTACCAGTAAAACAACACAGACCGTGGCCTTGACCGGAGTCTGGGTTCGAGCGTTGATATCGCCCAGAAAGTGCAGCGCAGCGGGAGCAAGTGCCTGACGACTCATTCCGTATAAAACTCTCGACGCCATAATCATTTGAATCAAGCCGCCATTAAGAATCGCAAAGATGCCAATCAGGCTAATTATGGCTGGGTCGGAAGCAGATTTGAATTCATAGATATAGCTTAGCGGGGCCTTTTGCTGGCCCAGTTCCCCTGGCGCAATGCTAAGGACTGCCACTAGGGCAACAAGAAAATAAATGACTGTGGTGAGCAGCAGGGTGACAATTATTGCCCGGGGTAATGTTTTCTCAACGTTTTTGATCTCCTCGGCAACATTGACCATATCCTCAAAGCCAATAAAGGCATAAAAGGCTAAAAAAGAACCACTTAAAATGCCCAGCCAGACAGCCCCATCCCATCCGGGGACCAGTTCAGGGGCACGCACAGGGAGTGTTGCAAATTCATCCCGTGCAACCCAGATAATAAGTAGCAGACCACCGATTTCAATCAGGGTGATTGCTGCCGCCGCAGTCACTGATTGGCCTATGCCCCATGCCGCTAGAAGCCCTAGAGCGATACTGATAACCACGATTGCCGTCCAGTCAGGGATAGGGAAAAAGGTCTGCAAATAGCCGACAAAACCGTTGGCCAGTGCGGCGGCAGAAACGCAGCCATTGAGAATCACCAGAATGCCGACAAAGATAGCCAGCTGTTTGTAGTTAAAGGCTTGCTGCACATAAACCGCTTCACCGGCACTTTTAGGAAAGCGACTGGATAGCTCTGCGAAGGTCAGTGCGGTAAATGCTGACAATAGTGCCGCGGCCACAAATGAAATCGGGGCCATCATATCGGCGCGCTCAGCGACTTTTCCCACTAAAACATAGATTCCACCGCCAATGGTAGTTCCCAGTCCATAGAGGGTGATCAGGGGTAGGTTCAGGGCGCGCTTTAGCTGGGGTCGCCGATTATTTTGGTGGTCGATGGAAGTTTTTGTCGAGGGCATAGCGTTAATGTAGACCAGATTTTAGTTGCTGCAATGCCTATGGTTATTGGCTGTGTAGTTTGGCAGTTGCAAAAAAAATGTTTTTTCAGGGTAGGGATAAATGCACTTTTGGAGTCTTACTAGATATGCGGCTGAATGTTTTGTGAGAATTTATCAGTTTGCATAGCCGAAACAGGAAATCTCGGGCAATAACCAGCGACAGGATAGTCGCTGGCAAAAGGATGTGCAGGAGACAAGGTGAGTCATAAACCGCAAAACCAAACCCCAAATCTCCAGGCTGTCAATTCAAAAGTTGCCAGTCTGAAGTCGGGAAGTCCAGAGCATAAGAAACTGGCGTTGGAGAGGCTTATTTTGGAAATGACTGCAGCTGGTGCTGGTATAACAGATGCTGAGATTGCTCAGCTCTATCAGGATACATCCGATGAATTGCGCCGCTTGCTGGTACGCAAACTCGGCGATGAAGAGGGCGCTAAAGCCCTGGCGCAGGATGCATACCTGAAACTCGTTCGTATTAAACACAATCAAGATGTCGGTGATCTGCGTCGCTATCTATTTAGCATGGCAGTCAGGCTGGCGCTCAATGTGCTGCGTAAGCGCAAGATGGATAGCCAATATTACGGCTGCCATAGTAATGCGCCGGCGCTCTCGAATCGGGATAGCTCAGCCTATAGGGTTTTGCTGGATGAGCTGCGGCAGGAGTCCTTGAGGGAACGTCTTTCACAGTTACCGGAAAAGACTCGTTATATTTATCTGTTGCACCACTTCAAGGATATGTCAAAAACAGATATCGCCAATCGGCTGGATATCAACAGGTCCGTCGTGGAAGCACATATCGATTGTGCAGAGGATCAAACCGCCAAGGCGCTGACTGAATTTGCTTTGATGGATGTCTGAAAACGGTGATGTAGAAAAGATCCAGGCTACTTTAAAAGAGCTAAAGTCCTGGGCCGATAAGGAGATTAATCACCTTGAACGGCAGTTTGAAGCACGCAAAAAATCACCCTACTTACCCTACAGGATGCGCAGCCAGATAAGCTTTTTTGGCGGTGTTTTGTGCGGCTTTATTGTCGCGGCGATACTTTTTTATTGGCTCTACCCACACTTCTGTGGGCAATAAAAATGGAGAGGTTTTTAGCCTCTCCATTGTCTCTGTCAGTCTATTTATCAGGCTGTCAAAGCCTGAAAATTAGCACTAATTTTCGTGCTATAGCTGACTTTTAACTTTCATACTCAGTGTTAACCACCACAATATCCACATCCAGTGCTGAAATTACTCGCTCTGCTGTGTTGCCGCGACGGGTCTTGACTAGACCGGTTTGACCCAGAGTACCCATAACCACCAGATCGGCATTTAGTTTTTTGGCAGTTTCCGCAACAGCCTCATCAGTATAGCCTTTGACCACATGGATATTTTTTGAGGGTATACCGGCTTGTTTTGCCAGATTGCCACGGTCGGGATAGTGCATGGAATCTATATAGGCATTGACGACATGAAGATCAGCGCCGTAATTCTCTGCCAACCATTTTCCGTGGGCGAGAATATTGGCATTTAGCAGTTTTTGCTGAGTACCAATGGCCTGAAAATTAACCGCAGCGAGAATTGTTTTGCGCTGCTCTGCCGCACCGGGGCGAACCAGAATTACTGGGCAGGTAGCTTTCTTTAGTACTTTCCACTTGGATTCGCTGAAGGTGAAGCGCAGGGCATTTTTCTTTTTCTTCAAAATTGGCAGCAGAATAAGATCAGCGCCAAAGCTGTTCGCTGATTTTAGGATTGAACGCTGCCATTCACTGGACCATGAAATTTCAATTTTGTAATCCAGACCCTCTTTCCTTAATGGGGCATGAATCTCGTCTTCGAACCACTGGCTGTTTTTAAATAGGGCATCATTCGAGGCGCGGGTATCAACACTTTCACTGTCAACACCAACAAAGATATACAGAGTGGGTGATGGAGTTCGAAATCTTGATGTAATTATGGCCCGCTGAAGGGCGATATGTTCACTGGCAGTGGGATCAACAACTACAAATACTTTCTCTTGCACAGACATCTTGTCTTATTCCTTTAGAGGGTTACTTTAGGGTTAGTGTAACGATTGCAGATTGCCTTTATATGACAACGGTGCTAGCCCTGCTAATTTTCCATGCAGGGCTCGAATCTCAGACTATCCAATATTGCCCGGCCATAATCAATACTGAAGGGGCTTTAGTTAGCCATAAGGGAAAAGCTTATGCAGTTTCTACGCTGTGATAAATATTTTGGACGTCATCCAAGTCGTTGAGCATATCCATAAAACGTTCAAACATTGCCCTGTCGTCATCGTTGTCGAGTGGGGCGGTGTTTTGGGCAATAAATTGAACCTCATCAACCTCGTAATCAATTTCGCCAAAGGCTTCGCTGAGCGCTTTCTTCGCCTTGAATGACTCGGTATGAGGTGCAAACACTGTGAGCATGCCGTCTTCATTTTCGATGTCGGTAACATCTACGTCGCTCACAAGCAGAGTGTCAAGGACTGTCTCTTCGTCATGGCCACCAAATTTAAGGATGGTCAGGTGGTCAAACATATGACTGACCGAGCCCTGTGTGCCGATCTTGGTTTTGGTTTTGGTAAAGCACAGGCGGACATCACCAAAGGTGCGGTTGGGGTTATCGGTAAGGCATTCGATAATGACCATGCAGTTACCGGGGCCATAGCCTTCGTAACGAGCCAATTCAAAATTTTCGCCAGCACCGCCTTTGGCTTTATCAATCGCCTTCTCAATGACATGGGTCGGCACCTGGTCTTTCTTGGCGCGCTCGATAAGGCTGCGAAGGGTAAGGTTTCCCGCGGGATCAATGCCGCCTGCTTTGGCGACAACATATATCTCACGACCATATTTACTGTATACCCTGGCTTTGGCATCAGATGTTTTGGCCATTGAATCTTTGCGGTTTTGGTAGGCTCTGCCCATTGTGAATTCCAGTCTCGATGTTCAAAAATGGGATTCTACAACAGCTGGCGTCTGAGGGCGATTGCAAAATTGCCCTGATGCCCAAGATTAAATTTCTTATTAAACAGCAGTGAAATAAATAGATTGCTACGGGTTGTCGGCTGGGGTCAGGCTTATATCCATGACTAGCGGAAGATGATCAGAGGCCACTCTGGCCAATGAATTATTCGGGGTAAAAATTGCCTGAGGTTGAAGCGTTCTATCCATAAAAATATGGTCAATTCTGGTGGTGGGTAAGCGGCTGAAAAAAGTCTTTTTGGGTACATGGTTCTCGAGTGTGACCTGTGCATCCGGCAGCCGCTGGTTGAGGTTGTGCCATTCCGGGGTACCGGGTCTGGCATTGAAGTCTCCACAGAGAATTGTTGGTTCGCGGCAGTTTGGATGCCTGAGCCAGGTATCGCTGAGTAAGCTCTGCGCCTGTTTGCGGCGCTCCTGACTTCGCAAGCTTAGATGGGTATTGATAAGCTGTATCTCGTGGCCAAAAATTTCGATGGCAACCCACAGGGCGCCACGGGGTTGAGTGTTGGGTTTGTAGGAAGATCCGGGTAGATTGCCGGCTTTGATAAGCTGCATCGGAAGCGCTGACAGTATCGCATTGCCGAAACGCTCTCTTTCAATTTTTATCGGCCCATGAAAATGCATTTGCATACCCAGATACTGAGCTATTACATCGGCCTGATCAATCTTTTGCGTTCGATAACGGTTAACATCAAGCTCCTGAAGTGCAACTATATCCGGGTTGTACCTAGCTATAACTCTGGCAATTCTCTCCGGTGCAAGCTTGCCATCCATACCTATGCAGCTGTGTACGTTGTAAGTCATGATTCGCAGTTTTTTCTGCTGTTGATTAACGCTGCCACCCCTTGAGTGGCTAACATTTTGTTGTTTATGACTATCTTTACGGCTTTTAATGGGGCCTCTTTGCGGATGGATAAAATCAAGCGCTGCAACCCTTATATCCATTAATCGTGACCCTTCCGGTGCGGTTTTGCTCAGATATATATCCTCTGGAAGCAGAGCAAAGGCATCAGTCTGCTGGTCGCTCCACCCGCCGTGGGCACCATTTTCTACGGCAAAGCTAAGAGCCCGGTAGTCGGTGTTTTCAGGCTGGCTGGGTAGTTGTCCGGAGGCAATCAGTACGCCGGCATCCGGATGTTGGCAGAGTCGTTGAATATCTTCGCAGGCCATTTCTGGATAGGGATAGTCAGCACCGAACAGAGCGCTGGGGTTTTCGTTTAAATTGTACTCGCTGCGCCGACGGCAGACGCGAACCTGTCCCGCGGGATTACAATATAAAACCACAGGTACATGGGCCTCTTTACACAGTGCCTGGGCAAGTGCGCTCAACTGGTGGGGTGCCAGCGTCTGGTTGAAATAGAAGTGTGCCACTGGTCCGAGAGTCGCTATGCTCAGCTGCGGCCTGTTCTCTTCAGCTACTGTCTTCTGTGTGTGGTTTCCATTGCCAATATTGGCGAGCATTTCGCCAAACAACCTCTGTGTACGCCTGCCGCCAAACATTCGTATGCGTTCGAGCTGGATGCCCTGACCACCGGTAGTTTTGCAGTCTACGCTGCACCCCAGTATGCGATTGAAGATGTTGGTTGCCGCCTCGGCAAAATCTCTGCCATAGGTCATTGCATAGGGTGCCACTTGCTGTTGACCGTGATCAGAGTATATCCACAGGTCGTAACTGCGACGACTTGAGTGCAGTGTCGCTCGCCATACTCGGGCGATGGCATCGTCAATGCCGCGAAGCGTCCAGTGGGCAAAAAGCGATTTTGGATTGCGTCTATGGGCTTGCTCATCGTATCCGAGAAAGTTGACGTGAATAATCGGTAAGCCCCTGGCTATGTCTATTTTTACGCCGATGGTGGTCAGTTCCCGAAGTAAAATAACAATCAGTACGCGACTGGGTATAAATTTTAGTTCGGCCCATAAATCTCGACCGGAAACCAGCCCACGAGTGCAATCAATAATCGCGAGCAGAGTTTCCAGCAACATCAGTGCCAGGGTTCTAATAAAGCTGTAGAGATGGCTGCATACCAGCAAAACCAGGGGGCGAGTGCCTCGCAGTGCTGCCCCCCAACCAAGGGCGCTAGGACAAAAGTGCGCTTCCGCTGCACCACCAGTGAAGTTATTGGCGTAGCTGCTACCATTCGCCAGTAGGGGAGTGGTCTGCATTGCACTCAAGCTTGCCTCGACCTTTTCAGCTGCACCGGGTTCAAACATTCGCACCAGCTCCTCAGAATTGTGAGGTTTGTAGTTAAAACTGGGTACGGCAGTTTTGATGCCATAGAACAGTTCACCTTGGGCTGCGGGCGTTGTAGATGGAATGCCGGAATAGAGTCTGTGAAGTTGATAGTTTTCTCGCTTGATCAGCTGTTTCAGAAAGGGCATTTCGCCGCCCTTAATTGCGCGCTTTAATTCCCTGTGGGAGAGGCCGTCGATTTGCACCATGACCAGCCCGGATTTGCCAGTGGTATCAGCCGAAGGGGGTAATTTTAGTAAATAACCAAGCCATTCGCTGCGACTCAGCGCTCTGCGCAAACGTCTAAATATTGTTGCAATCCGAGTGAGCATTCAGCTACCTGTAGATTCTTGCTGTCTGGGCTGACTCTTTAAAATAGACTGGCTTGCGGCGTTGGCAAATCCCTCAATAATCGCCCATTCAATTTTTATCAGCTCGACTATTCGCGCCAACTGGTGATAATTTTTAGCCTGTCTCGGGGGGCTATTGCGGCATAACGCCTGATAATGTCCCAGAGCCTGGGTTGCGGTGTTAGACATGGAGTACTCCTGTGCTGTCTTGCGCGCTGCCAGTGATAGGGAAAAGCGTTGGAGCGGCGGTTGTTTGGCTACCCATCGCAGAGCCTCGGCAAAAGCAGTTGCATCCTCTCTTTGCACCAGACGACCGTTGACCTTATCGATAACTACCTCTCTTACCCCGCAGGCTTCAAGGGCAACCACAGGTACCCCGCAGGCCATAGCCTCAGTTAGAACCATGCCCTGGGTTTCACTTTTCGATGCAAAGGCAAACACATCCATGGCAGCGTAGGCATCGGTTAATTCGCGGCAATTTAAAATGCCTGTGACATGCAGGTGCTGGGTGATTCCTGCGTGCTGGAAACTGCCTCGAATGGCGTTTTCCGAGGGTCCTTTTCCGACAACTAGGAAATGCGCCTCGTCACAGCGCTTTTTGCGCCTTGTATTTTTTCCTCTGGTTGATGCAATAAATTTAGACACCGTCTCGCTGAGGAAGGGGAGATTTTTTTCTGGGGCGAGGCGACCGAGGTGGCCGACAACAAACGCTTTTTTGGGGATATTCATGGATTTGCGAAAGCGCTTTCCGGAGGCGTTTTCAAACTGGGATATTTTTACCCCTGTTGGCACCACACTAATGGCTGAATTCACGCCGCGTTGGCTCAATAGTGCCGCAATACTCTCACTGGGTGCAAAGACTCTGTCGGCGAGGTTGGCGTAGTGGGTGGCAAGTTCTATGGAAAATTTCTGCATTTTTTCTGAGTCCCCGGGCACGTAATGGGTGTATCTCTCATAGAGTGTGTGGTGGGTAAAGACCAGAGGTAGATTGCGGTAGTGGGCAATGCGCATTGCGGTCATACCCAAGAGGAAAGGATGGTGGGAATGGATAATATGGGGTTGAAACGCATCCAGCTTACTGCTCAGCAGGCCGGAAACAGGCAGTGCGACGGAGAAGTCACTGCCGTTGAATTTTTGCATTGCTGGCACACGCAGTACGTCGACTTCATCCACTGGCGTGTTTTCAAATTCCGGGGCGACGATTAAAACCCTGTGGCCAAGTTTTCGATACTCTTGGGCAAAGCTTTCGACCGAGCGGGCAACACCGCCCACGTGGGGGGTAAAGGTATTGGTAAACATCACAATATTAAGTTTGGTGCTGTTGTTCACAGATAGCTCCTCAAAATATTAAGGCTCGCCGTTGGCTGCTGATTGATGATTTGTCTGTTCGCTTAGCGTGCGATTGGCCCAGTGATGGAGGTATAGAACAATGCTGACTGTTATCAAAAAGCCCAGGCCATAGACAGCCCACTCCAGAGCAGTGCGCTCTGCGTGACGATCACCCAGGGTCGCAATATCCGCAGCAAGAGAGCCGAGATAGGCATTGTGCAAAGAGAGGGGAATAAAGCCCAGCAAGCTGGCAAGGGCAAAATCTCGCAGAGACATTTGCGTCAAACCGAACAGATAGTTGGAGAGTTTACCGGGAAAAAAAGGAATCAGCCGCGTTAGGAAGACAATTTTAAAGCCGCGGGAGCCAATGTCTTCGCTGAGCAGACCAAGTTTATTATCGGCCGCTATAATCGCTTTCAGGCGCTTGCTCATAAGGTGTCGAGCAATCAAAAATGCTACGCAGGCTCCCAGCGTTGTGCCGATCACGACGCCGACTGTGCCCTTGGTGAGACCAAAGACAAACCCTGCGCCGGTGGTGAATAAAACTCCGGGCAGCACAAGTATGACGACCAGGGCGATTATTAAGACAAACCAAAAAAGTGCCCAGCTGCCCTTTGAATCCAACCATTGCAGGGTATCGAGAATCTGTTTGTCGATATCCAGAATTAGCATCAGCAAAAGCAGTATGGTTACAACCCCGATGCCAATAAAAATGCTTTTTGTCAGAGTTAATTGTTTCGGCATAGGACTTCGAAATACGACCTCAAGGAATTGAGCTTACGGCAGCCCTCTAAGTGTTATTTATTCTGATGGAACCAGTTAAACCTGTTGTGCTGGCAGTAATGTTGACGTCAGTCAAATAGCCTGTATTTAGAATTCGGCGGTGATCTGGCGCTGGTGACTTGGATTTTTTTGATTTCTGTCAATGTTACTTCCCTTGAGGTTGCAACAATTTATCGCCATTGCAGAAGGTGATTTAACGGGGTGCGATTAATGAGCAATTTTGTGAAATTAAAGCAGCAGATGATCGAGCATCAAATGGTCGCTCGAGGCTTGCGTGATGAGCAGGTGTTAGCGGCGGTAAGTGCAGTTCCGCGCGAACAATTTGTGCCCGCCGATCTGGTTGAATTCGCCTATCATGACGCTCCTCTGCCTATCGCTGCCCGGCAGACTATCTCTCAACCCTATATTGTTGCTTTGATGATATCTGCTCTGCAGTTGCAATCCACAGACAGGGTTCTTGAGGTTGGCACTGGCTCAGGATACGCCGCGGCCATACTGGCGAAAATCGCCGACCGGGTATTCACTGTGGAGAGACATAAAATCCTCGCGGACAGTGCCCGCAGCAGGTTGATTGAATTGGGTTACAGCAATATAGACGTGTTGTTTGCCGATGGCACCCTGGGCTGGCCGAGCGAGGCGCCCTTTGATGCCATTGCAGTTGCCGCCGGTGGTCCGCAGGTTCCCGAAGCATTGAAAGAGCAGTTGGCCATTGGCGGTCGCCTGGTTATTCCTGTAGGTGATGAAATACATACACAAAAGTTGTTGCGCATTCGGCGACTAGGTGACACCGAATACCAGGAGGAAGATTTGGGTGCTGTGCATTTTGTACCACTTATTGGTCTCTCCGGTTGGGAGGAAGAGACGGTAGGGGCTGCCGCTAAGGGAGGGATTTCTTCCAGTCTTGAGGAAATAGTGTATCAATGCAGTGAACATTTTGGCTCTGTGGAGGAGGTTGATCTCGAAAAGCTGCTGCGGCGGATTGGTAATTCCCGGCTGGTATTGCTCGGTGAGGCAAGTCATGGTAGCGCCGAATTCTACGACATGCGGGCGCGTATTAGTCGCGAATTAATTGAGAAAAAAGGCTTTACTGTGGTTGCCGTCGAGGCCGACTGGCCGGATGCCAGCCATATTAATCACTTTATTCAAAACAGGTCTCCGGATCCACTGTTGGTGGATGCGCCATTTAGCCGATTTCCAACCTGGATGTGGGCCAACCAGTCTGTGCTGAAATTTTGCCAGTGGTTAAAGCGCTACAACGCCGCGCTTTCAGACGCTGATCAATATGTCGATTTCTATGGGCTGGACCTCTACAGCCTGAACAGTTCGATTGAGGCGGTGTTGAATTATCTGCAAGAGGTGGACCCGGTGACAGCTGAAGTGGCCAGGGGCCGCTACGCCTGTTTAACCCCCTGGTCCAATGATCCATCAATCTACGGGCAGTTGATGTTAAACCGGCAGTATAAGAAATGTGAAAAAGAGGTGCTGGCCACGCTTCGGGATTTATTAAAGCAGCGGCTTGCATACAGCGAAGCTGGTGAGAGACGCTTTTTTGATGCCGAGCAAAATGCCCGTTTAGTGGCCAATGCCGAGCGTTACTACCGAACCCTCTACTATGCCGAACAGAATTCTTGGAATCAGAGAGACCAGCATATGTTTGATACTTTGCAGTCGATCCTGAAATTCAAAGGTGCTCAAAGTAAGGTGATTATCTGGGAACACAATTCACATATTGGCGATGCCCGGGCAACTCAGATGAGTGCCCGTGGCGAGTTTAACCTCGGTCAGCTGGTGCGCGAAAAATACAGGCGCAGTAGCTATCTGATTGGCTTTGGTACTGACCACGGTACAGTCGCAGCTGCCTCGGAGTGGGGCGGGCCAATGGAGGTCAAGCAGGTACAGCCGGCGCATATCGATAGCTACGAGCGGCTCTTTCATCAGGTGCCAACGGATAATTTCATCTTGCCGCTGATTAAGCCAAAGCGACAAACTGTCCGTCGCAGGCTTTTGGCTGAGCGTCTGGAGCGCGCTATCGGGGTGGTTTATCGTCCTGAAAGTGAACTGCAAAGCCACTATTTTTATGCCAGTTTAGCTCGCCAGTTCGACGAATATATCTGGTTTGATGAGACCCGGGCAGTTGAACCTCTGAGCAGGCAGGTTAACAGAGGGGCGCTGGAGACATTTCCCTATGGTCTATAGTGCCGCCAGTAATTTGCCGAACGCGGGTTTAGGAAAGATTCAACTGAGTTTTTAGGTAGGAAATAATATCTGTGGATTCGTAGAGCCATTCGACGCTGTTGTCGGGCTTTTCGATTCGCAGGCAGGGTACCTTGTGACGTCCGCCCTCCCTGACCAGCTCAGCTTTAATCCGCGCATCGTGCTGTGCGTCGCGCAGCTCGATATTGAGTGAGTGGCGCTTGAGCTCGCGACGTACTTTCACACAGAACGGGCAGGCTTTAAATTGATATATCGACATTCTGGCCGTTGCGGCATCAATGTCTTTTTGTGCACTGGCATCTCTGACAATGCCCTTTGGAGAAGTGATCGCATCGAGAATTAAAATAATTCGGCCCAAAATCCAGCGGATAATTTTCATTAATAAAATCCAGTTAAGTAATTTTTGTGTGTCGGCGGTTGTTACGGTTGCACCAGTTACTGCGTTTGATTTCCAGCGATTAAAAAGTAAAAAACTTGTCTTTTTCCAGTGCGTCCATCAACTGAGGTGCAAGCGGAAAATTAGTGTAACAGAGGATGCTATGCGGTCGGTAAACTACATCGGGTAATCGTCGAGAACTGTTCCCAGGCTTTTTTTCAGCGGCCCCAGATGCGCTTCAAAATTCTTCCACTGATCAATGCCCCCTCGGTAGATAGGCTGCCTTACCTGCTCGGAGGAGGGTGTTCTAACTGCGCGTTCGGTTTTGTAAAAACTTAAACAGGCTTCCTCGAAGGGCAGACCACAATAGTCCAAAATTCGCCGTACCTGGGCCTCAAAGTCATTGACTACGTCTTCGTATTGCACATGTAGTATCTGCTCGGGAAATACAGACTGCCAGGTATCCATCAGGGATTGATAGTCGCGATAGTACTGTCCGGCATCATTGAGGTCATAGCTAAAGGCCTGCCCCTCTGCGAAAAGCTGCTTGTAGCCGCTAAAACAACAGCCCATTGGGTGGCGGCGGGCGTCGATAATCTTGGCATTTGGCAGCATTAACTTGATCAAACCGATATGCCGGAAATTATTTGGCATTTTATCAATAAAGAACGGTGCATCCTGGCGATGAACCTGGGTGTCGCGAATATAGGCCTCGCCAAATTCACGATACTTATCTGCATCGAGTGTTTCGAGTATAGACGGATATAAATTATCCCCGGTCATATTGCCGCCTCTGCGCAGGTCGTTTACCAGTGCCAGTACATTGGGCAATTCGAGGGTGCCGTCAACCTGGCTGTGGGATGAGAGTATCTGTTCCAGCAGAGTTGAGCCGGCGCGCGGCAGACCCACAACAAAAATAGGGTCGCGGGCGCTGTGACCAAAGCCCTTTCTATCGCTGATAAATTGGCTGGTGAACAGTTGTTTTTGCTGTTCAAATTCCTCAGTCATTTGTTCGGCTGAGTAGCGGCTTTGGGCTTTTTTGGCTTTATTGCCGGCCGCGTAGTGGCTGAAGGCCTGATCAAATTTTTCAGCATCTTCAAAGGCTTTTCCCAGGGTGAAGTTGATGTAGACCCTGTCCATAAATTTTAAATCATCGCTCTCCAATTGAGCGAGCATTTTGTTGATATCGGTATCGCTGAATTTAACGGTTTTCAGGTTGGCCAGTGAGTGCCATGCCTCGCCGTAGGCAGAGCTGCTCTGTGTGGCATTGCGGTAGGACGCAATTGCCTCGTCGGTATTGCCGCAAGTTTTTAGCGCATGGCCCTTTGAGGTTAGAGTGACCGGGTCGCCGGGAATCTTGGTGAGTATGCTGTCAAATAACGCAAGTGCTTTGTCATAGTCACCCATTTGCATACAGAGAACAGCATACAGTGATTCAAAATGGACGTTGTCCGGGTTGGCTTTATGCAGTGTCAGCACCTCGGCATGGGCAGCCTCGATCTTTTGACGCTTGCGCAAGGCCTCAATATAGTCGACGCGCAAGAGATCATTTTCAGGTTCCAGCTGAAGAGCGCTCTCTAGTAAAAACTCGGCATCGTGAAGGATATTTAATTTCATTCCCACTTCGGCGAGCAATCTCATTGCTTCAACATGATGTGGGTGCTGTTTTAAAAATTCTCGACAGATATCCTCTGCATTTGACAATTTGCCCTGAGCGATAAAATCCATGGCTGCGATCAGTGGCTGGGGCATTTTCAGAACCCGCTGCAAGTGCGGTTTTAATCTGATCGCCTCAGCTTCTCGACCCTGTTTTAAAAGTATTTCAATCTGTCTGCGCCAGCTTGCCTGCAGAGAGGGGTTGGCATGGGTCGCGCGGGTATAGAGATGCAGGGCCTGCCTGATATCACCTCTGGCGAAATGGATGTGCGCCTCTTCCTGAAGCCCTCGCCCAAAGCTTGGGGCGATTTTTCGCAGCACTCTTAACTGCTCCAGAGCTTCTTCCAGTCGATTGAGATATCTTAGGCAAACCGCTCTGTAGTAAAGCGCATCAATATTTTCAGGTTGCGATTGTATGGCTGTAGTTAGCTGTGCAAGCGCTTTTTCAAAGTGCTTGTCGCGCATCCATTGTTCGATCTGGATCTTGTCTTGCTGGTTCAAAATACTTTTCCTCGGGCAAAAAATATGCCCCTGAAAAGGGGCATATCGATTCTAGCACTTAACAACATTTGTTAGAAATTGTAGGTCACGCGCATGCCCACAGTACGTGGTCTTGCATATGAAACACGCTCTCTATCATTGACAAAGTTGCGCGACAGTTCTGCGCGCTCGTCGGTCAGGTTGTCTATAAATAGTTCGGCACCCCAGGTTTCACTGCTGACACCAGCGGTGAGACCGAGCATAGTCCAGCTCTGAATCTTATCGCGATTCATGCGGATGATATCGCTGTAGGATTCGCCAGAATGTGCAATATGAGGCATCACGTGGGCAACAAAGCCAGATGTCAGATTCCACTCGTAACGAGCTTGGAGGTTGGCCTGGAATTCAGGCGCAAAGGCCAGGGAATCACCTTTGACAACATCATCGGTTGGGGTCAGTACCTCAGTAATCTCTGTGTCGAGAAGCGATACGCCACCACTGACAGTGAGGCCCATTACTGAGTCGGGAGCGAAGATAAAATCTGCTTCCAAACCAGTGATTTCGGCATTCGCTGCGTTATCCGAGAAGAACAGGTTGGCAATCGATGGATCGAAGATTGTCGTTTGCAGATTCTCGATCTCGGCAAAGAATGCACTCCCATTGAAGCGTAGCTGGCCATCCATAAGGTCAGTTTTCCAGCCAAATTCAATGTTGGTTACTTCATCGGTCATAAGCTCGAAGGGAACGGTGTAGCCGTCAGCATTCGATGCGCCACCCGGGCGGTTTAGCAGGCCGGGTCGGAATCCTTCAGAGTAAGTGGCGTAGAGCAGCACATCTTCGCTGGGCGTCCAGTTTAGCGTCGCCTTAACAATGGTACCGCTGGTTTTAGCCTCGTCTGGCGCCTTCAGGGCGTTGAGGATACCGGTGATCTCTAAATCACTGATTGCGTTGGGTGCATTAGCTACTGAGCCACGCCCGACACTAAAGCTGTCTACGGCAGTTAATGCGGCTTTTACTTCATCAAAGGTTACCCCGTCTTCAAAGGTGATTCGTGTGTCTAACTTACTGTCACCAATAAAGGTCAACTTGCCATCACCATCGTAGAGGTCGGTGATGTTCGTACCAAAGGCGTCGACATCTGTTCCCTGGAAGAAGTTACCGAATGAAGAGTTGGCACCACCCTCCATATCAACACGGACATCGTACCAGCGAGCACCGGCGGTAAAGGAGAACTGATCATTGAGATCAAAGGTAAGCTCGCCAAAGACCCCGAGCTGTTTATCAGTACGTTTGATGTCATTTCTAAAGACTGTGTCTCTGGGGAAAGGGCCGGCCTGCGACAGGTAGCCATCGTCAAAAGGATAGTTTAGCGGTGAGTCTACGCCATCGTATAAATTCCAGAAATTGGCTTCAAGCATGCCGGGATAGCGGAAATCAACGCGCTCTTGCAGTTCCAGATCGCTGTAGAAGGCGCCACCAGTAGCTCGTATGGCGCTATCCTGGTCTGTGACAAAGCGCAGCTCATGGGTGCTGACAGTGGTTTCGCTATAGCTGGTCACATAGGTGTCTGGTGCATAACAGGTCCCGGCAGGTATGTTGGATGCATAACCCGGATTGTAATAGTTGTATTCCGGATAGGTGACTGTGGTGTCACAGATGTAATAGGGGAGATACTGGCCGACAAACAGGTAATCGGTGTAGTCGATCATCTGGTCGGTCTCACGCTTGGTGTAAGCACCAGCGTAGACAATATCCAAATCGCCAACCCGACCTTCGAGCTTCCAATTAACATTGTCAAAAGAATCTTCGAGGTTTTCAGGGCTGTAGCGCTGAATCGAGGGGTCATCCGTACCAAGAGTTGGATCGGCCTGAAAAACGCCATCGGTTTCGAGGCTCTGGTGGCCGTAGCCCAACAGCAGAGACCAGTCGTCGTTGAGATCAATCAGTGCTGCTAATCTGGCACCTTCATAGGTGGCGTCGTTGAAATCCTCTTCGACCAGTTGACTGTTGTTAGCTTCCTGAAAGTTAACCAATGCATAGCTGGCTGGATCCGTTGGATCCAGCGGTACTCTGTTTTCCTGATATGACAGGCCCTGGACAGAATCGATATAAGTCTGGGTTTGGAAGCCGGCACGCAGATCAGAAACTGCAACACCATTGGAACGCATAGTGCCGGATTCACGGAAGCGTGCACTCTCAAGCGTAGTCAGGGTTCCCTGAACATTGTCAATATATCCGCCCTGATGATCGCGGTAGACAACACCACGGACAGTGACACTATCCTGAACAGGGAGGTTGAACATTGCTTCGACATTGTTGCTGCCCTCACCCTGAGCAGTCTGGGAAACGCCCAGCTTAACGCGACCATAGGTTGCCGAGGGGTCGGGCTTATTGGTAATCATGCGGACTGTACCGGCTTGAGAACTGGCGCCAAACAATGTTCCCTGAGGGCCGGAGAGCACCTCGATTCGCTCCATATCAGCAGCGTAAACATCAAGATTACGGCCGGGCTGTGCCAGCGGTTGTTCGTCAAGATAAAAGGCCACATTTGGAGCCAGCCCAGCGACACCTGCGGTTGTCAGATTGGGAGTGGTTGAGGCAACGCCACGTATATAGATGGTGTTCTGTCCGGGGCCACTACCGCCAGCGGTAACGCCCGGCAATTGAACCAGGTAATCTTCAAAATTGGAGACCCCTAATTGATCGAGCTTTTCGGAGGTTATAGCGGAGACAGCAACAGCGATATCCTGAGTGCTTGCGCTACGTTTGGTGGCTGTAACCAGAACTTCTTCGATTTCAGCGTGAGAAAAACTTGCAGAAGATGATGCTGCAACGATAGCACTAAATAACGCGGTGCGTTTTAGCATGAAATTAACCCCTCAATTATTTATTATAAGAATTAGTTGATCACCTTAGCATAATAAACTTTAGTGTTCTAAAAAAATTGTATTGGTCTAAATTCACGCCTGTTTTAAAATTTGCAAAATAAAGCTTACATTAAAGGGTATTTAGTGTAATGCTGGCTTAATAAGTCTCTGGTAGATTAATTTTTTTGCTTATTACTCTATCAATATAATAAATACTGAGTCTTTTATTTTTCCGTTGAAAATTAAACCTCTAAATAATTTTGGTCAGATTGCCCTATGGATTCAACAAACCCAAGCCACTACGACATTGAATATGAACTGGGACAGGACAACGTGGAGATTTTAGGGATGGATGTCCACAACCCCGTTTTTGCTATCAGCGCACTGTTAATTATTGTCTTTGTCGCCGGCACAATCATGTTTCCTGAGCTGGCAAATACCTATCTAGGCGCAGTGAAGAACTGGTGCCTGGTGAACTTTGATTGGTTCTTTATGGGGTCGGCAAATATATTGGTTCTATTCTGCCTGTTTCTGGTAGCGACTCGATTTGGAAAAATACGCCTTGGCGGTGAATCGGCAATCCCGGATTTTAATCGCCTGTCATGGTTTTCGATGCTCTTTGCCGCGGGTATGGGTATTGGCCTGATGTTTTGGGGTGTGGCTGAGCCTATGGCTTACTTTAGCGGCTGGGGTGGAACACCTCTTGCGGTACAAGCCTGGTCCCCTGAGGCTGCAGATCTTGCTATGGCTGCAACGCTTTATCACTGGGGTCTGCACGCCTGGGCTATCTACGCAATAGTGGCTCTATCACTGGCCTTCTTCTGTTTTAACAAAGGCATGCCCCTGACAATCCGCTCGGCGTTCTACCCACTTCTCGGTGATCGTGTCTGGGGCTGGAGAGGCCACCTGATCGATATTATGGCGGTTATGGCGACGATCTTTGGTCTGGCCACCTCGTTGGGTATGGGCGCTGCGCAGGCGAGCTCAGGTCTGAACTTTTTGTTCAGTATCCCCGATGCTCTCAACACTCAGATAGCCATAGTTGTCGGCGTGACCCTTCTGGCGATTATCTCGGTAGTTAGAGGGCTGGATGGCGGCGTAAAGGTGCTCAGTAATGTGAATATGGTTCTTGCGCTGCTATTGTTGATCTTTGTCGCTATAACCGGCCCGACTCTGGCTATCTTCAAGGGGGTGTTCTCCTCCGCTGCCGGGTATTTTGCCAATCTGATCCCCCTAAGCGTTTGGAATGATCGTCCAGATGAGACATGGATGCAGGACTGGACTGTGTTTTACTGGGCCTGGTGGATCAGCTGGTCACCCTTTGTGGGTATGTTTATTGCGCGCATTTCTCGTGGTCGCACCATTCGGGAATTTTTGATCGCTGTTCTACTGATTCCGCCATTTGTCACGCTGTTGTGGATGAGCAGTTTTGGTATTAGCGCTCTGGAGCAGGCGCAAAATGGTATTGGTGGACTTGCCAATGGTATTAGTACGGCCAGCCTGGCGACTTTCCAGATGCTGGAAAATCTGCCTATCAATCAGGTTACAACCGGGTTGGGTATTTTGCTGGTGATGGTGTTTTTTGTCACCTCCTCAGATTCAGGTTCGCTGGTGATTGACAGCATTACCGCAGGCGGCAAGATGGATGCGCCAACACCACAGCGAATCTTTTGGGCCGTGCTGCAGGGGGGCATTGCTGGCGCACTTCTGTTTGGTGGCGGAAAAGAGGCCCTGAGTGCGCTCCAGGCAGGTGCAATTGCGACAGGTCTGCCATTTACTCTGGTGCTTTTATTGATGAGCCTTAGTCTTTATAGAGGTCTTGCCGAGCGATAGTTGTTTTACTATTATCGCCATGCGTAACGAACCATGTGCGCCTAACTTGAAGGATTAAACATTGGACAGTCTTCATCAGGTTCTGATCTCACTACGTCGTGTTATTCGAGCCACCGATTTGCATTCCAAGCAACTGGTCAAAACCACCGGACTTACCGCTCCTCAACTTTTATTGTTGCAGGCCATTCGCGATAACAGCGATGCAACCATTGGTGAAGTGGCAAAAAAGATTAGTCTCAGCCAAGCCACAGTAACCACAATTCTTGACCGATTAGAGAGACGGGAATTAGTCAAGCGTGTGCGCTCTACCAAGGACAAGCGCCGAGTTCATGTCTATCTGACGGATAAGGCCGATGAAATTTTGATGGATGCGCCTGCGCCATTGCAGGAACAGTTTTCTGCGCAATTCAATGATCTAGAGCTCTGGGAGCAAACTATGATTATTTCGTCGCTGCAGCGAATTGCACAGATGATGGATGCAGAGGATATCGATGCCTCTCCGGTTTTGGATGTTGGTGCTCTGGATACTCAACAGCAATCCTAAAGGGCGTTCTGCGTCGCTAGGCTCCATGTGAACCGGGGCTAAAACTCACTCCCACTAATCTACATCAAATAAAAAACCCCTCACACTTGCGTGTGAGGGGTTTTTTATTTGGTGGAGCCTAGCGGGATCGAACCGCTGACCTCAACACTGCCAGTGTTGCGCTCTCCCAGCTGAGCTAAGGCCCCAAATTAGGTGCGCCATGATAGGGATGCCCCCGGATCAAGTCAAGCCTGTTAGGCAAGCTGTTGGTACTCTTTTTCAAGCTTTTTGAGTTTCTTTTTGCCAATACCACCCAGCAGGTCAATTGCATGGCGTAAACGGGCTCGCGACAGATCAGCGCCAAGCAGATTCATTGAGTCCATCACCGATATTGAGGCACTGCTGCCGGCGATCGCGATAAACAGTGGCGCCAAAAAGGGTTTTAATTTGATTTCCATGCCATCCGCTACCGCCTTTAGGGCATTGAAGATATTGTCGCGATTCCATGCCTGTACAGATTCGAGTCGCCACAGGGCGAATTGCAGGACGCTGAGTAACTGATCGTCCTGCATGCCGGCTGATCGAAGATCTTCGGCACCGATCGGCAGCATTCCGGAAACCAGGTAGTTGCCGAGGGGCGCTAAATCCGAGAGGGTTTCCATGCGCTGCTTGGCAAACGGCAGGAAAGCCATCAGGGTGTCGCGGTTTAAAGCCCATTCCTGAAGGCGATCAGCCAGTTGTTCGTCGCTGAGTTCCTCGCGAATCCACATGCCGTTTAACCAGCTGAGTTTTTCCACATCGAAGACCGGGCCGCCGAGTGAGACACGCTGAATATCAAATACCTCGAGCATTTCATCAAGCGTGAATTTCTCGCGTTCGTCAGGCATTGACCAGCCCATTCGACCCAGGTAGTTCAGCAGGGCTTCGGGCAGGTAGCCCATGCGCTGATAGAACAGAATGCTGGTTGGGTTTTTACGTTTTGAGAGTTTACTTTTGTCAGTGTTGCGCAACAGAGGCAGGTGACAAAAGACCGGCGTTTCCCAGCCGAAGTATTGGTAGAGCAAAATATGCTTGGGCGCAGAGTTAATCCACTCTTCACCTCGGATTACATGGCTGATTTCCATCAGGTGATCATCGACCACATTGGCCAGGTGATAAGTTGGCATGCCATCGGCTTTTAACAACACTTGCATATCGATCTGCGACCACTCAATGCTGATTTCACCGCGCAGCATATCCTTGAATTCGCACTGCCCCTCGCGAGGCACTGTCATTCTCACTACATGAGGTTCATTGTTGGCCAGACGCTCGGCAATTTCATTCTGGTGCATATGCAGACAGTGGCCGTCATATCCGAGCTGCTGCTTGTCGGTCATTTGTGTTTTGCGCAGTTCATCAAGTCGCTCTGAACTGCAAAAGCAGCGAAAGGCGTGGCCGCTCTCGAGAAGTTGATCAGCATGTTGACGATAGATGTCAGAGCGTTCGCTCTGTCGGTAGGGACCCTTGGGGCCGCCGTTATCCGGGCCCTCATCCCAATCTAGTCCCAACCAATGCAGGGCATCCAAAATAGCCTGTTCAGACTCCGGGGTTGAGCGCGTCTGGTCGGTATCTTCAATACGTAACAGGAACTGGCCGCCCTGGCTGCGGGCGAAGGCCATATTGAACAGTGCAACATAGGCTGTGCCTACATGGGGGTCGCCGGTGGGCGAGGGTGCTATGCGTGTGCGTACGGTCATCAAAACAGTCCAGTTTATATAAGCGAGCTTCAAAAAAGACGCATTATACGTTTTTCACAGTCTATCTATAGGCTCAGAACCAAAATAGTAGGTTAATCACTGGATTATCGTCGCTGGGCGGCCCGCAAGCGCAACTTTATAAATACGCTCATTAGCAGTATGGCGACCAGGGAAATTGATAAACTCCAAATCGCCTTTTGCAATGTTGCCTGCCAGAGCTGCTCGTAACTTTGGCGCAAACTCATCACTACCCCAACATTGCCAATTTTGGACCATCCAGAGGAAACCGATGCCTGTGCTTCTATATGGGGAAGGTCTACAGCGCGAATAAAAAAATCGGGTACCTGAGGAGTCTCGAAAGAGAATCCGCGCTCGATAAGGCGGTTGTTATCGAGGTCGACAAAATAGATATTCTGATAGTGACCAAGATCTGAAGCGGCGTTGTATAGGACGTCAAGTCGTGCACGGTCATTGGTTTTCAATACTTCGGTCATTGAAATTGCCAGGGCGGTGGCTCCGTTTTGCGCCTGTTTATCGATTTGCCTGATCAATGTCGCTTTGTCGATGTAAATGCAAATTACTAACCACAGTGCTACCTGCAGCAGAATAACGGTGCTAATCAGGCAAGTTAATTGTCGATATACACTCATCGCGCCCTCCTGACGCCAGACCAGTTCCCTTTCGGATGATTATCTGTGATGGCTTCAACATAGTTTATAAAAATCACTATGCCAAGAGTGCATATTGGAATAGCGTTTACGGGTACTTAATACAAGGGATTCACTGGTATCGATACTTTTCTATCGCAACAGGTTTCAGCATCGGCAAAAAAAATTGCGCTGATAGGTTTTATTGTTAGTCTGCACAGTCAAGTAGCGGCTTTTGAAGTGTCAGAAAAGCTACTGGTTAAGGTCAGAGAGCAGCATGGTTTTGTCGCCGAAACACGTTTACGCAACTGGAAGAAGATGGTCAAGCACTCAGATGCAAGAATGGATATTGAAAAGCTGAAATTAGTTAATGACTTTATCAATCGCGCCCATCTGGTGACCCATGCGAACAGTTGGAACAAAACTGATGCTCGTGCCGATCCTCTGGAGTTTTTGGTCAACCACTCTGGTGATGGACAGGACTTCACAGTGGCAAAGTTATTTACTCTTCATAAGATGGGGGTGGATCTGGTTAAACTACGCATTGGCTATGTTAAATCCAGAGACCTGGATCTCTCGCATACTGTGCTGGCGTATTTTCCCTCACCAGACTCTGAGCCTTTGATACTGGATAATATCGACCGGTCGATTAAACCCTCTTCAGCACGAAAAGATATAGAGCCGATCTATTTATTTGATCCACGCGATGTAATGATGGCGGCGGGGGAGTCACGGCAGTTACCCACAGAGAAATCCAATCATATAGTCAAGTGGCAAAACCTCTTGCCCAATCTGGAAACTGTTCAATATTGAAAGCCAAGGTCAATGCCCCGGCAGTGTGCACTATCTGGTCGCTGGATTTAGTTCCCGATTACACTCTTCTATCCACCAGTTGATGGCTGTTGTACTGCTGCGATTTTTCGGCAGGGCAAAATAAAAGGTTCGCTTCATATCGCGCCTTGGAAGCCTTAAAGGCACAAGCTCGCCAGTCTTAAAATTATTTCGCAATACAATTTCAGAGAGGCAGCCAATACCTAGGCCAGCCTCAACAGCTTTTTTAATTGCTTCGTTATGCTTGAACTCCAGATAGATATCCAGCTCAGGCATGAGTCCAGCTAGTGCGCGATTAAAGGTCTGTCGTGCGCCAGACTCCGGCTCGCGAAGTATCCAGCGAGCCTGTTTAATATCTTTGTCGGTAAGATTGGTTTTTTTTGCCAGAGGGTGGCCCGGGCTACAAAATACCACAAGGTTATCCTCTCGCCAGGGTATTAATGTCAACTCCCGATGCTTGATTTCACCCTCAATCATGCCGACATCCACTTCAAAGTTAAGCACCTGCGCGACAATATCCGGGCTGTTGGCAACGTTTATCTCTACTTTGGCTTCAGGATGGTTGCCAAGGTAGCCTGCGAGATAACTAACCGCGAGATGATTGCCAATGGTAAAGCTGGCGCCGACGGTAAGATGACCAATTTCATGGTGACCCTCCAGTGCCTCATTGAATGCCTGGGCGTTTGCTATCAAAATCTCTGCTTTGTTGCGCAGAGTCTTACCCACTTCATTGAGTTCGAGTTTTTTTCCGATGCGCTTAAACAAGCTTATGTTGTAGCTTTGTTCAAGACTTTGCAGAGCGGCACTGGCGGCTGATTGGGACATATGCAAGCGCTCAGCGGCCCGGGATATATTCTGGTAGCGGGCAATGCTAAGAAAAATTTCCAATTGTCTGAGCGTGTATTTCATAGGTGCACTAGTTAATCACTTCGATATCGATAAAACCGATTAGTTAAATCATAATATCCTATTTTACTTATAACGGGAAAGAATCTAACATCTATGCACAATATGTAGGTCAGGAGGACAGCATGACAGAGCAAAAAGCGACAAATGTGCGCTGGCACGTCGGAGATATTTCAACGGAAGATCGCGTTAACCTATTGGGTCAACGCGCGGCTACAATTTGGTTTACGGGCTTTTCCGGAAGTGGCAAAAGCACTATTGCCGTTGCCTTGGAGCGAGCCCTGTTCAAACGCGGCAAACATAGCTATCGATTGGATGGTGATAATGTGCGCTTGGGCATTAACAAAAACCTCGGTTTTTCTGCGGAGGATCGCTCGGAAAATATTCGTCGTATTGGAGAAATTTCCAAGTTATTTGTTGATGCTGGGGTTATCGTACTTTCCAGTTTTATAAGTCCATACCGCTCAGATCGCCATCAGGTTCGGGCACTGCATGAGGATGCTGGTTTCGCCTTTGTAGAGGTGTTTGTCGATTGTTCGTTGGCAGCAGCTGAAGCGCGGGATCCAAAGGGGCTCTACAAGAAAGCTCGCGCTGGTGAGATTAAAAACTTTACGGGTATTGATGATCCATACGAGGAGCCATCGCATCCAGAGATTCACCTGCACACTGACAGGATGTCTCTCGAAGAAGAGGTAGACACTATAATCGCCTACCTTGAAGAAAATAGCTTTATTGTTTAAGTCTTTTTCTGCCGGTGATTTGGTAGAAATGATGAAGCTTTTGTACTGAATTTAATGACTTTTTATGGAGATTTACTTTGATTAAGCCCCATGGCTCTGACGTTTTAAACCCACTTTTAGTGGAAGATGCGCAATTAAATCAGCAACTGTTGGCTGAGGCAGAGACGCTGCCTTCACTGTTGCTCAACTCAGCGGCTGCGGCCAATGCGGTTATGTTGGGTGCCGGGTACTTTAACCCCCTGACTGGCTACATGAACTTGGATGATGCGCTGAGTGTTTCTGAAAACCTGCACACAGCAGAGGGGCTGTTCTGGCCTGTCCCTGTTCTCAACCTGGTTGAGGACGTATCTGCTATTGCCGGCGCATCACGAATCGCTCTGCGCGACCCCAATACTGAGGGCAACCCGGTTATAGCGATTATGGATGTGGCAGCTATTGAGTCAGTAAGCGACGAGCAGATTCAGTCTATGGCCCAGGAAATTTTTGGCACTGTGGATGCTGAGCATCCAGGTGTTGCTACCTTTACCAACTTAGGTCGCAATGTGGTTTCTGGTGATATTCAGGTATTGAACCTGAGCTATTTCCAGGCCGACTTCCCGGATACATTCCGGACAGCGGTTGAGATTCGCCACGAGATCGCCGAGCGCGGCTGGAACAAAGTTGTGGCTTTCCAGACTCGCAACCCTATGCACCGCGCCCACGAGGAGCTGTGCCGCATGGCCATGGAGCGCCTTGAAGCTGATGGTGTTGTTGTTCACATGTTGCTGGGCAAACTCAAGAAGGGCGATATTCCCGCCTCAGTGCGCGATGACTGTATTCGCAAGATGGTTGAGCTGTACTTCCCTGAAAACTCGGTGATGGTAACTGGTTATGGCTTTGATATGCTCTATGCTGGTCCACGTGAAGCCGTACTTCACGCGGTTTTTCGCCAGAACATGGGTTGCACCCACCTGATTGTTGGTCGTGACCACGCTGGTGTTGGCGATTACTACGGTGCTTTCGATGCCCAGACAATCTTTGCTGACAAAGTGCCTGCCGGTGCCCTGGATATCGAGATCTTCAATGCTGACCACACCGCTTTCTCCAAGAAGCTCGGCCGAGTTGTTATGATGAACGAAGCTGTTGACCACAGCAGAGAAGATTTTATTCTGCTCTCGGGCACCAAGGTTCGCCAGATGCTGGGTGAGGGTATAGCGCCACCACCTGAGTTCTCTCGCCCGGAAGTAGCCAAGATCCTTATGGACTACTATCAGCTAGAGAATGCTTAATCATTTGCGCGTTTAATCAGCCGTAATAAATAGACCCCCGTTAGTAATAGCGGGGGTTTATGTTTGATCCCAGAGTATTTTTTGATGCAACCGGTTGTTAACGATTTGGCGATGAAAAACATGAGATCTCCTGCTGTTGATCTTTGATTAGCTCAAAGTACTCATAGTATTTTTTCTGTGTGCAGTAATTGTAGGCGAGTGCCTCTACTGCAGCTTTAAAGTCCTCGCTGTCCTCGCCGAGAATATCTCTTGCCAACTTGACCACCATAGTCAGTGCCGCTTCCTCTGCCGGCCAGTTTTCGGTTAATCCCTCCAGCGCATAGAGTTGATTGTAACGCTCCATCAACTTGTAGCCATCATTAGTGGAGTTGGTCTCAATTTCAATAATTTCCCTGAGCAGGGGTTTTGCCTGAGCATAGCGCTCAGTAAAAATTAGGTATTTGTAATAGTACTCCCGGGCACTGTTGGTGGTGAAGTGGGTTTTGCCAAGCACTTCCGAGGATAGTTTATAGCCTTTTTCAATCTGACTGCTATCGGGATTAAAAAGGAGCATTTTCTCGTAGCTCAGGTTGATATTTCTGAGAATAAAAATACAGCTGAGCGCACGCTCGGAATAGAGCGCCGCACATTGAGGTAGCGCTATTTGACTGCGTTTGATAACCGATTTCCAGCGCTGGCGATTGAGGTCTTTATCAATGCTGAGTATGGTTTTTTCAAATTTTCTCTCCGACCATACCCTGGCTTCAGACTGGGAGGAGAGGCCCAGTGCGAGAAATAACAGCAGGAGAGATGAAAATATTAAATTGAAAGCTCTGTTATTGGTGTTAATCCGCAAGTCCATGGTTTAGCCCCCCAACTAAATACACCATCTACCTCAGTATAGTTGATGAATAGTACGGATGATGATTTTTGACCTGCAGGGGGAATACACCAGCTGAGATACGCCTGTTGATCAGGCGCTGTGAAGACTCTCGGTTTATTAAGCTCAATCCTAGATTGTCAGGCCGCCATCGACGACAATACATTCGCCATTGGTGTAGCTCGATGCATCGGAAACCAGATAGAGTACTGTGCCCGCCATCTCATCCGGTTCGGCATGGCGTTTCATGGGAATAGTCTGCATGGCCGCCGCATATATTTTTTCATCGGCAAATAGAGCGCCGGCAAATTGAGTCTTGGTCATGCCGGGTAACAGCGCGTTGACACGAATGCCAAATTCACCACACTCTTTGGCAAATGCCTTGGTCATATTGACCACTGCCGCTTTAGTGATGGAATAGATACCCTGAGCCATCCCCGGCTGCAGAGCATTGATCGACGCGGTGTTGACAATTGCTCCGCCGCCGTTGTCGCGCATCAGCTTTCCCGCTTCAATTGACATAAAGAAATAACCGCGAATATTGACGTCGACAGTTTTTGAGTAGGCGCCGAGATCAGTGTCGAGAATATGCCCAAAATAGGGGTTGGTGGCGGCGTTATTGACCAGAATGTCTAGCTTGCCGAATTTCTGTTTAATCAAGGCAAAGGCATTTTCTATCTGTTGCATATTGCCCACATGACAGGCCAGGGCTTCGGCACTGCCACCGTCATTATTGATTTTATCGGCAACCTGCTGGCAGCCATCTATCTTGCGGCTGGAGACAATAACGTGGGCACCGTGCTGGGCTAATAATTTGGCAATAGCTTCACCGATACCGCGGCTTGCGCCTGTGACCAGCGCAACCTTTCCCGTTAAGTTAAATAGATCTTTTGTCTCTGGTTTGATAGCCATGGATATGTCTCCAAATGTTTTAGGCTTTGCCTGTCAGTTCATTGAGTAGTGCCTGTATTTCCGGGCGCATATCATTGCGGATACTGGAGTAGATTGTCCGATCCTTGGTTGCCAGCATTTGCGCCAATTTAAAGGCCGACGCTTGTAATTCATTCTGTGGGTGAATGCTGTCGACAATATTCAGCGCTTCAGCCTCTATGCCTGTGTAGGCAATACCCGTCAACAGCATGTTTTTTAATGCCTGCTTGTTGGGCAGCAGGTTGACCAGACTCTGGGTAACCGGCGTAAATGGCAGTGGGATATTGACCTCGGGAAAACAGAAGCGCCCGCGATCCTCGCGCATTAGACGAAAATCAGCACCTGAGGCGAGAATCGCCCCGCCGGCGTAGGCATTGCCATTAATGCAGGCGATCGTCGGTATATTGAGCAGTGCAAAGCGACATAACATGGTGTGAAAGGCCTGCATAAATTCTCCCTGTTCCCGAGCGGATTGCTGTCCCAGCCAGGCCAGATTAATCCCCGTACTAAAAGTTTTTTCATCTTCACAGGTGATAATCAGTGCGCTATTGCCCTGAAAACTCTCGACAGAATCAAAGGCGGTCATATATTCATGCATGACCTCAGTGGTAAAGGTGTTGTCGTTGCCGTTGGCAGCATTGGTCAGAGTTAGAATATGGATGTTATCTCTAAGGGTCAGATTCATAGTCGACATGGGATTACTCTTTTTTGTTTAACTGATATTTTTATTTGAACTTATGTTTGAACTGAATTGCGTGCATTATTGATAAATTCCTCGGCGGCTTTTTCATCGTCGAGCAAGCTCTCCATACTTATCGGTACCTGAACGCCGCGTTGCATCGCCGGTATCGACTTCATGGCCCCTAACCAGCGATCGAGATTTTCCAGACCGTCGCGAGAAACCCCGGACCACTTGTACGTGCGCACCCAACACCAGTTAGCGATATCGGCAATTGAGAAATCATCAGCCAGCCATTCTCTGTCGGCCAAGTGCTTGTCGAGCACCTCAAAGAGACGTCGACATTCATTTTGGTAACGGCTGATAGCGGTGGGAATTTTTTCTGGCAGATAGCGGTGAAAAACATTGGCCTGACCCATCATTGGGCCGACACCGCCCATTTGGAACATCAGCCACTGCAGCACCTTCGAGCGCCCATTGATATCGCTGGGGAGCAATTTACCGGTCAGCTCGGCGAGATAGATCATAATCGCAGCGGACTCGAAAACCGAAAAGTTGTTATTGTCTCGATCAACAATTGCCGGAATGCGACCGTTGGGGTTTATTGCCCGAAACTCTGGTGTGTGTTGGTCGCCAGCAGTGATATTGACCAGATGTACCTCGTAGGGCAGCTCCATAGCTTCAAGGGTGCAGGAGGCTTTGTGACCATTTGGGGTCGGTGCTGTATACAGTTCGATCATAAGTGCTCTTCCCCTGGTTGGTTTACTGCACCCCAGACTTCAAGATGATTGGCTCTCTCGATACGTCGCTGGGTTTTTAAGGTTAAAAGATCTTCAAGACCCAGAGGGGCAAAAAATTTACGGCATGCTGTGCGACTGTCGTTATCGAGAGCATCGTAAGCATCGGTAATTCGCTGCATAAGGGTTATTCGGTAGGGTTTATTGACCCCGTGACATTGAATGCCGCGAAACTCGAACTGTATTTTCCCCAGAGTTTGTTGGTGGGGCTTTTTACAGACATTGGCGCCGGTTTGAATATCCGGATTCGCTGCTAACCAAGCGTCGGTGGCATTGACGGTTGCCTGCATTTCGGGAAGATAGTCCCGTGCCACAAAGGCAAGCAGGTCGCGTAGGGTTTGCGGTATTTGCCCATCCTCAAAGTACGTCTGGCTGTAATCCCCATACTCGGGGATGTCGGCATTCGCTGCGCTCATGCGCTCGGTCCAGCGATACAGTCGCGGTGCCTGTTGTTTCATGAGCTGACTAGGGTAGATATCCCTTGCCAGGTGAGCGTAAAGAGGGCCGTAGAGGCCATAGTCCCCCACCGAGGGCAGCCCGCCCAGCATATAGGGATGATCCCGCAGATGTTTTTGCAGCAACGCGAGAAGTTCTAAGTAATGAGCTTCGATAACTGGAACACTGTCTTTATTGATCCCCAGTGGTGGCAGGTAGTTCTGCATCGGGGCCATAGCCTGATCGGCAACTGCTTGGGTTACCTCTTCGCTCGCGCCCGGTGCTACGCAGTCGCCAAATTCAGCGCGAAGCAGCGTTTTATTTTCCTCAAAGTAATTCCAGCGGTAGTGCATGGCTGGTTTTAAGAGACCCTCGCTACCAAAAAGATCCAGTATAAGTGCACTTATTAACAGGATTGGATTCTGCGGATAGACGGAGAACCTGCCCTGACCGCTCTGCTCGAAGTGATTGATAATTGCCATGCTGTCTTGAATAACCCTACCATCGGTAAGCTCGATTACCGGAAGCATAAGGCGCTGAATCACTGGCATTATCTTCGTGGCATAGCGTGAATCTCCCGGCATGCGCTCATCGAAGGGGATGCTGTGTTTGCGCAGATAAGCACGGGCTTTGCCGGTGTAAAGGGAATGGGGTGTGCCATATAAAATTATTGATTCACTCATGGGGTACTCTTTGAGATGTTTTTTTAATGACAATAAAAATAAATACTGCGATCAAGGCGATTAAAATAACGCTTGCCAGCATCATGGCCGGCCAATTGCTGGCGACCATTTTGCGCACTGTATTGGCGTAAATCTGCTCCATATGATCAAAGTTTTTTGGCATCGGAAGTACGCCAAACTGTCTCTCATAAGTCGCATAATCAAGCATTAACTCGGCAAATTTATCGGGTTCCTTTTCACGCAGATCCACAGTCTCAGCGGGATCGTTGGCAAGGTTGAACAGACGCCAGATATTATCGCCCTGGGGTGGCGTGTTGCGGGTTATCTTGTAATCGCCCTTAAAAAGCGCAGAGTTGCCCGATACCTCCATGCCTATGGGTTCGTCCGGCGCATAGACTGTGCCCTTTGAACCATTTATGAGCGGCATAAGGCTGCGACCGGTGATGGCAACTTGAATGGGGTTGTTCTCGGCAGCCTGACTGTAGTCGAGGTCAATGTAGTCAAGAATCGTCGGCACGATATCGGTCACCATAGAAAAGGCACTGATGGTTGACGGTTGCGTTGCTGATGGGCCTGGGATGTTTGGGCCGGCAATAATCAGTGGTACACGTATACCCCCCTCACTGGCGTAGAATTTAAACAGGCCGCCCGGGGATGCCGTGGCACTTGCCCACTCGGGTCCAATAAAGCCCATGCTGCCTTTTTCCCCAAGTGTCTCAATGTTGTGATGGTAACCATTGGCTGCCATCCATATTCTTGAGCTTAACCATTGCAGTGGATCGCTGGGTTCGGGACCATTGTCTGAGGTAACGACAAACAGGGTATTGTCCAGCTCACCGATCTGCTGAAGATATTCTACAAAGCGTCCTATATGTCGATCCATCGCGTCGAGCATTGCTGCCTGAACAGCCATGGAGCGTGCGTAGAGCTGTTTTTCGTTGTTATCGAGGGATTCCCAGACCCTTGTGGTGTTTGGCATATAGGCTTGGGCTGAATCCTTTGGGATCAGTCCCAGTTTAACCGCTCGCTGCCAGCGCTGTTTATGCAGGGCATGCCAGCCCTGGTCATAGACACCGTTGTAGAGATCAGTTATTTCACGGGGTGCCTGTATTGGAATATGGATGGCCTGAAAGGCAATGTAGGAAAAGAATGGCTGGCGGCTCGATGGTTGTTCTGAGCCCGTATTTATCTGCAGCCCCTGTTCCACATAGTCAATCATTCGATCGATAATAAACTTTGAGGAATAAAAATTATCAGGCAGACTGGCAGGCTTGCCGTCCTCAAACCAGGGAGCGCTGTTATAAAAGCCCATATAGGATTTCTGCTCCCAGTTGTCAGCGCCGGAGGCATCCAGAGCTGTGGAGCGATCAAAACCCCGAGCAATGGGTAGATCCTCAGGGCGTGAGCCGAGATGCCACTTGCCGCTGATATAGGTTTGATAACCAACCGCCTTTAAGCGCTCGGCAAGGGTCAGTACACCCGGTTCGAGAGATAGGGAGTAACCCGGTTTGCCTCTGTGCTCAGCAGGGATGATCTCCGCGATAGTTGCTACTCCAGTGCGGTGATTATCAATACCGGTTAGCAGCATCGCCCGCGAGGGTGCGCAGAGAGGCGAGCTGTGATGCCGGGTAAATTTTACGCCACGATCCGCGAGAGCTTGGATAGTTGGCATTCGAGCCTCACCGCCATAGGGAGCTAAGTCAGTCAGGCCTGCATCGTCGACGACGATCATGACAATATTGGGGCGCTGGTTGTCAGCTAGTGAATGCGATGAAAGGGCAAAAAGTGTGACCAGCAAGGTCACAAATACTGCTGTAATTGAACAGTATTTGATCACTATGTTGCTAGTTCTATGAGTTAACATGGGATCGCCCCTGGGATTACGGTCTTTTCAAATCGCCGTTCTTTTATGTCTGTAAGGTGGAGTATAAGCAATTGCCAATTATATTGACATAGTATGTGCCAGATCTTAATGTTTTATAAATTGGCGTGCCGCAATCCCAGCAACCTAAATAAAGAATAATTAATTAAAGCGACCTAACTATGAGCTATAGCAGCCTTTTTCAATCCTTCCAGCTTGGTAATTTAACCCTTAAAAATCGTATTGTGATGGCGCCGATGACCCGCAATTTTTCCCCGAATAACAATATTCCCGGTGACAATGTAGTTGACTATTACCGGCGTCGTGCTGAGGGTGGGGTGGGGTTAATTATTACCGAGGGAACCTGCGTCGGTCACGAGGGCGCCAGCGGCTATCCCGGTGTTCCTTACTTTCATGGCGAGGAGCGACTGGCCGGCTGGAAGAAGGTTGTCGATGCAGTTCATGCGGCGGGAGGCAAGATTGCTCCCCAGCTCTGGCATGTTGGCGCGATGCGCAAACAGGGCACGCCACCGGAAGGGGATGTTCCCGGCTACTCACCCTCAGGTATGAACATGCCCGGCAAGATCAGCCGCCATATTATGACCAAGCAGGATATAGGTGACGTGGTGCAGGCCTTTGCTCGCAGTGCCGCAGATGCTCAGCGCCTCGGCTTTGATGCCGTCGAATTACACGGCGCCCACGGTTATTTGATTGATCAGTTTTTTTGGGAGGGTACCAATCAGCGTGAAGACGCCTATGGTGGTTCGCTGGAAAATCGTTCGCGTTTTGCCATTGAAATTATCAAAGCAGTTCGATCCGCAGTGGGCCCTGATTTTCCGATTATTTTGCGCTGGTCGCAATGGAAGCAGCAGGATTACAGTGCACGTCTGGTGGATAGCCCGGAACAGCTGGAGGCTTTTATAAAGCCCTTGAGTGATGCTGGTATAGATATATTTCACTGCTCACAACGGCGCTTTTGGGAGGCGGAATTTCCCGGAAGCGATTTAAACCTTGCCGGCTGGGTGCGCAAAATTACTGGCAAGCCGGCAATTACGGTTGGCAGCGTCGGGTTAAATGCTGACTTTATTCCAGAGCCTGGGGAGCGAACGTTCCGCGAAGCCGAGCCGGCAAGCCTTGAGGAGTTGTTGCGGCGCATGGATGCCGGTGAGTTTGATTTGGTCGCGGTGGGCCGTGCCCTGATTGCCAACCCGGCATGGGTGGATATGGTCAAGGCTGAGCGTCACGATGAGCTAAAACCTTTCCGCAAAGAGCATCTGGGTGAGCTGATTTAAGCCCGAAGACTAATCCTGTATCAAGCTGGGGGAGAAACTCTTGGAACTAGAAAATAAAATTATTGTTATTACCGGTGCCGGCAACGGTATTGGTCGGGCGCTGGCGATTCGCTTTAAAGCCGAGGGTGCTCGACAGATTGTCGCCGTGGATATCAATGGTGACGATGCCGAGGCCACTGCTGCAATGATTGATGGTGTAGCCATGACAGCAGATGTCTCCAGTGAGAATGATATTGTCCGTATTATTGAGACGACAGAGTCGGAGATTGGCCCCATTGATCTCTTCTGCTCCAACGCCGGCGTTGGTCTGGGCCCAGATCTAACCTCGCCCAATAATCACTGGCAGATAAGCTGGGACGTAAACCTGATGTCACATGTTTATGCAGCGCGCCATCTGGTGCCGCGTATGGTGGCCCGTGGAGGGGGATACTTTTTGAATACCGCTTCGGCAGCGGGCTTGCTAAACCAGGTGGGTGCAGCGGCCTATGGTGTTACCAAGCATGCGGCAATAGGCTTTGGTGAGTGGCTGGCCATTCATCATCAGCACTTGGGCATTAAAGTATCGATGCTCTGCCCGCAGGCCGTGCGTACCGCCATGACTGCATCGGATAACGATGCCACCGTAGCCGCGAGCAGCGATGGCATGATTGAGCCTGAGCAGTTGGCAGATACTGTTGTCGAAGAGCTGCGCAACGAACCGTTTTTGATTTTACCTCACCCAGTAGTGTTGGAGTATATGCGTAATAAAACCTCTAACTATGATCGCTGGGTTGGCGGTATGAATAAACTGATGAGAAAAATTACCGCCAGGTAAATAAAAATCTAACAGAATAAATTAAACTCGAGGAGGGGGATAGCAATGGCATTTTTACCAGAGGTGCTGTCAGTCGAAAAGCAGGGTGCGGTGGGAATACTTTGGCTGGATCGCGCAGATAAATACAATGCTCTCTCCACGGAACTCTGGTCAGCACTGCCCGATGCGCTCGATGAACTGGCCGCAGACAAGCAAATTGGCGCGATTGTTCTCGCCGGGCGCGGCGATCACTTCTGCGCCGGTATAGATCTGGTCCAGGACTCTCTAAGTGATCATAAAAACACTCAGGCTCGCTCTCTCGCTGAGGCCAATATGCGTCAGCTGGAGAACACCCGTCAATTTCAGGCAGCTATCTCCGCGGTTGCCGATTGTCCGCTACCGGTTATCGCGGTTATCCAGGGTTATTGCCTGGGTGCGGGAGTGGATTTAATTACCGCCTGTGATATCCGCATTGCCGCTAATAATGCCCTGTTCAGTGTTCGTGAAACCCGCATTGGCCTGGTTGCCGATGTGGGTACGCTGCAGCGCCTGCCAAAGATTCTCAATGCCGGGCATGTAGCTGAACTGGCCTATACCGGAAAGGATATTGACGCCCAGCGTGCGGAAAAAATTGGGCTGGTCAACGAACTCTATAACAGTGCCGAGGCTGCAATGCAGGCGGGTATCGAGTTGGCCAGTCAAATTGCAGCAAATTCACCAATGGCGGTGCGCGGCACCAAGTTTATTTTGCAGCAGAGTGAAAACCTCTCCACGGATCAAAGTCTTCTCTTAAATGGTATGTATACCTTGATTTCAAGTCTCCCCTCAAATGATCTTCAGGAAGGGATCAAGGCTTTTGCTGAGCGCCGTCCCGCCAAATTTACCGGCAGCTGAGGTTAATATTGCGTGAGAACCAAGCTGTAAAAATTGTTGCCGAGGAAATTTAATTCCTTTTTAAAGGAGATCTTTAAATGTGAATATTGGTGACCTTTACGCAGTCGGCTCGGCACTGGTGTGGTCTTTTGCATTGATATTAATGCGTATTGCCGGTCACCAAATTCCACCAATCCCGCTGACTTTTTTTAAAAATTCTGTCGCCTTTGTTTTGGTGGTTATTACCCTAGTTGTGCTTGGCGAGCCTCTTTTTATCCAACTGCAGCCCTACGACTATTTCCGTTTAGTAATAAGTGCAGTTCTCGGAATTGCCGTTGCCGATACCATGATTGCCGCAGCGCTCAATCGCTTGGGCGCCAGTCTGCAGGCACTTGCAGACTGTGCCTATGCACCATCCATCGCCTTTGTCGGATTTCTTATGTTTGGCGAGATGCTTGGCACCTTGGAAATTATCGGCGGTATCTTTGTGTTGCTTGGGGTTTTCGTCGGCGCCACTATGACCGCAGAAATTAAACAACCCAAGGATCTCTGGGTTGGTATTTTGTTGGCAGCTACCGCGCATATTGTTATGGCGATCGGCATCCTTATGGTGCGAGATATTTTCCGTGAAGAGTCGCTGATCTGGGTCTGTAGCTTTCGCTTCCTAATAGGTGCTCTGGCTATGTATATCTACGCATGGATCAGATTTCCCGGTAGGGTTAGAGAGACATTATTGCTTGGTTTTCTGCGCACAGAAACGTGGCGAACCACGATTCCGATGTCTGTGTTGGGGCCGTTTTTAGCCACTCTGATGTGGGTGGCGGGCTTTAAATATCTCGAGGCGGGCAGAGCGGCGATTTTTAATCAGTTGTCGACGGTTTTTATTATTGTCCTGGCCTATTTTTTCCTGGGCGAAAAGTTCACAGGTCGAAAGATTGTCGGCGTTTTATTGGCGATGATTGGCGCTGTGCTGGTTGCAGCTCACTAGGTATAGTGCTATCCCCCGAGTAGTATTTACTGTATGGTCAGTCGATACTAAATCATAGAGCTGTTTTGAGCAGTCTAATTTTGGAGCCAAATGGATACAGTAAGGATACTTTTTGTGTGCACTTTTTTTGGTGCACGGTCGAGAATTGCTGAGCTCTATGTCAAGTTTTATGCCGAGCAAATGGGATTGGGGCATATTGAAGTTTGCAGTTCAGGATTCGAGTCTGGTGCTATTGCTGGGCTTCCTCTTAAGGTTATGGAGGAGGCGGGTTTCGAGTTTTCTACAGACCCTCTAATCACTGTATTCGATCGCTACGCTAATAATGATGTCTTCGATTATGTTATTACCCTTTGTCAAGACTCTTCAGCTGAGCAATGTCCCATGTTCAGGGATAGTGTCGATAAGATCTACGGGAGAGATGCCCAAATTTTCGGTTGGTCAATACCGGATTTTTTAGCGCTGCGGGGCTCGCCTGAGGAGAAGCTCGAGGGTGCGAGAGAAATTCGAGATATGATTAAATTAAAAGTTTTTGATCTATTATCGTAGATTTAAAGTCCGGCTCTGGAGTTTAATCCAGCTTTGGTTATGATCGCTGTTTAGGGGGGTATAATTATGAAGCTTGGGCGTTTCCTTATCAGCTTAATCGCCGGCACATTTGCCTCTGCAGCTGCGTGTCTGGCGTCGGCTAATGACAGCCAGTCACTTGGCAATTCCGGGTATACCTACCTGCTTGTTCATGGTGCCAGCGGCGGTGCTTGGGACTGGAAGAAAATCGACCAACTGCTGAGTGCCGAGGGCCATAGTGTCTACCGCGCTACGCTCAGCGGACTTGGCGAAAGAGCCCATCTGGCCAGCCCGGATATAAACCTGACTACCCATATTGATGATGTTGCCAACCTAATTTTATTTGAGGAGCTGGAGCAGGTAGTGCTGGTCGGCCACAGTTATGGTGGCATGGTAATCACCGGGGTGATGGAGCGACTGCCTGAAAAGATTAAACAGGTATTTTTTCTCGATGCTTTTGTCCCTGCCGATGGAATGGCAGCAGTCGATCTGTGGGGTGATTTCTCGAACCACAAGGTTGTCGACGGGATGGTGCATTTCTCATGGCTGGATAAGCGCAGGCCGGTGCCGGGGGATGTGCCGCAGGCCCTAAAAACACTTACCGAGCCGGTTTCGTTTAGTAATCCTCTGGCGTTGGAATTGCCGGTGACTTATATACCTTTTGTAGAGGGCTTTATTCAGCGGAAGGCTCGTGCTGCTCTCGATCCCTCCTGGAAGCGAGCAGCAGAGCGTGAGTGGGATATTGAGATTCTTGAGAGTGATCATAATGCTCAGCGCTCGCATCCCCGGGAATTGGCTGGATTGCTGTTGAAGGTAGATTAGGGCTGTTGGGGGGGATGGTATAGCTTAAAGCACTATTGAGATGCTTCCAGCGCTGCGCGGTTTTGCCGGATTGCGGCTCATTTCAAATTCCGCGACAGCGAAATTTGTCGAACATAGGTTCTCAGCTGCTGTCGTTTTCACGGTATATAAAAAAAACCCACCGCAAGTGGTGGGGTTTTTTTATATATGGCGCACTCGGTAGGATTCGAACCTACGACCGCCCGGTTCGTAGCCGGGTACTCTATCCAGCTGAGCTACGAGTGCGTAATGGGTCTCATCTGAGAGGTCGCGTACTATAGGTGAGCGGGATCGTTGAGTCAACAACTGCAGCTACTGAAAACCTTGTTTTTTTGTAAGTTTTAAGCGGTTTTATCAGTTGTAGGCGATGGGCAGCTCCATGGTTTCTTTTAGCTCTTCCATTACTACATAACTGGTTGATTCTTGAACAGCAGGAAGTTTGAGAATACTGTTGCCTAATAATTCCCTGTAGGCTCTCATATCCGCAACTCTAGCTTTTAACAGGTAGTCATAATTGCCTGAGACGAGAAAGCAGCCCTGCACATTTTGCAAGCTCATTACCGAGTCGCGAAACTCTTCAAAGTTTTTCTGGGAGGTGTGGTTGAGGCGAATCTGCACAAAAACCACCAGTTCGGCATCTAATAGCTGCGGGTTAAGTGTTGCCGAGTAACCCTGAATAAAACCATTTTTCTCCAGCCGCTTTACTCGCTCTATGCATGGGGTTACCGAGAGCCCGACTTTGCGGGCAAGATCGGTGTAACTGATTCGTCCATCCTTTTGCAATATGCGCAGGATATTACGGTCTATTTTGCTGGGTTTGCTGGCTTCGCCTGTATTCATAGCAATATATTTTCCTGTTTTAAAAGCAATTATATAAAAATATTCTGTATGTATCGGCTTTTAAGTAATAAATATTCACAAATAATCCTAGAATTATACTAATTATTATATTTTCCTTATATGCCTGAATGGCGTTTGCTACAGACTACAGGATTTGCGTTATGTTGATTGGTGTTCCCAAAGAAATTAAGAATCATGAGTATCGGGTGGGACTAACCCCAGCCTCAGTAATGGGGTTGGTCGGTCGAGGCCACAGGGTGATGGTTGAGTGCGATGCTGGTGCGGCAATCGATTTTTCCAATGCCGAATACAGGACTGCTGGTGCTGAGATCATCGATAGTGCGTCTGAGATTTTTGCCGCAGCGGATATGCTTGTTAAGGTTAAAGAGCCGCAACCGATTGAGTGCGCCATGCTGCGCAAAGGTCAAATCCTTTATACCTATTTGCATCTGGCTTCAGACCCGCGACAGGCGGCACTTTTAATTCAGTCCGGTGCCATTTGCATCGCCTATGAAACGGTAACAGACAATTACGGGGCATTGCCGCTGTTAGCCCCAATGTCTGAGGTAGCCGGGCGTATGTCAGTGCAGGCGGGCGCCTACCATTTGGAGAAGGCGCAGGGCGGCCGAGGCGTGTTGCTCGGAGGTGTTCCCGGCGTTGCTTCAGCCAAAGTGTTGGTCATTGGTGGTGGGGTGGTCGGCGATAACGCTGCGGCGATGGCTGTGGGATTGGGTGCCGATGTGACTATTTTGGATCGCTCGATTCCTCGCCTGCGACAGTTGGATGCAAAGTATCATGGCAGGGCGCGCTGTGTTTACTCCACAGCGGCCGCAATTGAGGAATATGCGCTCGAGGCTGACCTGGTGATCGGCGCGGTGTTGATTCCCGGCGCTGCGGCTCCCAAACTGCTGACCCGGGATATTATCAGCCGTATGCAAACCGGTTCAGTAGTTGTGGATGTGGCCATTGATCAGGGTGGCTGTTTTGAGACATCCCGTGCAACCACCCACGAGGATCCCACTTTTGTTGTCGACAATGTGGTGCATTACTGTGTGGCCAATATGCCAGGCGGGGTGGCGCGTACTTCGACGATGGCACTGAACAATGCGACATTACCCTATGCGCTGGCATTGGCAGATGATCCGGTAAAAGCGCTGTTGGCTGACAAGCATCTGCAGAATGGCCTCAACGTCCACAGTGGTCGGGTGACCCATAAGGCAGTGGCCGAGGCCTTAAATTACCCTTATCAACCCGCAGAGGAGGTTATTCGGTTGTAATCCGTACTTCTCTGCTGTCAGTTAAAAAAAACCGCCAGTTATCGCTGGCGGTTTTTTATATTTCCAGGTAGTTAAGTCACCGCTTGGCGGCTAGTTAAGTTCAGCATCCCGCCAGAACTTGGTGCCCTTAACAGTTGCCTGCAGTGCCAGACCTGATTCGGTGAGCTGATAGACAGTGATATTATCAAAGGTGGCTTCGCCACCCACCGCGCCGCCTTTTTCGCTGGCCTTGGCCGCTGCATCGGCATTGACGCCAAAGGCCCAGCCGGAATCCACAAACTGTGTGAGTGCGTCGCGGCTATGGAAGACAAAGACCAGCCTAAAGTCCTTTGCCCCAATACCAAGGCCTACGCCGGCCTCACCCATTTTCATAAAGGTATTGTGGCCACTTGTGTTGTCGCGAACTACGCCGTGTCCGCCACCGAAACTGGCAAACACAAGATTGACATTGGCATTGCTGAATACCGCGTAGCCCTCGGCGCTGTTGATCTGGGCTTTGACATCAGGTTTTACTTTATAGAGATCGCTGAGCACCTGATTGCGCATATCGATGATGGCTTGTCGCCTCTCGATTGGGGTTTTGCCGGCGGTATTGGTGCAGGCTGTAGATAGAACGAAACAAATCATCGCAATGCTGATTATTACCCTGTTCATAGCTCTTCCTTTTGTTGGTTATAACTCTCTCTAGAACCTTAATGTAGCACTAATTTAGGTTTTATATTGCGCCGTGCATGTCTACTGGGGTGCCTCGGCAACAATCACTGCGCGAATCGGCGCAGGATGCCCCTCGACAGTTTTAGTTGGGTCATTGGGGTCCAAAAAGTCTTTGAGGGATTCAAAGGTCATCCACTGGGTCGAGCGCTGCTCTTCGATACTGGTAGTGTTGATATCGACCATACGCGGATTTTTAAGCCCATTTTTTTTCATCCAGTTAATCAGCATATCCGCTGACGGCAAGAACCAGACATTGGGCATCTTTGCATAACGACCCGGGGGAACCAGAAGCTGGTTTACATCGCCTTCAATAACCAGGGTTTCTAGGACTAGTTGTCCGCCGGGTTTTAGTAGCTGGCGCAGCTCGCGCAGATGGTCCATGGGCGAGCGGCGGTGATAGAGAATGCCCATAGAAAACACTGTGTCAAAGGCGGCCATATTTTCCGGCATATGCTCTATGCCAAGAGGTAACACATCGACGGGCAGCTGTTTGCCGGCAAACTGTTTGATGGCGTAAAACTGAAAGACAAACTTGGCCGAGGGGTCGATGCCGATCACCCGCTCAGCACCGGCACCGAGCATGCGCCAGCAGTGGTAGCCATTGCCACAACCCACATCGAGAACGGTGCGCCCCTTGAGTGGCGCCAGGTGGGGAAAAACCCGATCCCATTTCCAGTCGGAGCGCCACTCGGTATCCAGATGCATACCAAATAAATTGTAGGGCCCTTTACGCCACGGATGCAGTCCCATCAATGTCGCCTGCAGTGCCAGACGGCGCCCCTTGTCCATCAGGCTTATATCGCCAATTTCAACTCCGTTGCTGAGGTCTATATGCAGTGGGTCAACTTCCGGAAGGCGCCTGAGAGTCTCTTCCCATTCGGGCATATCACCCCAGCGCTCGCGTCGCAGTTGGTGGTCAATAAGCTGCGGAAGTGACTGCCCCCAATCGCTGAGTTCAGATTCTTCCAGCCAGCAAAGCAGGGGGCCGTAATCGAGGGTTGTATTGATCATGGGTCTACTCAAAATTTAAGCAGGAAATTATAAGGTATTTCCGTTATGGTTTGCGCAAGAGAAACAGGAAATTAAAACAACAGGAATGCCATACACAATGTCTGAGCAAGCAATTGAACCCGCTATCGAAAAAAGATTTGATCAGCTAGAGGAAAAACTCGCCTACCTGGAAATGAGTAATGTGGAGTTAAACGATGAGATTTTTCGTCAGCAACAGGATATTGATGCATTGACCAAGGCGCATCGATCACTTCTTGAGCGTCTTGAAGCGCTGCAAGATAGCACTGCTGAGGGTGGTTTGCAGCAGGGGGAGAGGCCGCCGCACTACTAACAAAGTGAACAGACCTGTTACAGGCAAAACTGCAGTTCGTTAAAAAATAATAAATTTATCAGAGAGGGGTCCATGAATAATTTTGAAAATAGCGCACTGGATAGAGATGCAGTAGATCATACATTTGCCTTGCAAAAGGCCTATGCTCTTACGCTGCGCAAGTCCACCTGTGCCGAGCGCCTGGAGGTATTGGCGCGTTTCGAAAAAGTTTTTAAGGCTTCCTACAGCAAGATGTACACAGCGGCGGCTGCGGATTTCGGTAAACCTGAAGCGGAAGTGGATATAGGTGAGATTACCATCGTGGTCTCCGAGCTTGCCCACATTCGCAAAAATCTCAAAAAGTGGATGAAAGCCACGCCGGTAAGAGCCTCCGTTAGCATGCTTGGCACTTCGTCAAAAATCCTTGTCGAGCCCAAGGGCACCAGTCTAGTCATATCCCCCTGGAACTATCCGTTTAACCTCACTTTTTGTCCGATGCTGTCGGCGATCGCCGCGGGCAATACGGTGATTATTAAACCCTCTGAAATGACGCCTAACATGTCGAGAGTGATTGGCGAAATTGTCGCTGAAGCCTTTCGTCCCGAGGAAGTGGCGCTTTTTCAGGGTACCGCAGAGGTTTCCTCTTACCTAACCAGTCTGCCTTTTGATCATATCTTTTTTACTGGCAGCCCGGCGGTTGGCAAACTTGTTATGGGCGCTGCGGCCAACAACCTGACCTCGGTTACCCTTGAGCTGGGTGGTAAAAGCCCGGTGATTGTCGATAAAACCGCGAATATTGCCAAGGCAGCCCGCAGCATTGCCTTTGGCAAATTCAGCAACAACGGTCAAACCTGTATAGCCCCGGATTACCTGTTTGTCGACGAGTCGGTCAAGGATCTGTTAATTGCCGAGTTGAAAACTCATATCGGCAGCCAATATGGGTTGGGCGAAGATGCTCTGGCCAATGACGATTACTGTCAGATTGTCAATTCTGCGCACTTTGGTCGTCTATCCGGTATGTTAGATGACGCCCTGAATCAGGGTGGACAACTGCTGACGGGTGGTCAGGTTGATGACCAGCGGCGCTCGATCGCGCCGACGCTCATAGAAGATATGAATACCGAGTCGCGGATTATGCAGGAAGAAATTTTTGGTCCACTGTTGCCAATAATAACTTACAGTGATTTGCAGCATGTTATCGATTATATCAATGGTCAGCCAAAACCCCTGGCGTTATATTTTTACAGTTCGGACAAGCAGGCTATCGATAAAGTGCTTACGGAAACCAGCGCTGGTGGTACCTGTATTAATCAGTCTGTGCTGCACTTTGTGCATCCCAATCTGCCGTTTGGTGGTGTTAATAATAGCGGGATTGGAATGTCGGGCGGGGAGTGGGGCTTTAAGGCTTTTTCACATGAGCGCAGCATTTTGGAAGACAGGTGGAGCAGTGCGCACCTAATGCATCCACCCTATACACCCAAGGTAAAAAAGCTTATCAAAATGGCCGCTGCATTTTTAGGCCGCTAGGGTTGTATTTAATCCAGCTCAGGCTTGATGGCCACTAGTGAAGCAAAATTAAAACATTGAAACCAGGGGCTTGCGCTCTTAAACCCGCAGGCCCTGAGTCTGCTGATATGGCTGTCGAGGGTTTCGGGAATGAGTACATTTTCGATTGAATCGCGTTTCTGGCTTATTTCAAGGTCACTGTATCCCTGGGCGCTTTTAAACTGATGATGCAACTCCGAGAGCAGTTGGTTGAGGGATTCTGGCTCAAATAAAAGTTTCTCGGAGATCACCAGGCAACCTCCCGGTCTGAGTCCTGTATAGATCTTTTCCAGTAGTGCCTGACGTTTATCCAGGGGAATAAACTGCAGAGTAAAGTTCATCACCACCAGAGAGGCATTGGTTATTTCAATATCGCAGATATCCGCCTCAAGCAATTGCACTGGTGTTTTTGAACTGTGGTTACTGAGCAGTGTCTGGCAGCGCTCAAGCATCGCCGGGGAGTTGTCCACGGCAATAATTGAAACGCCGGGCTGATCTATTTGCTGGCGAATAGCCAGAGATGAAGCACCAAGGGAGCAGCCTAGGTCATAACAATTACTGTGCGGCTGGACATAGCGCGCAGCCAGTTCACCGCTGAGGTTGATAATGGTTTGGTAGCCCGGCACCGAGCGCTGAATCATATCTGGAAATACATCGACAACAGCGCGATCGAAAACGAAGCGCGGCACATTTCCCAGCGGGCTGGCAAACAGGTCGTCGCGCTTGTCTTGCGATTGAATTGTGTCGTTCACAGCCATTAGACCGCTATTACTGTCAGGCCTATTTTGGCGGCCAGACCGCTGTTGGTAATCACCGCAGTCTGGGCCGCCTCCGCGCGCAGATAACTACTGGCAACCCGCTTGAGTTCTTCGTCAGTCACTGCCAGCACGCGCTGCCTGAATTGCAATACCGCGTCTTTGTTGCGGCCATTGAGCTCACCATGAAAGGCCTGCATTGCCTCGCCTGCAGGTGAGGCCGGCTTATCAAGGCTACCAATAACACCGAGTACCGCCTCTTCAACTTTACTCTCAGCCAGAGGTGTCTCCAGAAGCCAGCGAATGGACTGATCAAAGTCCTCAAGAGTGCCAGCAATTCTTGGATCTCGATAGGAGTAAAAGCGGAAGGCCCCGGCCTGGCTGTCTTGTGAAGCACCGCCGCCGTAGGCGCCGCCCTGTTCGCGAATTGTGCGGTGCAAGTAGCCATTGCGCAGCACACCGCCAAGCACAGTAAGCGCAGCTGAGTCAGGGTGACCACTGGGCACTGTCGGGTAGGCTTTGGCACAGAAGCTGACCTGGGTGTTTGTTGTCCAGCAGTGGTTGACTGCTGTCAGCTTAGGGTTGAAGTTGATGATATTGCCCGTAGGGCCTGTGTCCCGGTTGCCCCCGGAAAAAATCCTTTGCATGGTATTTTTAAACCCTTCGAGACGTTCCTCTTCAGCGACCAGCAGATACTGACGCGGCTGGGCCAGAACCAACTGGTGAATTTCCTCCAGCTGTGCCGCCAGGGATTGCAGTTCCGCTCGGGAGTCCAGGCTCTGGTCCAGCTTTTTGAGCAGGCTGAGACCGGTAACGCCACTCCAGCGCTGGCTCAAATAGGCATTGGCAGAAAGGCCGCTGGATGCAGCTGTCATTGCCAGGGAGTGGCCGTTGCCAACGATGGCTGACTCGCGGTGAGTGCGTATCTGCGAGACCAGTTCGCGCAGGCGCGTCAGCTCAGCAAAGCTGGTGTCTTCCAGAGATTCCTGCATTAGGTCACTCATCGCCTGCTGATTGCGGGCCAGGCCTTTGGCGGAAAAGCTGATATTGCCGTGAAGCTGGTCAATACTTTCCTTGTCAGAGCGCACCGAAGCTGATGCGGAGTAGGCGCCAACCACACTAGAGTGCCACAATTGGGTTTGCTGGTAATCTCTGCCGCCAACACCCATCTCAGTAACGCAGGTGCTGTAGAGAGGCAAAAGGTCCATCTGGGCATCACTCAGCGCTGGCATGGGCATAATAATCTGCTGATAGGCAAGGCCATTGGTGCCGGCGCTGTATGCTGTCAGTGGCAGCGGTTGCTCTGTCACTGACTGCTTATCGGCATAGGTAATATCAGCAGGCACATCCTCTATACCCACTTTGGGCAAAATTTCGAGGTCCTCTTCCATCTCTTGGCGCGCTTTTAATTCACCTGCGCGCGTTACGATTGCTTGTTTTTCGCTATCGCTGAGGCTGGCTTTGATGGCTGCCAAACGGTCTTTTTCGGCCTGTTCCTTGTCACGGGCCAAGCTCTTGTTTGGTCTCATGATCAGGCGAATTCGATGCTGGTTATTCAGCAGCAAGTTGCGCGCCAGTGATTTAATAAAATTCGGGTCTTTTATCTGCTGTTGCAGCTTGTCCAAAACCGGATCCAGATTTAACAGTGCGATGGGGTCGCCGCGGTGGGTAGCACTGGTCAATGAGGCAAGAATTAAATTTAGCCCATAGGGGTAGCCGCCGCCGGAGACTTCGCGCTGGGACAGTTCCAGCTGGTGCAGGCTGGCCGCGACCTGCTCCTCGGGCAGGCCATTCTCTGCAACATCGCGCAGGACGTTGAGGATGAGTGTCTCGACAGCATCTGCATGTTCTGGGTTTGATCCCTCCACGCCACAGGCAAAGCACAACTCTTTCTGTGAATCTTCAAGGCCGCACATCGGCGAGGGTGAGGTGCCCATATCTGTGGTTTCCAGGGCGCGCTGGAGGGGCGAGCCGCTGTTGTCGAAGAGGACACTGGATAGCAGCCGTGCCTGCATGGTCGCCTCGAGGTCGGTTGATTCACCGAGCAGCCAGGAGACAATTATATGGGTACTATCTTCGAGGGGTTGTTGGTCATCAGCTGCATAGAATTCCTCAAAATACTGCGGCTCGCCGTAGCGCTGTTCATTTTCAACAGCAATATGACAGTCGAGCTTCTCAAAGCGACTCAGGGCATTGTTTTCGAAAATAGCCTGATGTTCCGCGGCGGGTATATCCCCAAAGGTTATAAAGATCGCATTACTCGGATGATAGTTGATTTGGTAAAAAGCTTTGAACTGTTCGTAGCTGAGATTGGGAATATCAGCCGGCTCTCCGCCACTGTTGTAGTGGTAGGTACTGGTAGGATAGAGATGTTTGGTCATAGTCTGCCACAGAGTCGAATTAATCGAGCTCATAGCACCCTTCATCTCATTAAACACAACACCCTTAAAGGTCAGCTCTGAATCTGTATCAACCGGATCGGCAAATTCCAGACGGTGACCCTCCTGGGCAAAATCCAACGGATCGAGACGCGCGAAGAATACCGAGTCGAGGTAGACGCTGAGCAGATTATTGAAGTCTTTTTTATTCTGGCTGGCAAAGGGGTAGGCGGTCCAGTCGGAGCTGGTAAAGGCATTCATAAAAGTGTTTAGGGAGCGCCTAATCATCATAAAAAACGGATCGCGAACCGGGTATTTCTCACTGCCGCAGAGAGCAGTGTGCTCAAGAATATGCGCCACGCCAGTCGAGTCCATGGGAACAGTGCGCAGTGCCACAAGAAAGACATTTTCCTTATTGTCAGCCGCCAGGTGAATATGCTGGGCACCGGTCACGCGGTGGCGATACTCCTCATATTGCAGCTTTAGGGAGGGGATATCTTGTTTGCGTATTAGCTCAAAGGCCGGATTTACACTGTTATTCATAAATGGTGATTACTCTGTGGGTGTTGAAACTCTTGGGGGCATTCTACTTGAAGAATAGGTCAGTGAACATGCTATGGGTTTTGATCCAAGTGGCTGATGTTGCGCGCTGAATATCCTAGGAGCTAATCTTGCTGGCCTCTCTGTAGCGCTGACGATACTTAATGGGTGTTGTGTTCTCCCAGCGTTTAAAGGCGCGGTAAAAGGTGCTGGGCTCCGAGAAACCTGTCAGGTAGACAATTTCACTTATATCTTGGTTGGTTTTTGAGAGTAGCCGTCGAGCCAGAGTATGGCGCAGATGGTTTAGCAGCTGTTGAAAGCTCGTTCCAGCGCTCTTAAGCTGATGTCTGAGCTGGCGGGCTGATATATTGAGTTTTGCAGCAACTGTCTCCAGACTGACCGTGCCACTCTCCAGCAGTGAAGCGATAAGGCTGTTTACATCGTCAATAAAGTCTTGCTGTTGCAGACGTGCCAGGTGCTCATCAGCGACTTTAACATGTAGGTTCAATAGTTCTGGAGCTGAATTCAGCGATCGGTAGCTGAGTATTTCTCTGGCAAAGTAGAGCCTGAATTCATCAGCATTAAACTCTACTTCACATTGAAATATGCGCTCATATTCAGCAATGTCCGTGTTGGGGGCGTGTCTGAAGAGTATTTTTTCTGGTTTAAAACTGCCATCAGTTACCGTTTGAAAGCAGGTTATCAGCCCCAGAGACATAGCTTCAACAAGATGGGAGGTGACGAATTTCTGTTCGGAAAAGAGGCCGGTCAGGTAGGGTGAACCTTCCTCGATCAGCTGACCTTGCAATGCGTCGCTGACCAGCCGCTGGTAATTGATAATTCTGCGCAGGCCATCGCCAAAGTTGGCACTGCTGAGAAACAGGTACTCAATGATATGTCCCCTGTATGGGGGCATTTTTTCGCCGACATGAAGGCCTATGCTGGAATCGCCGGAAAGTTCAGCTGCTGCTTGCCAAAATCTTGGCTGTGCGGAAAACTGCGTGCGCAGATTAGCATTGTAGAGACGCTCTGGCTGCAGACCTGAGCGCGTTAGAACTTCATCAGCATCAATGCCAAGGTTAACTAGACCCTGGTAAGCAAGTCGTACTAAAGTTCCCGCATCAGTCAATGCTGGCATACAATAATTCCAGAGGGTGAGTGTCTATAATACATGATTGACCAAAATGACAAAATGATGTTTTTGTATTGCCAATGACGAATAGGGAAAAAGCTATCAGGATGACCAATATGCGCAATAACCAAGCCGAAAATAAAACCTCAGTGCCCCCCCAGACCCATGTGCCTATTGACAAGCCACCCTGTCTGCCGGCGCTGATAGGTAAATTGGCGCTTAAATCGTCCACTTATAAGTTGGCGGATCGTCTCCCGGCGCTAACCTCACAAAAAGATATTTCTATCGACTTCAAACACCTGGCCAATTTCAGAGCAGTCTGTGGATTCAAGCCGAGTAATACTGTTCCTGCAACTTACTTACAGGTTTTGGCAATGCCGCTTGTTCTTAATATTATGAGCAGTGATCAGTTCCCTCTTCGGGCGATGGGCATGGTGCATTTACGCAATACAGTTTCCGTGCTCAGTGACTTTGACCAGCGTCTGCCAATTAGCCTGTCCGCGTCAATTGGAGGTTCTCCACTGAGCAGCCGGGGGCTGGAGTGGGACGTAGACTTTGTCGCCAGAGTTGATGGCCAGGTGGTTTGGTCAGGTACTTCTACCTACTTGCACAACTGTGAAACAGGGATTTCGCGAAGGGAGAAACCAAAACTGATTCGCGGAGATAATCCCCAGGAGTGGTTTGTCCCGAAGGGCATTGGGCGCCGCTATGGCCTTGTCTCGGGGGACTGCAACCCGATCCACCTGTCGGATTTAACGGCTAAAATATTTGGCTTTAGGGCAGCTATTGCCCATGGTATGTGGAGCAAGACGCGCTGTCTGGCAGCTCTGGAAGATCGCTTGCCGAAGTCAGGCTACAGGGTCGACGTTGACTTTCACAGGCCGTTGTTTCTTCCATCCAAGGTAAACTTTTATACAATAAATCTCGAAACCGGGTTGCATTTTTCTCTATTTAATTCAAAAGGTGAAAAAGCTTATCTCACCGGTTTAATAACATAGGTACTCTCTTATGCCAGACTATAAAGTTCCCGTAAATGATTATTTGTTTCTGTTTAACCAAGTTTTGGATATGCAGAATAAATACCAAGCTGTCGAGGGTGGCGCCGAAGCTACACCAGATATGCTCGAGGCGATTTTTTACGAGGCAGCCAAATTTTGTGAGAATGAACTAGCGCCACTCTACCAGAGCGGTGATGAGGGTTGTACCTGGAATGATGGTGTGGTGACTACCCCTGCAGGTTTCAAAGAGGCCTATGCCAAATTTATCGAGGCTGGCTGGACAACCCTTACCGGCGATCCCGAATTGGGGGGGCAAGGACTGCCCTCATCCCTCAGTATTGCCGTCAATGAAATGCTGACTACTGCCAATTGGGCCTGGGCTATGTACCCTGGTCTTAGCGAGGGTGCCATTGCTACTCTTGAGACTAGCGGCACCAAACAACAGCAAAACGATTATCTTGCAAAGCTAATCAGTGGCGAGTGGAGCGGTACGATGTGTCTGACCGAGCCACACTGCGGTACTGATTTAGGGCAGATGAAAACCATGGCGACCCCCAATGATGATGGCAGTTTCAGCGTCAATGGTAACAAGATATTTATCAGTGCCGGTGAGCATGATTTAACCGAGAATATTGTGCATATTGTGCTGGCAAAATTGCCTGATGCTCCCGAGGGCACCAAGGGCCTGTCGCTGTTTATTATCCCCAAGTTTCTTCCCGCTGCAGATGGCTCTGCAGGGGAGCGCAACGGTGTCAAATGTGGATCTATCGAACACAAGATGGGCATTCATGGCAATGGAACTGCGGTGCTGAATTTTGACAACGCCAAAAGCTTTTTGATTGGCAAGCCTCACGAGGGTCTTGCGGCGATGTTCACCTACATGAATGTGGCGCGAATAGGCACTGCAAGTCAGGGTGCTGCAGCAGCAGAGCGGTCTTACCAAGGAGCTGCAGCCTATGCTCGCGAGCGTCTGGCAATGCGTTCCCTGTCCGGAACCAAAAATCCCGATGGTCCAGCGGATGCCATTATTGAACATCCGGATGTGCGCCGCATGTTGCTCACCCAGCGTGTTATCGCCGAGGGTGGCAGAGCGATGGTTATCTATGCAAGCCAGTTCGCGGATCTCTACAGTGGCGGTAAAACAGATCAGATACGCGATGCAGCGGAAGCGCGCCTGGGATTTTGTACGCCAATTCTCAAGGGCTTTATCACCGAGTTAGGTGTCGAAGCAGCAAACCACGGAGTCCAGGTTTTTGGCGGTCATGGCTACATCAAGGAGTGGGGTATGGAACAGATCCTTCGCGATAGTCGCATTGCCACTCTTTACGAGGGAACAACCGGTATTCAGGCGCTGGATCTCGTAGGTCGAAAAGTCCTGCTGGATAAGTTTAAACAGTTAAATACTTTTACGGGCGACATGCTCAAGTTTGCTGGACAGTATTTACCCTGGAAGCCGCAGGGTAAAAATAAAGCTCTGCGCAAGCAGGCCTGGGCTGTCGCCAAATTGGCTGTGAAATGGCGTTATATGGGGCTTCGCCTGGGAATGCGAGCTAAAAAGAATGCTGACAATGTCGGCGCTGCCTCTGTCGATTTTCTAATGTTCTCGGGTTACGCTTATATGGCCTTTATGTGGCTGCAGATGAGCGCTGCTGCAACCAGGCAGTTGCAAGCTGGTGAGGGAGAAAAGGCATTTTATGAGGCCAAGTTGCATACTGCTGAGTTTTTCTTTGAGCGCATCTTGCCGCGCGCCGATGCCCATGCCAAAAGCATGGCCGCCGGTATAGATAGCTTGATGGCTATGCCTAGCAGTTATTTTGAATCGTAAATTTACCTAAGGTTTGTGCTATGGAATTTTCCGACGCCGTCCACGCAAGACATTCCTACAGGGGGTTCACTTCTCGTGAAGTTGATGAAAAAACCCTGAGAGAAGTTTTTGAACTGGCCAGCTGGGCACCCTCCAATTGCAACGTTCAGCCCTGGAACGTGCATGTTGTATCCGGTGAGGCCTGTGACCGGTTGCGGGAAAAAATGAAAAGCGCCGCGCGAGAGAACCCCAACGGAAATTCTGATTTTCCTTGGCAGGGTAAATTTACCGGCCCCTATCGTGAGCGTCAGATTTGCTCCGCGCTGGGGCTTTGGGAGTATCAAGGTGTAACTCGCGAAGATCGCGACAAGCGCGCCTGGTCGTGGATGCGCAATTTTGAGTTTTTTGATGCGCCTCATGTGGCATTTATCTTTGTTACCGATGAATTTCCCGAGACGCTTCGCTTGGCTGCGGATGTGGGTATGTATGCCCAGACACTGATGCTGGCCCTAGCCAATGCCGGAATCGGCTCCTGCCCCCAGACGTCAATCAGTTGTTTTCCTGATTTGGTTAGAGAGGAGCTGGGTGTTGAAAGTAATTTTAAGCTGCTGATGGGCTTATCATTTGGCTATACAGATAAGGCAGATCCTGCCAATAATTTTCGCACCGAGCGTGAGTCTCTTGAACAGACAACAACATTTTACAGCTAAATTTTAATTCAGGCTGCCTGCACTTGGTTGCGGCCACAGGCTTTGGCGCGATAGAGGGCCTTGTCGGCACTCTTCAGCACCTGCTCAAACTGGCCACTGTTGTCACCGCTGGCCACCCCGATACTGACGGTTAGGCGTAAATCGCCGTTGCGGCGGCTGGCACCACGACGTCTTTCACCCTGTTTTGAAGCTTTGGGGCGATGTTTTTTGTCGCGAATAACCATATCGTAATTGGCGATGTCCTGGCGGATATTTTCCAGCGTCTCGATTACCTCTTCTCTGGATTTACCCTTGAATAGCAGGCAGAACTCTTCGCCTCCATAGCGAAAAGCTTTGCCGCCATCAGCGGATCTACGCAGTAATCCAGCGATAACACGCAATGCCTGATCACCGAGATCGTGGCCGTATTGATCATTGATCTTCTTAAAATAATCCGCATCGACCATGGCTATCGAATAGCTACCGCGTAACGTTTTGGCGCTCTGTTTCAGTGCTCGGCGATTGCCTATCTGAGTGAGTTCATCGCGATAGCCGATACTCAGCAGGCTGCCGGTCAGGTTGATACATAGCAGAACGCCAATGCCGGAGAACATAAAAGCTGAAATATTGCTCAGCTGGATCCAGTCAAAAGTAACGTAGCTCATTAGTGTGCAGCCGAGAAGTGAACTCTCCAGCGGTTTCTGTCGATAGATGCAGAGCCCAATACTGACGGCAAAGGCAACTACATAGAGCAGGGAGGAAACCGCTGACAGATGACTGCCAAACAGTGCACTCTCAAGGGCTTGCTGTGCCGAGGTGAGAAATAGATCTCTGTCAAAAGCCAGTAAGCGCGCCACTACAACCGCTGCCGCCGGTGTCAGGGCAATTGCAGCTATCCCCAATGGCTGTCGGCAATTTTGCTCGGGCATAAAGGCAAAGCCAAATAGTAGGCAGGGTAGCCATAGGTTGAGGAGATAAAAGATCTGGGCCGCGGGCTGGGTTTGCAGTGGAACCTGTAGCTGTGACTGAATAACCCAGTAGATGCAGAGCATACTAATAGTGACTCCGGCTTCCAATGCATGGTTGCTCAGAAGTGCCAGTACTGCGGCGAGACCAAGAAGGATATAGGGCAGTTGCAAAATCAGGAAGATCAGGTCTTCAGTATTTTTCCCCGGCGCCATATTGAGTAGCTGTTGTCGCAATATTAATGCTGCTGCGAAGCAGGTTGCGGGCACAGCCAGGCGCATAATAGTAGGAGACATGAGTTGCAGCAGCGCTTCCTTGTAAATACTCCCTTTATAGTAGCAAAGCATGGCGAGATCGCCACAGAGTCTGGAGTTAGAGATTTTTCCTAGAGACTAAGAATCTGCGCTATTCCGGCAAGACTAGCGGTTAGCAACACGCCACCGAGTATTTGGTAGAAGCGCGCATTGGTTTGTTGCAGCAGCTGCTGGTGAAAGCGCAGACCAATTAAATGTCCAATAGCGGCAAAAGGCAGTAGCCACAGTGCCGCAGCAAATTGCAGATCGACTCCGGCGTAGGCAAAGGCGCACAGTTTTATACTGACCAATACTGTCCACAGTACAAACAGGGTATTGCGGAATTCATGGGATTGTATATGGCGCATAGCGACGGCAATAACCAATGGCCCACCAATAAGGGATGTGCCACTTATATAGCCACCCAGAGCTAAAAACACAGTATCCAGAACGCGGCTGTTACTCTGCAGTGGTCGACCCAGAATATAGGTCAGGGAATAGGCGCCAATGAGGAGAAAAATAATACAGTTCATCAAATCCGAGGGCAGTATCAGCAGTCCAACAACACCAGCCAATTTGGGAATAATCATGATTAGCAGCGCGTAGCGGACAAAGTGCCAGTTAACGCCGGGCTGGTTTTTGTCACCGCTCTGCTTTGCAGCCCTAGGCTTGGATGAAAGCTTGTTGGGTAAAAGTGTTAGCGAGGCAAAAAACAGCAGATGTATGGAGATGATCGGCAGAAAAAATAGTGGATCATTGTGAATCAGCAGTAAGAATGGAATGGTAAATAGCGCTCCGCCAAAGCCGAGGCCGGAGCGGACAAAACCGCTCCAGACAAACACTAAAGCTATCAGAAGGTATTGCTGCCAGAGTAGCTCCATCAATTGCTGCAGCTAATGCAGCCACTGCAGTCATTTACATGACCCTGAGCGACTTCGTCGGCGCTAGCGGGGCGAATATCTATAATTTCCACCTCAAAATGAAGATTTTTACCCGCCAGTGGATGGTTCATATCCACATCTGCGTTAAATTTCCCCACCTTGATAATAGTGCCGGGTTTTACCCCATTGTCAGTATTGATGTGAATGCTCTGACCAACGCTCAATTTTCCCTCATGCTTAAGGTATTTTGTCGGAACACGCTGGATATTATTTACATTTCGCAGTCCGTAACCATCCGCAGGCATAACCGTAAAATGCCGTTTTTCACCGACTGATGCACCTTTAATCGCCGCTTCAAAACCGCGAATCATCTGGCGATGGCCATGGAGATAAACCATTGGCTCTTCGCTGTCGTAATTTTTATCAATAATTGCCTCATTATCATCTTTAAGCTGATAGTGAAGGGTGATAACGTGGTTGTGACTGACCTGCATGTTGTCTTCCCGGTGACGGTAAATTTAAAGCAGAGAATTTTACCCTAAGTGGATGCCAGGTACAGGGTTGCCTGATAGCTTTTTTGCAGTTCTAACAGCATATTCAAACAGATGATAAAAAAATTCGAGGAATACCAGCCATGTCATCGGCCCGCAACGATAATAGCGTGAATCAACAACAGGTCTGCCAGCAGCAGAATGCGCAAGCAGATGAGCAATTTGGTGCAATGTTTGGCGATGATATTCAACCCCTCAAGGGGAAGGGTGCCACCTTTGTTCCAAAGTCTGCAGCGGTTACTCCGGGTGTGATCGCACGACGCAAGGCCGCCCAGCTTGAGATGCAGGCCGACGGTAATTTCCTCGACCCCGACACCATCATCACTCAGGTTGCGGCGCTGGACCCCCTGGAATTTCTTCGTCCCGGCGTTCAGCATGGGGTGTATAAAAATCTGCGCTTGGGCAAGTATGAAATTCAATCGCGACTCGACCTGCACCGCCACACTGTTGAGCAGGCGCGCAGCGCCCTGTGGCGTTTTGTCGAAGACTGCCAAAAGCACGGTGTGCGCTGCGCACTGATTACCCATGGTAAGGGAGAGGGGCGCGAGCGACCGGCGGTGCTCAAAAGTTGTGTAAACCACTGGTTAAAGCAGTTTGACCAAGTGCTGGCTTTTCACACCGCCCAGAAGCAACATGGTGGTCTCGGCGCTACCTATGTGCTTATCAAAAAGAGCAGTGTCGCTCGCCAGAGCACCAGTGAGAAACTTGATCAGGCACGCCGCCTTAAGCGCTAGCTAGCATTTTTTTAGCCTGCCTTAAGGCACCGTCTTAACCCTGCTGATCAAATGATCCTTTTGTGATTGCAGGGCGTAACAAGCAGAGAATAAGAGTGTCGGGGTGTCTTGTGAATCTGCTATTCAACTTTGCTGTGTTCCAAATTGGGTGGTTCGCCTGTGTGTTGGGTGCGGCCACAAATATGTCGCTGCTTGGCTCGACAATCGCAGTGCTGTTGATAGCTATCCATCTTTCGAGGGTGGCAGACCTTCGCGCCGAACTCTACCTGATTGCGGTGGCCATTATCCTCGGATTTTTCTGGGAGTCTCTGCTGCTATCCCAGCAGTGGCTGGCTTATGCCGGATCAAGCGCCGGTAGTATATTTGCGCCATATTGGCTAGTTGTTATGTGGGCACTGTTTGCAATAACTATTAATGTTTCGATGGCTTGGATGAAAAATCGCTGGTTACTGGCTGTTGTGATGGGCGCTATTTTTGGCCCCATGGCATTTATTGCCGGGGAAAAGCTCGGCGCGGTTGAATTTCTTGATAATCAGCGTGCATTGATCGCCTTGTCTTGTGGCTGGGCCCTGTTGATGCCATTTATTCTGTGGTTGGCAGATAAAATAAACGGACTTAGCCAAATTGAGGGCAATACACAATGAGTTTACTTTTTAGTATTAACTTTGACCTTATGCTGCAGGCAGTTCCTGTTCTGCTTGTTATTGCTGTCGGAACCTGGCTTATTAGCCTGGCCATTGATGATGTCAGTATTGTCGACTACATTTGGTCGCTGTTATCCCTGGCGGCAGCCTCCGCCTACGCCTATCACACTGGTATCGAGAGCACGGTAAGTCTGATGATGTTGCTCATGGTATCTATTTGGGCTTTTCGACTGACCTTTTTCTTGATGAAGCGAGGCCGCAATCAGCCAGAGGATCGCCGATACCAGGTGATTCGCAAACGCAATTCACCCAATTTTGCTTTTAAGAGCCTCTACCTGATTTTTATCTTTCAGGGGTTTATCGCCTGGCTAATCAGCACAATTTTTGTTCCCGTTTTCGATGCCGGCGCCAGTTCAGAGACGGCAATAAGCTGGAGCCTGTGGCACAGCGCTGGTGTTGCTTTATGGTTGTTTGGCTTGATATTTGAAAGTGTCGCCGATAACCAGCTACATGCTTTTAATCAAAAGATAGTGCAGGATAGCCAGACTCTGAACACCGGCTTGTGGCGCTACTCTCGTCATCCCAACTACTTCGGTGAATTCTGTATCTGGTGGGCCTGGTTTATCTTTGCCATTCCAACCGCCACGATCTGGATACTTGCTGCTCCGCTTATCATGACCTATCTGCTAATGAAGTTCTCAGGCGTCGGCAATATGGAAAATGGCATCACCCAGCGTAGACCTGATTACCAGGCTTACATTGACTCTACTAATACGTTTTTTCCCTGGAAACCGAGAGCTGAAGTAAGCGGAGATATTTGATGGGCCGACTTTTTACTGTTTTTTTGCTAACGCTGTTTGTATCGTTTAGCAGCGCAGTTAAAAGTATCGAGTCTCCCAGTCTTTCCGAAGCGCCTGACAAAGAAATTCGCTTTAAGATCTTCCTCAATGATCGCGAAGTTGGCAGCCACAGATTTACGCTTCAATATCAGGGTGAAAAATTATTAGTCTCATCGACCATGAGCCTGGACTTTACTCTATTCAAGGTAAAAAAAATTAAATACCGCCATCAGGCTAATGAGATCTGGCAGGCTGGATGTCTGGTCTCGCTGAATAGTCAAACCCAGAAGCAGGGTAAAAATATTCGTGTCAACGCTATTACCGATGCCTCGGGCCTGGTTGTTGAGTACAGTGAGGGTTCAAAAATCATATCTGGATGTGCACGTGGTTTTGCCTATTGGGATCCCACTCTTCTGGATGCCGATTATCTACTTAATGCTGAATCCGGCGAGTATCATCCAGTCGAAATAAGCAGCAGAGTCTCTGCTGAGAGCGGTAACAGGGATATGCTGATTACCGGCCCCAAAGCTGATATCAGGTTGCAGTACGATGCTGCCGGTAATTGGTTATCCCTTGAGTCGAAATTGCAGATTGGCGGGCTTCTTCGCTATCAGCGTACCGCGTCCGAATCATTGTCCCCAGATCTGCCACTAACTGGAGAGTAATCAAAATGCATCCTGCAAAGTTAATCCTTATCTCCATGCTGCTGTTGTTCTTGGTCGGCTGCGGTTCGCAGAGGCCAATGGCAACTGTTGATTACGTCGATATTGAGCGGTTTATGGGGGATTGGTATGTAATTGCCAATATACCCACTTTTCTCGAGAAGGGCGCTCATAATCCCGTTGAGTCCTATCGCCTTGACACAGATGGCACTATTGCCACAACTTTTAGCTTTAATGTCGATGCCTTTGATGGTGAGAAAAAGGTCTATCATCCCCGTGGATTTGTTACAAACACTGAAACCAATGCCGAATGGGGCATGCAGTTTTTGTGGCCAATTAAAGCCGACTACCGTATTGTCTATCTGGATGCGAATTATCAGTACACGGTAATTGGCCGCAAACAGCGTGACTATGTATGGATAATGGCTCGCACACCAGAAATACCGGCGCAGTTGTACAGTGAGTTAGAGCAATTTGTCGATGCTCTTGGTTACGATTCTCGACTACTGGAAAGGGCACCGCATCGAGTTCTAGGCTCTGATAACATCGATAAATAGAAAGAAAAACAGAAAAATAATAAAAAAGTGAAAATCTAAACTATGAGAATTGCAGTTATTGGTACAGGCATCTCTGGCAATGTCGCTGCCTATCATCTTAATAAGCAACATGAAATCACTGTATTTGAGGGCAACAACTACATTGGCGGCCACACGCACACTCACGATATAGAACGCAATGGTAAAACCTATCAAGTCGATTCGGGCTTTATTGTTTTTAACCACAAAACTTATCCCAATTTTATCAAATTACTCGCTGAGCTAGGTGTAGAAGAACAGCTGTCGACCATGAGTTTTGGTGTTAAGTGTGAGAAGACCGGGCTCGAATATATGGGGTCTACCCTGAACAGCCTGTTTGCCCAGCGGCGCAATTTATTGCGGCCTTCGTTTTGGAAAATGATCCTTGAGATTTTACGCTTTAACAAGGAGGCCAGTGCACTGGTCACCGAGGATATTGACGATATTACTCTCGGGGAGTATTTAACACGTGGAAACTACAGCCAGGCATTTATTGATCTTTACTTAATTCCCATGGCCGCTGCCGTCTGGTCAGCGGATTTACAGATAATGTATCAATTCCCTGCTCGCTACCTGATTCGGTTTTTCCAAAATCACGGCCTGCTCAGCATCAATGATCGACCGGACTGGTACGTAATTAAGGGTGGTTCGAGAACCTATGCGACAGCCCTAACGGCATCCTTTAAAGACAGAATTAGACTTTCCACGCCTGTAAAAAAAGTGCAGCGCACAGAGGACGGTGTGGTGATCACCAGCGCTGCCGGTGAAGAGCACTTCGATGCGGTATTTATTGCCAGTCACAGCGACCAGGCGCTGGCCTTGCTCGCCGATCCCAGCGAGACCGAACAACAGGTATTGGGAGCTATAAGCTATCAGGACAACGAAGTACTGCTTCATACAGATGAGTCTGTTATGCCGCTCCGCAAGCGTGCCTGGGCCGCCTGGAATTACCATCTTTTAGATGGCGAGCAGGGCAGGGTTCCGGTTACCTACAACATGAATATCCTGCAGGGCTTTGATTGCCCCGAGCAGTTTTGCGTAACTCTTAACAACAGCGATGCAATTGACCAGAGTAAGGTACTCAAGCGCATGAACTACCAGCACCCTGTATACACGCCGCAATCTGTCGCCGCACAGGCGCGCCAGGCCGAGATCAATACAGATCGTACCTTCTACTGTGGCGCTTACTGGCGCTATGGCTTCCATGAGGATGGTGTGGTCAGCGCCCTGAATGCACTGGATCATTTCAATAAATGCCACGGGTGAGAAAATATGCAATCTGGCATTAACAGCCGACTCTATACTGGCACCATCAGCCACTGTCGACATATGCCGGCGATCAACAGGTTTCGCTACCAGCTGTTTATGCTCTATCTGGATCTCGATGAAGTTGAGACTCTGTTTGATAAATACTGGCTGTGGTCTGCCAGGGGGTTGAATTTTGCCTGGTTTAATCGCGCCGATTACAGTGGCAATTCGGATCAACCTTTGGCTGAATCCATACGTCAGCTAGTCAATCAGCAAACCGGCACCACTCCTGCGGGCCCCATTCGCTTGCTAACCAATCTGCGCTATCTGTTTTATAAATCCAATCCAGTGAGTTTTTACTACTGCTATAACGCGGATGGCGAAACTCTGCACAGCATAGTTGCAGAGGTTACCAACACTCCCTGGGGCGAGCGCTACTGTTACGTGCTCTCAGAGAGTGAGAGGGTTGAACCGCAGATTGTCGGTGCTAATCTGCATTTCAATACCGAAAAGCGCTTTACTGTATCGCCGTTTATGCCAATGGATATGCACTACCGCTTTGAATTTTCCCACCCAGGCAGCCAGCTTTTGGTCAAAATGCAAAATTATCGTCAGGGCCAGCGGGTCTTTGATGTGGAGTTGGCGATGCAGGCAAACTCCATAAATTCGGCAACTTTGGCAAAACAACTCTTCCGGTTACCGTTGATGACTGCTAAGGTCTCGGTAGCTATTTATTGGCAGGCGCTAAAAATCTGGTTAAAGCGCGTTCCGTTTTTAGGACATGGCGGCGAACACCAGCAAAATAATAATAAGAGAGAGCCCTCAAAGTGAGCACAGATATCTCCCGGCAAATCACCTCAAGTCGTCCCCGTTGGATTGACCAGTTTGCGCGCAGAGGCGTTTTGGCGCGATTTGCAAAGATAAGCTGTGGTCAGATTCGCATCAGCGATAGCAGCGGCAAAGCAATCTTTGGATCCGCTGACAGCGATGCTGATCTGTGTGTCGATATCAAGGTTATCGACCAGCACTTTTATTCCGATCTCGCTTTTGGCGGCACTGTCGCAGCAGGCGAATCCTATATGCGGGGTTGCTGGACCTGTAGCGACCTGACAACCCTGGTGCGTATTATGGTTCGCAACCGTCATGTGATGGAGGCGGTCGAAGGCGGTCTAACTTGGTTTAAAGTACCACTGTTGCGTATCGGCCACTGGCTAAATCGCAATACTCAGAGCGGCAGTCGTCGCAATATCGAGGCTCACTATGATCTCGGTAACGAGATGTTTGAGTTATTTCTCGACCCAACCATGATGTATTCCAGTGCGTACTACCCCAAGCCTGAATCAACCCTTGAGGAGGCCTCTGTCGCCAAGCTCAAGCGTATCTGTGACAAGTTGCAATTGACTAGGGACGATCATGTTGTTGAGATTGGCACTGGCTGGGGTGGATTTGCGATCTATGCCGCCAGCCACTACGGCTGTAGAGTAACCACCACAACTATCTCGAAAGAACAGCATGCCATGGCGGCCAGCAGAGTCGCCGCGGCTGGCCTGGAAGATAAAATTACCCTGCTGATGGAAGATTACCGCAATCTGACCGGTCAGTACGACAAGCTGGTCTCCATCGAAATGATCGAAGCAGTGGGCCATCAGTACCTGGATACCTATTTCGCCAAGTGCAGCTCTCTGCTTAAGCCCGAGGGCATTATGCTGATTCAGGCGATCACCATTGCCGATCAGTTCTATGACCAGGCGATAAATTCAGTGGACTTTATACAGCGCTATATTTTTCCCGGCGGATTTATCCCCTCGGTAAGCGCCATTGCCGATTCGGTAAAACAGGCCACTGATATGCGCCTCTTTCATCTCGAGGATATAGGTCCCCATTACGCGACAACACTCCAGCACTGGCGGCAACGCTTTTTTGAAAATATTGATAAGGTCAGGTTGCTGGGTTATTCCGAGCAGTTTATTCGTATGTGGGAGTTCTATCTCTGCTACTGCGAGGGCGGCTTTCTGGAGCGTACGCTGGGTGATGCCCACCTGGTATTTATCAAGCCGGAAAATCGCATAGACTGGCGGACATCGCGAGCGGATTAAGCCCCTCTTAGGGCTTTTTACCTGTCCAGGATTGCTTCTAACTCTGTCTTGAGAGAACTGCGTAGATTCCCTTTGCAAGCTTGTGCAGCTGCTCGTCGGTACTGATGTACGGCGGCATGACATAGACCAGTTTGCCAAAGGGTCGTACCCATATTCCCTCGGCAACAAACTGCTTTTGTATTTCGGCAAGATTTACTGGCTGTTTCATTTCAATCACGCCAATGGCACCCAGAACACGGGTTTCGGCGACATCGTCCAGTGCTGCAAAAGGTGCCAGTTCGATTTTTAATCTGGCTTCAATACGTTGAATATTGGCTTGCCAGTCACTGTTGAGGAGCAAGCCTATACTGGCGTTGGCTACGGCGCAGGCGAGGGGGTTGCCCATAAAAGTTGGCCCGTGCATAAAGCAGCCGGCTTCACCATTACAAATTCCATTGCTGACTGCCTCACTGCATAGTGTGGCTGCGAGCGTCATATAGCCACCGGTAATCGCTTTGCCAAGGCACATAATATCCGGTGAAATATCTGCCCATTCGCAGGCAAATAATTTTCCGCTGCGGCCAAAGCCGGTGGCAATCTCATCGGCGATTAACAATACATTGTGCTGGTCACAGAGCTGGCGCACACGCTTTAAGTACTCTGGCGAGTAGAAGCGCATACCGCCAGCGCCCTGAACGATGGGTTCTAAAATGACGGCGGCCAGCTGATCTTTCTTCTCGCTAATAATCCGCGCAAAGTCGGCAATATCCTGTTCATTCCATTCCTCGTCGACGGCGGTCTGCGGTGCGGGCGCAAAAAAATGCTTGGCGACCACCTGATCAAACATATGGTGCATCCCGGTAACTGGGTCGCATACTGACATCGCTGCGAAAGTATCGCCGTGGTAGCCACTGCGCAGGCTTAGCAATTTATTTTTATATGGCTGGCCCTGGGAAATCCAGTACTGGAAAGCCATCTTGATGGCTACTTCTACAGCAACCGAGCCGGAGTCTGAGAGAAATACCTTGTCCAATCCGGCTGGGGTTATCTCCACCAGCTTTTCGCAGAGATCTACTGCTGGCGCATGGGTTATGCCGCCAAACATCACATGGCTGAATTTATCAAGTTGGTTTTTTGCAGCGGCATTTAGAACCGGATGGTTGTAACCGTGAATGGCGCACCACCAGGAGGCCATACCGTCAATCAGCTGCGTACCGTCGGCCAGGGTTAGGTTTACACCCTCGGCAGAGACAACCTCGTAGGCGGGTATAGGTGCGGTCAGCGAGGAGTAGGGATGCCAGACAAATTGCTGGTCCTTTTGCATGAGTTGCGACTGTAAAGGATCGATTTTGGTGATGCTGTTCAAAGTTCTGATGACTCCAAATTGAATGCCCCTCAGGGCAGTGTTACCAAGACGTCTCTGTTAAATATTTTAACCCCGAGCACAAATGGAGTTGTTTAATGCGCGCTTGTAAAATGGTACTTCTGCTTCAAATTATTATTGGTTTTTTCTCTCTCTATCCGCTGTCCGCCCTTGCCGGGCTGGCCAACCAGACCTGGTCAATTTGGAACAGCAGCAACGAGTCCAATCCGGCTAGTATAGATCATTCGACATTTGATCGCTTTCTAAACACTTATGTAGTGACCAATCACCCGTCGGGTATCAACCGTTTTCGCTACGGCGATGTCAGTTCGAGCGACAGCGACATATTAGATGCCTATATCGTGAAGCTCTCCTCTACTGATCCGCGAGGTTATCGCAAGCGCGAACAGAAGGCCTATTGGTTAAATCTCTACAACGCACTGATAATCCAGAGCCTGTTAGAGAGATATCCGCGTAAGTCGCTAGATACGCGCAAGCTAAATCCACGGATTAGAGTGGCCGGCGTCAAGTTGAGAAGTGAAGATATTCGCGACCGCATTCTGCGTCCAATCTGGCATGACTACAAGGTTATATTCGGGCTTAGCTGCGCCAGTGTTGGCTGTCCTGCAATTCAGTCCAGTGCCTTTACGGCGGCCAATATCAATAAATTGTTAAAACAGTCTGCTCGGGAGTTTATAAACCATCCTCGGGGGTTGATGGTCAGTCGCAACCAGATGCGCCTGTCGAAAATTTTTGATTGGTATCAGGAGGACTTCGGTGCCGACAATAAGCGTTTGATGAAACTCTTTGCCTTTTATGCAGATGACGATAAAGCGCTGTATATTTTGGGCTTTAGGGGCGATATCGAGTTTGATTATGACCCGCGTTTAAACTCCCCCGACACCATCTGGCCACGCTGAGTGTCTGTTATCTCGACAGGGCAATGCGATGAGGGATCTGCGGTAGATCCCTCATTGCGTTCGGGACGACAGATTAAGCATTTCGGCTAATAGATGGCAAATTTGCGATATCAGATATCGCCTTGAGGCCTCACAACTATTGATTACAATAAAAACCTAACTGCCGCTTGGTGAAAGCTACACAGTGCAATTACAATAGCCGGCTTTGAATTAACTGCTATCAGAGTCCCGGATGTCTATTCGCAAAAATCAGCTCGAAGCCAATAAACTGCAAAAGCGCCTGCGACGCAATGTAGGGCAGGCTATCGCCGATTACAACATGATCGAAGATGGCGACCGCGTTATGGTCTGTATGTCCGGCGGCAAGGACTCCTATGGCATGCTCGATATACTGCTCAATCTGCAAGCCAGTGCGCCGATCAAGTTTGATCTGGTGGCGGTCAATATGGATCAAAAACAGCCGGGTTTTCCCGAGCATGTTCTACCAGAATATTTGGATAGTCTGAACATTGAATACCATATTCTTGAGAAAGACACCTACAGCATTGTTACCAGCAAGATTCCCGAGGGTAAAACCTACTGCAGTCTCTGCTCCCGTCTGCGCCGCGGAACGCTCTATGGCTTTGCCGAGCAAATTGGCTGTAGCAAAGTAGCGTTGGGCCATCACCGCGATGATATTGTCGAGACCTTGTTTTTGAATATGTTTCATCAGGCAAAGCTAAAAGCGATGCCGCCTAAGCTGCTCTCTGATGATAAGAAAAATATTATTATTCGCCCGCTGGCTTACTGCCGTGAGTCGGACCTGATCGCCCTCGCGGAATTAAAGCAGTTCCCAATTATCCCCTGTAATCTCTGTGGTTCTCAGGAGGGGTTGCAGCGCAATGTGGTCAAGCAGATGCTGGTGGATTGGGAACGTCAGTTTCCCGGTCGCATCGACCAAATTTTTGGGGCGATGCAGAATATCTCTCCCTCGCAGCTCGCAGATACCGATCTGTTTGATTTTGAGACATTGAAAATCCAGCGTGATGAGCTTGATCTCAGCGCAATCAAGGCGATTAATCTCTAGAAAACCCTGGTCGCCGCCCTGGCTTATCATAGTTATTGAGACAGCCGTCACCGTTCCTGTGAGTACTTTTTCCTACAATCCGCAAGTCTATTTCGAGGTGGGAAAAGTAGTGCATCGTATAAAAATTCATCAGGGAAAAGTTGCTGCCTTAAATGTGGATGCCATTGTCAATCCTCTTGTCTTTGATCCACAGTTAGCTACTAAAAACGCTCACCATGAAGCTGTTGATAAACATTGCTTGATTGGTGTTGTGCGCATTGTTCCCGCTTCTGCGGAGAGGCCGAGCCCAGTTATTGAAGTTATCGGCCCCCAGTGGCGTGGTGGTGAGTATCGGGAAGAGGAGCAGTTGGCTGTCTGTTATCGCAGGGCTATGGATATGGCAAAACAGCAGAATTACCGAACTATTGCCTTTTCTCCGATCAATGCCGGCGCCAGGGGATTTCCCGCCAATCGCGCTACTAAAATTGCGGTTCAGCAGGTAGATTCTGCCCTGCGCAAAAATCCTTTAATGGAATCGGTGATTTTCTGCTGCGCGGACCCGGTGACCACCGCACTCTATCGCAGCCAGATGGGTCGTTGAGTAGCGGTGCAATCTCAGGTTGCCGGCATTCGGGGTTTCCACCAGCGAATAGTCAGCGGCACACATATATTAAGGAAAAACGCAGTGAGCATCAGAGTATAAAAAGTTTCCAGGGTAAAGATCTGGTGTTCAACAAAGGCGATATCCATGACCACAAATGCCAGCTCCGCGCGGCCGAGCATGCCAAAGCCAATCATCCAGCTTGATGCCCAGTCGAAGTTACCGGTAAAGCGTGCCGCCAGTCCTGCAGAGAGAACCTGGGCAACGAACAGGCAGACAAATAATGTTAGGCTGTAGGGAAGTACTGTCATCGCCAGTTCACTGTCAAAGATCAGCTTGCTGCCGAGGGTGACAAAGAAAACCGGGCCGATCCAGGAGTAGGCGATATTATTGATCATCTCCAGAGCCTGCTGATGAAAATCCACTTGCCGCTCGGGATGAAAATCAAAGTATTCCTTTTTGATAATCAGGCCCGCCATGTAGGCGCCTACGGCCGGGTGAAAGCCAAATTTATGGGCGAGAACACCAACTAGAACAGCAATCAGTAACAGCGCCAGTATCATATATTGACCACGACCCATAGCCAGCATCACCTGAAGGTTGAGGTGCCTGAAAAAGGGGATTTTAGTCAGCCAACCCTTCTCGGCGGGAAAGAGCCAGGCGCCGAAAAACGTCACGATAACAAAGAAAACCATGACTTTGCCGATAGTCAAAAATATCCCGTCAATTGATAGGGATGCAGTGCCGGTGGTAATGGGAATTAAAATCGCAACCAGAGCTACAGACGAGATACTGTCGATCACCGTCGAAGTCATAATGCCCACTGCGGCCGGTGATTTGGCCAGCCCCTCGGATTGTAGGGAGACCATGGTCAGGGAAACCGCTGTGGCAGTCATTGCCAGACCGCAGAGCAGGGCAATGTTGTGATCATCCCAGATTGTCATGGCGACACTGTAGGAGGCCAGAAAGGGCACCAGAGCGCCGAACAGGGCTATGCCCCAACTGCGCTTGATACTCTGCAGAAAGTGGTCGGTGTTTTCCTCGAAACCCAGGGCGAACATAATCACAATAATGCCCAGCTCGGCAAAGTTGACGATAAAGATCGGCATGGTTTCTGGCAGAAAGCCCAGATTAACCATAAGAGCGCCGAGGAAGAGGTACCAGAGCACTGGTGTGAGCCTAGTGTGGTGAGCAATAAACGAGGCGATTAATACGCTTATCCAAATAACCGCCAGAATACCTAGGTCGTACATAATTCAATGATCCTTATTGAATGAAGACAGTCTGTTGAAAAGTATTGGCTAGCTGCAAAACGCTCGCAATAGCTTCTTACATTTTTTCCATGACTTCGATGCCGAGCAGATCAAGTCCCTTGGCGATTGTTTCCGAGGTCAGCTTGCTGAGCTGCAGACGACTAATCTGCGCTTGTTTGGCAATGTCGTCTTTTAGTATAGGGCAGTGTTCATAAAATGACATAAAGGCACTGGCCAGCTCGTATATATAGTTGCAAAGAATATGCGGATAACCCTCGCTGGCAACCTGATCGACGATTTCTTCAAACTGCAATAATTTCATCGCCAGGTTTTTTTCCTGTGGCTCGACAATATTGACCGGGGCATTAAAATTTTGTGGGTCTATGTGAGCTTTGCGAAAGATACTGCGAATTCGGGTGTAAGCGTACTGAAGATAGGGCGCTGTGTTGCCCTCGAAGGACATCATTGCGTCCCAGTCAAAAATATAATCATTGGTGCGGGTTTTGCTGAGGTCAGCGTATTTAATTGCGCCGATACCGACTTTGCGCGCAATGTTATTTATGTCGTCCTCACTGAGGTCAGTATTCTTGTCGCGAAGGAGTCTTCGGGCTCGCTCTACTGCTTCTACCAGCAGGTCTGCCAATTTAACCGTGCCGCCACTGCGGGTTTTAAATGGTTTGCCATCTTTACCCATCATGGTGCCAAACGGATGGTGCTCGAGTGCGACCCCCTCGGGTGCATAGCCGGCTTTTCGGGCAGCGGTAAACACCTGTTTCATATGCAGTGATTGGCGTGCATCGATCGAGTAGATAATCCGGTTGGCCTTGAGTTTATTAACCCTGTAGCGCATAGCTGCCAGGTCGGAAGTGGCGTAGAGAAAGCCACCGCCTGATTTTTGCACAATCATTGCTGAGGGCTGGCCATTTTTATCAGCCAGCTCCTCGAGGAAGACCACTTTTGCACCTTCACTTTCAACTGCCAGTCCTTTGGCTGTGAGATCGTCGAGAACATTTTGCAGATCATCATTGTAAGCGCTCTCAGGCATAATATGCTTTTCGCCGAGTCCAACATTTAGCTGTTTGTAGATTTCCAGATTATGAGCCACTGAGACCTGAATGAATTTTTGCCACAGGGTACGACAATGCTGGTCGCCGGATTGAAGTTTAACGACATAGGCCCTTGCCGTATTGGCAAACTCTTGGTCTTCGTCAAAGTGTTTCTTTGACTGTTGATAAAAGATTTCGAGATCATTCAGCGCTAACTCAGCCTGCTCACCTCCGCTGAGTTGTTGTTCAAGCTCCGCAATCAGCATTCCGAACTGGGTGCCCCAGTCCCCCATATGGTTTTGACGAATAATAGTGTGACCCTGGTATTCAAGTACCCTTGCCATAGCATCGCCAATAATAGTGGAGCGCAAATGACCCACATGCATCTCTTTGGCAAGGTTGGGGGATGAGTAGTCAACTACAATGGTCTGGAAATTAGAGGCGTGCGTATGTCCAGTTGCCCTCTGATCGAGCGTGGTGGCGAGAAAACTGTCGCTTAGGTATATGTTAATAAATCCTGGGCCGGCAATTTCCAGTTTATCGGCGATGCCGTCGAGATCCAGGTTATCCAGAATCTTTTGTGCCAGTTCCCGCGGATTGGTTTTGAGCCGCTTGGCTGCGCCCATGGCGCCATTAGCCTGGTAGTCGCCAAATTGTGGCTTACCGCTAAGGGCCAGAATTGGAGAGCATTCATTGGGAATTCCGGCGGCCTGCATGGCGGCGGAGAAGCGTTGATTGAGAAGCTCTTTGATTCGCATTGGGGCAATTATCCTTAATATGAGGCGTAAATAAGAGTGCGGATTGTAGATTTACTGGTGCTGAAAGCAAAGCCATACTTGCAAAAAATCCGCTTATTGATATAGTTTTGAACTTAGGTCTTTCAGAGACCTTGAAATTTAAATCACCGAATAACCTTCATCGAATAATTTGGAATACTAATGGATTCAACACTTATTACTCAGGGCTTGGATTTAATGCTCTACGGCATGGGCACGGTTTTTACTTTTCTAACCCTGTTAGTTGGTATTACCACTTTGATGTCGATGGTTGTCAATAAGTTGGTTGTCGAGGTTGAAGCGACTCCGGACGCCCCTGTCCAGGCTGCCGCTGCGGCACCGGTTGAGCCGCGTATTGCCAAAGTGATACAGGCTGCAATTGATCAACATCGCAAAAAGTAATCAAAAAGTAACCATAAAATTTCACTGAAACAAACTAAACGGACATGAATATGCCCTCGAAAACTGCCGCCCTAGGCATTACAGAAGTAGTATTGCGCGACGCGCACCAATCCCTTTTTGCAACCCGTATGCGTATTGACGATATGCTGCCAATTGCAGCAGAGCTCGACAAGGTGGGCTACTGGTCCATGGAGTCATGGGGTGGCGCGACATTTGATGCCTGTATTCGTTTTCTCGGTGAAGATCCCTGGGATCGTATTCGCGAAATTAAAAAGGCAATGCCTAATACACCCCAGCAGATGCTATTCCGCGGTCAAAATATTCTCGGTTACCGTCACTATGCCGATGATGTGGTAGAAAAATTTGTCGAGCGAGCGGCTATCAACGGTATTGATGTATTCCGTGTCTTTGATGCTATGAATGATATGCGTAACCTCGAGACTGCTCTGCGTGCAGTCAAGCAAGTCGGCAAACATGCTCAGGGAACCATCTCCTATACAGTGAGCCCGGTGCATACAATCGATCGCTGGATTGACCTGGGTCGTCAGCTGGAGGATGCCGGTGCCGATTCTATCTGTATCAAGGATATGGCCGGTCTGTTGACTCCCTATGCCGGCTTCGAGCTGGTAACCAAATTAAAAGCTGCGGTATCCATCCCACTGCAGCTGCACTGCCATGCGACGACCGGTCTCTCCACAAGCACCATTATGAAATGTGTTGAAGCCGGTATCGATAATGTCGATACAGCCATCTCGTCGATGTCGATGACCTATGGTCACTCGGCAACCGAGTCTGTGGTCTCAATTTTTAAAGGTACAGAGCGTGATTCCGGTCTGGACATCAGCAAACTCGAAGAGATCTCGGCCTACTTTAGAGATGTGCGCAAAAAATATGCTGAATTTGAAGGTTCACTGCGCGGTGTAGATTCGCGAATTCTGGTTGCCCAGGTTCCCGGTGGCATGCTCACTAATATGGAATCACAGTTGCGTCAGCAGGGTGCCGAAGATCGTCTTGATGATGTTCTCTCTGAAATTCCTAAAGTTCGTGAGGATCTCGGCTTTATTCCGTTGGTAACACCAACCTCGCAAATTGTTGGTACTCAGGCTGTGCTTAATGTATTGACAGGCGAGCGCTACAAGTCAATCTCCAAGGAGACCGCTGGTGTTTTACGCGGTGAATATGGTGCAACACCTGCCCCGGTTAATGCTGAGCTGCAGTCCCGCGTACTGGATGATGGCGAAGAGGCTATAACCTGTCGTCCCGCGGACAATCTTGAGCCGGAACTTGAAGCTCTGACCCTCGAGCTTGAGGGTTTATCTGCAGAGCACGGCTTTGAGTTGAGCAGTGGTGAGGGCCAGATTGATGATGTTCTGACATACTCGCTTTTCCCTCAGGTGGGTCTCAAGTTCCTGCAGAATAAAAATAATCCTGACGCCTTCGAGCCGGCGCCAACTGGCAAGCCCAAGGTTCAGACCAACGATGCTGGTGAGGAGATTTACACCGTTGAGGTCGAAGGTCGCTCCTACACGGTTGCGGTTACTGATGGTGGTGATGTCAGCACTATTGCCGCTGCCGGGAGTGCACCGGCCAGTGCGCCCTCAGGTGCACCGGTAACTACCGGTGGAGAGCCGGTGGTTGCTCCGCTGGCTGGAACAGTAGTCAAGGTTCTGGTTCAGCCCGGTCAGCAGGTCGCTGAGGGTGAGAGTGTTGCCATTCTTGAAGCAATGAAGATGGAAACCTCAGTAAGTGCGCCAGCAGCTGGCCAGATTGTTGAGGTAAGAGCAAAGAGCGGCGACAGTGTGTCAGTCGGTGATGTACTGGTAACCCTGGCTTAAGGAGTCGCTGAAGATGGAAAATTTAATCAGTTTGTGGGCCAGTTCTGGGCTGGCGCAGATCCAGCTAGGTCAATTGGTCATGATGACAGTAGGTCTGATGTTGCTTTTTCTGGCAATCAGCAAAGGCTTTGAGCCGTTGCTTCTTGTTCCAATCGGGTTTGGTACTATCCTGGCGAATATCCCCGGTGCAGGCTTTGATGCGGCACCAATCTATGATGCTATGGGCAATATGGAGAGTCCCGGGGGGCTTCTCTACTATATCTACCATGCGGGTATTGAAACCGGCCTGTTTCCGCTGGTAATTTTTATGGGTGTTGGTTCGATGACGGATTTTGGCCCTTTGTTAGCCAATCCTAAAACCCTTCTCTTAGGGGCTGCGGCTCAGGTCGGTATCTTTTCTACGGTTCTGGGCGCAGTTGCGCTGGGGTACTACGGAATACTCGACTTTAGCGTTCGCGAAGCGGCATCTATCGGCATTATCGGTGGTGCGGATGGCCCTACAGCGATCTTTGTGACCAGCAAACTAGCGCCGGATCTGCTCGGTGCGATTGCGGTTGCTGCTTATTCCTACATGGCGTTGGTGCCAATTATCCAGCCGCCAATTATGCGCGCCTTAACCACTCCTGCTGAGCGCGAGATTAAAATGGAGCAGTTGCGCCCGGTAACCAAAGCCGAGCGTATTGTATTCCCATTGTCACTGCTAGTGCTGGTTGCTTTTCTGCTTCCCGATGCAGCACCACTTCTGGGGATGTTCTGTTTTGGCAACCTGATGCGCGAATGTGGCGTAGTCAATCGTCTCAGTGATACCACGCAGAATGCACTTATCAATATTGTGACCATATTCCTGGGACTCGGTGTCGGCTCTAAAATGAGTGCGGAGAAATTCCTCAACCCAGAAACTATGGGTATCCTTGCTCTAGGTGCCGTAGCTTTCTGTATTGGTACTGCCTCCGGGGTGATTATGGCTAAGCTAATGAATGTCTTTGCCAAGCATAAAGTCAATCCACTGATTGGTGCGGCAGGGGTCTCGGCTGTGCCTATGGCGGCGCGTGTTGCCAACAAAGTTGGTCTTGAGGCAAACCCGCAAAACTTTTTGTTAATGCATGCTATGGGACCAAATGTCGCCGGTGTTATTGGCTCAGCGGTCGCAGCTGGCGTAATGATTAATCTGGTTAGTGGTATGTAATGGGGCCTGTAGAGCGCTCTATAACTGACAAGCTCGGCGCCCACTTTGGCGCGGAGTTTTTGCAGGTGACCAATGAGAGTTTTATGCACTCCGTGCCTGAGGGCTCAGAGAGTCACTTTAAGGTGGTGGTGGTTAGCGAACTGTTTGAGGGTCAAAGGCTGGTGCAGCGTCACCAGTCGGTTTATAGACTTTTGGCAGACGATTTGGCAGGTCCAGTTCATGCTCTGGCTGTTCACACCTACACGCCTTTCGAGTGGTCGGAGATAGATGCTACTGCGCCTGACTCCCCAACCTGCCTAGGTGGCACAAAGAAAAGTAGTTAACTTTAAAGGCCGGATTAGCCAAGGGTGGTTATTAGCTGCCCATTCACCGTATAATCCCTACCTTCACCGCATAATAAGGCCTGTTCGCCGAATAATTCTGGTTAAGTGAAGATTAGCTAGAGACAATTGGGCTACGAGCAGGTCTATAAAATAAGCTCAATTAAAACAATATAAATAATCCAGGGGGATTTATGCGTTCGCAAGTAACGACTAGCGTTGCTGGTTTCTTTAAAGCTAATCATTTCGGTGCTACTACAGCACTATTATTCTCATTCCTATTGTCAGCCTGTAGTGGTGGATACGACAATTCTGTAGGTGACGAATATGTCTCACCGTCGTTGACAGAAGTTACAGTACAGGACGCGGATGCTCCCCTGCGTGATGATGTGGTTCTTGGAGGCACGTTCCAGATTAATATTACTGCTGATGAGGATATTCTGGCTCCTACGGTAATGATTAACGGTGTTGCTGCCGATTCAGTCAAAGGTTCAGGTGCCTCATGGATGGCAACAAAAGTGATGACCGAGGATGATGCTGAGGGCGTAATTACCTTCACGATTTCCTACACAGATCTAAATACTAACCCTGGTGCTGATGTTTCAACCACTACCGATGGAAGTAGCATTACTTACTGCGCACAGGGTTGTGGCAATGGCGGTGGGTCGACTGATGGTGGCACTACCGATGGTGGCACTACTGATGGTGGTACTACTGATGGTGGCACTACTGATGGTGGCACTACTGATGGTGGCACTACTGATG
>JAYOUA010000007.1:114567-129601 GCA_038150705.1 Porticoccaceae bacterium | reverse complement strand
CCATCAGTTGAGCCACCATCAGTTGAGCCACCATCAGTAGTGCCACCATCAGTAGTGCCGCCATCAGTAGTGCCGCCATCAGTAGTGCCGCCATCTGTTGTACCACCATCGGTAGTACCACCATCGGTAGTGCCGCCATCAGTAGTGCCGCCATCTGTTGTACCACTGCCGGTATCGGGCTCGGGAAGGATTCCAGCGCCACTTCCGCCACAGGCCTGCAGCGATAGCGCTAAAACCAATAGGTATAAAGGTGCCAAGCTTTTAATTTTCAAAATTATTCCCCTCAAATTGAATGGGTTAAAACCCGTTTTTTATTATTAGACAAAGGGCTCAAAGGGCCAATGTTTACCAAACAAAGACTACACTCACTGACTGCAAAACCAACCCTGCAAGCGTCAACAGGTCAAAAAAATGCGATAAATGGGGTTTTTGAGGTGAGAAACCAATCAGAGCAAGGGTATTCGTACATCATGACGTGGTTATTTTGGACAATTTTCTATCCCTGCATGAGTTGTTTTCTCGCAATGTCGGCTGCATGGGTCAGAGGATACTTCTTCAGCTGACCCACATTATTTTCAGGAAAAAAAAGGCCCCATGCGGGGCCTTTAAAACTTATCGAAACATTAACCTCAACTTTTGCGCCGGCAATAGCAAGTCCAGATGGCGAAGTTACACACCAGCAATATAGCCAGTGGCATCGCTGCCAGCAGTGAATGCCTGGCTCTTTACAACCGGCTCAACACCCTGCTCCCGGCTAAATACAGCTGAGACTTCAACTTCACCATTTTTAGTGATATTAAATCTAACCGGAATTGCCAGGTCGTCATCAATCAGGTAGAGCTAGTGAGCACCAGAGGTTAATGAAGCCTGAACCAAACCCTTGCCATCAGTAACGCCGACAATCTTGCCGTCAACTGCGACTTTTACATGTCGAAGCGGTGCATCTTCAAGAAACAAAAGGACAAACAGGTCCTCAGCCAACACTCTGGGCGCTAGAAATGAAGCTATCAAACCCAATACAAAAACCATTTTCTGGCCATCTTCCACCCAACCTCGCGTCATGACTGTTAAATTCAATTATTTGAGGCGCACGCAAATGCGCCCTGCATCGATCAGTATGCAAATTAACAGTCAAAAATGACGATGGTGTGAATGTTTAATGACAGAAAAATGACTTAAATGTGACAGATTTAATTGCTTCTTACCTTGCGTAAGAGGCATCAGCTAACCACAGAAAAGGGCTTCTATGGCTAGCTAATTTTTAGACTATCTACTGATGCCTGATATCTTTACCTTTAACAACAAAGACAATTTGCTCGCAGAGATTTTTCGCATGATCACCAATACGCTCTAGGGAGCGAACAACCCAGAGAATATTAATCGCACGGCTGATGCTGCGAGGGTCTTCCATCATGTAGGTTACCAGCTCACGCAGGGCTGTCTTATAGTCGAGGTCGATCTGCTTATCCTCTTCCAATGTGCGCATTGCCGCATCTACATCAAAACGCGCAAAGGCATCCAGAGCATTGGATAGCATGCTGACAACTGACTGGCCCAGGTGACGAACCTCAGTGTAACCTTCAGATGTCTTGCTTTCACCGGCAAGGATAACCGCATGATTGGCAATCTTTTTAGCCTCGTCGCCAATACGCTCCAAATCGTTTACCGCTTTGGTCACCATCATCACCAGACGCAGATCGCTGGCCGCAGGCTGGCGACGGGCAATAATAAGAATACAGGCTTCGTCGATATCGACTTCCATTTCATCAACTAGTTTCTCTTCCTTAATCACCTCTTCGGCCAGTTTGCTATCTGCATCACTGACGGCGCGAATGGCATTTTGCAGCTGCTGTTCGACTTTGCCGCCCATCTCCATTAGACGAGTGCGAATCTCTTCAAGCTCTTCGTCGAACTGCTTCATGTAATGATTTTCGAACTTCATTTTGTCCATCTTGCTCCCCTTGCCTCCCGTCTATTAATTCTAGCCGAAACGACCAGTAATATAAGCTTCAGTTAACCGGTGCCCAGGCATGGTAAATACCTGTTCGGTTGGGTTTACTTCAATCAGGCGACCGAGATGGAAATAGGCGGTGCGATGAGACACTCGCGCTGCCTGCTGCATCGAGTGGGTCACTATGGCAATAGTGAAATTCTCGCTCAGCTCTTCGATCAGCTCTTCAATTTTTGCCGTGGCAATCGGATCCAGTGCCGAGCAGGGCTCATCCATCAGGATCACTTCAGGGCTTACCGCAATGGCTCTGGCAATACAGAGTCGCTGCTGCTGGCCACCAGATAGGCCGGTACCCGCCTGATGCAAACGCTCTTTAACTTCGTCCCAGAGGCTGGCTTTGCGCAGGCTTTTTTCTACGATCTCATCCAGATCCACACGACTGTCGGCCAGTCCGTGCAACTTTGGACCATAGGCGACATTGTCATAGATAGATTTTGGAAATGGGTTTGGCTTCTGGAACACCATACCCACTCTGGCTCGCAACTCAACCACATCGAGCTTAGGCGCATAGAGGTCTTCACCGTCCATGCAAATTTTGCCCTCTACTCGACAACCATCAACAGTATCATTCATACGGTTTAACGAACGCAAGAATGTTGACTTACCGCAGCCCGATGGGCCAATCATGGCAATCACTTCATTCTTGGCGATATCCACACTCACGTCGTGAATAGCCTGCTTGTCTTCGTAGAAAACATTGACGTTGCGCATGCTCATCTTTGGCTTGTCAGTAAAACACTGGCCCACCGTCGCTTCATTATCGGCTAACTCGAGAGTTTGCATGGCTTCAGGCTTTGCTTCCTTCGCAGGTTTTGCGCCCGCAGTTGAGGGATTCTGGTTCATAGTTACTTCCTTTCTACCAACGACGTTCGAGGCGCTTGCGCAACCATACGGCTGTTGTATTCATAACAATTAAAAAGCTCAGCAGCACCATAATGGCAGCCGAGGTCTTTTCGATAAAGGCTCGCTCCGGGCTATCTGCCCAGAGGAAAATCTGTACAGGCAACACGGTTGCCGGATCGCTAAAGCCGCCGGGAATATCGACGATAAAGGCAACCATACCAATCATTAGCAGCGGTGCCGACTCACCCAGCGCCTGGGCCATGCCGATAATTGCGCCGGTCAACATACCGGGCAGTGCCAGCGGCAGCACATGGTGTAAGACCATCTGGTACTTGGAGGCACCCATACCCAGCGCCGCTTCGCGGATTGACGGCGGCACTGATTTAATCGCCGCGCGACTGGTAATAATTATCGTCGGCAATGTCATTAGAGTTAATACCAGGCCACCTACGATCGGCACCGATCTTGGCACATGGAAAAAGTTAATAAAGATCGCCAGACCCAGCAGACCAAAAATAATCGACGGCACAGCAGCCAGATTATTAATATTGACCTCAATAAAATCCGTCCAGGCATTTTTCGGTGCAAACTCTTCCAAGTAGATCGCCGCGGCGACGCCAATCGGAAATGAGAGAACCAGGGTAAGGATCAATGTCAGGAACGAGCCCATCACCGCACCGCGAATACCCGCCTGTTCCGGCTCTCGGGAATCGCCTCGGGTAAAGAGGTTAGCGTTAAACTGCAGGCGAATCTTGCCCTGGTCGTGTAGCTCATGAATCCATGCGACCTGCTTATCGGTCAGCCGCGCATCATAGGGTTCACCATCTAGCCAGGACTTGTAGTAGGTGTCGATATCATCGTCCGCTAATACCCAAAGGGTTTCGCTATCACCCAGTAACAGGGGATTGGCCAAGAGGCGATCCTTAAGGTCAAAGCCCGCACCATTACTGACCAGGCCGTAGAGGCTGCGCTTGTCTCTGCGGCCGGAAACATCTGGAAACTGGTTGCGCAGGGCAACTTTGGGCAGCGCCTGCCAATTGCCCAGAGCCAGCTGATCGGGATCAGTCAGATTATCGATACCGATAAGGTCCTGATCGTATGTGATATCGAGCTGCAAATAAGCGATGCGAAAAGCGCCGTGGCCTTTGCTGATAATATCGGTAAACAACAGCATTACCGCTGTTAAACCGATTAATACCGCTGTAATACCGTAGAGGCGAAAACGCTTTTCAGCGCGATTGCGGCGACTCAGGGACTTCCTGATTTTTTCCAGATTATCTACGGACTTACTCATACTGCTCTCGATATTTCTTAACTATATGCAGGGCGAAAATATTCAGTAACAGGGTCACGGTAAACAGCATCAGACCCAGGGCAAAAGCCGCCAGGGTTTTAGGACTGTCAAATTCCTGATCACCGGTCAACAAGGTGACAATCTGCACTGTCACTGTTGTAACAGAATCCAGCGGATTGGCCGTCAGCTTGGCCGCCATACCGGCCGCCATAACCACAATCATGGTCTCGCCAATAGCGCGTGAAACCGCCAGCATAATACCGCCGACAATTCCCGGAAGCGCTGCCGGGATAATAACCCGACGTACTGTTTCAGATTTGGTGGCGCCCATGGCCAGGGAGCCATCGCGCATAGACTGGGGTACGGCAGTAATCACGTCGTCGGCAAGGGATGAGATAAATGGAATAATCATCACTCCCATCACACCACCAGCGGCCAGGGCACTCTCGGAGGAGACCGACAGACCAAAGCCTTCACCCAGATCCCGCAAAAACGGCGCGACGGTCAAAGCGGCGAAGAAGCCGTAAACAACAGTTGGAATACCCGCTAACACTTCAAGGGCCGGCTTGGCGTAACTGCGCACTGTCTTGTTGGCGTATTCGGCAAGGAAGATAGCCGACATCAAACCAATCGGCACGGCAACCACCATAGCCACAGCGGACACCAGCAGAGTACCGACAAACAGCGGCACTGCACCAAAGCTACCGGAGGAGCCTACCTGATCTTCGCGGATTGCCGTCTGCGGGCTCCACTCCAGACCAAAGATAAAATCAAAAGCCGGTACTGAGCGGAAGAACTGTATAGACTCAAAGAGTACCGAAAGTACAATGCCGAGTGTGGTAAAGATCGCCAGACAGGCGCAGGCCAGTAAGATCTTTTCGGCGACAGATTCAACCACTGGACGCGCTCTGAATAGTGGCGCGGTGCGCGACCAACCCCAGGCCATACCGACCAGTGACAGGGTCAGTATCAGCGCGGTCAGCGACCAGCGCGAGACCACCCGATAATTGAGCATTTGATCGGCAGCCGTGACCAGGACTGCGCTCTCGCCACTGCGCGGCAAGATGCCGTCAGCTAAATTGGCAATTTTGTTGAGCAGCAGATTGTAACTGGCCGAATCTGCCGGAGCACTTGCTGCAGGCAGGGCATCCATCACCATACTATTAATCAGCAGGTCATCAAAAATCATCCACAGGCTTAACAGAAACAGAGAGGGAAGCGCGCACCAGAGAGCGGCATGAAATCCGTAGTAGGAAGGCAGGGAGTGCAGATGGCGCACACCACCCAGTGGTTTGGCAATTGCCAATGACCGTCCACGCCCGAGATAGAAGGCAAAACAGCCCAATCCGAGGATTAAAAAAAGAATATTTGTCGCTTGCATATTGCTGGCAGAATCTCGTCAGATAAAAAAACAGCCCGGCTTATTCAGCCGGGCCGTACTGTGACAACTTCTCAGAATTATTTCAATGCTTCTTTTCCTGACATAGGCACTAAATTTCTAGTGTTTGCAGCCATCACCTTGCGCTCGGCGTCTGGCAGCGGGATCATACCTTTCTCAGCAAGATACCCCTCTTCACCCCAAGCCTTTTCGCTTGCAAACTCATTGAGGAAACCCTGAATACCAGGCACAACACCTACGTGGGCTTTCTTAACATAGAAGAACAGCGGACGGGATACCGGGTAAGACTTGTCAGCAATTGATTCAAAGGTTGGCTCTACTGATTCAATCTGTGAACCCTGAACCTTGTCGGCATTCTGATCGAGGAAGCTAAAGCCAAATACACCAAGGGCAGCCGGGTTTGCTTCAAGCTTCTGAACGATCAGGTTATCGTTTTCACCAGCTTCGATATAGCGACCGTCTTCACGTACTGTGTGACAGATAGCCTTGTAGGCGCTCTTGTCTTTCTTTTTGAGCGCAGCAATCCAGGCAATCTTCTTACAGCCACCTTCCATTGCCAACTCGGCGAATGCATCGCGAGTACCAGAGGTTGGCGGTGGGCCAAGCACTTCAATGGCAGTGTTGGGCAGTGAAGCGTTAACCTGCTTCCAAGTGCTGTACGGGTTATCGACCAGCTCGCCTTCTTTTTCGCCGGGAACCTGAGCAGCCAGAGCAAGGAAGATATCCTTACGGCTAAGCTCCATTGGCGCTACCTTTACAGAGTTAGCAATAACGATACCGTCATAACCAATCTGTACTTCAATAATCTCTTTAACGCCATTGCTCTGGCAAAGCTTGTACTCAGAAGCCTTCATGCGACGTGAGGAGTTAGTGATATCCGGGTAGTTGGTGCCAACACCGGAGCAGAATAATTTCATGCCGCCGCCAGAACCTGTCGACTCAATTTTCGGAGTAGGCTTGCCACTGGCACGACCGTAACGCTCAGCAACGACAGTTGAAAAAGGGTAAACAGTTGAAGAACCTACAACTTCAATGCTGTCACGAGCCATTGCAGATGATGTAGCTGTTATTGAAGCCACTGCGAATAAAATGGCTGTAATTATTGTACGTTGGGTCATATAAACCTCCACATTCAGGCACAGTAAAGTGCTGTTGATTAAAACTAAATTTGCTGACGGAAATGAGGATATTGAAGTTATATGACACAAATATGACAGCGCGCGCTGAAATGACAATTTATGTAATTTTTATGACTGTCATATGAATGTCATATTTTATACATATAGTTCTCCTGCGGCTGACATATTTCAGCCTTGGTTTCTAACCATATAATTGTCAACTGACTTTAAAATTTGGGGAATTTGTATGAAAAAATTACTACTTAGCGCCGCTATCGCGACAACTATGGGTTTTGCTTCTCATGGTTTTGCCGCCGGCCCTATCGACGGTACTGTATACGGCAAAGTAAATGTCTCTCTGGTAAATGCAGACGACGGCAGCAACGATGAGTGGAAGCTGAACAGCAATGCTTCTCGTCTTGGCGTAAAGGGCGAGAGCGCTATCAATGAAGGTCTTACCTTTATATATAAGGCTGAATTTGAAGTCTACGTTGACGATGGCGATAAGAGTGGTAAGACCTTTGGCCAACGCAATATTATGGGCGGCATCAAAGGTTCCTTTGGTACAGTGTGGGCTGGCAAGCACGACACCCCGACCAAACTGGCACAGAGCAAGATCGACCTGTTCAATGATCTGGAAGGCGATATCAAGAATACCTTTGAAGGCGAAAACCGCGTTTCCAATATCGTTGCCTACAGCTCACCAAAGGTCAACGGCTTCTCTTCTACTGTTGCTATGATTCCCAGTGAAGATGCTGAAAATGATAACGGCGGCCTGGCTGATGGTGTCTCCTACTCTGTAAGCTACAAGCAAGACGACCTCTACCTCGCCCTTGCTGGTGATCAGGATGTTGACGGCCAAGACCTGATGCGCGCTGTCGCCCAATACAAGGTAGACGCTCTGAAGCTCGGTTTTATGTACCAGCAAAATGAAAATGATGCCGGCACAAAAGATGAGTCAGGTTACTTTATCAGCGCAGCCTATAAGCTGGACAGCGCTGTAACCTTGAAAGCACAGTTTGGCTCTATGGAAGATGATGCCGACGGCGATGAAGAGGAAACTTTCTCTCTGGGTGCTGACTACAAGCTGGCTAAAAGCACCAAGCTGTATGTTTTCTACACGGATAACACAGACTCATCAGTGGGTTCTGCGGACTCAGAAAACAGCGCATTTGGTCTGGGTATGGAACACAAGTTCTAAGCCCAATGCGCTCACAATGCAAGCGTAAAAAAAGGGTGCTTCGGCACCCTTTTTTATATCTAGTTATTGCTGCTAGCCTATTATTTTAGCTTATTGAGAAACCGGCAGTCGGCAGATAAATTCCGCACCTTGACCCAATCTGCTGTTGATGGTCAGCTGGCCGCCACAGCGACCCAATGCGTGCTTCACAATTGCCAACCCCAAACCTGTTCCGCCGGTGTCAGAGTTGCGGCTGCTATCCCCGCGATAAAAACGCTCGGTGAGTCGTGGAATCTCTATTGGGTCTATACCCTTGCCACTATCCTTTACAGAGATATTAACAGAGCCGCCGTAAGCGGTGACTGTCACCGCAACAGATGCGCCGTCCGGATTGTGGCGCACCGCATTAAAGACAAGATTCCCCAGCACACTGCGAATATCCTTGCGATCAGCCTCAGCACTCAGCGATTCTGGGCAATTGAGGGTTATTTCATGCTTACCATTACTGAGCACCTCGGCTTCAGCGACAACCTCATTCAGTAACTCTGCCAGGTTTACATGCTCAAAAGCCGGCTTCTGCTCATCCGCCTCCAGTCTGGAAATTAAAATAAGATCATCAGCCAGAGACTGCATACGATCGACCTGCTCCGACATCTGGGCAAACGCCTTACCGGAAATAGGATTGTCCGACGGCATACTCTGAAGGGTTTCCAGATAACCGCGCATCACCGTCAGCGGCGTACGCAACTCATGGGAAACATTGCCGACAAATTCTTTACGTAACTTTTCAAGACCGTCGAGACGGCTTATATCAGTAATCACCAGTACAATTTCATCTTCACCAAAATAGGAAGCGGAGAGTTGCAGGATGCGCCCATACTGGCCAAGGTTGCGCAGCTTCAAAGTACCAACAAATTGACTCTGGGTTATATAGTCAACGAATTCCGGATCGCGGATCAAATTTGTCACAGCGCTACTGCGATCACTGGAGCGCAAGCCCAGCAGCTTTGCCGCAGAGCTATTCCACCAATCGATAGTCAGGTCACTGCGCAGAACCAAAATACCTTCGCCCAGAGCTTCAGTTAGCCGAGTAACTCGATTAATCGTGCGGCGCATTTTTTCCTGAGTGCGGCGATGGCGGCGGCGCTGGCGATTTAGGGTGTCACTGATTTCTCCCCAGACACCATCGGTGTCAGGAGGAATGCCACGCATACCTTTATCAATCCAGTTGAAAATCAGGGTGATTACGCGAAAGGTCCAGAGTACATAGATAACGACTCCGGCAAGAAATATCTCAAAGGGAGAGCCGAGGCTCAGACCAAAAAACAGTGAGAACAGGCATACCAGTACCACACGCCATATCTCTGTATGCATTCCCGGTCGCAACGAATTTACACCCTCTGTTGAACATATTTTGGCTGACGTTAAGCATTTTTTGGCTGAACTGAAAAACGGTAGCCCGCTCCGCGCACAGTCTGCACATAGTTTTCATGTCCTGCAACCGAAATTGCCTTACGCAGGCGACGAATATGAACATCCACAGTTCGCTCATCAAGGTAGACATTGCCACCCCAGACATAATCAAGAATCTGGTCGCGGGAGTAAACTCGCTCTTGGTGGGTAAGGAAGAATTGTAAAAGTCGGTATTCGGTAGGGCCCAGATTGATCGCCTGATCAGCAATACTCAATCGGTGTCCTACCGGGTCAAACACCAGCTGACCTATAGAGATAGGATCCTGAAGCTCCTCACGGCCAACACGCCGGAGAACGGCCTTGACGCGGGAAATCAACTCGCGCGGGGAAAAAGGTTTGGGAATAAAGTCATCAGCGCCGGCATCAAGACCAGATATTTTGCTGTCTTCCTCTGCTTTGGCGGTGAGCATAATCACCGGGATCTTGGCAGTCAGGTCATCACGCTTAAGCCGACGTAATAACTCCAGTCCGGTGGTGCCAGGCATCATCCAATCCAGCAAGACCAGATCAGGTTGTTTATCAATTATCGCGGCGTGAGCCTGTTGCGCGTTCTCAGCATCCAATACATTAAAATCTGCCGCTTCCAGTGCTATACACAACATGTCTCTAATCGCTGCTTCGTCGTCGACGATTAAAACCGTACGCTTCGGCATGGTAGTAACCTTGTTATTCATTTGTATGGCTGCTCATTTAATGGCTAAAACATGACATAAATATGACACTGATCGAGTGTAAGGTGAACTTTTTCTTTTTCAACCCGGGCTTTCCACCCGGAACGGTAGTCGATATTTACGGCTTATTCGCGCATAATGGCGCACTTTTAAGTAGCAGCTTTAAGCAAGACCCTAATAGCACGTAAGAGCACGACTTTAGCAGCACGAGATTAAACCATCCTTTTTAAAGTTATCAGGAACAGACAATGACAATTAAAGAAAATAGCGCCGTAAGCTTTCATTACACATTAACCGATGATGCCGGCCAGCAAATCGACAGTTCTGCAGGTCAGGACCCACTGGCCTATCTGCATGGCGCGGGCAACATTATTCCGGGACTGGAAAACGCACTCGAGGGCAAGGCCGTCGGCGACCAGCTAACTGTTGCTGTGTCTGCTGAGGAGGGCTATGGCCCAGTTCAGCAAGAACTGATCCAAGAAGTGCCACGCAGTGCCTTCCAGGGTGTTGAAACTATTGAAATCGGCATGCAGTTTGAAGCGCAAACTGGTCAGGGCGGCGCAGTACCAGTGACTGTTACAGCAGTCACCGATGAGACTGTAACCGTAGATGGTAACCACCCACTGGCGGGCAAGAGCCTCAACTTTGATGTGACCATTGAAACTGTGCGCGATGCGACTGCAGAAGAACTTGAGCACGGCCATATCCATGGCCCGGGCGGTCACCAGCACTAAGTTTTTTTGGATACCAAAAAAAAGGGCCACCGCAAGGTGGCCTGAAATGGGAGGAGAAGTACGATTTAAATTTGGTGTATCAAATAAGCCTGTAGGACCTTCATTAAACTTTTAGTCAAATACAGGAGAAAACTCGCTAACCGCGACACAGGCGCCAAGTCCACAGCCAATGCCAATGCTAGTCCAGAAGTCCGCGCCGTAGACGAAAATGCCAATTGAAGCGCCAAACAGTGCGCCGCAAGCAATTAAAAACAAACTGGCGATTCCAAAAACATTCATCAATGATTCCTCTTTTCTACTCTCTTAATTACATTTACTCTGGTTACGATCTTGCGCCGTACCATCTGTATTGCATAAAGTTCATTGAAAGGGTTTTATTCATTGATTTCTCACGAGTTGTTCGCAGTTTTAATGTTCGCCTGTTCTCAAATGCCCAGTTACGACAGAATTGCGGGCTGTGTCGAAAAAGAATTTTCTTCGGACATACGCCTGTCATAAAACTGCAGTAAAAGAAATCCCAGATAAAAATATCCCGTTTCAGCAAACCAACAAAGATTAACAATTAGCTATGACAATCAAAATCGGAATTAACGGCTTTGGCCGCATGGGCAGACTCTCCCTTCGCGCCGCATGGCACTGGGACAACTTTGAGATTGTTCAGATCAATGAGGTCGCTGGCGACGCCGCGAGCGCAGCGCACCTGCTCAAGTATGACTCGGTACACGGCACCTGGGACGAGAAGATCAGCGCAGCTGACGACGGTAGCTCAGCTATCCAGATCGGTGATCGCAGCATCAGCTACAGCCAAAACAAAAATATTCAGGATAGCGACTGGTCTGGCGTCGATATGGTTATCGAGTGCAGCGGTCAGTTTAAATCCCAGGAACTCCTCGCTCCCTATTTTGACCAGGGGGTTAAAAAAGTCGTTGTCTCGGCACCGGTAAAAGATGGCACCCTGAATGTTGTCATGGGCGTTAACGACCATGAATACACAGATCAAGCCATAGTCACGGCCGCCTCATGCACCACCAACTGTCTGGCACCGGTTATCGATGTGCTGCACAAAACCTTTGGTATCAAGCATGGCGCTATCACCACTATTCACGACATTACCAACACCCAGAGTATTCTTGACGAGTACCACAATGATCTGCGCAGATCCCGCGCCAGCAGTATGTCGCTTATTCCCACCAGCACAGGTTCTGCAACTGCTATCACCGAAATCTTTCCCGAGTTAAAAGGTCGATTAAATGGCCTGGCAGTGCGTGTGCCCCTGGCCAATGCATCCCTCACCGACTGTGTTTTTGAGCTGGAAAAGAATGTCAGCGTCGAAGCGGTCAACGGCGCACTAAGGAGCGCTGCAGAGGGACGCCTCAGAGGCATTTTGGGCTTTGATGAAGTGCCGCTGGTATCCGTGGATTACACCAATGACAAGCGCTCGGGTATTGTCGATGGCCTGTCGACCATGGTGATCAACGACTCCCAGGTAAAAGTGCTTATCTGGTATGACAATGAAGTGGGCTACGTCAATCGCATGATGGAGCTGGCGGCTAAAGTCGCCGCTTCTCTAGAAGAATAAAACAGGCTTCCGGCCAAATGCTTGAGCTTAAATCTCCAACCACCCAATACTTTATTGTCACTTTAAATTATTGGGCTTTTACACTGACTGATGGCGCACTGCGCTTATTGGTAGTGCTGTTTTTCCACGGCCTTGGCTTTAGCCCTCTGGAAATTGCCGGCCTTTTTTTGCTCTACGAATTTTTCGGTGTTATTACCAATCTGTTTGGTGGCTGGCTGGCCACGGCCATAGGTTTAAGTATTACCATGCAGCTGGGTCTGGCGCTGCAGGTTATCGCCCTTTGTATGCTATTGGTCGACAGCTCTATGCTCACTGTCACCTATGTGATGATCGCCCAGGCGCTGTCCGGTATTGCCAAAGATCTCAATAAAATGAGCGCTAAAACCAGTATTAAATTCCTGGTTCCCGACGACAGTCAAAATCGGCTTTATCGCTGGGTAGCTGCGCTTACCGGGTCAAAAAACGCCCTCAAGGGTATTGGCTTTTTTCTCGGCGGCTGGCTGCTCGCCACTATCGGCTTTCAGGCTGCTGTGGGCACAATGGCCGCGCTGCTGGCATTGGTACTGCTGTTAAGTCTGCCCCTGCTTAATCGCACAGCAGGGAAAACCACACAGCGCAGTAAATTTAGCCAATTATTTTCCAAAAGTGCTGCAATCAACCGTCTCAGTGCTGCACGTTTTTTTCTTTTTGGTGCCAGGGATATCTGGTTTGTTGTCGCGCTTCCGCTATTTTTACAAACCGAAACAGGCTGGAGTTATATGCAGGTAGGCAGCCTTCTAGCAGCATGGATTATTGGCTATGGCCTTGTACAAACCCTGGTACCTAAAGTCACCGCTGCATCGGGCGAGACCGCCTTTAAGTGGGTCGCCGCTCTCGGCATTCTTCCCGCATTTTTAGCGGCAGGACTTCACCTGGGGTGGGCTAGTGAAACCATCATTGTTATCGGACTGCTGCTTTTTGGCGTGCTGTTTGCCATAAACTCCTCGATTCATTCCTACCTGATTGTCTCCTATGCGCGGGAGGATGGCGCCTCACTGGATGTAGGGTTTTACTATATGGCCAACGCTGCAGGACGCTTAATTAGCACTCTGCTATCCGGGCTGATCTATCAGCATTTGGGTCTGGCGGCCTGTCTTGCAGGCTCTTCTTTAATGCTTATAGCCGCAGCGGCAATCTCACGAAAACTACCCAGCTAGATCTTTGATAACCTTTTACTGCTTCTCTTATCTCTGCTAGTGTGCATCCCTTAAAAAGCAACCTTTCATACAAGAAACTCAATCTATGGCTAATGACAAAGATACTGAAATGGATCCCAACGGTCTGTTTCGTGAAGAAAACTTTACAGATCAAAAACTCGGCACGATTCGCAAATTGGTTCCTATTAAAGCCGATGGCAGTGATGATCCCGATCGCGAGACCACCTTTTTTGGTGCAGCTCAGGTGATGACACCTATGGGAGCCCTTCCCCTGAATTTCCAGCTCGATGGCAATACCATTGGTGAAGCGGCCAGTGACTTTGCCGACAAAGCACAAATTGCCGTTGAGGAAGCTGGTAGAGAACTGGAAAAAATGCGCCGCGAACAGGCCTCGCAGATTGTTGTTCCCGGCCAGGGTGGCGGTAATGGTGGCGGCATGCCCGGAGGCGGAATAATTACCTAAGTGACAGGCAGCTATTCCGAGAAGTATTTATTTTAAAAGTAGTGAACCCTCTATAGGCTCAAATTCAGCGGCGGCATTGATGAGTGATTTCGCCGTCAGTGCTGCAACACCATAGACTGTTGTATCAACTCCATAACCCGTCTTGACCCGCTCGACAAGCAGGTCAAAATCTCCATCCCCTGATAACAGAACAATACTGTCCACTGGATGGCCTGGGTTGGCAGCGCAGTCCATAACATCAATCGCCAAGCCTACATCCCAGTCGCCTTTTGCCGAGCCATCGCTGCGCTGAATAAAGGGCTTTAATTTCACATCAAAACCTATCTCTCGGAGTATCTTTTGAAAGCCTTGCTGGCCTGGATCGTTGCGCTCAATGGCATAGGCATTGGCAACCACAATCTCGCCCTGTTCACTGAGCCGCCGCCACAGCTCACGATAATTAAAGTGACAGGAAAACTGCTCTCTAACCGTGTAATAAATATTTTGTACATCGACAAACAGGGCAATTTTTTTCACTGGTTTATCCTTGGTAAATAGCACACCATTTTTTTCTTAAATAATTAACTCTGCGCCCAGGGAATAGCTACCCGGATGGATAAGCTTGCTAACACTGACGACCCTGTCTTCCCGCCAGTTGCGGCAACTGACTTTTAAACAGCTGCTAATTGCCTGCAGCCCGAGGGCACCGGTAATCTCCGCATCCGGCATTACTGCTTGCACCTGGTGCTCAGTCCTGGTCGCCGGCGCAATCCAATTAAGGTAGGCCTGAGGGGTAATTTTGCAATAGTCCTGCTTGAGGTAAGCCGGTGCCACCTGCGGATTTACATAGCACTCTTCCCACTGCACTGCAGCAGAATCCCAGCAATGCACAACAATTGAGTGAAACAACTTGTCATCCTGGTTAAGACCCAGAACTGACGCCAGGTTTTTCTTCACCGTCGTTTCATGCAGCAACACAATACGATTACTGTACTGCGGGTTACTGTGGCTGAACTGCCGGGTGAAATCGGCAATCTCCAAAACTGGCGTGGCGACCTGTGGCTCGGCAACAAAGGTACCTAGCCCCGGCGCGC
>JAYOUA010000007.1:0-114467 GCA_038150705.1 Porticoccaceae bacterium | reverse complement strand
AAAACTGGCGTGGCGACCTGTGGCTCGGCAACAAAGGTACCTAGCCCCGGCGCGCGCTGTAGCCGGTTTTCATCCGTCAACTCCTGTACTGCACGGCGGGCAGTCATGCGGCTTACGGCAAAGTCATGGGAGAGTTGGTTTTCAGAGGGAATGCGCTCGCCGACGCCCCACTGCCCAGACTCAATCTGGTTTTTGATATAGGTCTTGATTTGCGCATAACGTGGCAGCGAATAAATAGCCTGGCTCATCAGTGCAATACCTTTGCGAATAGTTGCCAATTATTGTCTATACGATATACCTGTATATACATTTAAATTTAAAATGATGGTTAACTAAATATAAAATAATAGTGATTTTATATGGGCAATTTACAGAAATTTTTAAGCTGAGTAAATATTAAATTGTATATACAATTAATAAGCCTAAAAAATAATTGAGACACTTAACCGACTAATTGAAGTTTTTGCTCGCGGGTGAGCTTTTTAATTTGCGCCTCGCGAATGCTGGCACTGCTGCGATCATAGCCAGATTCGACCAAGACCAGCTGCTCCGGACTGCGCCCGCGAAAATACTTAGCCCCGGCGCGCCCGCTCTTATGCTCAGCAAATCGCCGCTCCACGTCAGTGGTGATACCTGTATATAAAGACTGGTCCGAGGCACGAATGATATAGACATACCACTGACTCATGCTCAGGCCCTGCGGTCAGATTCAATAACGCTGTGACAGTACTGACAGCGATACTTGTAACCCCGCTGCAAGATCCTTTTGTGACGAACGCTCGACAGCTGATGGGTGCGACATCCGCACCTGTAGGGATACTTCGTATACTGACGCACGGGTATTCCCGTTAAGTCATAGCTTCCCGTAGCCTGCGGCCGCACACCAAAATCCTCCATAATAGACTTCCACTCCACACCATGAGGCTTGACCCTTCGAAGACCATACATGCAGTCGACAAGATAGTGAGCAACCTCGTGAACCACTGTGTTACTCAAACTCTCCTCATAGTATTTGGCAAATAACCAGGGGTTGAAGCGAATGCGCCGTGACTTGCCCCTGACTTCGTACATCCCTGCACATTTCCCCTTGAGATCAAAGTGCACGGGAATCATGTCGAACTTGCGATCGTACAGGCCTGCAGCAAGCTTTATACAGCTCGCCGTAGCCGTCTCGACATGAATTCTTTGAATATCGCTGATAGGTTCAATCATTTTGTCAGTATATAGTTGGGTTAGCCTGTTACAATAGCTTCTCTAATTAATGTTCAGACCATGAATATAGACTTTCACTGCCATACTACAGCCTCAGATGGCTCACTGAGCCCAGCAGAACTTCTCGACCTTGCCCAAGAGCGAGAGATCGACATGCTCTCAATAACAGATCACGACACTCTCGCGGCTTATCAACAGTTCGATCTAACTTGTCTCACTATGCAAATAATTCCCGGCATTGAACTCTCCAGTCAGTGGAATCGGCGCGGGGTACATATTGTTGGACTCAATGTTGGCCTTTCTTCTCCATCTATTATCGAAGCTGTTGAGCAACAGTCATGCGCTAGACGCAAAAGAGCGGAATTGATCGCCGAAAAACTTGAGCGCCTGGGTTTTAGGGACTGCCTTAGCGGTGCGCAGTCATTTGCCGCAGGGCCTCATCAAATAGGCCGTCCGCACTTCGCACGATACCTTGTTGAGATTGGCGCTGTAAGCAATATCCAGCAGGCTTTCAAGCGCTACCTAGGAGCCGGCAAGGCTGGCGACATCAAGGATCAATGGGCCAATCCTGAGACGATCATAAGTTGGATTCGCGATGCGGGCGGTGTTGCCGTCCTCGCTCACCCGACCAAGTACAAACTGACAAGAACTAAATTAATTGAACTGATAGCTAACTTTAAAGCGGCTGGCGGTGAGGCCATGGAGGTTATCTCCGGAACGCAGACACCTTCAGTGACACGCGATATGGCGCGCCTCTGCCAGGATATTGGGCTGGAAGCCTCCTGCGGTTCGGATTTCCACGCGCCCAATCAGGACTGGGCCGCTCTCGGAAAGGTGGCCCCACTGCCAGACAATTGCACGGCTGTCTGGCAACGCTGGCACTAGCATTCAAGATCAGGAATCCTATTGACGGCTGAAGAGTTAGCCGACATTTCAATTCCTGTGTATACTTGCGCGCCTTGATGTGTTCCCCAAGCAGGAGCTCTGCTCTCTACGGGTAACTTTTACGGGTAACTTAACGGTCTTATATTTTTAACGGAAAATACTACGTGGATTTTTTTATTTTTGTCAGCGAGCAGTGGCTCCTTATTTCTTTGTTAGCAGCATTAATAGCTGTGTTTTTTCTGACTGAACAAAAGAAGAGCGGAAAGACACTAACCACTAGCGAATTGGTTAGGTTGATGAATGATGATGAAGCTACTGTAGTTGATGTTAGAAGCGCAGCCGAATTCGAATCCGGCCATATCCACGGCTCCTTAAACATCCCCCACCAGAAACTTGCTAGTCGCGCTGCCGAGCTGGAAAAATTTCGCGACAAGGTAATTGTTGTCGTCGACAAGATCGGGCAACACTCTGGCGCCGCCGGCAAAAAGTTGAGTGGCCAAGAATTTAATGTCCGTCGCCTGGGCGGGGGCATTAGCGAATGGCAGGGCTCAAGCCTGCCACTGGTCAAGGGCAAGTAAGCGCCCTGCGACCAGCTTATACCCCCCCAAAAAACCACACTCAAAGAGCACCTTATGTCTCATATCGTACTATTCGGAACGCGATTCTGTCCCTTTTGTGTCGCAGCGCGTCGCTTATTAAGCGCCAAAGGCATTGACTACCAAGATATCGCTCTGGATAAAGATCCCGAGTTAAGGGGCCGAGTTATGGCTAAAAGCGGTCGCAATACAGTTCCCCAAATTTGGTTTGGCACCAACCATATTGGCGGGTTTAATGAACTTCGTGAACTAGAGGCGCAGGGCAACCTGGAAATGGCGGTTAAAGCTGGCCTTGAATTGGGTGAAACTGTCTCCATATAGTTAAACAGGCATAAAAATTATTAATATTTAAGGCATAACCATGACTGATAACAACACCTCTACAGAAACAGCTAACCAAGATAATCCCGCAGCCCCAAACTTTGCTGTGCAGCGCGTCTACCTCAAGGATCTGTCATTTGAAACACCTCAGGGGGCAGAAGCTTTTCAAAAGCAGTGGAAACCCAGAGTGACTCAAGATCTGAGCACTAAGTCAGCAAAAATCGATGACAATATCTACGAGGTGGCACTGCGCATCACCATTACCGTGAAGGACGAAGAAGAGACCATCTATCTCATCGAGGTTGAGCAGGCAGGGCTATTTAGTATCGAAGGGATCGAAGAACAGCAACTGCCACAGGTCCTAAATATTACCTGTGCAACCCTATTGCTTCCATACGCTCGGGAAGCCATTGACAGCACTGTTATCAAGGGTTCATTCCCTCCACTGATGATTCCGCCGATCAATTTTGAGTCGCTTTTTCATTCCGCTGTAAAACAATCAGCTGAGGCAAATGCTGGCTCCAAAACAGAAGCAAGCACTCACTAATTAACGTATAAACTTTATATAAAAACCCCGCATTCAGCGGGGTTTTTATATATCTGCAATGTGCTCAGGCTGATCTTCAAGCTGGATCGTCATACCCTTTTATAGAGCCTGACTCTCCATTCTATATTCCTGCAATTTCCGGGTTAGCGTATTGCGGCCCCAACCCAGGAGCTGCGCGGCATCTTTTTTGCGCCCGCCCGTATGGGCCAGTGCCGTCTCAATCATTGTGCGCTCAAATTCTGGCAATGCACGCGAGAGAATTTCTCCATGCCCGGATTGCAATTCACGCTCACTCCAACGGCGCAACATCTGCTGCCAGTCGCCATGAACCCGCTGCTCGGTACTGGCCTCTTCGGCTTTAAGCTCGGGAGGTAAATCCGTCAATAAAACTTCTCGCCCCGCAGCCATTACTGTTAACCAGCGGCAAATATTTTCTAATTGCCGGACATTACCCGGCCAGGAAAGCCCAAAGAAAAAGTCCTCAGCCTCCTGAGATAACACTTTTGGCTCCATATCCAGCTCTTTTGCAGAGCGGTGAAAAAAATGTTTCATCAATTGGGGAATATCCTCGCGGCGATCGGCCAGTTTTGGCAGATGCACGCGAATAACATTAAGCCGGTGATATAGATCTTCCCGGAAACGGCTGCTATCGACTAACTCCTCGAGATTTTGGTGTGTTGCAGCAATAATTCTGACATCCACCTTTACAGAGGTGTGACCTCCGACGCGATAAAATTCACCATCGGCGAGGACACGCAAGAGTCGGGTCTGGGCTTCCGGCGGCATATCACCAATCTCGTCCAAAAATAGGGTTCCACCATTGGCCTGCTCAAATCGGCCCTCTCTGCGCTGTGCCGCACCTGTAAAAGCACCTTTTTCATGACCAAATAATTCTGATTCAATAAGGTCGTTGGGTATCGCGGCCATATTGAGGGCAATGAATTTTGAATTCCTTCGCGGACTGTGCCTGTGCAGCGCGTGAGCGACCAGCTCTTTACCGGTGCCTGACTCTCCGTTGATCAATACAGTGATATTGGAATTGGAGAGACGACCTATGGCGCGAAAAACTTCCTGCATAGCTGGGGCCTCGCCAATAATCTCTTGAGAAGGCGGCGCCTCCAGCGGCTCCAGTTTGGATTTTTGCTCGCGGGCAAAGGTCACGCCGCGACGCGCTACTTCAACCAGTTCATCCAGATCAAAGGGCTTTGGTAAATACTCAAAAGCACCACCTTGGTATGCAGCTACAGCGCTATCAAGATCTGAGTGAGCGGTGGTGATAATCACTGGTATATCTGGGCGAGTAGTATGAATCTGCTTGAGCAGCTCGAGCCCATCAATTCCCGGCATACGAATATCAGAGATAATAATCTCCGGCTGTGACAATTTGAGTGCCGCTAGGAGTTCATCACCATTCTCAAAGCTCTGCACTTCAATACCGTCGCGCTTGATAGCTTTTTCCATCACCCAGCGCAGTGAACGGTCATCTTCTGCGATCCAAATTTCTGATTTAGTTTGCATGCTATACCTTTATCGGTAAATAGATTGAAAAACAGGTGTGGCCAGACTCTGACTCACATTCGATAATACCCTGATGCACATTGATCGCCGACTGGGCTATGGTTAGTCCCAACCCAGTGCCCGCACTGCGACCGCTAATCATAGGGAAGAAAATGCGTTCTTTGATGTCGTCCGATATGCCCGGCCCAGTATCGATAATATCCAGCCGGCACAAGGCCTTATGATACTCACCAGCGATGGTAAAACTTCGTTGAATACGGCTCTTAAAGGTTAACTTGCGCTGCTCCAAACCGGCCTCGAGGATTGCCTGCATGGCATTTCGAGCGATATTCAAAACTGCCTGAATTAGCTGCGATCGATCACCGGACATAAGCGGAATGCTGGGATCGTAGTCGCGAGCAACCACTAGCCTCCCTGCAACCTCAGCCTCGATCAATGATGCAACATGCTCGGTGATTTCATGGATATTAATCTCCTCAAAACTTGGCAGCTGGCTTGGGCCAAGAAGACGATCAACAAGCTTTCTCAAGCGATCAGTTTCAGCAGTGATAATTCGACACAATTCGGCGGCCTCATCATCCATACTGCTTTCCATTATTTCGTCTTCCAGAAGTTGCGCCGCACCGCGAATACCGCCGAGGGGATTTTTAATTTCGTGGGCCAGACCGCGAATAAGACTTCTTGACGTATCATGAACAGACAGCAAGGCCTCCTCACGATTGATGCGCAAAATACGATCAACCGGCTGCATCTCCATAAGGATCCACTGCACAGAGTCGATGTTTATAGGGGTGACAGTGTAATCCACCTGCGAGGATTCACCCGGCCCGCCCAAAAATTCGTGACGAATTGTATGCGGGTTACCATAAACAACTGATTCGCGCAGGGTTTGCTGGGCCGCCTTACTGTTTTCAAATAAGTCACAGGCAGCGGTACCGCGCAGACGCAAAATGCCGAGCTGGAGAAGAGCCTCTGCCGCCGGGTTGATGTAATCGATCAATAAATCCTGGTCCACAAGCAGGACTGCCGTGTTCAGGTTGTCGAGAAGCAATCTGTGCAACTGATCTGAGGTCATAAATTCCACACCAACTTAATGGCCAAAAATTATTACTTAACGTTTTTTATAAAAGCTTATTTCTAACTGCAATAAGCAGGCCAATAATTCCAACTGTAATTAACCAGCATTGCAGCTGCTTAAACTGCGGTTTGAACTGTTTTGAAGTCGAGTTTGAAAGAATTATACGTTGATCTTTCACTACCTGCACCATATTGGTGCAGGTAGTGAATAACGGTTCATTTGCGCCTAAAGTGGCGCTGTACATGTACCCTAACTGACTGCGAGCTGGCGACCGTTTCGCCCTCTGCAGTGACAACTCGGGCAGAAACGCTGTGAGACCCACGCTGCAAGTCTCCAATGGCATAGGTAGTTGCTGTGACAGGTTTTTTGTAGGCGCCACCATCTAGATAGAACTGTACATAATGCCCCTGCTGCAGCTCTGGTGTTAGCGCTAGTTGAACAACAATATTTTGCTGGTCATAGTGAATGAGGCTGTTATCGAGCGGCGCAACCAAATCAATTACCGAATATCCCGCAAAAACCTCTGTATCAGCTGCAGAAAGGCTAATCTCTGTGGGCTTTGAGGCAGGCAATTGATTAATAGGTGGCAACTGGAGTTGATTGGCGCCGTTTTCAGCTGGCGGCGCATCGGTATAGGTAACCCTACCGGCTGGGTCGACAATTTTATACACCTTGGTCTCACCAAGGCAGGCAACGCAGGTTATCAGAAAGCTAATCAGCAAAAGTGACTTTGTCATCGGGTCTGTTATCTCAACTCTGTGGATTGAATCACCGAGGGTATGAGCACCAAATCATTCGGGCTCTCACTAAAGACTAGACCTGTTTGCCATAAAGAAAAAGCCCGCCATTTCACAATGGCGGGCTTTTTTGACACTTCAAAGTGTTGAAATGAAACAGCTAATTCTTACACGCTGTAGTACATATCAAACTCAACCGGGTGAGTAGTGTGCTCTACTCGGTATACTTCTTCCATCTTCAGCTCGATATAAGCATCGATCATATCGTCGGTGAATACACCACCAGCTGTCAGGAATTCGCGATCAGCGTCCAATGCATCCAGCGCTTCGCGCAGGCTGCCAGCAACCTGAGGGATAGCAGCGGCTTCTTCAGCAGGCAGATCGTAGAGATCTTTATCTGCTGCATCACCTGGGTGCATCTTGTTCTTAACGCCATCGATACCGGCCATAAGCATAGCGGCAAACATCAGGTATGGGTTAGCGGTAGGATCACCGAAGCGCGCTTCGATACGCTTGCCCTTAGGGCTTGGAACGTAAGGAATACGAATAGAAGCAGAACGGTTGCGAGCAGAGTAAGCCAGCATTACTGGTGCTTCAAAGCCCGGAATGAGACGCTTGTATGAGTTAGTTGAAGCATTGGCAAAAGCGTTGATCGCCTTAGCGTGCTTGATAATACCACCAATGTAGTAAAGAGCAGTTTCACTCAGACCAGCATAGCTATCACCAGCGAACTGGTTTTCGCCATCTTTCCAGAAGGACTGGTGACAGTGCATACCAGAGCCGTTGTCACCAACGATTGGCTTAGGCATAAATGTCGCCGTCTTACCATAGGCGTGAGCTACATTGTGTACACAGTACTTAAGGATCTGAACCTGGTCAGCTTTCTTAACCAGAGTATCAAAGCGGATACCGATCTCACACTGGCCAGCGGTACCTACCTCGTGGTGGTGTACCTCTACCTCAAGGCCCATTTGCTCCATTGCAGCGCACATAGCCGCTCGCAGGTCATGCAGGCTATCAACAGGTGGTACTGGGAAGTAACCACCCTTAACGCCGGGACGGTGTCCCATGTTGCCATCGGCAAACTCACTGCCAGTTGCCCAGGCAGCTTCGTCAGAGTTGATTTTGTAGAAAGCTCCGCTCATGTCGGAACCCCACTTGATGTCATCAAATACGAAGAACTCTGGCTCCGGACCAAAGTAGGCAGTATCGCCAAGGCCGGTAGCGCTCAAATACTGCTCAGCACGCTCAGCGATGGAGCGTGGATCACGCTCGTAACCCTGCATAGTTGATGGCTCAACAACACCACAACGAACGATAACAGTTGGCTCGTCAGTGAAAGGGTCGAGAACCGCAGTGCTGTCGTCAGGCATCAGAATCATGTCTGATTCGTTGATTCCTTTCCAGCCGGCAATCGATGAACCGTCAAACATTTTACCTTCAACAAAGAAGTCTTCACCAACTTCGCTGATGGGAATAGAGACATGCTGCTCTTTACCCTTGGTATCAGTAAATCGCAGGTCAACCCAGCGAGCTTCGCTTTCTTTGATAAGATTTAGAGTCTTCTCAGACATGTGTTCCTCCAATAGGGATTCGTTGTTCGTTATTTTAAGAAGCCTTGCAGATTTCTCTCGTAGGGCCGTCCGCCTGCAATATTCACAGCAGACATTTCGAAGAAGAGAAGTGCAATAGTCGTGCCAATAGGCTAGCGGGCACGCTAATCAAATTCATAACCTCTCCCTCTAGCATCCAGCCTAACCTTTATCGCCATGGCAACTTACCGATAAGACTAGTAAGGGCTACTGAAAGCATGCCAAAGAACCAAAATGGTGCGAATTTAAAGTGATTGCACCATAAAAGTGCACTTTTAATAGCTCTTCCGGTAGCCGCTAATTGACCGGGAGGGTATAATGCCCATCCGAGTGGATTCTGTCACTTTTTCTAGCTAATTTTTGCTTAAAAGCATCAATAAAGCCTTTAAATTGCAATGCTGCCGCCTGTGGAATGCCTACCGATGCAATCAATTGAAAATGTAACCACACCCAAACCAAACGATATTATTATCGATATACGCCACCCAGATGAGGTCGAGCAGAGGCCTCTAAACATCACCGCCAACCAAGTTATTAAAATACCTTTTTTTAATCTCAATAAGTGCCTTGATCAACTAAACCGGCATGCATCCTATTTGCTCTATTGTGACAAGGGCGTTATGAGTCGCCTGCATGCAGATGCACTAGGCAAGCTGGGCTTTAACCAGATCGGGATTTTTACTCCCTCAGCACATAGCAGCTAATCTCGTTATCAGCTAATTGCAGCCAGCACTGTGATCAATTTCACATTATTTTAGTTAAATGGTACCCAATTTAACCAAGAACGAACTATATTTAAGACTTACTTGCTAAACAAAAAATAAAAATCAGCCGCAGGATGCAGCCGATGATGAGCACTGAAAACTTGCTCGGGGAGCCCAAGGAAGCAGAGCAATTCACTCCCCGCTCTCTTAAAAAATCGATTCAGATTGAGTTAGAAAGGCACGCACTGGAAAACCTCAATTTCGGTCTTGGCATGACTCTGCTAAGTGCCGTTGTATTGTTTATCCTTGCCAACAAGCTGACTCACTCTGTACCTCAATCGATGTGGCTGACTAGCGTAGTCACCGCAGCTCTGACTATTTGGCTGTGGAAGGTCAACGCCAGCCGCTCAGACAGTCTATCAACCCGACAGACCAGTGCAGCCATAGTGATTGCCTCCAGTCTGTTTGCTATTTTATGGGGCTTGGCCACACCACTATTTCTCAGCTCCCAACAACTCATCATCTCAGCACTGACAATTATTATCATTGTCGCCTTGGTTCTCTCCTGGCCCCTTAACCATAGCTACAAACCCCTTTTTCGCCATCTGTTTCTCAACATTATTTTCCTGCCCCTGTTAGTCAGCCTGTATATCTATTATCCGCAGATACACCCAGTTTTTTTTGCCCTGATTGCGCTACTCTATGTGCTGATAAACAGGGTCGTAACAAATTATCGTCACGGGCTGGTGCAGGCGATCGAGAAAATGCTTATAGCCGATCAGCGCTCCCAGCAAATCATTACCACTAGCCAGAAGATCTCCAGCCTGATCGAACAGACCCCCCTGGGCTTTATCGAGTGGAATCAACAGCGGGAAATTATCAGCTGGAACCCTGCCGCCACAGCCATTTTCGGATACGCCAAAGAGGAGGTGCTGGGTCGGACAACAGACTTTCTTTTTGATCAGAAAAAAACTTTTTTACAGCAGCAGGTCGAAAATGACCTTTTCCTCTTTGGAAAGGATTTCTCCGGTACTGCGGAGAACATCACCAGCGACGGTACAATAATTATTTGCGAGTGGAATGATACCCCTCTGTTTGACGATGCAATGAATGTCGTTGGCGCAGCCTCTTTTGTGGAAGATGTTACTGATAGAGTCAAATCGGAAACCCGTATCAAACAGCAAGCTTATTTCGATCCACTCACCGGCCTGCCAAATCGTCACAGATTGATGGAGGAACTGACCCGGGTAATTGCTCTTGCCCAACGCAATCAGAATTATTGCTCTCTGCTATTTATCGATCTCGACCACTTTAAGGAGATTAACGATACCCGCGGCCATCACTATGGTGATTTAGCCCTGACCCTGTTTGCTCAGCGACTGCGAAAAATTATTCGAACTGAGGAAGCAGTCGCCCGCCTGGGCGGCGATGAGTTTGTTGTCCTACTGGAAAACCTCGGACGAGAGGAAGAGGCATCGCGTCTTTTAATTGCTCAGGTCGCAGAAAAAATTATCGATGCTGCCCGCGAGCCCTTTGTCATAAAAGACGAAAAGTTTCGCATCAGCTGCAGCATCGGCATTGTCCTGTTCAATGACGGCAGTAACGATGGCGATGCCATATTGCAGCAAGCAGACAAAGCCCTTTACACCATAAAGCGCGAGGGCAAATCAAACTTTTATTTCCACAATCAGAGGCCGCCCTCGGAGCTGCAGGCTCAGGCAGAACTTTTAGAGCAGTTGCAGGACAAGGCTAACACCGAGTCATTTATGCCGTTCTACCAACCTATTATCGATACAGAGACCAACCTGATCAGCGGGCTGCAGATATTCATGCGCTGGAAAAATCCCAATAATGAACTAATTCCCGCCAAGGAAATCATTCCACTATTAGAGTCTGGCTCAATGATTGTTGATATATCCCTAGCGCTACTTGAACAGATTTTCCGGCAAATTGAACTATGGAAAAACCAGGATCTGTGGCGTGAGGAACAGCAAATTTTCTTTACTCTCAGTCTTCGCGAACTGGAGCACTCATCCTTTATCGACCACCTCGATCAACTACTCTATCGGTTTAAAATAGACCCGCAAACGCTGGTTTTTGGCCTACATACTGAAACCTTACCCAAGATACACAAACCCCTAGGCCAGCAATTGACCAAACTTAAGGAGATGGGTATTGGCTTTATTGTCGACAATGTTGGTTACCAGAGCCTGCCGATTCAAAAATTGCGCGACTTTGAAATTGACACTATTAGAATTTCACACAAGCTCATGGCTGAATGCACCCATATGGAGAGCTCATGGAATCTGGTCAAAGGCCTGGTTGAGCTGGCTAAATCTGTCGACTTAAAATGCATTGCTCCCTGCGTTGAAGAGGCGGAAACACACCATCTATTACTAGATACAGGCTGCCGATTACTACAGGGCAATCTCATCGCACCCCCCTCACCAGCGACATCGATAACACGAATGCTGATCGAACGTAATATCAGCAAAAAAGAAGAAACTCACGCCTAGCGAAAAGATCCGTAGCAGTTTCTGAGAATTCCACTATAATCGCGACCTTTTGCGCCTACTGGTATCTCTCATGTCCATTGAAAACTTGCGTAACATTGCAATCATCGCCCACGTTGACCACGGTAAAACCACCCTGGTTGATAAACTCCTGAGCCAATCAGGCACCCTCGATCGCAAAGATGTCGGCTCCGAGCGACTGATGGACTCCAATGACCAGGAAAAAGAGCGCGGCATTACCATCCTGGCAAAGAACACGGCCATTAACTGGAATAACTACCGCATAAATATCGTAGACACCCCCGGGCACGCCGACTTTGGCGGCGAAGTAGAGCGCGTACTGTCCATGGTTGACTCGGTACTGCTGCTGGTCGATGCCGTTGACGGTCCAATGCCGCAGACGCGCTTTGTTACTTCCAAAGCCTTTGAGCAGGGGCTGCGCCCGATTGTTGTTATCAATAAAGTCGACCGTCCCGGTGCCCGCCCGGATTGGGTTCTCGACCAGGTCTTTGAGCTCTTTGATAACCTTGGTGCCACAGATGAGCAGCTGGACTTCCCGGTAATCTACGCCTCGGCACTAAACGGCATCGCCGGTCTTGAAGCCGATGAAATGGCTGAGGATATGACTCCGCTGTACGAGATGATCGCCCGCGATGTCCCGGCACCAAAAGTTGACTTGGACGGCCCATTCCAGATGCAGGTTTCCGCACTCGCCTACGACAGCTACGTTGGCGTTATTGGTGTTGGTCGCATTACCCGCGGCAAGCTCAAGCCAAATCAGCAGGTTATTGTTAAGTCTGCCGATGGCAAAGAGCGCAAAGGCAAGATCTTAAACGTAAAGGGTTATCTGGGTCTCGAGCAGATCGAAACACAGCTGGCTGGTGCCGGCGATATTGTCTGCGTCAACGGTATTGACGGCCTGAGCATCTCCGATACATTGTGTGACCCGGATTATATTGAATCCCTGCCCGCCCTGAGCGTCGACGAGCCAACTGTAAGCATGACCTTTATTGTTAACGACTCTCCTTTTGCCGGCCTGGAGGGCAAGTACGTTACCACTAGGAATATTAAAGACCGTCTCGATCAGGAGCTTATCCACAATGTGGCACTGCGTGTTACTCAGGGCGATACTCCTGATAAATTTGTTGTCTCTGGTCGCGGTGAACTTCACCTCTCGGTGCTGATCGAAACCATGCGTCGCGAAGGTTTTGAAATGGGCGTATCACGCCCGGAAGTTGTTCAGAAAATTGTCGACGGCAAAGTTATGGAGCCCTACGAGCAGGTTGTTATCGACGTTGAAGAGCAGCACCAGGGTTCTGTTATGGAGGAGCTGGGTATGCGCAAAGCAGAGCTGACCAATATGGAGCCCGATGGCAAAGGACGTGTACGCCTTGAATTCAGCATGCCGTCCCGCGGCCTGATCGGTTTCCGCGGTACCTTCCTAACTCTGACCTCTGGCTCGGGCATTATGACTAGCATCTTTGACAAGTACGGTCCGGTCAAAGAGGGCGAAAGCCACAAGCGCCAAAATGGTGCTCTGATCAGTATGGTCAAAGGCAAGACTGCCGCCTATGCACTGTTTAATATTCAAGCCCGCGGCCGCCTGTTCCTCGGACATGCTGTTGATGTCTATGAGGGTCAGATTGTAGGAATTCACTCCCGCGCCAACGATCTGGTAGTCAACCCCATTAAAGGCAAGCAGTTGACCAATGTTCGCGCCTCGGGAACTGATGAAGCGTTGACACTGGTACCGCCGATCAAACACACCCTCGAGCAGGCACTGGAATTTATCGAAGATGATGAACTGGTAGAAGTCACACCTGAGAGCATTCGTCTGCGCAAAAAGCTACTGACCGAGAATGCACGCAAGCGCGCACCCAAGTAAAAAGACTCTGGCGGGCCAGCACGGCCCGCCAATTTCTATGCTACATTAACTACCAATGGATGGTGGTAGGCGTATGACTGAAACGGATAGCAGTGTGTCAATACCTGGCGGGTTTCTCGCCTTCTCGCTGGTTGCCCAGGAAATTATCACCGTTCTTTTCGCCTTATACTCCTACTTGCAGGGTGATATGACTACAGCCACCTTTTTCCTGGCTGTGGCCGGCTTGATACTGACTGGCCTGGGCATCCACAGCATTTTTGACCGCCCTCAACTGGCTAGAGCTCTCCTGGCACTGCTGCTGATTGGCAGCTTCTTTTACCTGCTTGTGGCAACTTCAGACAGCTCAACCCTGCTGTGGTGCCTGACTATAATTCCCGTTCTGGTGGGAACCTTTGGCTATCGCTACAGCATTTTAATTCTCGCCAGTGTCTTTGCTGTGACCGCCTGGCTGCTCATCGGCACAGTGCAAATAATTACTGTGCCGTACTACACCGATGTCAGCATCGCGCGCTTTCTCTCTTCTTATGTCGTTTTATCCCTGTTTGCCGTCGCCATGGATGTATCTCACTCCCGCAGCTTGAATAAATACAAGGATCTGTCGCTGAGGGTCGATCAAATCGCCCATCAGGATCAGCTTACCCAACTCCCCAATCGACACGATATGGAGCGACGCCTAGAAAAAAAATACCAGCAGTATCGGTTGATCAGTCAGCCCTTCTCTATACTTCTCGCCGACCTGGATAATTTTAAATTTATCAATGACCGCTATGGTCACGATGTTGGCGATGATGTGCTTCACGCCATTGGCATATTGCTCGGTGAGCCGCTTCGCGGTGAAGATGTAGTAGCGCGCTGGGGTGGCAATGAATTTATGGTGCTGCTTCCCACTGCCAATGCCGAAGCAGCGGTTAATATTGCTGAGCGACTTCGTGCGCAAGCGGGAAAGTTAACCATGGAAGCCCAGGGCGACACACTGCGCATCTCCTTGAGTATTGGGGTTGCATCAATTGATAAATGCACTGGTATCGATGATCTAATCTCTACTGCCGAAAACGGCCTCTATCAAGCCAAACATATGGGTCGCGATATGGTGGTGGTGGGCTAAGAAAGCACACCTGTCACCCCATTACAGTACACCGAAAAACTCAAACCATCTCCCATAACCTCTCTAGGCAACAGGCAGAAAAGCCTAATACCTTTGGTGACTTTTACTGTACTGCTGCAAAATCTGTTTATCAGGAAGCTAAAATCGCATAAAGTAAGGCGCATAGCCCGCACTTGAAGCAGGCGTTCGCATTGGTCTCGCCGACTCTGTGAATTTGAGAATGGACGAAAAATTTCGCTCTAATGCGAAATTCCAATATTTTTATTATCGATTTCCATTATGAAAAGATCGGTCTTTAACCGACCCCCATACAGAAAAAATACTCTGAGTAGCTTCGTCTTGGTTCTGCTTTTCAGCCTGATCGTTGGCTGTGGCGGCGGAGGCGGATCTGGCAATAGCAACTCGAATAGTGGCAGTGTTAACACAGGTGGAAATACTGTTGGCGGGGATACCAATGGCGGAGATACTGATACCGGTAATGGCGATACCGGAGATACTAATTCCGGAGATACTGATACCGGAGATACTAATTCCGATAATACCGGTGGTGGTAATACTGACGTCTCACCTCGGACAATATTTATCAGCGAAGCCTCTTCCTCAAACGCCGCTTTTGAAGATGAAGATGGTGATAGCCCCGATTGGTTTGAGCTGCATAACAGTACATCGGCGGCCATTGATTTAACCGGCTGGAGTATCACCGACGATATTCTGGAGCCTGCAAAATGGGTGTTCCCAACCACATCTATCGGCCCCGGTGCCTATCTGCAAGTTTGGGCCTCAGACAAAGACAAAGACAATTCGGCCGTCGGGATATATAAAACGCTGGTCAACCGCGGCGATAACTTTCGCTACCTGCTACCCCAATCCACGCCGAGTAGCGAATGGACCAGCCTCGATTTCGACGATAGCAGCTGGCAACAAGGCCCCAGTGGATTTGGTTACAGCGATCGCGATGATGCCACGGAGGTCCCTACAGGCACTCCCTCTGTTTACACCAGAATAATCTTTACCATTGATGACCTGGCGTTAATTAGTAATCTCATACTGGACATCGATTTTGATGATGGATTTATTGCCCATATCAATGGCGTCGAAGTTGCCCGTTCAAATATGCTGGAGGAAGTGCCCTCCTTTGACTCCCCCGCCATCTCAGATCGCGAGGCAACTATCTACCAAAATGGATCACCGTTGAGGTTTGAAATTGATGAATTTCGCGATCTGCTTAATAGCGGTGATAATATTCTCAGCATTCAGGTGCACAATATTTCCACCAGCTCGTCAGATCTTAGCCTTATCCCCTATCTATCGGCACTCTATCTCGGCACAACAAACGATGGTCAGTCGCCACCAGATATTCTCTCGCTTAAGAATTCCAGCCTGCATACCAACTTTAAACTCTCCTCAAAAGGAGAGTCTCTGGTTCTTTTTGATAGCGCAGGCAATCAGGTTGATCAGCTAGAGGTTACGGGGCTCATCACCGATAAGAGTATTGGGCGCTCAAAACAAGATGGAAGCCTGGTCTACTATGAGGCACCCTCACCAGGCATCGAAAACAGTGGCGAGGAATTTTTTGGTATCACATCGAGTGAGATTGTTTTTTCTCATAATGGCGGCCAGTTTAATGGGCAGAGTATCAGCTTAAGTGGCGCCAATCCGGGCGAACAAATTCGCTACACCCTCGACGCCAGTGTTCCAAACGCACAATCACCGCTCTATTCTTCTGCCATCAGTATCGACCGGGACACGGTTGTACGTGCCAGGGTTTTTCAGAACGACTATATTCCCTCGCGCACTGCAAGCCGCACCTATATTACCTCTAACACTCACGACTTACCCCTGGTTACATTGGTCACTGAGCCGAATAATCTTTTTGATGAGGACGAGGGAATCTACGTCTACGGCCCTGAGGAAAACTATGAGGACACCCTGCCATTTTTTGGGGCAAACTTTTGGCAAGATTGGGAGCGTGATGTCCACTTTAGCTTTTACGAGCCAACCGGCGAACTGGGTGTCGCTCTGGATGCTGGGGTAAAAATATTTGGCGCCTGGAGCCGTGCCAATGATCAGCGCTCATTCTCTATTTTTGCGCGGGGCCGCTACGGCTCCAGCAAACTGGAATACCCATTATTTCCGTCCCTGAACTACGACAGTTTTGAGTCAATCGTACTGCGCAACGCTGGCAATGATTGGACAAGTAGCAATATGCGAGATGTTATGGCGACCAGCTTAATGGATGGAAGCGGCCTTGAAACCCAAGCGTACCGTCCCGCCGTTGTTTACCTGAACGGTGATTACTGGGGTTTTTATAACATTCGGGAAAAGGTCAATGAGCATTTTCTCGACGATAAAATTGATGTCGATAAAAGTGAAATAAACATGCTTGTCACTAATGGTGAAGTCGTTGAGGGAAGCAATGATTCCTACAACGAACTTATCGATTTTATAAGGGGCAATAGTCTCACTATTCAGGACAACTTCGACTATGTAGCCGACCAGATTGACATCGAAAATTTAATTACTTACATGGTCGCACAAATTTATTTTGATAATTGGGACTGGCCTGGAAACAATATTAAATTCTGGAACTCGCCATCAACCAAATGGCGCTGGATACTCTACGATACTGATTTTGCTTTTGGTGCCTGGAATGATCAGGCCCATCAAAAAGATACGCTGTCATTTGCTCTGGAAGAAAATGGCCCTGGCTGGCCAAATCCACCCTGGTCAACGCTCCTCTTTCGCAAGCTGGTGGAAAACAGCCAGTTTCAAAATCAGTTTATTAATCAATTCGCCGACGAATTTAATGGCCGCTTTCAAGCAGACAAAGTGAAACTGCATATTGAAGCTATTGCCAATACAATGGATCCAGAGATGGAAAGGCATTTCCAACGCTGGGGGGATGGAAAAACAATGTCCGACTGGCAGTGGCAAGTTGAGCAGTTGAAATCCTTCGGTGATAACCGCGTTCCAACATTGCGATACCATATCCGCAACTATTTTGGCATACAGGGGATATATGAACTCAGCGTGGGTATCAATAATATCTCCGCTGGATCGGTGCAGTTGAATTCGCTGCGTCTCACTGACGCCAGTTGGCAGGGCGTATACTTTAACGATATTCCTGTATCACTTACTGCTGTGCCCAAAGAGGGCTACGTATTCTCTCGCTGGCAGGGAGATATTGATGACAACCGCGCGGAAATAGAATTGAACAGGTCTACCAACACCAGCATAGAAGCAGTATTTGTTCCGACTGCGAATTAACATTCGGGGTGGCGAAAGCAATCAAGGGTATGGTCATTGACCATACCCATTGCCTGCATATGTGCATAGCAGATGGTTGAGCCAAAAAATTTAAAGCCACGCTTTTTCATATCACTGGCAATCAAATCAGAAAGTGCCGTCGTGGCGGGAATTTCTTTTTGACTCGCCCAGCGATTTACGATCGGGCGGTTATCCACATAGCCCCAGAAATATTCGCTAAAACTGCCAAACTCCTGTTGGATATCGATAAACAGCCGAGCATTGGAAATCGCACTGGTAATCTTTAAGCGGTTGCGCACAATACCTGCATCGTTCATCAGGTGCTCCACATCTGTTTCAGTAAACGCCGCTACCCTCTCAACATCAAAACCGGCGAAGGCCCTGCGGTAAGCCTCGCGCTTGCGCAAAATGGTAATCCACGACAATCCCGCCTGCGCACCTTCGAGCAAAACAAACTCAAACAGTTTTTTATCCTCGCGGCAGGATACCCCCCACTCATTATCGTGATATTGCTGATAGAGCGGATCATCGCCACACCAAGTGCAACGTTTGGGGACAGTATCATCGGTTATCTCCGTCATTTGCCTTTCCTCAACTTGTAACCTAGGGTATATCTAAGCAGGGCATATCCAAAAAAAGTGTGCCTAAGAAATGTATGTCAATAAAAGGTCTATCTCAAATTGTCCAAATGCTATCCACCGGCAAGTTATAGCTTAAATTAACCGATCCTCAGGGTAATTCAATCGCAATGTTTAAACAGTTCCCGGCCATTCGACCCTACAGCAAACAGTTTATTTCCGTCACAGCCCCGCACAAACTCTATGTCGAAGAGTCAGGAAATCCCGATGGCATACCGGTGCTATTTATTCATGGCGGACCCGGTGGAGGTACCTCAACCAGCGACCGCTGTTTCTTTGATCCGGAAAAGTATCGCATCATCCTGTTCGATCAACGCGGGGCAGGGCTATCCACACCCCATGCCCGGCTCGAAAACAACAATACCGCCGCCCTGATAGAGGATATAGAGACCATTCGCCAAACCCTGAATGTTGAGCGCTGGGTTATTTTTGGTGGCTCCTGGGGCTCCACTCTAGGACTGCTTTATGCGCAGAGCTATCCTGAGCTAGTCAGGGGGCTAATATTACGTGGTATCTTTTTATGCCGCGACGAAGATATCAACTGGTTCTACCAAGATGGAGCCAGCCGCATCTTTCCCGACTACTGGAAGCACTACAGCCAGTTAATACCAGAGGACGAACGCGGCGATATGCTCAGTGCCTATTACAAGCGACTAACCGGCGACAATGAGCTGGAGCGTATGGCCGCGGCGAAGGCCTGGTCAATCTGGGAGGGGCGCTGTGCCACCCTGCAAAGCAATCCCGAGGTCGTGGATCGTTTTGCCAGCCCCCACATGGCGTTGGCCATGGCACGAATCGAGGCCCATTACTTTATCCACAAAGCATTTTTAGAGCCCAACCAAATTCTCAATCATGCCGACAAGCTCAAGGATATTCCCGGAACAATTATTCACGGTCGCTACGATATGGTCTGCCCGGTTAATCAGGCTTTTGCATTAAGTGCCGCCTGGCCCTCTGCAAAACTGGAAATTATTGCCAATGCAGGGCACTCTTCCAGTGAGCGAGGTATTACCGATGCGCTGGTGCGAGCGACCAATAACCTCGCCTACCAGCTTGAACTCAATAATGTGGACTAACGCAAAGCAACAGGGCCAGTGACAGAATAGCTATGATTGGACTTATTCAACGGGTAACTCGTGCCAGTGTCAGAGTGGACAACAGTATCTGCGGTGAAATCAACCAGGGTATTCTGCTGTTGCTGGGAATACAGCGCAACGACAACCAAACCCATGCCGACAGGCTGCTGGAAAAAATACTTAACTATCGAATTTTTGCCGACAGTCAGGGGAAAATGAATTTATCCCTGCGCGATATAAATGGCGGTCTGTTAATCGTATCGCAGTTCACACTGGTCGCAGACACCCAAAAAGGCCTGCGCCCCAGCTTCACCTCTGCCGCCACACCGCAAGATGCCGAAGCCCTATACAATCACTTTACGGCGCGAGCTAAAAGTATTCACCAGGATACCCAGTGCGGGATCTTTGCTGCCGATATGCAAGTCTCACTGTGCAATGATGGGCCGGTGACCTTTTCACTACAGAGCTAATTGATTAAACAGCCAGACAGCGCTACTGCAATGCTAAAACCAGACGCTGATGGAATCCTTCAAAACCACCATTGCTCATAATCACAATATGTGACTTGTCTAAGCCATCGAGCTGTTCGATTGTTCTCGCCAACAACTGCTCAATATCATGACAGACAGCTGCAGGCGTTTCACAGCCCCGGGCAACTGATTCTATATCCCAATTCACCGCAGCACTCTTATACCAGAGTGCCTGATCCGCAGAATCAACAGCGCCACTCAAAACACCCTGGTGCAACCCCATCTTCATGGTCGCCGAACGCGGCTCGACAATCGCAATAATTTTTTCGCTGCCCACTTTGGCCCGCAATCCCTGAAGAGTAGTTTTAATTGCCGTCGGGTGATGAGCGAAATCATCGTATACAGTCACCTGGCTATTCTCATGGATGATCTCCATACGCCGTTTGACGCCAATAAACTCACTGAGCGCCATACAGGCAGTATCCAGGCTAATACCTACGTTACTGGCTGCCGCAATAGCAGCAACGCCATTTAATACATTGTGGAGACCGGTGTGCTGCCAGTTGACCTCAGCGGTGTTGTTATTAGTAGCATCGCTAACCTGAAAAGCTGAACCATCGCTGTGCAACAGGCGATAGCCCCATTGCGCTGTGCCATCGCCAGACGACTGCTCGGCAAGGGTTTGCACGTGGCTCCAGCAACCCTGATCGATCACCTGCTGGACGCTCTCCACGCCCGCCGGATAAATCACCGAACCTGTTCTCGGAATAGTCCTCACCAAGTGATGAAACTGCCTCTGGATTGCGGCCAGGTTTGCAAAGATATCAGCGTGATCAAATTCGAGATTATTGATCACCAGAGTATTGCTGTGATAGTGAACAAACTTGGAGCGCTTATCAAAAAAGGCGCTGTCGTACTCATCCGCCTCTACTACAAAGTAGCCATCCGCGGTGTTTTTACCAAGCCGCGCCGAAAGACCAAAATCACTGGGTACGCCACCAATTAAAAATCCCGGATTTAATCCTGCAAAATCGAGGATCTTGGCAAGCATACTGCTGGTGGTGGTTTTGCCATGAGTGCCGGATACCGATAGTACATGCTGATTACGCAGCAGGTTTTCCCCAAGCCACTGCGGCCCCGAGGTGAAGGCAAGGCGATTGTCGAGCATATACTCAACACAGGGATTTCCCCGCGACATAGCGTTGCCAACAATAATTAAATCCGGAGCTGGTTGCAGCTGCACGGGGTCGAACCCCTCGGTCAAACTAATCCCGGCGAGCTCCAACTGCGTACTCATTGGAGGGTAGACATTGGCATCACAGCCAGTCACTTGGTGGCCGAGCTGTTTTGCAAGCTGTGCCAGGCTACCCATAAAGGTGCCGCAGATACCAAGAATATGAATATGCATAGCATCCCTTTTGGTTTATTGGTTTGTTATTTTGCAGTAAATAAATACCCTCGAGGGATTATGTCACCAGGATAAAAAAACTGCTAAACATCTGAGTTTATAGTCTAAAAATACTGTTATACATTGGCTAACAACCTTTGCCTCCATTTTTAGACATGCCACTCAATGCACCAGAAGGATTTCATCACAGTGAAGAATCTATCCATCAGCCTGATAACGATTATCGTCCTATCTGGCTGCAGCAGTGGTGGTGGACAGAAAAACCCCGGCAATGGCATAGCAATCCCCCCGGCTTTAAGCAATCAATATTATAGTACACCACCCTGGAACAGCTTCTCCGCCCAGACCGAAGATCCTGACAATCTTGCAGCACTGGCCCGCGAATTTGAAACTGAAGAATATGCCGGCATGGGTGCACTGGATATAATCAATGCATCCAGCGCCTATGCCCGAGGAGCCACTGGAAATGGCGTTGAGGTAGGTGTTATTGACTCCGGCGTCTATGCAGAACACGCAGAATTTGTCCGCGGCAACAGTGACAAAATCACCTATGCCGGCAGTGATTACAACAGCGATAGACCAAGAACCGACAACGCCATCAGTCATGGCACAGTCGTTGCCGGAGTTATCGCTGCCAACCGAGACAACAATAATGCTGGCAATGGTTTTAAAATGCACGGCGTCGCCTATGACGCCAGTATCAGTACCTTCGAGATACCCTTGGGCTCTGGTGATGGCCCCTACCAACCCCTCAATATTGATGATGTTAACTTTTCCACTGATAACTATTTCGCCAGCCGTTTTACCATCATGGCCAACCAAGCTCAAATCATCAATATGAGTTTTGGCTTCTCAGGAGTCATCACCTCCTATAGTGTCTCGGAGATTGAATCCGCCTTTAGCGCCAGTCTCGATGCCCTCAGACAATATAATAAACCCCGCGCTGATCGATCTATTTTTGTTATAGCCGCCGGCAATGCGTGGAATGATCTTGACGAATTTGGCAATGTTGTCGATGCCAGCTCACCGGAGCTACTGCCCGGCTTACCCTATCTTTTTCCAGAGTTAAAAAACCATCTGCTCACCGTAGCCGCCGTTGACAGTAGCGGTGAGATATCATTTTTCTCTAATCGCTGTGGCGCCGCAGCAGATTTTTGTCTTTCTGCACCTGGTGGGGGCGACCCTAACAATGATGGCACTTATGATGACAACGAGTTAATCTGGGGACCCAGTCCACCACCTGCTGGTGCAGAATCCAACAGCGATTACTATGCCGGCACCCTTGGCACATCTCTCGCCGCCCCACTGGTCAGTGGCTCTCTGGCGCTGTTAAAGCAAATGTTTCCAAGTGTAGGTAATCATGAACTGATCAACCGCCTGCTGGTCACCGCCAATAAAACCGGCATCTACAGCGACAGTAGTATCTACGGTCAGGGGCTGCTGGATCTGGATACCGCCACCCGCCCAGTTGGCTCGACGGCAGTTGCCTCCGGCGTCAACCTCGACAGTGGTTTGGCGCCACTTAGCGACAGCAGTATCAGTACCTTTAGCGGCGCCCTTGGCAACAGCCTGCAAAGCACTCTTGGCGGTCACAGCATGGTTGTCTTTGATGAACTCGGCTTTCCCTTTACGCAGAGCGCCAGCGCTCTGATTGCCGTCAGCCCTGTATCATCCAAAACCTCGGCCCTGCGTCACCGTACACAACAACTTGAGGACGGCAGCAGAATTCAACTCGGTGCAGCTGTTAGCCCCTGGCAGCAGAATAACAGTTCAGGCTTCTACACAGACAATCCCGGCGATCAGATACAGTCAGATTACTTTGCCCTGCGAGCGCAAAACAATCAGGGTGGCGAACGCTATGCCGGTATTAATGCCAATCCCGGTTGGTTTTTTGGTGTCTATGCCGACGCACTTATTGTCCCCGGCTCCACCAGCGACGACAGCAGCTTTGCCGCACCCTGGTTGCGCTTTGCACGCAATGGCTTGAGCAGCGGTGGTGCCATAGCAGTTGGCAGTGGAAAATTGCGCCTTGGGTTTTTCGAGGGTTCGGCAAGCTGGAACGGCTCTCAACCGCTCAGCGAACATCGCGGCAATGGCGCCATGATGGAATATAGTCTGAGTATCCCCAGCAAAGTTCGCGATATTGGACTGAGCGTCCAAAGCGGTTTTGTCCGTGAGCGCGACACCTTTCTCGGCACCGAAATCGGCAGTGCTCTCGGCCAGCTAAAGGATAGCGAAACCTATTTCACCGGCATCAATGGCCACCTGCAAATTCGCAATAACTGGCAGGGCCTGTTTGCCGTGTATAGTGGTGTCACTGACTCCGGCCTGGGGCAGGGCAAAGATGTCGGTCTGTTTAGCCTGAACAATTCAATTGCCAGCAGCTCATGGTCGCTTGGACTGAGCGGCCACTCTGTCTGGCAACACAATGACCAGCTGAGTATCTATCTCGCCCAACCTCTGCGTATTGAGCGCGGAAGGGCCAGCCTGCAACTGGCCAGCGGCAGAACTATCGACCGTCAGGTAATCTACCAGAATGTTGCCATCGATCTTCAGCCCGAGGGCCGCGAACAGCAGTTGGAAATGAACTACCAGTTTGATCTGGGAGCTGCCACCGCCTCGTTTCGGGCCGAACATATTGTCCAACCCAATCACAGTGTTGAAAACAGCAGTTATTCAGAAATCAGCTTTTCACTGTATCTGCCGATCGGGCCCTGAACAGCTCTCTGGACACTCAGCAAACGATAAAAATAGTCTTATAGACGGATTAATAAATTGACTGGAAGTTAGTCAGCCAAGGAAATAAAAAAAGGAAGTTTTTTATGGTCAAAAGAAATGCATTTTACGCACAGTCAGGTGGTGTTACCTCGGTGATCAACGCCTCCGCCTGCGCGGTTATTGAAACCTGCCGCGCCAACTGCGATAAAATTGGCACTGTCTATGCTGGCAAAAATGGCATCCTCGGCGCGCTCAATGAAGAGCTTATCGATACCAGTCTTGAATCCCCAGCCACTATCGCCGCCCTCAAATACACGCCCGGCGGTGCCTTTGGCTCCTGCCGCTACAAAATGAAAGATCTGCAAGACAGCGATGCAGAATACCAGCGATTAATAGACGTGTTTAAGGCCCATGATATAGGTTACTTCTTCTACAACGGGGGTGGTGACTCAGCTGACACCTGCCTGAAAGTTTCGCAGATATCCGAAAAGATGGGCTATCCGATACAGGCAATCCATATTCCCAAAACCATCGACAACGATCTGCCACTAACTGACTGCTGTCCAGGTTTTGGCTCCGTTGCCAAATATGTTGCCGTTTCCACCAGAGAGGCCAGTCTGGATATCGCCTCTATGTGTGCCTCATCGACAAAAATATTTATTCTCGAGGTGATGGGCCGCCACGCTGGCTGGATTGCTGCCGCCGGAGGGCTTGCCGCTGACAAGACAGGCGATCCTCCGCATATTATTATCTTTCCGGAAATTCCCTTTTCCCGAGAAAACTTTATTGCCAAAGTCGAGGAGACGGTTAAACGCGAAGGCTACTGCGTAGTGGTCGCCTCCGAGGGGGCCAGCTATGGAGACGGCGCGCTGATCTCCGGCTCAATCCATAAAGATGCCTTTGGTCATCAACAACTGGGGGGTGTCGCCCCAACACTGGCCAGTATGGTAAAGAAAGCTCTGGGTTATAAATATCACTATGCCCTCGCCGACTATCTGCAGCGCTCGGCCAGACATATCTCCTCCAAAACCGACACCCAGCAGGCCTACGCAGTGGGCAAGGCAGCCGTGGAAAAAGCTCTGCAGGGGAAGCGGGCAATTATGATAACCATTGAGCGCAACAGCGGCGAAGAATACGCATGGTCACTGGGTGAAGCGCCGCTAACTAAAGTCGCCAATATGGAAAAAATGATGCCGCGCTCATTTATTTCTGCAAATGGGTATGAGATTACTCAGGAGGCACGGGACTATTTGCAACCCCTGATTATTGGGGAAGATTATCCACCCTATAACAATGGAGTTCCGGCCTATGCGGTGCTAAAAAATAGTTTAGCGGGGAAAAAATTGGATGGTTTTTTCAGACAATAGGACGCAGCGGTATCTATTGCTTTTCTACCTGCTCAAATAGATCTGAAAGTGGAATATTCAGTACTTTGGATATTTTCTGGAGCTTGTCAATGCTAGCACTGTTTTCGCCACGCTCCAGATTGCCATAATAGGTTCGATTGATTCCTATCCTGTCGGCAAATTCTTCTTGACTTAGTCCTGCTTCTTTTCTGGCTTTCCTGAGATAATTTCCAAGCTTACTTCTGTAACATATTTCCTTAATTTTCATGCGAGTAAGGTTCAGCCAATACAAACCACTAGTCCACTGGATATATGCGGAATTACGGCTCTTCCTTACCTAAAAAAATAGCCTATGTTAGGCAAAATTTAAAGTTCTCAAACGACCGCATTTTCAATGCAGTCGCTATTTAGCAAGCTGTTGCGTGCTATAGGTTTTTGATCGGAATCAGGCCAAGAAAAACTATTGTTTGTGGACATTGTATATATACGGTAGCTTTTGCGGCTTCACTTTAATGGACGAAGGAATTATGCAATCGGGGAATGACGTTGGTATCAAGAAGGAAAATGGCAATCTAATATTCGCCATTGCAGGCTATGATCGAGGCCTAAAGGCAGAAGAGCTGAACGATCATATTGGATACGTGAAAAAGCTGGTTGCCTCTAAAACCCCTGAGGACCTCAAAGAGCGCCTGCTCGACATTCTTAACCAACTAGGATTCTCTGATTTTGCTTTTATGGGGTGCTTCCATAATCATAAGCCTCACTTCTTTTTAAGCTCACTGCCAAAAGAATTTTCGACGCATTATCAGGATCATAGACTCGACAGGTATGATATGGCGATAGATTGCGTCAGAACGGGTAATTCCAGCCACTTTTATCTCTCCGATATTCAGCAAATTATTAACGGAACCCGCCTGCAAACACATACCTTCGAGGAGAATCAAAAAATCCTCGAGCTGTATAAAAAATTTGAATTCAATGATGCCTATCTAATGCCCTACAAGGCGAAAAGGGACGAAATTAGCAGCCTCTCAGATGACCAGGTCAAGACAGCATCAAAAGACGCGGACGTTAAGAGCCGCTTGCTTGTCGCCCTAATGGCCAAGGGGGCAACCCAAGAAGAGTTTTTTGCCCTGACTAAATCCCGAGACGCGGTTTTATATTTACTTGGCGACACCCTTATACGTGTTTTTCAAAACCAGTTTAAAAACTATAACCCCGCACCCCAGACAGACCTCAAGCCCATACGCTTGCTTACCCTTATGGCCAAATACGACCTCAACATCAGCCAGGCGGCCGACAAATTATGTGTTAGCAAAGACTCGGCTAATAAATATATGGCTGCGGCAAAAAAGATGTTCGGGGCGCGCTCCCAAGTCAATGCAATTTATAGGGCAATCCAGGGCGGGTTTATAAATTTTGACTAATTGCCCTTTGCCTGTTGTGTGGCGCCTGCAACCGCTCTAATTTGATATATTCCTCTCCAGAAAACTAGGATTATCTCCCTGTCGGGGTAGTCAGTTGTTCTGCGGATTTACTTTTCTTGCCAAGCAGTTGCAAGCAAACAATTCAGCAACAATCAAATGGGTGGTTAATTGGATCCCGTAGCTAGTCAATTAACCCACCACCCACTATGATCTTGCCCCCCAACACCGCATAATAGCCGTATAAAAAGAATAGACTTCAAGGACGCACATTTTCATGTCTGCAGTACTGCTCAATCTCTACCAGAAAACTGTTCTTCGTCATCCGCTGTCAGCCATCTTTATGGTTCTTCTGCTGGCAGTTGTCATGGCACTTGGGCTACCCAATTTTAAGCTGGATGCCTCGGCGGATTCGCTGACTCTGGAACATGATGACGACCTGAATTTCTTTCGTGAAGTAGTCCAGCGCTACGGCAGTGATAACTTCCTGATCGTGACCTTTTCGCCATTGGAAGGTGATCTATTCGATGACAAGAATTTGCAAACCCTCTCCTCCCTGCGTGATGAGCTGGCAAATATCAAGGGTGTTGAAAGTATGCTGTCGCTGCTTGATGTACCCCTACTTTACAGCCCAAAAATTGCTGTTGCAGACCTCAAAGGCGAGCTCAATACATTGCTATCACCCGGTGTTGATCGCAATCTGGCACGCCAGGAATTTCTTAACAGCCCTATCTACAAAGACCTTATTTTAAGCCGCGATGGCCAAACCACGGGCATGCTGGCAACTCTCGAGCTTGACCAGAAATATCTCGATCTGGTAAAGGCGCGAGATGCCCTGCGCCTTATCAAATCAACCGAAGGGCTGAGCCACGAGCAACAGCTTGAGCTGGATGCGGTGAGTAAGGAGTTCCTTGACTATCGCACCGCCAAAGCGGCTGTCAGTCACAAGCTGGTCGCCGATGTACGCAGCCTGATGGAGGGTTATCGGGACCGCGCCACCATTTTCCTCGGCGGGCCAGATATGATTACCGCAGATATGGTCGACTTTATCAAAAGCGATCTCGCAATCTTTGGCACAGGTATTTTGATCTTTGTGATCGTGACTCTGGGGGTTATTTTTCGTCAGCTGCGCTGGGTAATTCTGCCACTGAGCACCTGCGCACTGTGTCTGGTCATTATTCTCGGTTTCCTCAGCTGGATCGACTGGCGCTTGACGGTTATCTCATCAAATTTTGTCTCGCTGCTTCTAATTATCACCCTAGCGCTGACTATGCATCTGATTGTTCGCTACCGTGAGCTGGATCGAGCTCAACCAGAGGCCACGCAACAACAATTGGTCGCGGCCACGGTAACCTCAATGGCAAAACCCTGCCTGTATACGGTTCTTACTACTATCGTTGCATTTATGTCGCTAGTAGTTAGCAATATTCGCCCTGTGATCGATTTTGGCTGGATGATGACTATGGGAATCAGTCTCGCACTGGTCGTGGCTTTTATTATTATTCCTGCGGGAATGATGCTGCTTGGTAAAGGTAGTGCCAGCGCAAGTACCGATAACTCGGCATCCTTCACCTCAGTGTTTGCCAACTTTACCGAGCGCCGCGGCAATATTGTTCTGCTGGTTGCCTGCGGGCTTTGCGCGCTGTCGATCTATGGCATTAGCCGTCTTGAAGTGGAGAATCGCTTTATTGATTATTTCCGCAGCGACACAGAAATTTATCAGGGCATGGAGATTATCGATGCCTCGCTGGGTGGAACTACACCACTAGATATCATTCTTCAGGCGCCAACGTTTACAGAACCTCAGCAGAGCTTTGCAGTTGATAATGGCAGTGAGTATGGCGACGACGCTTTTGGTGATGATGCTTTCGCCGACGATGCATTTACTGACAGCATCTCTGCCGAAGAGGATGAGTACGGCGACTATGGTTATGTGGACGACAGCTTTGAGGATGCCTTCGATAGTGAGTCCGACGCCTATAGCGAGGACAGTGCCAATGCGCTGAAAGATACCTACTGGTTTACCTCAACCGGCCTGTCTGACCTTGCCAAGCTGCAGAGCTTTCTCGAGGCACAGCCAGAAATTGGTAAAGTTAGCTCACTGGTTCAAATTTACGATGTCGCCAGTGATCTCAGTGGCCATAAGCTCAATGATTTTGAAATTGCCTTTATGCGCAAGAGCTTTGGTGAGGATATCTACCAGCAAATGGTGGCACCCTATCTGCTCGAGGATATAGATGAAGCGCGTATTCAGTTGCGCGCTATGGAGACCCAGGGCCTGCTGCGCCGTGCCGAACTGCTGGAAAAAATTCGCGACTTCGCAGTTAATGAAGTGGGTATTGCCAGTAAAGATATTCGCTTTACCGGCTTGCTGGTACTCTATAACAATATGCTGCAAAGCCTGTTTAAATCGCAGATTCTCACTCTGGGTGCAGTTTTTATCGGCATTATGCTGATGTTTTTGGTGCTGTTCCGCTCTATCAAGATTTCGGTTATCGCTATATTGCCAAACTTTTTGGCGGCGGGAGTCGTCCTCGGCGGTATGGGTCTGGCGGGCATACCGCTGGATATGATGACCATTACCATCGCGGCAATTACTGTCGGTATTGGTGTCGATCATGCAATTCACTACATCACCAGGTTTCGCCGTGAGTTTGCGATCGATGGCAATTATCTGAAGTCGATGCACAGGGCGCATGCCAGCATTGGCCTGGCGCTGTTTTACACGGCGATTACCATTATTGTCGGCTTCTCGATTCTGGCACTCTCAAACTTTATTCCATCAATCTACTTTGGCCTGCTGACCGGACTGGCAATGACCGCCGCACTGCTTGGCTCGATGACGCTTCTACCGAAACTCATCTTGCTGACCAAGCCTCTGGGGCCAGATGCTCAAACCGCCGCTTAATTTTGGATAGCCCATGCCACTTGTCACCCTGCAGGATATCTTTCTTAGCTATGGTCAACCACCGTTAATTGATCATATCAATCTGGTAATCGAGCCGGGCGAGCGGGTCTGTCTGATTGGTCGCAACGGCGCGGGGAAATCGACCCTGTTAAAAATTCTTACCGGCCAAGTTATTCCCGACGACGGCGTACTTAAACGCGCCGCCGGGGTAAAAATTGCCCAGCTGGAACAGTCAGTTCCTCAGGATGCAGTGGGCTCAGTATTTGATGTTATCGCCGAGGGCTTGGGTGCCGAGGGCCAGCTAGCCGCTCGCTACCACCACCTGGTGCTAGAGCTGAGCAATAATCCCAGCGAAAAGGTAATGCGTGAGCTCGAGGAGTGTCAGGGCGAACTGGAGCGAGTCGATGGCTGGGATATCAACCAGCGGGTTGAGGCTATAGTAACCAAGATGGATCTCGATCCGGATGTGGATATCGCCAGCCTCTCCGGGGGTTACAAGCGCCGGGTTCTGCTGGCCCGCGCCCTGGTGTGCAATCCGGACCTACTGTTGCTGGATGAGCCAACCAACCACCTAGATATCGAAGCGATCAAATGGCTGGAGCAGTTTTTACTCAAGTGGGAGGGTGCCCTGCTGTTTATCAGTCATGACCGGCGCTTTATGGACAACTTGGCAACGCGCTTTATTGAGATAGATCGCGGTAAGATTGCTGAATTTAACTGCAATTACGCCACTTATACCCTACGCAAAAAAGAGATGCTGGAGATCGAAGACAAGCATAACGCCCTGTTCGACAAGCGCCTTTCTCAAGAAGAGGTATGGATTCGACAAGGCATTAAAGCACGCCGCACGCGCAATGAGGGCCGAGTCAGAGCACTCGAGGCGATGCGCAGGGAATATGCCAATCGCCGCAAGCAGCAGGGCACGGCGAAAATGGATATTCAGCAGGCAGAAAAGTCCGGCAAAATTGTTGCCGAGGCTGAGAATATTCACTTTGCCTTTGAAGATGGCGCTATTAATGGCAGCAGCGCCGTGGTTAAGTCTTTTTCGACTCTAATACAGCGCGGCGACAAAGTCGGCTTGATAGGGCCCAATGGTGTCGGCAAGACCACCTTGCTAAAACTGCTACTCGGCCAGCTGGAGCCTCAGTCGGGCACAGTCAAAACCGGCACCAATCTCAATATCGCCTACTTTGACCAGTATCGCTCAGCGCTGGACGAGTCAAAAACAGTCCAGGACAATGTCTCCGGTGGCCGCGATATTTTAGAAATTGGCGGCAAATCACGGCACGTTATCAGCTATTTACAGGATTTCCTCTTTAGCCCCGACCGCTGCCGACAACCGGTAAGCGCACTCTCTGGCGGCGAGCGCAACCGTCTACTGCTGGCCAAGTTATTTACCAAACCATCAAATATTCTGGTGCTTGATGAACCAACCAATGATCTGGATATCGACACCCTCGATCTGCTCGAGGAGCTACTGATCGACTACAAGGGCACCATCTTGCTGGTTAGTCATGACCGCGCCTTTCTAAATAATGTAGTGACCAGCACTCTGGTATTTGAGGGCAACGCAGTGATCAACCAGTATATTGGCGGCTACGATGACTGGCTGCGCCAGCGCAAAGTTGAAACCGCCGCTAAATCAAAGGCGCCGGCACAATCCACAAAAAAGCCCGCGGCGACAGCAAAAAAACTCTCCTACAAAGCTCAGCGCGAACTGGATATGTTACCCGCAGAAATTGAACGCCTGGAAACTGAGATCGGCGCAATCACCGAGCGGATGAACCAGCCGAATTTTTACCAGTCCGATCGCTCGGTTACTGCAGCGGTGGAAAAGGATCTCAGCGATCTGCAACAGCAACTCGATCACTGCTACCAGCGCTGGGAAGAACTCGAAGCGCAATAACCATTGGCGAACATCAATTGGCAGATAATTTATCGCTAATTTCACTCCCATTAGCGTAAATCGGCCAGTGGGCGTAGCGTATTGCGGCGCTTGCCTTTAAAATCCACTATTCCTTTCTAACTTTAGACGGCACCCATGACCGAGCAAAAAAAACCACTGGTACTGCTTATCCTCGATGGCTTTGGATACAGCGATGAGACAAAACACAATGCGATTAAAAATGCCAAGGCGCCTGTCTGGCAATCCCTGTGGGAAAACAATCCAAAAACATTGATCCACACTTCCGGTATGGCTGTTGGCTTACCCGAAGGCCAGATGGGTAATTCTGAAGTGGGTCATATGACACTGGGTGCCGGTCGCGTGGTCTACCAAAACTATACACGCATCAACAAGGCGATTGCCGACGGTGATTTTTTCACCAACCCGGTCTATTGCGATGCGGTCGATAAAGCACAGGCCGCAGGCAAAGCGGTTCATATTATGGGTCTGCTTTCACCAGGTGGTGTTCACAGCCATGAAGATCATATCAATGCGATGATTGAGCTCGCCGCCCAGCGCGGTGCTGAAAAAATTTATCTGCACGCATTCCTCGATGGCCGCGACTGCCCTCCGCGCAGCGCACAACCATCTCTGGAAAAAACCGAGGCGCTATTTGCAAAACTCGGCGTTGGCAAAATAGCCTCGGTCTGCGGACGTTTCTTCTCACTGGACCGCGACAACCGCTGGGACCGGGTTGCTGAAGCCTACGACCTCATCACAGCGGGCAATGCCCCGTATACGGCAACTGATTCGGTCTCGGCACTACACAACGCCTATGCGCGCGATGAAAACGACGAATTTGTGCATGCCACAACCATCTGTGACGCCGGCGAAGCGCCAGTGCAAATGGCAGATGGCGATGCAGTAATCTTTATGAACTTCCGTCCGGATCGCGCCCGCGAGCTCGCTCATGCTCTGACCGATGAGGTCTTTGACGGTTTTGAGCGCGCTGTTGTGCCCAGTCTTTCAACCTTTGTAATGACCACCGAATACCAGTCTAACCTGGATGTTCCCTGTGCCTACCCGCCGATCTCGCTGGTCAATTCAATGGGTGACTATCTATCCGCCCAGGGTAAAAAGCAGCTGCGCATTGCCGAAACTGAGAAATATGCCCATGTGACCTTCTTCTTTAGCGGCGGTAAAGAATCTCTCTATGAAGGCGAAGAGCGCATCCTGGTGCCGTCTCCTGATGTTGCCACCTACGATACCCTTCCTGAAATGAGTGCTCGCCAGGTCACTGAAAAACTGGTCGAGGCAATTGATTCAAATAAATTTGATACGATTATTTGTAACTACGCCAATTGCGATCAGGTCGGCCACACCGGTAGTTACGAAGCCTCTATTAAGGCGGTTGAGACGATTGATTGGTGTCTAGATCGCGTTATTGCAGCAACTGAGAGGGCCGGTGGCGAAATTCTTATCACCGCTGACCACGGCAATGTTGAGGAGATGTTCGACGAGGCCAACAATCAGCCTCATACCCAGCACACCACTCTACCAGTGCCGCTGGTTTATGTTGGTGAGCGCCAACTCTCTCTGGATAGCGATGGCTCTCTGGCAGATATCGCGCCAACTATGCTGGCCCTTATGGGTCTTCAGCAACCCCAAGAGATGACCGGCCGTTCTCTGCTGCTTGGTGCCAACTAGTCGATGCTAAACCAAGCGATGCCAATCAGGGACAAGAGATAAGCAATGACAAAATTATCAGCAATAAAACAGATAGCGATAAGCTCAGTTTTATTGCTGATTTTTTTTACTGGCAGCGCCGCCGCAGATTCAGGTAAGCAAAAGCTCGAATCTTTAAAACGCTCAATCAACAGCCTCGAAAAGCGTCTGGAAAAGCGTCATCGTGAAAAAAATATTCTCGTCAATGAGCTTAAAGAAGTTGAGCTCGAAGCAGCGAAAACTGGCACTAGCATTCGCCAGCTAAATAAAAAAATTAACAGTCGCAGCAACAAACTTTACTCTCTGGAGATGGAACAGCGCGACCTGCAGAAAAATATTAAAAATCAAAATGCTGCCATTAGTGAGCACCTGGCCGCAGCCTATAAACTCGGCGACCAGGAACCGATAAAATTACTCCTAAATCAGGAAGATCCCCAGCAACTGTCGCGGCTGTTCAAGTACTACAGCTATTTTCTCGAGGCGCGTAATAAAAAAATTGAAACCTATGTTGCCGATGTTGAAAAACTCTCTGCACTGATGACAGAAGTAACTCAGCAAAAACTCTTGCTCGACAGCGCCAAAAAGGAATTAGTGGAGGACCAAAAACAATTTCTTCTCATCGGCAAACGTCGTTCTGTCGCGTTGAAAAAATTAAATAGAACACTTAAAAGCGATACGGCAAAACTTAATAAGTTGATTGCCGAACGTGCGGAACTCGAGGAACTGCTAAGCACTGTACAGGTTGCGGTCACTGATATGCCGCTCACTGCGCCTCCCGGCCAGCAGACATTTGTCTCGCAAAAAGGTCTGTTACAGTGGCCTCTAAAAGGCCGCGTAGCTCATAGTTACGGCAGCCAGCGCAGCGGGACACTGCGCTGGGAGGGGTGGATGATTGGTGCCAAATCCGGACAGCCGGTAAATGCCGTTCACGATGGCCAGGTGATTTTTTCAAACTATCTGCGCGGTTTTGGACTATTAATTATTCTTAATCACGGCGACGGTTATATGACCCTGTACGCCCACAATGAACAGCTACTTAAAGATACCGGCGATTGGGTTCTAAGCAACGAAACCATCGCGCGCGCGGGGGATAGTGGCGGTTTAGACAAGCCCGCTCTGTATTTCGAAATTCGCAATCAAGGCCAACCGGCAGATCCTAAAGTATGGTTGGGCAAGCGTTAAAACGCTGGGGGAAAACCGTCTATGCTAAAAATTTATCTGACACTCTCTGCCACTCTGCTTTTCAGTGTTGGCCTCTGCGCAGAGAAGCCAGCGACCGACAATATCAATATCAAACAATCTCAATCCGAAGAGCGATTACCAATTCGCGAGCTTCGCGTTTTTACCCAGGTGTTTGAACAGATTCGCCGCGGCTATGTTGAAGAGGTTACAGATACCGAGTTATTGGAAAATGCTATAGCCGGCCTGTTACTTGAACTAGACCCCCACTCGGCCTACCTAAATGAATCCGACTACGATGACCTTCAGGAATCCGCTACTGGCGAATACGGCGGACTGGGAATGGAAGTGGGTGCGGAGCGCGGCCTGATCAAAATTATCGCGCCCATCGATAACACTCCCGCGGCAAAGGCCGGAATTAAAGCAGGTGATTTAATTGTTGAAGTAAATGGCACTCCGGTTCGCGGCATGGCACTGCAGAAAGCCATCGACAAGCTGCGCGGGGAAAAGGGCACCAGTATTGACCTTACCGTGCTTCGCGACAATCAAGACCTGCCGATTGAATTTACTATAGTCAGGGACATTATACAGGTTAGTTCGGTGCGCAGCCGAATACTCGAACCGGGCTATGGCTATGTGCGCATCTCACAATTTCAAACCAGCTCCGGAGATGACTTTAAAAAAGAACTGCGCGAACTCAAACAGCAGGAAGCAAACCTTAAAGGAGTGATTATTGATTTGCGCAACAACCCCGGCGGCATAGTGCCGGCATCTGTGATTATCTCTGATGCAGTGTTGGATGGCGGTACTATTTTCTATACCAAAGGCCGTTTACCCAGCGCCAACAGCACCTACCAGGCCACCAGCGGCGATCTACTGGAAGGAATCCCCATTGTAGTATTGATCAATGGCGGTAGTGCATCGGCCTCAGAGATCGTTGCCGGTGCACTCCAAGACCATCGCCGAGCAGCGATTATCGGCACCCAGAGTTTTGGCAAGGGCTCTGTACAAACAGTGATTCCCCTCGGTGATGGCCGCGCGGTAAAGCTCACCACGGCGCGTTACTTCACTCCCAATGGTCGCTCTATTCAGGCGGAGGGCATTACTCCGGATATTATTGTCGAGCCAGCGGAGATTCGTCGCTATCATTTGCGCGACAAGATTCGTGAAGAGGATTTGGAGGGACATTTGCACCAGGTTGGTGACAATGCTGAGAGCTCCGCCGGGCCTGAGGAGGATATTACCGATGACAATCAGCTCTATGAAGCACTGAATGTTCTCAAAGGCTTTCAGTTATTAAGTAAATAACCTTTAACAATATACAGTCATAAGCACTTGTCGCTGACAGTCATGCCCGCGACAATCCAAACCATTGCTTTATTTTTTAATCATTCGGTAAACAAATAACAACACAAGTGCGCCGACAACCGCAGTCACCAGACTGGCAAAACTAAATTCGCCAGTTGTACCTAAGCCAACAAAAGAGCCCAGCCAACCGCCGACAAAAGCACCAGCTATCCCCAACAATGCGGTGACAACCAACCCGCCACCATCTTTGCCCGGCATAATATATTTCGCCAAAATACCGGCTATAAGTCCCAAAATAATCCATGAAATAAATCCCACTTACTTCTCCTTTTTATTAAAGCAACCAGAAGGCTTAAACAAACGCCGAGCTTCCATTTTGATGTATGTGCATCTCTCGCTGCGGAAATGGAATTTCAATGCCATTGCTGTCAAAGGCCTTTTTCACCGCTTCTGTTAGATCAAAATAAACGTCCCAGTAATCGGCCGTATTCACCCAGGGGCGGCAGACAAAATTGACACTGCTATCGGCCAATTCAACCACGGCAACAGTGGCTGCAGGAGCTTCAAGCACTCGCTTATCGGCTTTTAGGATGTCTTCAATCACACGGCGCGCACTGTCTATGTCGTCCCTGTAGCCAATCCCGAAAACCAGATCCACGCGTCGGGTATCATTGGCCGAGTAGTTAACTATATTGCCACTGATTACGCCGCCATTTGGAACTATGACTTTCTTATTATCCGGTGTATTTAGCTCGGTTGTGAAAATCTGAATACTTTGAATAACTCCGGAGGTGCCGGCAACCTCAACAAAATCACCGACCTTGAAAGGACGAAAAATCAACAGAAGCACGCCTGCGGCAAAATTCGACAGTGACCCCTGCAATGCCAAACCAACGGCCAGACCAGCGGCACCAACAATCGCAACAAAAGAGGCGGTCTGGATACCCAGCTGACCGAGGGCAGCGATACACACAAAGGCGAGCATTGTGTAATAGATAATACTGCCAGCAAAATTACGTATCGCCGGATCCACCTCATTTTTTTGCATTAACGTCTCCACTACATTGGAGAGTTTCTTGACGATCCATTTACCGGCAATAAAGATCACCAATGCCGTGATTATCTTTACCCCATAAAGAACAACTAATTCCTGTATAAGCTGTATATTCTCTTCCATGTTTATTTCCTTATTTTTGTAAAGGCTGCCCTCATTTGTGGAGCACATTCAACTGACCTCATTTAATGGTAGTACAGAGAATAGGGTTTTTCGAAAAGCGCGCATGTGCCAGCCCCAGCCAAGGCTGGGGCGATTTTCATTGGCTGGCATAACCGAACAGTATATTGAAAAAAGATATTGCAGAATTTACCGGAGCATACGCCGATAACCCCCGGCGACAAGGCGAAGAGCTAACTGCTCTCCACCTCCAACTTATCCACCTTCTGGAATCCCCGAGGCAACTTGTGCCCACGACGGCCGCGCTCACCGCGATAGTGCTCGAGGTCTTTAGCCTTCATTAACAGGTAGCGTTTACCCGAGTGGACAACCAGTGAGTCACCCTCAGAGATCACCCCGTAGTCAACCACAAACTCCTCACGAGCCTGCAACCTCGAACCGGGAATATTGATAATTTTGTTGCCCTTTCCCCTTGCCAATTCCGGCAATTCGGAAATCGGGAAGACCAACAACCGCCCCTCATTACTCACCGCGGCAACAAGCCCATTGGTATCACTCACCATTTTTGGACTTAATATCCTGCCGCCCTTGGGAATAGAGACCACCGCTTTACCGGCCTTATTCTTGGTATACAGATCACCAATCTTGCCGACAAAGCCATAACCCGCATCCGTACCCAACAGAACCTTCTGCTCATCTGCGCCCATCACCACATCGGTGAACAGCGCCCCTGAGGCTATATTGAGTCGACCGGTTGCTGGCTCTCCCTGACCTCGGGCCGACGGCAAAGTATGACCGGGCAGGGCGTAAAAACGCCCACCGCTATCCTGCAAAAATACATTCTGATTACTGCGTCCACGGGCTGCCGATAAAAACTTGTCGCCAGACTTGTAGCTCAGACTGGTGGGATCAATCTCATGCCCCTTGGCCGCGCGCAACCAGCCCTTATCGGACAACACTGCGGTAATTGGCTCTGCGGTAAGCAGGTCTTTCTCATTAAAGGCCTGGGCTTCGCCGCGCTCTCTCAGTGGTGAGCGGCGGTCGTCACCATATTCTTCAGCAGTGGCTTTGAGCTCTTTTTTAACCAGGGTCTTAAGTCGCGCATCGGAACCCAACAGTAACTCCAGCTCGGCTTTTTCTTGCGACAGCTCATCCTGCTCACTGCGAATCTTAACCTCTTCGAGGCGCGCTAACTGGCGCAATTTGGTATCGAGAATATATTCCGCCTGGGTATCCGAGAGACCATAGCGGGCAATTAATGCCGGCTTGGGTTCATCCTCGGTACGGATAATATGAATCACTTCATCAATATTCAAAAACGCGATCAGCAAACCATCCAACAGGTGCAAACGCTTTTCGACCTTCTGCAATCTGTAGTCGAGACGACGACGAGTGACATCAATACGAAAGCTCAGCCACTCCTTGAGAATCTGTCGCAGATTCATTACCGCCGGGCGGCCATCAATACCAATAATATTCATATTGATTCGGTAGCTGCGCTCTAGGTCGGTGGTCGCAAAGAGGTGATCCATCAAGGCCTCTATATCAACGCGATTGGAGCGCGGCGTTATCACCAGACGGGTGGGATTCTCATGGTCTGACTCATCGCGCAAGTCCTCGACCATAGGTAATTTTTTATTGCGCATCTGGGTGGCAATCTGCTCGAGAACCTTGGAGCCTGAGGCCTGAAATGGCAGGGCGGTAACAATAATATCGCCGTCTTCACGGCTCCAGATCGCTCGCATTTTTACCGAGCCGCGACCGGTCTCATAGATTTTCAGAATATCTGTCTGACTGGTAATAACCTCTGCTTCGGTAGGGAAATCCGGGGCTTTAATAAACGCCATCAGTTCCGGGATTGTCGCCTTAGGACTATCCAGCAGATGCAGGCAGGCAGAGACCACCTCATTGAGATTGTGCGGTGGAATGTCGGTGGCCATACCCACGGCAATACCTGTGGTGCCGTTGAGCAGCACATTGGGTACTCGGGCCGGTAGAATTTCCGGCTCTTCCATGGTGGCATCAAAGTTCGGGCGCCAGTTGGCAGTACCCTGGCCCAGCTCTGATAGCAGCACATCGGCGTATTTGGAGAGTTTGGATTCGGTATATCGCATCGCCGCGAAGGACTTTGGATCATCCGCAGAACCCCAGTTACCCTGGCCATCGACCAGCGGGTAGCGGTAGGAGAATGGCTGCGCCATAAGCACCATGGCTTCATAGGCGGCACTGTCACCATGGGGGTGGAACTTGCCGATTACATCACCCACAGTCCGTGCAGATTTCTTGTACTTGGCCGAGGCTTTCAGGCCCAGCTCACTCATGGCATAGACAATACGCCGCTGCACCGGCTTGAGGCCATCGCCAATATGCGGCAGTGCGCGATCGAGAATGACGTACATCGAGTAATCCAGATAGGCCTGCTCAGCATAGTCACTGAGAGCTCTGCTCTCTACGCCCTGATCATTGAAGGTTACGATATCGCTCATCGTCTTTCCTGTATTAAAACGGTTTAGAGGTTTTCGGCTAAATTGCCTTTGTTTTCCAGCCAGATGCGGCGATCTGAAGCGCGCTTTTTAGCCAGCAACATATCCATAATGCTATTGGTGTCATCACCGGGCTCAAGGGTTAGCTGCACCAGTCGACGTGTATCCGGGTCCATAGTGGTCTCGCGCAGCTGCAGTGGATTCATTTCACCCAGCCCCTTAAAGCGCTGGACATTGACCTTGCCGCGCTTGCCTTCGGCCTGGATGCGATCAAGAATGCCCTGACGCTCGGCGTCGTCCAACGCATAATAGACATCTTTGCCAGCATCAATTCTAAACAGTGGCGGCATAGCCACGTAGACATGTCCCTCGGCAACCAGGGGTCGGAAGTGACGAACAAACAGGGCGCAGAGCAGTGTCGCAATATGCAGCCCATCGGAATCCGCATCGGCGAGAATGCAGATTTTGTGATAACGCAGGGCATCGGTGTTTTCCAGTGCCGGATCTACCCCCAGGGCAACAGAAATATCATGAACTTCCTGGGAGCCAAGAATCTCCTGAGAGTCGACTTCCCAGGTATTAAGAATCTTTCCACGCAAGGGCATAATCGCCTGATTCTCTCGATTGCGGGCCTGCTTGGCAGAACCGCCCGCAGAGTCACCCTCAACCAAAAATATTTCACATTGCTCTGGCTCGCCGCTGGCGCAATCGGCCAGCTTGCCCGGCAGTGCCGGACCCTGGGTGACTTTCTTGCGCACCACTTTTTTGCTTGCCCGCATGCGCCGCTGAGCGGCAAAAATGCACAGCTCGGCGAGTTTCTCGGCCTCTTCCGTGTGCTGGTTTAACCACAGGCTGAAAGAATCTTTAACCACGCCGGAGACAAAAGCGGCCACTTCGCGAGATGAAAGTCGATCTTTGGTTTGACCGGAAAATTGCGGGTCGGCCAGTTTGCAGGAAAGTACATAGCTACAGCGATCCCAGATATCGTCCGGGGTCAATTTAATCCCCCGCGGCAGCAGGTTTCTAAATTCACAGAACTCGCGCATCGCGTCTAGCAGCCCGCTGCGCAGGCCATTGGCGTGGGTGCCGCCCTGAGGCGTTGGAATCAGATTTACATAGCTTTCCTGCACCAGCTCACCACCTTCAGGCAACCATAGAACCGCCCAATCCACTGCTTCAGTGGACGCGGCAAAGGTGCCGATAAAAGGTTCTGCAGGCAGCACTTCCCAGCCGTGAAGCGCGCCGGCCAGATAATCTTTTAAACCGTCCTCGTAATACCACTCTTCATTTTCATTGGTATTTTCATTGTAGAAGCCAACCGTTAAACCGCCGCAGAGTACAGCTTTGGCGCGCAGCACATGACGCAGCCTGCTGACTGAGAATTTTACCGAATCAAAGTAACTGGGATCTGGCCAAAAGCGCAAAATGGTTCCGGTGTTGCGCTGTCCACAGCTGTCAATTACCTGCAAGTCGGAGGTTTTCTCGCCACCGGCAAAAACAATCTGGTGAACATTACCGCCGCGCTTGACTATAACATCGAGCTTGGTGGACAGGGCATTCACTACCGAGACACCCACGCCGTGCAAGCCGCCGGAGAACTGGTAGTTGTCGTTGGAAAACTTACCCCCGGCATGCAGGGTCGAGAGAATAACCTCAACACCGGGAAGACCTTGCTCAGGATGAATATCCACAGGCATACCACGGCCATCGTCACAGACCGACAGGGAACCATCCTTGTGCAGGGTGACTTCAACCCGTTTGGCGTGACCTGCAAGTGCCTCGTCGACACTGTTGTCTATAACTTCCTGAGCCAGGTGATTGGGACGACTGGTGTCGGTGTACATGCCCGGTCGCTTGCGGACCGGATCGAGTCCGGTGAGGACTTCAATATCTTCTGCGTTGTAGTTGCTCATTCGCTCACAAATAAGTTTATTTAGGCCGAAACCAAAAATTGGTGAATATTTTTCAGGTGTTGATGATAATCGATAAAGCTATGATCGCCACCGGATTCGAGAATTATTTTACATCCCCTGTATCGTTGCTGCGCATCGCGATAATCAAGTACTTCATCACCGCTTTGCAATAGCACGAGATAATTATTTTTATTGTTTATCTCAGGGGGATCCAGGCGCCGGTATTCGTCGATGTGCTGCGCCTCAAACAACCACTTCTCCCCCGTGTGATAGTTGGCATTCTCTCCGAGCCAGCTCTGCAGACCTCTATCCGGGCTTACCGCAGGATTGACCAGTACTGCTTTAAGATCGTATTGCTCGGCCAGACAGGTGGCGAAGAATCCACCCATAGAGCTCCCAACCACAGCCACTGAATTGGGCAACCGTTCTGCGACCAATTTTTCCAACAGATCCATGGCGGCGAACCCATAGGGTGGCAGTGTCGGACAGACAAATTCAATATCAGGTGCATTCTGCTCAACCCAGCGTCTGGTCTGCTGCGCCTTTTTTGACTCTGGCGAACTATTAAACCCATGAAGGTACAGGAGCGTTGGCATAGAGAAACATCTAATTTTTATTTTTCGGTTTTCAAGTTGGCAACAGTATAGCTAAAGCATCGCGCCTGTAGGGGATTGATTATGCTGTTGGGAGAGATTTTTAAGGGTCGGGAAGAGGTCTGAAGAGCTCTTAGTATCCAGCGCAGTTTTTATCGCAGCGCTGGTCGAAATTGGTAAGAAATTCAACGCCGGTTTGCAAGCTACCGTCGGCATGCAGATCCAGCCAGCGGTAACCTGGGGGTTGCTCGGAGAGCGCGAAATCAGCACTGTATTTTTCAAACTGAACACAGCTGGATGGTGTCGAGTAAACCGGAATATCACCCCACAAACTGTCGTTATGCTGATGTACATGACCGGTAACAACCGCCTTTATACCATCGTGGGCCTCGAGGATTTGATAGAGCCGCTGATGGTTATCAATCTGCTGCTTGTCTATCCACGCAGAATTGACCAGTACCGGAGAATGGTGCATGGCGACCAGCACCGGCTTGCCAGCAAGCTGCGTCAGCTTCTGCTCGGCAAAAACAAGCTCCTCCTCAGAGAAGTGGCCGCCGGGACTATCGGGTCTGGAGCTATCGAGAAGAAGTATGCCCCAGTCCCCCACTTCATATATTCGCCGCCGGGGATAGTGGGGGAGATTGGCCTTCATGGTCTGCACATCATCGTGATTACCAGGCACCCAGATCGCCTGTTTATTTGCGTCGACAAGGGTCTGATCTAATAACTGGTAGGCTTTCGGCTGACAATCGCTGGCGAGATCTCCGGTGAGCAGCAGCAGATTATCACCGCGCCCCTGAGCCTCTGTGGCACGCAATACAGACTGGAAACTGTTGAAGGTTTGGACGCCTCCCAGAGTCTCACTTTTTTGTGGACCAAGATGGAGATCGGTAATCTGTGTGATATGAACTGTGCTCACTGGAGCCCTCTGTGCCTCTTGTCTATAACTGTTGCCACTCTTTACTGCGCTTAATTTATTACCCTTGGCTAGGCCACTTTTATCTTACTCATGCCATGCTTAAGGCCGTGCGCCAGAAGATCACTTAAGAAGATATTCCACTGCCACTTTTCATCTCGTGCCTGCATGCCGGACTTCTCACAGAGCAACCAGGGAATAGTCCGGTCACTGCACCACTCAATTACTTCGGCCATCCTTGCATCATGATAAATTCGTACTTTTATCTCTATCTCTGGCAACCATCTGGGTCTTGAGCCATCGGCAACAATACTCAGTAAATAGGTATATTTGGTTATCTCTGTCACCGTTAGGTGCATGCCGCTACTCGGCCCACCGGCAAAGTCAACGCGAATACTGCTGCCGACTTGAATCTTGTCAGGCATCAATCGCAACAGGCGCACATAGTTGAGTCCACACTCTGCGTGCAGCTGGGATAAATTAAGGCGCTGGCGTCTGGTTTCGGATACTGACAAAGTCTCTATTCTCTCATAGTGATGAAGTTAACTGTTTCGCGCTGGAAGCCCGCTCTGGGTGGTTCAATCAAGACTCAAGTCTCAATTCATGGTGGTTTAATTGAAGCCATAGCATAGATACAGTCATGGCGGCGCTATTTAAAAGGCCCTGTGAAAATGCCTGTATAGCTTCGTCATAGGGCCAGACATGAAAAAGAATATCCTCTCCCTCACCATCATGGCCGAAAATTCCACCCTTTCCCCTAAGGTCAAGCAGGCCACAATACATATACATTTTTTCGTCTGTACCGCCGACACTGACCAGATAGTCGCAGATTGGTATCAGCTGCTGTACTTCAACGCCGGCTTCTTCCTGAAGTTCGCGGATGGCTACTTGCTCAGGGCTTTCATTGCTGTCCATCATGCCAGCGACCACTTCATACTGCCATGGGCCCCGCTGCTCATTCATGGCACCGAGACGAAACTGCTCTACCAGACCTACCAGCTGGTTAACCGGATCATACAAAAGCACACCGACAGCATCACCGCGCTTAAACAGCTCCCTAGTTAATGGCTCGCTCCAGCCGCCGCCAAACAAACGGTGCTCCAGGACTGTTCGGGTCATTTTAAAAAATCCGCTAAAAACCGTCTCGGTCGACTTTACTCGAAAGTCTGCGTGGCCAAACTGGTGCTTTTTAATCATGCGGGTTAGTCTCAAAAAACTTGTGCTGTTAATTTTACCATCTGGTCAACCAGTTGGTCTTTTAAAACGTCTAATCCTCTATTGAAACACTGGCCAAGTGCCTGGGATAAATCTGCTAAACTAAGGCTCAGGTAAATGGAGGCTCTATGCAAACTGTTCGAAAAAGATTACTTATCTCTGTTGTCGCGTTTCTTGTGGCACAGCTGGCGCCAAAAATCAGTTTGGCGGATACCCTGAATGATGTATACGAAAGCGCGCTGCAAAACGATCCAGTCCTGCGTGCAGCCCGAGCCAGCTACAACGCCGATCGGGAAACCAGCAATATAGCCCGCGGTGCCCTACTCCCTCAGCTATCCATCTCCGGCGAATATACACAAACCGAGATTAATGACAAAACCCTGCTTACAGCCGCCAGTGGTCGCATTGATACAGATGAAACCGCTTACGGCCTCTCTCTCAACCAGGCTATTTTTGATATGCCCTCGTGGTACAGCTTTAAAAGCAGCAAAGCGCTGAGTGAAAGTGCCCGGGCCCAGTTTGCCGCCGACCAGCAGTCGTTGATTATTCGCGTCAGCGAAGCCTACTTTAACGTGCTGCGCGCCTATGACAATTTACAGACCAGAGATGCCGAAGAGCGCGCAATTCAGCGCCAGCTCGAGCAGACCCGCGAACGTTTTGAGGTGGGGCTGCTGCCAGTGACCGATGTTCACGAAGCCCAGGCGGTATTTGATGATGCCGCGGTGAATAGCCTCGAGGCACGCGGTGCCCTGAATATCGCCTTTGAGGGGCTGGAAGTCCTGACCGGTGAAAATCATAAAGTACTGGCAGGCCTCACTGAAAACTTTTCTGCAACCAATCCCGAGCCTCTGAGCAATCAGGAGTGGGTGGATTTTGCTATTGGCAACAACTTTCAGCTGAAGGTAGCTAAGCTGGGTAAAGACGCGGCCTACAATAACGCCAAAGCAGCTCTTTCTGCGCGCCTGCCAAAGATCAGCGGACGCGCCAGCTACTTCGATGCTGACGCCGATGGCACCAGATATACCTCACCATTTGAGACTCAGCAGGATGGCCACTCTTTCGTGCTCACGGTAAGCATGCCGATCTGGATGGGTGGCTCGGTGGATGCCCAGCGGCGCCAGGCCAAACAGCGCTCAATTGCCTCTGATGAAGGCTATATCGCCAGCAAGCGCAATACAATTCAGGCAGCTCGCTCTCTGCATCAGTTAGTATTGACCAATACCGCTCGCGTGAAAGCGCGCAAGCAGTCAATCACCTCTGCAGACAGTGCATTGCAGGCAACTCAGGCCGGCTATGAAGTGGGAACAAGAAATATTGTCGATGTGCTTGTAGCCCAGCGCACCCTATATCAAGCGCGGCGCAATTACGCCAATGCCCGCTATGACTATATTTTGTCGATGATGCGTCTCAAGGAGGTGGCTGGCCAGCTGTCACCGGACGATATCTACCAACTCAATGCCTGGCTAGATCCTCAGCTGGCTATCGCTAAATAAAAGGTCAAAAAAGAGGCTAAAAAAAACTGTTGCTTAAATAGTTTTTTCAATAAGGCCCAGCAGCCTATCCAGCGCACCGCGATTCTCTTCAGCTATGCGCTGCGCTGCGTCACCCATCTCAGTGCGTTGTGCTTGATTCTGTAACAGCCCAACAACCTGCTCCGCCATCTGATCCGCGCTCTGGCAGATGTGCATGGCGCCGCCATCTAACAGCAGCTGCGATGCTTCACTGAAGTTAAATAGATGGGGCCCACTAAGCACTGGTACGCCCCAGGCGGCAGGCTCAATGATATTATGCCCGCCGGTAGGTACTAGGCTGCCACCAATAAAGGCGATATCGCAGGCACCAAAGAAGGTCATCAGTTCGCCCATAGTATCGCCAAGCAATATATCTGCGCCCTCAGGGGAATCTGCTCTAGCTCTTCTAGCGAGATTAAGGCCTGTTGATAGGCAGAGCTCGGCCACCTGGTTAAATCGCTCGGGATGGCGCGGCACTAAAACCAACAACGGATTGTCTATTTTAGCTTTTACTTTGGCGAAAGCCTGCAGAATAATTTCATCCTCTCCGCGGTGAGTGCTGGCTGCGAGAAAAATTGGCCGCTGACCGTTACCACGCCACTCAGCTGACAACGCCCGCGCCTTTTCTCTGGTGAGCTCGTCTAGACTCAGATCAAACTTGATATTGCCAGTAATAGACAGCGAACTCTCAGCTAACCCGAGGGCAGTAAAGCGTGCTCCATCATCATTGTGCTGCGCGGCTACCGCAGTCAAGCCTGCCAGCATGGGTCGAACCAAAGGTGTTATACGCGCATAGGCGCTGGCAGATTTTTCCGAGAGGCGACCATTGGCCAGAACCACAGGAATCTTGCGTTTATGGCAAGCGGCGATGGTATTTGGCCACAGCTCGGTTTCCATAATAATTAATATTTTCGGCTTTACCCGGTTTAGAAAGCGTGCCACAGCATCGGGCATATCATAGGGTGCATAGCAGTGATCGACAGAGTTGCCAAAAGCGGCTTTGATACGTTCGGACCCGGTAGGCGTCATACAGGTGACGATTAAACGCTGGTCTGGATATTTTTCCTGCAGCGCTTTTACCAGCGGTACAGCCGCTAGGGTCTCACCCACAGAGACAGCATGTAGCCAGATAACGTCTTTTGCAGTTTTTCTTTGCTCAACAAAACCAAAGCGCTCTGGCCAGCGACTCATATAAGCCGACGATTTTAGGCCACGTAACAGCAATCGCAGAATAATAATCGGCAGTAAGAGAAAGAATAGAATTGAGTAGACTAATCTCGACATGTCGGGCGAACCATCTGCAAACTTTAGCTAGTGGCGGCAGGTTAACACAGGTTAACTGAAAAATGTTTTGTGCTTGCATACACTGACAAAACACAGCCAAACAACGAAATTATTCAACACTCGCCATGCATTTCGATAAAGTTGTTCATCTCACCACCCAAAACTGCTCTGAGTGTTTCAACCGTTTCCAGCGCGTTATCCGTAGCGTGAATGACAACTCTGTCGTGCTCAAGTGGTGCAATTTTGTTGATATGATCGCGAATAACTCGTTTAATCAAAATATCAGTGTTCTCCAAATGAGGGTAGCGTTTGGATAGCTTGGCCGCAGACATTGATATAGGCAGAGGCCCGGTTTTCTCAGCATTGCGACAAAGAATGGCTCTTTCTGGCTCTACCGGCTCAGGACGGTATTTTTCTATCCAGTTGCCACCTCTGGTCTGGCTCATAATGCGGTTTTTAGCATCGGCATCCAGCGCTATTTCCTGAACAACAGTAAAGCGCTCGGCTATCATTTTTACGGCAATCTGCTGCAGCTCATTAGTGTCACAGTCATCACGCAAAATAAATACCGTCAAACGCCGTGCAGCTTTTGTATATTCCTTAACCGCCTGCTCTTCCAATTCGATCAACTCTTTTAAAAATGGATGCTGATCAGGCCAGCGCAACATCAGGTCATTAGGCATACTCCAACCACTTTCAGATAACAGTGTATGAAGATCCAGCAAGGTAATGCTGTTAGAGAGCGAAATGCCGGCAGCCTCTGCCATGTTCAACAATCCCGCCAGATAATTACGCTGGGGAGTCTTTTCATGGGCTGTATCTAAGCCAGTGGGAATGCCGCAGCGATGACCTTTGTGATAGCAAAGATGAAAGGCAAAAGAGAAAAACTCATCTAACGGACATGGCCGAAAAAATCCTCGCGGATCTTTTATTCGTCGATTCAGAATTCGATGAGCGTGAACAGGCATATAGTAGGGCATACCATTATAGGTAGTGCCAGACTGTCCGGAAGCCGAATAAAAATCACATTTGGCTTTTCCAGGCCGGGATGATGCAAATTCCAAGGCAGTTTTAATCTGGTGGTCAGCGATCAGATGGTCCACATCATGCTGGGTCGACTGCTCCATTTCAGATGTCATTGGCACATCATCCGCCCAGCGAAGAACTACATAGGGGACAGCAGCTGTTTCTAGTTGCTTATAAAATCCCTGCAAATCAGTTATTTTGAAACGCACAGTGCCTTTTTTTACTCTTGCATGTGCAAGTCGGGCGTGAAATTCGAATTTTGCCCAACCGGCTCTGACCTTGTCTGCTAAATTCATAAATCAGCCTCAAACCATTTTAGCTGGACGTAAATTTAATCGTGCGCGAACAGACTGACGAGCATTCAACAATGCCTCGACCCTGTATAAAAACAGTTTAAATTCAACTTTATGCTCTGCCTGCCTGTGCAGCTCTTCTAACCAATCGCCCAGTAATGCAATGCGCTCTGCAGATGGTGCATTGCGAATATAGTAGGCGGCGAGATGCTCTAGCATCCATTCACTTCGACGCGGATGAAATCCCGCATACTGCCAGTCAATCAAACAGAAGTCAGCAGAGCCAGATTTACCGGATAAAAAGATATTTTCATCCCTCGCATCAATATGCATAGCCCCGGCATTATAAAGTGCTACAAGCGCAGGAATACCTAACCTAGCAGCTCGGGCATATCCCTCTGGGCTATTGCTGGCGATATCTAGCAGATCGAGCTGACCTTCCAAACATTCAATAATAATTCCCGAGCCAGAAACAAACCCGAAATGACGTTTTTCGATATAGGCGTATATCTTTGGTACAGGAATATCTGCATCTCGGGCTTTATGATAGTTGATAAATTCTCGGCGAGCGTATTTCCGATATTTCAGTCTGGAGATAGGGTTTTTCAGCGGGAACATTTTAACTACAGCTTTATCGCCAGGAAGTCCTGCCGCTGCAGTTTGAAAAACCAGACGTTGGCGTGCCCGCTTTAAAAGTCTGGCTCCCGGGGGCAAGGTTTCTGAGGATGGATCTGGAAGAACTGGAAATGCAGCTGCTATTGCGTCTACCGAAGACTCATCGGCAACCCAAACGGAGACACCATTTTTCCCAATAATTTTGTGATCTTCACGAAAGAGCTCTGACATTATGGAAATCCTATTAATTTTATTCCGTTAGGTCGAGAAGATCCGGCAGCTACTTCCAGTGCTCGGCAACCCAGGTGGCAGGCTTAAAGCGTCGATACCATTTGCCACTGACACCAGCGATTGCCTCATGGGGATCGGGTTTGCCATGAAATACCAACACGCGTGTATCTGCGGGCATTTCAGTCTCACGGGCAAAAACTAACGAGAAGGGCTTAATGCAGTGGCGCTTAAAGCTGCGACACCAGCTATCGGGCCAGTAGACCAGGGCATCTTTTGCCATCAGTGCAGCGGACAGATACTCCTGTTCATTGCGATGGATCTTTTTAATTTGCTCAAAGTTTTTCTCAAATTCGGCAAGTACTTGCGGATGGGCTCCGACGTCGAAGCGGTAGACAGATGAGTTACCGGTGCCGTCCTTTTTAATCCAGTCTTTGATAATCATCACCTCACCCGGACAATCAAAAAGATCATCCAGGCTGCCGGTGATAATCAAATCCAGATCCAAACACAGTACTTTGCCCTTGATGTCGTAAAGTGTTTCGGCAAACACCGCCAGCTTGTTCCAGCCGCGCTCCGGGCCGCCGAGGTCAACGGAGAGCTCTGGAAGCGGAAACACTTCAACATGCTCATTTAAGCCACTGCCATCTTCAGTCAGACAGATAAAACGAAAGTCGCGGCTTAAATTGCGGGCAACCATGGAGTAGAGGGTATTGACATAATCCCCTGAATACTTGGTTCCCCACTTCATGCATAAAACATTGACCATTTCTTGTGCCATGATTATCAATAATTCCTGCGTTAATGCTTACTCGGCAACTGGCGCTAACCAGTTCGGGTATTTGTCGTTTTTGCCACGCACCAGATCAAAGTAGGCGGCCTGCAGCACTGTGGTAATTGGACCGCGCTTGCCTTCGCCAATAATGCGGCTATCGTAATCGCGAATAGGGACAACTTCGGCGGCGGTGCCGGTGAAGAAGGCTTCGTCGCTGATATACACCTCATCGCGGCTAATACGTTTTTCGCGCACTTCAATACCGTGGTCTGCTGCCAGTTTGAAAACAGTATCGCGGGTTATGCCATCAAGGCAGGAGGTTAAATCCGGAGTGTAGATAACGCCATCGCGAACAATAAAAAAGTTTTCAGCGCTGCCCTCGGCAACATAGCCTTCCGGGTCAAGCATGATGGCTTCATCGCAACCCGAGTCGAGCGCTTCACGCAGTGCCAGCATTGAGTTGATATAGTTGCCACTGGCCTTGGCTTTTACCATGGTGATATTCACATGGTGCCTGGTGTAGGAGGAAGTGCGAACTTTCAGGCCGGTCTCAAGTGTTTCCGGTGACATATACGAGGGCCAGTCCCAGCCGGCAATGCCCACATGAACCTTGAGCCCTTCGGCGCGCAGTCCCATACCCTCGGAACCTAAAAACACCAGCGGCCGGATATAGGCTGCATCCAGCTTATTTTCGCGGATCACCTGGCAGTGTGCCTCACAGATCTCTTCCTGGGTAAAAGGAATCTCGAGATGAAGAATTTTTGCCGAGTTAAACAGGCGCTTGATATGGTCTTGCAAACGGAAAATACAGGTGCCGGCCTTTTCCGTTTCATAGGCGCGAATGCCTTCAAAAACGGCGTTGCCGTAATGCAGGGATGAAGTGAGGAAATGCGTCTGCGCATCTCGCCAATCAACCATTTTGCCGTCCATCCAGATAAAACCATCGCGGTCCGAAAATGACATCGACCTATTCCTCTTTTTGACTATTGATTTTCAAATAACTGCTGCCACTGGTCTGTCACTGTTTCCCGGTACTCAAGAAACTCGCTACTAGCAATCTCTGGCAACTGATTTTGCAGCTGCAGAAGGTGTCCTGCTGAACGGTATCTTTTGTAGGCGTTAATTAACTGGCTGACTTGTTGCTCTGATAAAAGTCCGCTCTGGGCCAATGACTCCAGAATGCGAATGTTATCGCTCCAGCGAGTTAATTCAGGATGGTTGTGTGACCAGGCCAAGACTGCAAATTGAACCATAAATTCAATATCGACGATACCTCCAATACCATGCTTAAGGGAGAATTTGCCATCTTTTGTCGCTTGCCCGAGATGTTTGCGCATTTTTTCACGCATTTCCAACACTTCAGTAGCGAGCTTTTTCTCACAGCGATGCTGCTGCAGAATACTTTTTCGCACTTGATCAAACTCCCTACCCAGCGCATTGTCGCCAGCGATAACTCGCGCCCGCACCAGTGCCTGATGCTCCCAGGTCCAGGCATCCTCGCGCTGATACTTGGCAAAGGCATTAAGGGAGGAGACCAACATCCCGGAATTCCCCGAGGGGCGCAGCCGCATATCAATTTCATAGGCGGCACCGGAGGGCGTTACCGTAGAGAGAATATGGATTATTCGCTGACCGAGGCGCGCAAAAAACGTGCTGTTGTCAATGACCCGCGGTCCGGTAGTACAGGTTTGGGATGCGCTTTGCGCTGTACTCCCGTTATATAAAAACACCAGATCAAGATCGGATTTATAGCCCAGCTCGATGCCGCCCACCTTGCCATAGCCAACCACGATAAAGCCCGGCACTTTGCCATCGTTGCCCTGGGGATGACCGTACTGATCAGTCAGATGCTTCCAGGAGATATTGACTGTGTGCTCGATGACCACTTCGGCAAGCCAGGTCAGATAGTCACTGACCTGCATCAGTGGCATCACATCGGTTAGCTCGCAGGCAGCAACACGCAATGTGTAGGAGCGTACAAAGTAGCGAATAATGTCCATCTGCTGCTCAAGATCATCGTCCGGCACGCGCAACATATGCTGGCGCAGATGATCTTGCAACAGCGTCTTATCAGGAGTGGTGTACAGGGCTCGAGGATCGAGCAATTCATCGAGCAGCGCCGGATAGGCGGTCAACTGGTCGGCCACCCAGCTACTGCGTTCACAGAGTAAAATCAGTTGCTGAAGCGCTTTCGGGTTTTCGCCAAGTAGCGCCAGATAGGCGCTGCGGCGCAACACTGCCTGAACAAGTCCCAGCACCCGACTCAGGGTAATGCTGTTATTGCTGGCTATGGCGCAGGAGGCAATGAGTTTGGGCATCAGGCGGTCGAGACGATTGCGCGGTTCGGCATCCAGGGACAGCACTGCCTTACTTGCTAGCAGGGTATGCAGTTGCCGGGCAACATCGTCGGTTTCGAGATAGCCCAAGGACTGCAACTGGCGTTGCATCTCTGGAACATCCAAATCCAGTAGCCTGTTGTCGTGATCTATGGGGGCGCTCGCGTCAGCAGTATTTCCACTATCAGGCTGCTCAGGATCGGCGAAGATATCGGCAAAAATTTTCTTCACATGCTGGCGATGCTGTTGCAGGCTTTGGTCAAACTCCTGCCAGTTGGCGAATCCTAAAATGGTCGCCACGCGCAGCTGGCCCAGCTCGTCGTCAGGCAGTTGCTGGGTCTGCTTGTCAGCTATGCCCTGCAGGGCGTGCTCGGTATTGCGCAAAAATATGTACGCCTGCCACAGGCCGTCAATATCCCTGGGATCCAATACCTGATCCGCAGCCAGCTGCTGCAACGCCTGATAAAGCGATTGGGTCTGCAGGTCGCTGTTGCGGCCACCGCGTATCAGCTGGAAGGCCTGGGTGATAAATTCTACTTCGCGAATACCGCCGGGGCCGAGTTTAATATCTGCCTGCATCCCCTTGCGCTGAAGTTCGCGGTCAATGGTTGCCTTTAAATCCCGCAGCGCTTCGATGGCGCCAAAGTCGAGATATTTTCTATAGGTAAAAGGCCGCAAAATAGCATCTAGGTACTCTCTGTCCGGCTGCTCGCCGGCTACTGCTCGAGCCTTGACCATGGCATAGCGCTCCCACTCGCGACCCTGGGTTTGGTAATACTCTTCCAGGGCATCAAAGCTCAGCACCAACGCGCCGCTCTGGCCGTAGGGACGCAGGCGCATATCCACCCTAAAGACAAAGCCATCGACAGTTTTGCTGTCCAGTGCGGCAATCAACTTTTGTCCGAGGCGGGTAAAAAATTCCTGGTTAGAGACGGTTTTCTGTCGGCTAGACGCGGGTGGTCGCCGGGTTTCGCCCTTTCTCGGGTAGGCAAAAATAAGATCTATATCAGAGGATATATTCAGTTCCTTTGCGCCCATCTTGCCCATGGCTACAACCAGCATATGCTGTCCGATTTGATCCTCTCTGCCCGTCGTCCCAGAGCCTTCTCGGCAGGGTGTACCCAGCTCTTCGCATGTGATGCGATGCAGCACGGAAAGCGATGCATTGATGGCGGCCTCAGCCATCGCGGTCATATCTGCAGTGGTCTCCAACAGCGGCGCCTGGCGACTAAAATCCCGCCAGATAATGCGTATTAACTCGCGGCGGCGAAACAGTCGCAGCTGCTGGCAGAGTTGCTCTTCACTGCAGTCATCGGGCAGGCGCTGCTGGATACGTATCAGGTAGTCATCCGCGGAGTAGCTGCGCTGTAGATCACCACTTTCAACCAACTCTTGAAATTCCCCGGCATGCAGCTGGCACTGCTGGCCAACATAATCGCTACAGCCCCACAATAACTGCAAATGCTCTGCAAATAGAGGGTATTTTGGGTGGTTATCGAGCAGGTTGGCAAGCCACGCAGGATCACAATGAGCAGTTTGAAAGCCTTCGAGGTATCGCTGATATTTCGCTGTAATCAGCGTTGAAAAAGTCCTCGACATAAAAGCATCTCAAATAATTATCCATCATCGTTAATTGACCGGGCATCTATTGGAGAGCGGACGCCCAGCTCCGGGGTAACGCGCAACACCTCTGCGATAGAGGTAGTTCCAGCGGCCACTTTTTGAGCTCCTGCCATGCGCAGGCTTTTCATTCCCTGGGATACAGCGGCATCGCGCAGTTGCTGGATATCTGATTCGGCACTTATATAACCGATTAAATCATCGGTTACCGGCATAATCTCATAGATGCCCTCACGTCCCAAGTATCCAGTGTTGCGACACTCTAGACAACCCACCGGTTCAAATACAGCTCTGGGCGGCTCTGAGCCTTCGCCGAGACCATGCCAAGCCTCTGGGTCAGGCTGCACTTCGCTGCGGCAACTCGGACAGAGTGTTCGCACAAGTCGCTGGGCCATCACACCATTGAGAGTGGCTTTAATCAAATGCGCAGGCATTCCCAAATCTAGCAGTCGACTGATGGCTGTCGGCGCATCGTTGGTATGCAGTGTTGAAAGCACCAAATGCCCGGTCAGTGCCGCTTGAACGGCCATCTCTGCGGTTGCCCGATCACGTATTTCACCGACCATAATAATATCCGGATCCTGACGCATCAGGGTGCGAATCCCCGCGGCAAAATCAAACTCAATGGCCGGCTGAATCTGACTCTGATTGAAGGCATCGACGACCATTTCGATGGGATCTTCGATGGTGCTGACATTGACGGTATCTGTGGCCAGCTGCCTTAGGGTTGAGTAGAGCGTAGTGGTTTTACCCGACCCCGTTGGCCCGGTAACCAGAACAATGCCATGGGCGCGCTTGATCATTGACTGCCAGTGTCGATAGTCTACCTCTACCAAGCCCAACTGAGAAAAACTGCGCAATAGAACATCTGGATCAAAGATACGCATCACCAATTTCTCGCCAAAGGCTGTCGGCATGGTTGAGAGCCGCAGCTCAACTTCACTGGCATTGGGTGCTTTGGTTTTAATTCGCCCATCCTGAGGGCGACGCTTCTCCGCCACATCCATGCGCCCGAGGATTTTCAGGCGGCTGGTCATGGCAGTCATCACATTGTCCGGCAGCTCATAGACCAGGTGCAGCACGCCATCAATCCTGAATCGCACCTTCCCCTTACCGCGGCGCGGCTCCAGATGAATATCGCTGGCGCGCTGTTCGAAAGCGTACTGTAGCAACCAGTCGACAATATTCACTATATGCTGGTCCTGGGCGTCGGCGTCCTTCAATTTGCCTACTTCCAGCAACTGTTCAAAGTTTGAAATACCGGCGCTGGTTGCGGTCGAGGATCCGGCACCAAATACCGAGTTGGCCAGCGAGTAAAACTCAAGGCTATATTTTTTGATATCGGCAGGGCTGGCAACCACTCTGCGAATAGTGCGTCTCGAAGTCTGCTCGAGGCTTTCTATCCAGCTGTTATCAAAGGGTTCCATGGTGGCAATAACCAGCTCTTCACGACTGACCTCAACACACAAAATGCCGTAGCGCTTGGCATAGGCAAAAGACATCACCGCGGTGACTGCTGGTACATTAATTTTTAAAGGATCAATATAAGCCAGCTGCAGAACGGCCTTATCTGCCAGCCACTGGCTGAGTAGCTCAAGGTTTAATACTCTTCTATCGCGGGCATGCAGAAGCTGTTTGCCGGCAATAATCTCAAGGGGGTGTAAGAGTGCTTCGTCGCGACTGCGTCGCGCGTCAGCTATATCGGCGGCATCTACCCTGCTGAGCAATCCATCGCTGACCAGATCCTTTAAAACGCCCCCCAGATCCATACAGCGTCCCTCTGCCAGTGCCTCATTCATACTCAACTCCTGTTGTTATCCTGTCCACACTGTCATTTGAGTCTAGCCTGAATTGTTACTCGAGGTAGCGGAAATTACTCTATAAACTACACTCCTTGCGTATAAATCGCCTAACCAACACTACTATTGAGCAATCCATGGAACTTACTGATTTACTGGCTCGCATTATTCAGTGCAATTCGATCAGCAGCATCAACCCATCTTTAGATCAGGGTAATCGCGAGGTCATTGATCTGCTGGCGAATGGCTTAGGTGAGCTGGGTTTTGCGATTGAAATTATGGATCTCGGCAATAATAAGGCTAATCTTATCGCCACCTATGGCAGCGGCCCTGGCGGGCTTGTGCTGGCTGGCCATACAGATACGGTGCCCTGTGATGAGGCCCTGTGGCAGAGCAACCCCTTTCAGCTGACCGAGCGCGACAACCGCTGGTACGGCCTTGGCAGCTGCGATATGAAAGGCTTCTTTCCACTGGCCATCGAGGCCTTTAAGTCCCTGCCTGACAAAAACTTAAAGCAGCCGCTGATTATTCTCGCCACCGCCGATGAAGAGTCCTCAATGTCAGGCGCCAAGGCTTTGGTAGCAGCCGGCGTACCAATTGCGCGCAGAGCATTAATTGGCGAACCCACCAACAATCGCCCGATAAAAATGCACAAGGGCATTATGATCGAAAAGCTGACCATTACCGGCAAATCCGGTCACTCCAGCAATCCGGCACTAGGCAACAATGCCATGGAATCCATGCAGCGTATTCTCGGCCAATTGATGGCCATGCGCGATCGTATGAAACAGCAAAAACATCCGGGGTTTTTAATCGATCACCCAACACTTAATTTGGGCTGTATCCAAGGCGGTGACAATGCCAACCGAATCTGCGGCCACTGTTTCCTGGCCTTTGAGATTCGCCCGCTGCCGGGTATGGATTTGCAACAATTGCAAAAGGATATTGAACGCGAGGTTGCCAAGACCGCTGCAGCGGACAGGGTGGACTGGAAACTTGAGAAACTGATTGTGCCGCCATTTTCTGGTGATGAGCATTCCGAGATTGTTGCGCTCTGTGAAAAGCTTACCGGTCATCGCGGGGAATCTGTAGCGTTTGCCACCGAGGCTCCCTACCTTCAGCAGCTGGGTATGGATGTGGTGGTTCTGGGTCCCGGCGATATAGATGTGGCTCACCAACCCAATGAATTTCTCCCCCTCGATCGAGTTCAGCCAACGATAAATTTTTTATCTCAACTTATTGGCCACTCTTGCTTATAATCGTGTCATGACAACTAATAATTACGTACAGTTTTTTCGTGAAACCTCGCCATATATTCATGCGCATAGAGGCAAAACCTTTGTTATCGCACTGAGTGGCGACGCTGTATGCCACGAAAACTTCCACAGTATTATTCACGATATAGCGCTGATGCAGAGCCTTGGCGCACATATTGTGCTTGTCCATGGCGCGCGCCCACAAATCGACCAACGTCTCCAGGCCGCAGGTATAGAGACCACTTTCTGCCAACAAGTGCGGGTTACCGATGGCGCCACCATGGACTGCGTTAAAGAGGCGGTCGGCTGGACAAGGTTTCAAATTGAGTCGGCGCTCTCTATGGGCCTACCCAACTCACCTATGCACGGCGCACGAGTGAGCGTAATTGGCGGCAACTTTATTACCGCCAAGCCGGTCGGTGTACGCGACGGCATCGACTTTCAGCGCGCCGGTGAGATTCGCCGCATTGATACAGCAGCTATACAGAATCAACTCGAGAGCGGCGCCTTGGTATTGGTATCCTCTATTGGCTTTTCGCCCACTGGCGAGGCATTTAATCTGGCCTATCAGGATGTGGCAACTAAGGCGGCTATTGCCCTGAATGCTGAAAAGCTGGTACTGGTTACCGACGCATCGGGAATTTTGGATAGTGAAAATAACCTGCTGCGCAGCTTATCTCTCCCTGAGGTGGCCGACCTCAAGGCACGCCTTAAAAAGGCCGATGGCGATTCATCGGCTTACTGGTTAATGGCCTCGGCCTATCAGGCCTGCCGCAACGGTGTCGACCGCGTGCATCTGGTTGGCTGTGACAAAGATGGCACCTTACTGCGTGAGTTATTTACCCGCGAGGGCTGTGGTACGCTGATTATGAAAGATCATTCGGAGGTGATCAGGCCGGCCAATATTGATGATGTCGGTGGTATTCTCGACCTTATTTCACCGCTGGAACAGCAGGGTATCCTGGTCAAGCGCTCTCGTGAATTGCTCGAGACCGAGATCTCGCGATTTACAGTGGTTGTGCATCCTGAGGGAACTCTGCTTGGTTGCGCTGCGCTCTATCCAATTGGCAACAGTGATGCCGGTGAGCTAGCCTGTGTCGCAACTCATCCAGAATTTCACAATCAGGGAATTGCCTCGCGATTGCTCAATTGCCTTGAAAAAGATGCCACAGACAGTGGCCTGAAAAAACTCTTTGTGCTGACAACCCAGACTGCTCACTGGTTTAGGGAGCAAGGCTTTGCAGAAGCTGAACTCAGTGACCTGCCCGCCGAGAAACAATCACTGTACAACTACCAGCGCCAGTCACGAATCTTTAGCAAAAGCTTGTAGGGTAGATTTTTCTGCGCACTGCTTTCTGCTATCCTTACGCACCTTTTATTTTATTAATTTTACCATCTACTGAGAGATTACATGCCCAAATACCGATCCCACACCACGACTCAGGGTCGTAACATGGCAGGAGCCAGAGCTCTCTGGCGCGCCACCGGCATGAAGGATGACGACTTTAACAAACCCATGATCGCCATCGCCAACTCCTACACACAATTTGTTCCCGGTCATGTTCACCTTAAAGACATGGGCGATCTGGTCGCGGCCGAGATTGCCAAAGCTGGCGGTATTGCCCGTGAGTTTCACACGATCGCAGTCGATGACGGTATCGCCATGGGCCATGACGGCATGCTCTACTCTCTGCCCTCAAGAGATATTATTGCCGACTCTGTAGAATATATGGTTAATGCTCACTGCGCCGATGCTTTGGTGTGTATTTCCAACTGCGACAAGATTACCCCCGGAATGTTAATGGCGGCTATGCGCCTGAATATTCCGGTTATCTTTGTTTCCGGTGGACCTATGGAAGCGGGCAAAACCAAGCTTGCCGACCACAATCTCGACCTTGTCGACGCCATGGTGATTGCCGCAGATGAAACTGCCAGTGATGAAAAAGTCGCCGAGTACGAGCGCTCCGCCTGCCCAACCTGCGGTTCCTGCTCGGGCATGTTTACCGCCAACTCGATGAACTGCCTGACTGAGGCCCTGGGTCTCTCCCTGCCGGGCAATGGCACTGTTCTGGCCACGCACTCCGATCGCAGAGAACTTTTCCAGGAAGCTGGCCGCACTATCGTTAAGCTGGCTCGCCAGCATTATGACCAAGATGATTACTCGGTACTGCCCCGCTCAATCGCCAACTTTAAAGCCTTCGAAAATGCCATGACGTTGGATATTTGTATGGGTGGCTCTACCAACACTATTCTGCACCTGCTTGCCGCTGTTCAGGAAGCCGGCATTGAATTTGATATGACGGATATCGATCGTCTGTCCCGGGTAGTGCCACAGCTGTGTAAAGTGGCGCCCAATACCCCGGAATACCATATTGAAGATGTTCATCGCGCCGGAGGCATTATGGGTATTCTCGCCGAACTCAATCGCGCCGGACTGATTCACAACGATATTCCAACGGTACACTCCGCGACTCTTCAAGATGCGATGGACAAATGGGACATCGTCAGCGGCCATGTCAGTGAAGAGGTCAAGACTTTTTACAAGGCCGGGCCTGCAGGTATTCCCACCCAGACTGCCTTTAGCCAGAGCACCAGATGGCCGTCACTGGACGCCGATCGCGCCAATGGCTGTATTCGCAATCTGGAAAATGCCTTTAGCCTTGAGGGCGGTCTGGCAGTCCTCACCGGCAACCTTGCCCCGGATGGCTGTGTGGTTAAGACCTCTGGTGTCGATGAATCGATTCATGTTTTTGAAGGCCCGGCATTTATTACAGAAAGCCAGGATGAAGCTGTTGCCTGTATCCTCAACGATGAAGTAAAGGCAGGCGATGTGGTTATTGTTCGCTATGAGGGCCCACGCGGTGGACCCGGTATGCAGGAGATGCTCTATCCGACCAGTTATATTAAGTCAAAGAATCTCGGTAAGGCCTGCGCGCTGATCACCGACGGTCGTTTTTCCGGTGGAACCTCCGGCCTGTCGATTGGCCATGTCTCACCTGAGGCCGCTGGCGGCGGCAATATTGGCCTAGTTAAGCAGGGTGATACTGTGCGCATTGATATTCCCAATCGCAGTATTGATGTACTGGTTTCTGATGAAGAGCTTGCCAGCCGTCGTCAGGCGCAGGACAAGGCCGGCTGGAGACCGCTAGAGGATCGACCACGCAAGGTTTCGGCATCGCTTAAGGCCTATGCGAAACTGGCTACCAGTGCCGATAAGGGTGCTGTACGAGATCTCAATCAACTTTAAAGCAACTCTAGTAGCCAGCTTTAAAGCAGGCAAAGAAAAGCCCGGGACTCTTGAGAGCACCGGGCTTTTTTTGACCACTGGAAGTAACGGCTGGAGACTATTTACTGCAGCTCGGGACTGTGGCTCCTACATCGCGTAGCTTCTGCAGTCGATCTCCTTCAGCCTCAGCATAACGAATCCACTGCTTTGGATAACGCTTGCTCTTTTCAGACTTGGCTACTTTGAGGGACTTCTTAAAGGCGCCGATGGCATCCTTATAGCAGTGCAGGTTGACAAGCGCATTACCCATCACCAAATAGTTTGCTTCCGGACGCTTTACACCGCCCTTTTTGGCTGCACGTGTCGCTGCACGATAGGCATCGGAGTCTCGACCAAGATCAAGGTAAATACCTGCCAGACGCGCCTGAAGGTTACCAGTATCAGATTTCTTTGAAGCCCTCTCCAACGCTTTGACTGCGCTATTGAGATCTTTTGACTGATACCAAGCAGTACCCAGAACTTCGAGATTCTTGGCAGAACTCTCAACGATACCGTCGATCATACCTTTTTCAATGATGGTCGCTGCACGGTACGGAACCTCGGCACCCAGGTACATATAGGCCATGCTCATAACCTGGGTTTCTTTGGTCAACTCACCATTCAGGTAGACAACCTCACTGGCTACCAAGCGATCCATTTCGCGCTCGCGCTGTCCATACATGCCACCTAGCTGACGCCAGTAGGTCCACTTGGGGTAGTGCTTAACCAGCTTTTCAAGGATAGAGATTACCTTGGGGTAGTCATTCTTTTCGTAGTAAAGAACACGCTGTAATCCCCACCAACCCTCTTTCGGCAAAATACCTTTGGATTCAACATCAGCAATCGCGGCGTTAACCATTTGCAATGATTCAGCCTTGCGCTCCAGCTGATAGTAGATTTGCGCCAGCAGCATTCTGGCATCAGCACCAATAATTGCCGACTCACTCATCCAAGCTTCCAGCTGAAGAGCCGCATTGCGGTAATCTTCCTGAACTGTGTAGAGCTGCGCTAATGTGTAACGCGTATCCAGCTTGAGCTCTGGAGGTGTGCCAGCACCGTCAACAACACGCTGGTAAGACCGGATTGCGCTATTGAAGTCCTCGAGGGAGTAATGCACATAGGCAGCAAATTTCCATACCTGTGTCTGCTCGTAGTCGGATTTACAGGTTTTGGCATTGGCCTCGATATCGTTCAACATCTCGAGAGAAGCAGCCCAATCTTCCTCTTCGATCTTAGGCTGAATTTTTTCCAGAGCTTTTGCGCATCGGGCACCAACTGACTGGCGCTTGCGGGTTTTTACATCTTTGTATTTAGGTTCTTTCTTTTCTTCTTCTGCAAATACCGAAGTACCTAATGATGACTGTGGTTCGACCATGGCAATCATTAGCGGCAAAACAAAAGCAGCGCCGAATACGGCTAGAATCTTTGTGCTTCTAGACATCAGTTACTCCTTATTTCGCCATCTGGAAAGTAAATTTATACAACACACCAGGAACTTCCTGGCCTACACCATCGACAACTCGCGGGTTGTACTTGAGCTTGGACGCAGCTCTCAGTGCCGCGCGACCAAAGCCCCAGCCCTCCGGGAACTCTTCAATCAGTATAGGATCTCGTACCCCGCCAGTGGTTGTAATAACCACTTCGATAACCGCATAGCCCTCTTTACCACGGGTTTGCGCCCGGCGCGGATACTGCGGCTGAGGAACGTACACAGGAATATAATCGGAATCGCGGGCAAAGCCACCGGCACCACCAATTTTAAGATTGGCATTGGTCGCTGGCGCCGCCATGCTTACCGCATTTTCAGGCACTTCAAATTCTATATTTTCTTCGGGAATCTCCGGGGGTGGTGTTTCCGGATCTTCGGGCTTTTCAACTTCCGTCTGCTTCGCATTCTCGGTCAACTGTCGATCGACATGAAGAAAGTCAGCGATTTTAATCGTTTCCTTTTCGTCAATATCTTTATTACCCGAGTCGATCAACTTATACATCAGGATAATCAATGCAAAGGTGACCAGAACGCCAAGTGCAGCAGAAATACCAACTCTGATAGCAGCCATACTTTTAACTCAGTCTTTTTCTACTGAAATGGCCACCGGACGGATACCGATATCTGATGCGACATCGGCGACCTTGGCGACTACTTCAATATTTGATTCATTGTCGGCCTGGATAACCATGCCGCCCTTTGGATTCTCGTTGTACAACCTGCTTAGATTAATTTTTAACGCGGTAGTTTCAACACGCTTCTTATCAATCCAAATTTCATTGTTATCACTTATCGCAACCAAAATACCAACTTTTTTGTAGGATACTGCGGTGTCTGCGTCAACCTTGGTTACGTCGACACCGGGTAGCTTGATAAAAGATGCTGTCACAATGAAAAAGATCAGCATGATAAAAACCACGTCCAGCATTGGGGTTAAATCGATTGCTTCACCCTGCGGTTGTGATCCTTTTGTTCTATTACGCATAGTTTTCTCTCACAGAAACCTTGTCTTCGACAGGCTCCAGTTAGTGATCCATGGTCAGATGATCTTCAAGCAACTGCTTCTCTCGCTCTGTGGAGCGCTCGACATAGGTCATGCCAAACACACCCGAGAGAGCGGCAACCATACCCGACATCGTCGGTACAGTTGCCTGCGAAACACCGCCAGCCATCGCTTTGGCGTCACCGCCACCAGTGAATGCCATAACGTCAAATACCACGATCATTCCGGTTACTGTACCCAGCAGGCCAAACAGCGGCGCCAGTGCAACCAGCGTTTTGATCATCATAAGATTTTGGTCGATCTTTAAGCTTACCTCTGAGATCAACTGTTCTCTAATTTGATGCGCACGCTTGGATTTGCGCTCGGAGCGCGCCTCCCAATGATCTATAGCACCCTGCACGTCCTGGATAACGTCGGTTTTGAGATACCACATGCGCTCGAAGAGGAGAGTCCACATAACGAACAGCAGGACAACGATGGCCCAGAGGACCATCCCGCCTGAATCCATAAACTTCCCAACTTCTGCCAGAGTATCAACAAAAAACATCTTAACGGCCCTCTACTGAACCAGCCACAATGCCAGCACTCTGCTCTTCAAGAATATGAAGGATACGCTGTGCTTTTCCGTTGACCAGCGTGTGCATCAGTACAGTTGGGATAGCAACAACCAGACCCAGTACAGTGGTAATCAATGCCTGGGAAATACCGCCCGCCATTGCCTTGGGATCACCAGCACCAAACAACGTGATCATCTGGAAGGTAATAATCATACCGGTAACCGTACCAAGCAGACCCAATAGTGGGGCAACCATGGCAATAATCTTAAGCAAGCTTAAACCGGATTCAATTGAGGGGCGCTCTTTAAGTACTGCCTCATGTAGCTTGAGTTCCAGTGATTCTGCATCCAGACCAGGGTTGGCCTGGGCAACTGCCAGAACACGACCCAGTGGGTTGTCTATATTAGCTGTGCTTGAATCTTTTAGCTGGGAAGATACCTTCGCAGAGACACCCTGCAGGAAGATAAAGCGCCATACAGCAAGCAAGATAGCGATGACAAATACAGTGGTGATGACATAGCCAACGATGCCACCGAAGTGCCAGCGCTCAACCAGTGTTGGGGTGTTGATCAGTGCACGCAGCAGACCGCCGCCCAGGGGACCCGTGGGATCGAGACCCACCTTGGTAAAGCCTTCTACAGCATCCTGAAGATCGGCAGCGCTACTCTGGTGCCCAGATGGCTGACGAGCTAGTTCAGATACCAGTCCATTCTCCGGGCTGTACTCAAGGTACATCCCATTGGCCATAAGGTTGTAGGTACCGACACGTACAACTTCCATCTCTTGCTGTGAGCCATCAGCTCGCAAAACAGTGCGGTTGAACTTTACAACTCGACCACTTTCAACCATTTCACGTTGCTGCTCATACCAGAGCTTCTCGATATCATTGATCGAAGGCAGTCGAGTGTCACTGCTCATCTTGTCAATCAGTTCGTCGAGGAACTCCGTACGGCCTGGGATCTGGGCGCTGACAACTGACTGAGTCAGATTGGCACGAATATCACCAGCAGCACCAGTCAGGTGACCAAATAGCTCTTTAAGTGAACCGAGACGCTTATCACGCTGCTCACGTAGGGCGGCAAGCTTGAGGTCATTGTCGCGGATATCCTGCTCGAGACGATCTGAGCGACGCTCTTCAGCAACTTTGGTTTTCTTGGCCTGAGAAAGCTGCGCAGCCTGCTTGCGCTGGTCGCGTTTGAAATCAGCTTCGCGCTGGCGGTACTCTGCAGATTCAGAAATCTTTGAGCTCTCAATCATTTGCAGCAGTTCATCAAGGGTTTTTGCATCCTGTGCCAGGGCTGGCATGCTTAGTGAAGCAGCAGCGATGAAAGCGGCACAAACTTTAACGAATTTCATGTTCATTGTGCTGTCTCCGGAGCGGTAATTGGCATTTCCAGAACATCCTGCGGCGCTAACTTCTTGGCGATACGGATGCCGTGGTCTACAGGACGACGGTAGTCAGAACCCAGCGTTTCCCAAGAATTGGTCGCTTTGTTCCAAGCACCGGTCTGAGACTTATCTTTTGTCTGGTACATCAGTGCTACACGGCCGATTCGAAGCATATCAACTTCGACTTCGGAGCCATCGCTATTGATGTCTACCAGATCACGATAGGTTTCCAGTGACAGGCTGTACTCAGATTCAATGTCGTAAAGTTCTAGAATCTGGCGGAATTTTTCTGCTGCAGAGAACTTGGCGCTATCGAGGTTATCGAAAAGTGCTTCAATTGCTGCTTGGCGCTGCTCACTCTTAAACGGAACGTCCAGAGCAATGAACTCTTTGAGACCCTTGAGCATGTTTTCCATAAGTGGCGAGATTCCTCGCTCAATTACAGTTGCATTCTCAATTGACTCCTCTAACTCTGCCATCATTTTCTTCTGGCTGGCAATTTGACGCTCGAGCTGTGAGTTGTAGACGCGCAGGCTTTCAATTTGCTTGTTGACCTGCTTGAACTCTTGCAAGAGCCCATCGGTCTTGTCGGCGATACCATCGACATTTTGCTGCGCAGATTTTGCCGCCTGAACTTTACTGGCGCCGGCTTTTAGCACATCACTTACTTCTGCGGCCTGAACTGCAATAGCAGATACGCCACCAGCAAGTATGGCAAAAAATGCCAGTGCCTTTAGTGGTTGGTTTTTCATAGTTCCCTCAACTTGGGTCTATCGGATTGATGATCTTTCGATGTCAGAGTTGGAACTACTGCACCCCTCCAAATCCTGACAAATTATTTTTCGGCCACCTTTTTAACAGTCTGTTGTTCAAGAATCAATTTGACGGCCTAAATAAGTTATAGATGACAAACTGAAGTATGAAGTTTGTTACATTATGTAACAACTACTTTTTTATTCTTTCCAAAACAACAAATTTATAGGGATGGCTATCTGTAACTTGCGGCAGCTGTTCACTCACCTTATACCACTCCAGGATATCAAATTCCGGAAAGAAGGCATCACCCTGCACCTCGGCCTGCACCTCAGTCAAATACAGACGCTCGGCTACGGGCAATGTCATACGGTAAATTTGTTCGCCACCAATAACCATTGCCTCGTCGACACCGACACGAGCGCAGGCCAGCTTAGCTAGCGTCATTGCCTGCACCAGGGTCTGGGCCACTTCAACGCCCTCCGCCTGCCAACTAGCGTCTCTGGTGATCACTATATTGGTACGCCCGGGCAGGGGCCGACCAATCGAATCAAAGGTCTTGCGGCCCATAATGATCGGCTTGCCCATAGTCACCGATTTAAAATATTTGAGGTCTTCTGGCAGATGCCATGGCAACTGGTTGTCAATTCCGATGACACGGTTGCGACTGACGGCGACAATTAGGGAAACTTTCATTAGACGGCCACCGGCGCAGAAATTGGTCCATGAGACTGATAGTCGAGCAGTTCAAAGTCGTCGAAGACAAAATCAAAAAGATTATCGACCTCTGGGTTTATTTTCAGGGTCGGAAGCGGGAAGGTGGATCGTGAAAGCTGCTCCTCAACCTGATCCATATGGTTGCTATATAAGTGGGCGTCACCAAAGGTATGCACAAAATCTCCCGGCTTTAAACCAGTTACCTGAGCGATCATCAGGGTCAATGCCGCGTAGGAGGCAATATTGAACGGCACACCAAGGAAAACATCGGCACTGCGTTGATAGAGCTGGCAGGAGAGGCGACCTTCGGTGACATAAAACTGGAACAGGCTGTGACAGGGTGGCAATCCGGATTTAACCATAACCGGAATATCCTTGGGATTCCACGCAGAGACAATAAGGCGCCTGGAGTCGGGGTTGGTTTTAATATCCTCAACCAGCTGGGCCAGCTGATCGACGCCCTCAAAGTTTCGCCACTGGTGACCATAGACCGGGCCGAGATCACCGTGCTCTTCGGCAAAACCTGCATTATCTTTTATCTGCTGAATAAACTCTTTCATCTTCGCCTTCCACTCGGGCGAATACATAGGGAAGAGCTCTTCCTGCCCAGTCTTGCGCAGCCAGCTCTGAAAGGGCCAGTCGTTCCAGATGCCGACACCGTTCTCCACTAGGTAGCGAATGTTGGTATCGCCACGAATAAACCACAGCAATTCGTGGAGAATAGATTTGAGGTGAACTTTTTTACTGGTAACCAGAGGGAACCCCTCACTCAGATCGAAGCGCATCTGATAGCCGAAAATACTGGTAGTGCCGGTGCCGGTGCGATCCTCTTTCATAACGCCATGATCGCGAATATGTCTAACTAAATCCAAATACTGCTTCATTTTTAAGCCCTTATGTCTTGCGGATAAAAAGTTGTCGCAAACTATTGCGCATCATCCACAATCCGATCAGGATCATTGGAATACATAGTGCCTGACCACGGGTCATCCATCCCAGCCATTCAAACAGTGCGGCATTATCTGCAAACTGTGAATCTGGCTGGCGAACAAACTCAACCGCGAATCGGAACAGGCCATAGAGAATTAAAAACAGCCCGAAGGTCTCGCCGAACAGGCGCGGCTTTCTGGCAAACCAGTTGATAACAAAAAATAGTACCAACCCTTCAAGAAAGGCTTCATAGAGCTGTGATGGATGGCGAGGCAGCTGCTCCGGATCGGCCGGGAAAACCATCCCCCAAGAAAAATCTGTCGGACGACCCCAGAGCTCCTGACCAATAAAATTGCCCAGACGCCCAAAGAACAAACCGCCGGGAACCAGGGGAACTACAAAATCGGCAAGCCCTAAAAAGGGCACATGATGTTTGCGCGAGTAGAGCATCATTGCCAGAGCGACACCGATCAAGCCGCCATGAAAAGACATGCCGCCCTCCCAGATTCGCAGGATCATACCCGGGTCGGCAAGCCATTTGTCGCCGCTGTAAAAAAACATGTAACCGAAACGCCCGCCAAGAATTACCCCCCAGGCGCCATAGACGATCACGTCTTCAACCTGAGCTTTCTTAATTGGCGACCAGGGGCGCTGACTGTTGCGCACCGCTAACATCCAGGCCAGCGCAAAGCCCAGCAAGTACATAATTCCATACCAGTGAATTTGCAGAGGCCCGATAACAGTATCGCCTAGACTAAAGGGCCCCACTGATAGTGCGACAGGATCGATAGTTGGATAGCTTAACATTTGTAAACCTGAGAATTTTATTCTGCGCTGATCATAGCTTTTTATACATCTATCGGCTACGTAGTCGGAGGAATATTATCAATATAAATTTGCCCGGCAGCCTTCGTTCGAACTTGACTGAAAAAAGCTAAGACTTCTCGACTACAACGGGTCGATAGAGTTTTGAGAGTTCTGGGCGATTGAGCGCATCGGAGAGAAATAATGATACAGACTCGGCATCCGGCATGCGCAGTGCACGCTTGGCCAGGGATCGCGCTTCAGCTTGGGGTACTTGATTCAACATGGATTTTACTTTGAGCAAGCCATTGGCACTCATCGACAGATTTTCATAGCCGAGGCCAAGCAACACCACCGCACCCAGCGGGTCACCGGCAACCTCACCGCAGACGCTGATTTGGCATTTAACCGACGTCGCCTGCTCAAAAATTATATTTAGCGCACGCAAAACCGAAGGGTGCAGGGCATGGTAGAGATTAGCTACCCGGGGATTATTGCGATCAACCGCAAGCAGATACTGCGTGAGATCGTTGGTTCCCACAGACAGAAAGTCGACTCGCCGGCCAAGTTCTTTGACCTGGTAAACCGCAGCTGGAACTTCGATCATAGCGCCAACTTTCGGACGCTGAATACTGTAGCCCTCTTCCTGCAATAGCTCATCATAGGCGCGATCGATAAGCCCAAGGGCGCGCTCCAACTCCGGCACGCTGCTAATCATTGGCAGCATGATTCGTAAATTATTCAGCCCCTCGCTGGCTCGCAACATCGCGCGAATCTGGGCGAGGAAAATCTCCGGGTGATCAAGCGAAATACGAATCCCGCGCCATCCCAAAAACGGATTTTCCTCTTCAATCGGGAAATAGGGGAGATCCTTATCACCACCAATATCAAGGGTACGCATAGTGACTGGCTGGGGGGCAAACGCTTGCAACTGCTCGCGATAGATTACCGTCTGCTCATCCTCGGTCGGGAAGCTGGAGCGCATTAGAAAGGGGATCTCCGTACGATACAGCCCCACCCCCTCGGCACTGCTTTTCAGCGAGACGGCAATATCCTGGCGCAACCCTGTATTCATCCACAGCGATAATGGAATTCCATCCGGCGTGACACAGGGAATGTCGCGAAGCTTTTCCAAATCTTTGGCCAGCTGTCTTTCCTCACGCTGACGCTGCACATATAGACGTCTCATACTGCGGCTTGCGCGACTTATAACATCGCCACTAAAACCATCAATAATTAATTCATGCCCCTCCAGCTCTGCCCAGGGAAGATCCACCGCCCCCATGACTGTTGGCACGCCCAGGGCGCGCCCGACAATTGCCATGTGAGAGTTGCTTGAGCCTTTAACTGAGACAATACCTACCAGCTGGTTAACGGGAATATCTGCGAGCGCCGATGCGGAGAGATCTTCACCAACTAGAATTATTCGTCGCGGCAGTGGCAGAGATTTTTTCTCATTGCGCTGCAGGTAACCAAGAACGCGCTTACCCAAATCATTAACGTCCGCTGCCCTCTCGCGCAGATAGGGGTCATCCATTTTCTGGAAGGTGCGAACATGCTTCAGGATCACTGAACTCCAGGCGCTCTGTGCAGCCTGACCGGCAATAATCGCCGCGATAACCTCACCACCCAGCGAGCGATCGTCAAGCATGCGAATATAGACTTCAAACAGCGCCATCTCTTCAGAGCTGAGCTTGCTCTCAAGCCCCTCGCCCAGATTGCGCATATCCTCTTTTGCCGATTTTAATGCTGTGCGAAAGATTTCAATTTCAGCACTCGTGTCTTCGGCAAAACGCTCCGGCACCGAAGCCAGATCCGCCGTATCGGACACCAGCACCACGCGACCAATACCGACGCCTGGCGAACTGGGAATACCGCGAAAGACTGCCTCGCGACTTTTACCGCGGCCCGCCGACGCCAACTTGCGCAGCGCACCTGTGGCCTCAGCATGGGCAATGGCCCCGGAGAGTTGAGCGCAGACGGTAACAACAAACGCCTCTTCCTCATCACCAAACTTTCGCTGAGTTTCCTGCTGTAAAACCAAAACCCCCAGCACCTTGCGATGATGGATAATTGGCACACCCAAAAAAGAGTGAAAGGGACTTTCCCCGGTTTCTTCAAAATAGGCAAAATTCGGATGTTTATCAGCGTTCTCAAGGTTAAGGGGTTCCTCTTTGGCAGCAACCAGCCCGACCAGACCCTCGCGCATCGCCAGCCTCACCTTGCCAACTGCTTCGCTGCGCAGCCCCTCACTAGCCATCAATACATAGCGCTGGTCCGACTCATCGAATAAATAGACGGAGCAGACTCCGGCCTGCATAGCTGAGCGCACCTCCTTGACGATAATGCTCAGCACCTGCCCGAGACTCCGAGCGCTGTTGACCTCCTGCACTATATTGCGCAATGACGCCAACATAATTAGACGGCCTTTTGCTGATTTATTTGTAGGCGGGCATTGGCTGCAGAAAATTCCTGCAGGGCGTTGCGATATACGGTGCGCTTAAAAGAGATTACAGAATTAACCGGGTACCAGTAGTTGACCCACTGCCAGTCATCAAACTCCGGCGTGCCGCTGGTATCAAAACGAATCTTATTGGGATCGCAGTTCATCTGCAGGAAAAACCAGCGCTGCTTCTGGCCAATACAGAGAGGCTTGGAATGCTTGCGCTGCATCTGTTGGGGGATATGGTATCGCAGCCATTTCTTTGAGCGCTGAATAATGCTGACGTCGCCAGACTCAAGACCTACCTCTTCGTAGAGCTCGCGATAGAGGGCATCTTCAACACTTTCGCCAGGATCAATGCCGCCCTGAGGAAATTGCCAGGCCGTCTGCCCAAGTCTTTTTGCCCAAAATAATTTGCCTTTGCCATCACCGATCACAATCGCGACATTTGAGCGAAAACCGTCCTTATCAACCAAAGTAAAATACCCTCCATAATGGCCCCTCATTGTTCCACAGTATGGAAGTCGCGGCAATTTTCTCTTGAGACAACTGAGCTGCATGGTTATCCTGCCGGGCACAGGAACCCAACCGGACATAATTCAATGGCTCTTGCTATATTTGATCTCGACAACACCTTGATAGCTGGCGACAGCGACCACAGCTGGGGAGAATTCCTGATTGCCGAGAAGCGTGTTGATGCTCAGCAGTTCAAGCACAAAAACGACCAGTTCTATGCTGATTATGCCGCGGGCAACTTGGATATTTTTGCCTATCTGGAGTTCTCTCTTCACCCGCTGACAAAAATACCTATGACGGAGCTGCACAAACTGCACACAAAGTTTATGCAGCAGGTGATTGCACCAATGCAACTGCCCAAAGCCAAGACTCTGCTGAATAAGCATCGCGCGGCCGGTGACCGACTGTTAATTATCACCGCAACCAATCGCTTTGTAATTGAACCTATCTGCCAAAGCTTGGGCGTCACAGAGTTCTTGGCGGCAGAGCCTGAAATTGCCAATGGCCGCTACACCGGCAGGATTGTCGGCACCCCCACCTATCAACAGGGCAAAGTGACACGCCTCAGGGAATGGCTACAAGAGCAGTCTGAAACACTCGCTGGCAGTTGGTTTTACAGTGACTCCGTCAATGATCTACCGCTGCTTCTCGAGGTGGATAACCCCGTTGCGGTCGACCCCTGCGAGGGATTGCTTGAACAGGCAAAGGCCAACCAGTGGCCTATTATCTCTCTGCGGGACTGATATACGGATCATCGCCCACTAAAAAGCCCCGAGAGCAATCGGGGCTTAATCGGTTTTAGCTGACAGCTTGGGTTAACAGACCTGCCAGAAAAAATTACTCTTCAACAGAGGCCGCATAGCTATCTGCGTCCATAAGATCTTCCATACTGCCAACATCTGACGGCATCACACGGAACAACCAACCATCGGCATAGGGTGAGCTGTTAACTGTTTCTGGCTCATCTTCAAGAGCCGGATTAATCTCAATCACCTCACCGCTCACCGGAGAATAAATATCAGAGGCCGCTTTAACCGACTCAATAACCGCGACTTCAGAACCGGCATCGACGCCGGCGCCCATCTCGGGTAGCTCGATATAAACGACATCGCCCAGAGCATCTTGTGCGTGGTCTGTAATGCCAACAACCACACTACCATCACTTTCCAATCTGGCCCATTCGTGACTACTGGCATATTTCAACTCTGCTGGAAATTCGCTCATTTTTTTCTCCTCAAACTCTTAGATAACTTTGACAATATCGGTCGGCGATTGGCCATTATTCATGGAACGGGCATTCTACTTATTTACCACCAGAAAGTTAAAGTAATTTTCGACGAGTAATGACGATCTCAATCAAATCTGTAAAATACTCGACCTTGTAAATTAATACTGTTTATTTTCTTCTGGAGGCATGAATGCAATATGGACGTTCTACGAAATACCTTTTCATTTGGATGGCAATTATGGCTACAGGGACTTGCGCAGATCAGATTAGCCTGAACAATGGCGATTTGATCCACGGCCAGCTCAGCGAACAGACCGACAGCCATGTCATCTGGAACTCGGTTAATTTTGGCAGCCTGTTAATTCCTCTGGAGGAAGTTGCCTCCATCAACGGCGAGACCTTCGGCGAACAGGCGGCGAAGGTGTTTAGAAACACCTATCACGGCAGCCTTTCGTTTACCGGGGCCTATGCCAGCGGCAATCAGGAGCGCGAAGACTGGGACTTTGACAGCAGTGTTGCGTGGCGTGAGGCAGACTTTCGTCATCGCTCAAATCTCAATTACGAAACCCATAGCCTCAACGGCTCCTCACCGGATCGCGAGTATGCCATTGGCTACGGGCTGGACTGGTTCTTTCAGGAGCAGTGGTTCTGGAAAAATAGCATTGCATTTGGAGCTAACGAGGAGAGGGCTATCGATCGCTACTACACTGTGGGTAGCGCTCTTGGCCGACAGTTTTGGGAAACTGAAATAACAGCCCTGTCAGCGGAGACCGGTCTGTTGTGGATCAGTGAGGACCTCGAGGATCAGACGTCAGACCGCCGGCTCACCTGGAGCTGGGCCGCTGACTACCGCAGTAAGGTGATAAACAATATTGAGCTATTTCACAGCCATAAACTATTTATCGCTTTGACTGATTTAAAGGACTCGGACCTCAGAGCCGACCTGGGCTTTAAAGTACCGGTGGTAGAAAACCTGTTTACCGAACTCAAGTTGGAGTGGATTTTCGACAATATGCCAGCGGCTGGCACAAAGAAGTCAGATAGCCAACTGACCATTGGGGTTAATTACAGCTGGTAAAAAGCTGCTAAAAACAGGCGGCGCGATTAACCGGTTAAGCGTATTGGCGGTTCATTGAGAGCCGCCAACTGCTCGCGTAGTTCAAGGATATGTTCGCTCCAGTAGCGCGACGAGTTAAACCAGGAAAACGCCCGGGGAAATGCCGGATCAGACCAGCGCCGTGCTATCCAGGCACTGTGGTGCATAATACGCAGTGTGCGCAGCACTTCAATCAGCCTTAACTCTCGAACATCGAACTCATAAAATTCATTGTAGCCCTCGACGATTTCAGCCATCTGCAGAGTCTGCTCACGTTGGTCGCCAGACAACAGCATCCATAAATCCTGAACTGCCGGCGCCAGTCGTGCATCGTCAAAATCGACAAAGTGAGGGTTTTCATCGCGCCACAAAATATTTCCCGAGTGGCAATCACCATGCACACGAATATGCTTAACTTGACCATAGTCTCTCAGAATCTGGTCGATCTTTTCCAGGATATCCAGCGCCAGGCTATCGTAGGCCAGACGCAGTTCATCTGGAATAAACTGCTCGCTGATCAAGCGGTAAGAGTCCCAACCAAAGCTCTGGCTATCCAGCTGCGGACGATGAGCAAATGGCCTGCTCGCACCTATGCCATGAATGCGCCCCATCAATCGGCCGAGAATAAACAGGTTGTCAAGATTATCCAGCTCTGGTGCACGGCCACCCTTGCGCTGATAGAGCGCGAAACTAAACTCCGCGTAGTTATGCAGGCTGCTGCCCTGGGAATTTTTCCACGGCGCGACCACGGGTAATTCCTGCTCCAACAACTCATAGCAAAAATCGTGTTCTTCGAGAATCTGTTCGCGACTCCAGCGCCCAGGGCGATAGAATTTGGCGATCATTGGCATCTGCTCTTCGATACCAATTTGGTAGACGCGGTTCTCATAACTATTCAATGCCAGAAAGCGACCATCACTGACAAACCCAAGGCTCTCAACCGCATCTATCAATAGATCCGGGCCCAGGCTTTCAAAGGGATGGCTGTGAGTATCTGACATGCAGTTGACTCTTAAATTAAATCTTCGCAGTTTACACCGCCAGCATCGGTATACCTAACGGCGCTATGAATCTGGCGATATCTTCGAACGCAGCGCTTTTTGTTTTCCATGTCGGGTTTTTTTATCCATACGCCGCTTTTGCGAGCTTCTTGTCGGCCGTGTTGGACGGCGAACCTTGGGCGTGTAAGTGACCTGCATCAGCAGTTGCTGCAGCCGCTCCAGCGCCTCGGCACGATTTTTTTCCTGGCTGCGGCTGGTTTGCGCCTTGATCACAACAACCCCTTCTTTGGAGATACGCTGATCACTGAGCTTGAGCAATCTTTGCTTAAACTGATCCGGCAGTGAAGACTGGTTGATATCGAAACGCAGGTGAATAGCCGACGAAACCTTATTGACGTTCTGTCCGCCCGGCCCCTGCGAGCGCACCGCGGCAAACTCAATCTCGCTGTCTGGAATAGCCACACCGGAGGTAATAAACAACATAGTTAATCGGTTCTGTTAATCGAACTAATCTAATCGCAGGACTCAATAAATTCAAAGCGGGCGAGAAGCTGGCCGTCGACCTCGACACTCTCCTGAAACATCTCGAGAGGGCGAACCCATGTACTGAAGTCACCGTAGAGGGTTTTATAAACCACAAGAAACTCTTGAGTTTCACTGTGCCGGGCAACATCGATAACCTCGTAGAGATTACCCTTGTAGTGCTTGTAGATACCTTTTTGTAATTTCATATCAATCGCTAATTCCTAGCCACAACCTCTGTTTTGACACTGAGCATTTCCCCAAGAGAAATCTCCAGGCGATCGCCCGGCGTAAGCGGGCCAACCCCGGCAGGCGTTCCGGTCAGCACGATATCACCGGGGGACAGGGTAAAAAACTGACTGATATAGACCAGCAAGGGCAACACTGGTGTCAGCATATCCGCGCTGTTGCCATCCTGTCGAAGCGCGCCATTCTGGTACAGGCAGATCTGCTGGCACTGCAAATCCTCAATATTGTCCAGGCTGACAAATGCCGATATTGGACAGGCGCCATCAAAGGCCTTGGCTTTTTCCCAGGGCAAGCTTTTTTCCTTGAGCGATGACTGCAAATCGCGCAGGGTCAAATCCAGTGCTACCGCCACACCGACGATAGCACTGGCCGCTTGCTGCTCATTGCAATTGGTCAAGGAGTCAGCGATTAATACCGCCATCTCAGTTTCAAAATGGCATGCTCCAAACTTTAAAGGAATCGAAACCTGAGGCTCAAGGTTAATCAGCGCAGTAGCCGGCTTAATAAACAGCACAGGTTCGGAGGGCACGGGATTATTCAACTCCCTGGCATGCTCTGCGTAATTTCTGCCAACGCAGAGCACTTTGCCAACAGGCAGCGCTTGCGGCACAGCGTCTAAGGTATGAGCATAATTAGTCATAGATTTCCTCGCGCCCAGTCAGGGATTATTTGCAATACAAGATAAATCAGAAGCGCACAGGCTTATTGTCATTGAGAGCCAGTGCACCCCTGACAACACGATACAGCGCCCAGAGTGACAGCAGCCCCCAGACCAGCCAGCCAAGCAAAAGCAGCCACAGCACCAAACCAACAATCCACCATAGCAGCCCATACCAGAAAGTATTGAGCTGCCATTGAAAGTGACTCTCCAGCCAGGTGTCCCTGACCGAATCGAGCTTGATATAGTTGACCATCATCGCCGCTATCCAGGTTAAACCCCCAGTGACAAAACCGAGGCCCTGTAAGATATAAACTAACAGTGCCAGATTTTTTTGATCGGCTTCTACAGGTTGGTCAAAATCACTGTTGGATGTATCGTCATTCATAATAAAGTCAGCCAAAAATCTTTTGTGATCCATAGTTAAACCTATCATACGCCAAAAAAGGATGGATCATTAATCTCAGATAACTATTCGCATTACCGACAATGGCGGCCGACTTCTGAACAATTTAGCCGGGCTAATTTGACGGTCAGTGCCAAGCGCCTGCAATGCTGTGTTATGAGCAGCAAATAAGCCTCAGGAACTCGAATTGCGATTAAACTCCTTAGCTGCAATGGTAAAAATCGGATAAAAAAGGAAAATTTTTCTTTATTTGCACTAAAATCGCGCAAAAATTAGCCAAATCATAAAAAAGCGAATACACTTCCTCATTCTGGTTCAACAGTTTGTACTCTTTATTGTTTTGTTGATGCAGTGATGCCTTTATGCAGCCCACTTATTTCGGAGACGAAATGGGCTTTGTAGAGGTGTAGGCTAGCCCCGTTACGAGGCTGGATATATTTTTTAACACCTTAAACGGTATTCATTATTTTAAAGTGAGGTTAGTTATGTCGGAGAGAGTTTCTGGCACTGTAAAGTGGTTCAACGACAGTAAAGGTTTTGGTTTTATTGAGCAAGAAGGCGGCGGTGACGTATTCGTACACCACAGCGCTATTCAAGCTGAAGGCTTCAAATCTTTGAAAGAAGGCCAAGCAGTAACTATGGAAGTTACTCAAGGCCAAAAAGGCGCTCAAGCTGAGAACGTAGTTGCCGACTAATTTCTGATAATGCCTTAGGGCAATTCAGCAAATTTCAAAAAACCCGATAAGAAATTATCGGGTTTTTTATTTTCTTTAATTTCCTTATTCCCTTATATCCGCTTTGCGTTTGGGCCCAGTGACCACAGAAAGCACCTATTAAAAGCCAAAAAAAATCCCGCCTAATGGCAGGATTTTTTACGTATCTAAACAGAAGACAAAATTATTTAATTTTGGCTTCCTTGTAGATCACATGCTTGCGAATAGTGGGATCATACTTCTTGATCTCCATTTTCTCGGGCATATTGCGCTTGTTCTTATCAGTGGTGTAGAAGTGACCGGTTCCGGCGCTCGACACTAAACGAATCTTTTCTCTCGCTGACTTAGCCATCAGTGGTCTCCTTAGACTTTCTCGCCACGAGCCAGAAGCTCGGACAGGACTTGTTCAATACCTTTTTTGTCGATGATACGCATACCTTTTGTAGATACACGAAGCTTAACAAAACGTTTTTCAGCTTCAACCCAAAAACGGTGAGTGTGAAGGTTTGGCTCAAAGCGACGACGTGTTCTGTTTTTCGCGTGAGATACATTGTTTCCAGCCATTGGGCGCTTGCCTGTGACCTGACATACTCTGGACATTTCTACTGCCTCTGCTTGCAAATTGTGCTGACCGGAATTGCCTCCGTCCGACACGTGAATTCTGGATATCTAACCCCAGCCGCGGGACCCTCCCGCAAAGGGGCGCAATTTATACCAGAAAGGCCCTGTTGAATCAAACGAAATCAACTTATTCATGCTTATTCGTTTAGATAAATTCAATATGCTTACAATTTGCCTCTTTTAGCCAAAGAAACAACCTCTCCTCGCCCAATAATAAAATGGTCAAGCAGGCGTATATCCACTAGATCCAGCGCCGACTTCAGGCGCCTGGTTATATCTATATCCGCCTGACTGGGCTCGGCCACACCGGAGGGGTGGTTGTGGGCAACTATCACCGCGGCAGCGCTCATGCGCAGAGCACGGGCAACAACCTCGCGGGGATGGACACTGGCGGCATTTAAAGTTCCCTGAAAAAGCTCATAGGTATCCAGTAGTTGATGCTTGCTGTCCAGCAAAAGTACAACAAACACTTCCCGCTTATAATCGCGCATCTGCACCGAAAGATAGTCGCAGACTTTTTCCGGGCTGGTAAATACCGGCTGCTCTTCAAGCTGCTCCTGCAAATAGCGGCGAGTCAACTCAAGTGACGCCTTGAGCTGGACAAACTTTGCCGTACCCACCCCCTTTGCCGAACAAAATGTTTTGCGGTCTGCCCCCAAAAGCGCGCCGAGCCCTCCAAACTCCGATAGCAGACTGCGCGCTAGGTCGATAGCAGTAATACCTGGCAGTCCGGTACGCAGAAATATAGCCAGCAACTCGGCATCCGAAAGCGCCGATGCCCCGCGCAGAATTAACTTCTCTCTTGGCCTTTCTTTTTCCGGCCATTGGGTTATAGCCATAGTAAGTCCTTATTTATTGCTACAGATGTCCCTCTCATAATGGTATCTTACCGACTTTATTTTCTGTGTCTGGACGATTAATGAGCACCCTTTCAAACAAACGCATAATTGTTGGCATCACCGGTGGAATTGCCGCCTATAAAAGTGCCGAGATTGTCAGGCGCCTGCAAGATCATGGCGCCGATGTGCGGGCTGTAATGACACCCTCTGCGCAAGAATTTATTCGCCCACTGACACTCCAGGCGCTCTCTGGACATCCTGTGCATGCAGATCTTCTCGACCCTGAAGCCGAAGCTGGCATGGGTCACATTGAACTGGCGCGCTGGGCAGACATGCTACTTATTGCACCGGCCAGCGCAGACTTTATTGCCAGCATGGTTCACGGCCGCGGCAACAGCTTGCTCAATGCTATCTACCTGGCCACTGCGGCAAAAGTCGCCGTGGCTCCGGCCATGAACCAGGGCATGTGGTCACACCCGGCAACCAGCGACAATATGCAGACTCTGGAGCAGAGAGGTGTAATGATTTTCGGACCGGACAACGGCATCCAGGCCTGTGGCGATATTGGCGCAGGGCGCATGCAGCAGCCGGACAAGATTGTCGATCAGGTGGCCAACTGTTTTGCCAACGGCCATCTGAGCGGCAAAAAAGTCGTCATCACCGCCGGTCCCACTCGCGAAGCTATAGATCCGGTTCGCTATATCAGCAACCACAGCTCCGGAAAGATGGGTTATGCACTGGCGGCGGCCGCGGTTGAGGCCGGCGCAGAGGTAACCATTATATCTGGGCCAGTAGCTCTGACGCCCCCCGATCGCTGCACTCTGATAGCGGTCGTCAGTGCTGCTGAGATGCACAGCTCGGCAATGGCTGCCTGTGTCGGTGCAGATATTTTTATTGCTGCCGCCGCAGTCGCTGACTATCGGCCAGTTTCCGTAGCTGAGCAAAAAATCAAGAAAACGGCTGACAGCATTGAGCTCAAACTAGAAAAAAATGTCGATATTGTCAGCGCTGTCGCCGAGAACTTTAATGATCTCTTTACTGTCGGATTTGCCGCAGAGACTCAGGATGTTGAGCGCTATGCACGAGATAAATTAACCCGTAAGAAGCTCGATGCGATTATCGCCAACGATGTCTCACGAGCGGATGTCGGTTTTAATGCAGATGACAATGAAGCCTGGTGGATCACTGCGGACAACAGTCAGATCTACAGCAAAAGGAGTAAGGCGCAACTGGCCAGAGATATTATTGCCGCTATCTCCCAAAGGCTTAAAAGCTAGGCACAAAATGGACTTTTCACAGTGAGCTTTATACAGTGAACCTAAAAGAAACCCTCTCGCGCATTTTTAAAGATCCGCTTTTGCTAGGCAGCACTGTTGTCGCGGGACTGCTGCTGGTAACTGTTTATATTTCCCTGTATCAAAGTTTTGTCGTCCAGGCACGCCAGCAGTTGGTGGATTTTCACTATGGCTTAAACATCAAACTGGCCGCCGAGCGCGTGAATCGCTACGCTGCCCAGCAAAGACAGCAGCTGGCATCACTGGCTGCACAACAGAGAACCATCGACAACTTTATCGACGCCGATAACGCCAGCTTGGATAGCGAAGAAAAATTAGCCGCATCGGCAATCACCGATGCCGAGGCACTCTACTATATAGATCCAGCTATAAGCCGCCATAGTGCCACGCTGGGCTTTGCCGCCAAGCATATGCTGCGTCTTTCCCAGCAGGGAAAAGATGTTGACCCGCGCGCAGTAAAAATTGATAACCAGTGGAAAATTCTTTTTAGTCAGGCAGTTGTTGCGGAGGATAAAGTTGTCGGAAGCATCCTCATGCAGCTGCCAACCAGCGGTCTGCACTTTGCCTTGAGTACTATCGACACCTCCCAGGGTCTTCTGCAATTGCAACAGGAAAGTTCTCAGAATCGCAGGGTAAGGATTGTGGCAGTAGGGACTGGTGCAGAGGGCAACCACAGTCTTGACCAGTTTGATACGGATAATTCGCTGTGGAAACTTACTTTCGCCCCCTCCACTGCACTACAAAAAACCATTGCTGATGCCCTGCCTCCGTTTGGGCTTTTTTACAGCTGCTTCAGCCTGACAATTTTCATTCTGCTCTATTTTCTCATCAGATTGCGCCTCGGGCGCCGATCTCTGGCAGAGAGGGTTGAATTGCAACCTAAAGAGGGCAATCCGCTTAATCAACGCACAGCGAAACCGTCAATGCACGGGGATGCCAGTGAAGCGTTTGATTTAGATATGCAAATTCAGCCCGCCGTCACAAGCACTTCCAGCCGAGACCAGTCGTCGGGGCAAGCAATAGTCGAGCTCGAGGAAATGCCATCAGCACTCGAACAGCAACTTATGCAGAGCCTGCAATCTGTTTCGACCGATACGCCAGTGAACAGCACTATCCCCGATGTGGTCTTTCGCGACTATGATATTCGTGGAATTGCTGGCACAGAAATCACTACAGATTTTGCCAATCGCCTGGGCAAAGGGCTGGGAACTCTCCTGCGCAGCCGTGGTGAAGAGCAGGCCTACATTGGTCGCGATGCTCGGCTCAGCTCGCCGGATCTCGCCGCCGCCCTTCAGGCAGGACTGGTTTCCTGCGGTATTCATGTTGTGGATCTCGGCGAGATAACCACACCTGCACTCAACTTCGCCATCCACCATGGTGGGCAGGCCGACAGTGGCATTATGGTTACTGCCAGTCACAATCCGGCTGCCTATAACGGCTTTAAGATTGTTATCCAGCGCGAAGTAATATCCGGGCAAACCCTGCAGATGCTTAAGCCCATGTTGCGTGGTGATAACTTTGCCAGCGGCGAGGGAAGCTCAACCAACGCCGACATTATCCCTCAATATGTATCACATATCGTCGGACAGAGCCTGATCAAAAAGGCCTTTAAGTTGGTTATCGATGGTGCAAATAGTGCTCCAGGGCCGATTGCAGTGCAGCTTTTTGACAGTCTCAGCTGTATGGCCTTTCCGCTTTACTGTGATATTGATGGCTCTTTTCCAAACCATGAACCCAATCCTGCGGACGAAGAGAACCTTCATGATCTTCGCGAACAGGTGGTCGCAAAGAAAGCCGATTTAGGCCTGGCATTTGATGGCGATGGCGATCGCGTGGTGATTATTTCTGCGCAGGGAAGAGTCGTTTGGCCAGACCAACTGATGATGATTTTTGCCCGTGATATACTCGCCCGCAAGCCTGGATCGGATATTATCTTCGATGTAAAAAGCAGCAAGCGACTGCCTGAACTTATTCGCCGTCACTCTGGCAGACCAGTGATGTGCAAGACCGGTCACGCCCATGTAAGAAAACAGGTGCATGAGAACAACGCGCCTGTCGGTGGTGAATTTAGCGGCCATATATTTTTCAATGACCGCTGGAAAGGATTTGATGATGGCCTCTATGCCGCGGTGCGCTTACTCGAAGTTCTCAGTGATCTTGGACAGAGCCTCGATGAGGTTTTAGACGAGCTGCAGGGCAGTGTTTATACACCGGAAATTCTGGTGCCCATTGACGAAGGTGAAAAGTTTGAACTGATGAAAACACTTGAAGCCGGCTGCCAGTTTGCTCAGGGCCAAGTGATCACCATCGATGGACTGAGAGTTGAATACAGCTTTGGCTGGGGGCTGATCAGGGCCTCAAATACCTCAGCAAACCTGACCCTGAGATTTGAGGCCGACAATGACAGTGACCTCAATTTGGTCAAACAGGAATTTCGCCGCGAATTGGCACCCTTTATAAATAACATAGAAGACTATATTTAATTATGTCCTTAAGTCGTAAAGAAGCAGAGACAACAGCGCAGGTTATCTCCCGCGCACTTCCCTACATCCAGCGTTTTTCTGGCAAGACCGTGGTCGTTAAGTATGGCGGCAATGCCATGGGTGATGACAACCTCAAAGAGAGCTTCGCCCGGGATATCGTCCTGATGAAGCTGGTTGGCATTAATCCTGTTGTGGTTCACGGCGGCGGCCCACAAATTGGTGAGCTGCTTGATCGCCTGTCAATCGAATCCAAGTTTATTGACGGCATGCGTGTCACTGACAGTAAAACTATGGATGTCGTTGAGATGGTGCTGGGCGCCACGGTCAACAAGGAAATTGTCAATATGATCAGCGCCGCCGGAGGCAGGGCGTTCGGTGTAACAGGCAAGGACGGTCAGCTAATCAAGGCAAAAAAACTGGTAGCCAGCCATAAAACGCCGGAGATGGATGTGCCAGAGATTATTGATATTGGCCATGTCGGAGAAGTCGCCTCAATTAATAAAAGTGTTATCGATATGCTGGTCAACAGCGGCTTTATTCCGGTTATCGCGCCTATTGGTGTCGGAGAGGATGGTGCCTCCTACAATATCAATGCCGATCTGGTAGCAGGCAAAGTTGCCGAGGTGCTCAATGCCGAGAAACTTATTCTGCTGACCAATGTGGCCGGATTAAAAGACAAGCGCGGCGAGATTCTGACCGGGCTCACCACTAGCCGTGTCAATCAACTAATCGCCGACGAAACTATTTACGGCGGCATGCTGCCGAAAATTCGCTGTGCCCTCGACGCGGTTAAATCCGGCGTCAGTAGCGCACATATTATCGACGGCCGTGTCGAGCACGCGGTTATGCTGGAAATCTTCACCGACGAAGGCGTTGGTACACTTATAACAAATCAAGAGTCCGACATAGAGGAACTCAACTAATGGCTAAAAAACCCGGCGCTCGCGCCCAGGAAATTCTTCAAGCCCTCGCCCGCATGCTAGAGAAATCTGCTGGCGGACGTATAACAACAGCTGCACTGGCAGCAGAGCTCGGCGTTTCAGAAGCTGCTCTCTACCGGCACTTTCCAAGTAAAACCCGCATGTACGAGGGACTGATCGACTTTATCGAGGATACGGTTTTTGCCCGTGTGCGCGGCATTATCAGCGATGAGCCAAATCCGATAAATCAGTGTTATCGCATCCTCGGCCTGGTTCTTGCCTTTGCTGAAAAGAACCCAGGAATCACCCGTATTTTAAATGGCGATGCCCTGACCGGTGAAACCGACCGCCTGCATGATCGAATCGCCCAGTTCTTCGACCGGCTGGAATCCCAGTTAAAGCAGATATTGCGCGAAGCGGAAATTCGCGATGGTTTAAAACTCCAGGTGCCGGTCTCAACTGCCGCAAACTTAATGCTCTGCAGCGCCGATGGGAAAATCAGCCAGTTTGTTCGCAGCCAATTTAAAACCGCGCCTACCAAAGACTGGCAGGAGCAGTGGCAACTGGTTACTGCGGCAATGTTTGAATAGCCTGAAATTTACGCGGTAATAGAGTAAAGAGGATAGTAACTAGTTACTATCCTCTTTTAGATTACGAAAGCGGTCGATATATTCGTTATAGCGGCGCTCGACAGCATCGAACTCCCCACGGCGCAGGGCCAGAGTAGCATTCAACTCAGTCCGGGCATTCTCCAAAATCTGCAACTGTTCGGCCACAGTTGCCGGCACTGAATCACCACTGAGTTCGATATTTGCGGCATCAAAGTAGATTTTATTTTCCCGCTCAGCGAGTGCCGCCAGATTGTTTTCCAGCTGCTCAATTTCACGCATCAACAGCTGCACCTTGCGCGCTTTTAAAGACTGGATTTCATCGACACTGCTAAAGCTGGTTCGTAGGTAACTGTCCTGTTTGGCTTGGTCAGTGGTGACTTCTTCACGCCTCTCCAGCACTGAAACTATGCGCAACACCCGACCGGATTCACTGATAACTTGATAGTCATCGACAGCCGCATCTGCCGGCGGGGTATCGGTGGTAACCAACACGCCCTGCTGATTGTAATAACGGTAAAGCTCAGCTGCATCGAGCACCATCCATGGGCCAGTCAACGCCACTAGCAATACCGTTTTTATCATACGCCGTGCTCTTGCCTGTAACACTCAATGGAGGCAACCAGATCACCGCTCTCAGGCTTATCCCTAAGATAGGTGAGAATATCGTCAATATCGACAATGCCCACCACAGGAATAGAAAACTGCCTTTCCACTTCCTGGATAGCAGACAGCTCAGACTTGCCCTTTTCCTTGCGATCCAGACCAATCACCACGCCGACCGCTTCAGCACCCGCCTCATCGACAATCTCCATCACTTCGCGAATCGCTGTTCCCGCAGTAATAACATCGTCAATAATTAACACGCGACCCTCAAGGGGAGCACCAACCATATTGCCGCCCTCGCCATGGTTCTTTGCCTCCTTTCTATTAAAGCAGTATGGCACATCGAGGTTGTAGTGATCGGCAAGCGCCACAGAGGTTGCTGCAGCCAGAGTAATTCCCTTGTATGCCGGCCCAAAGAGAACGTCGTATTCAATACCTGATTCGACAATTGCCGCCGCATAACAGCGACCCAACTCCGCCAGAGCGCGTCCGGTATAAAACTGTCCAGCGTTAAAGAAGTAGGGCGAAACACGTCCGGATTTAAGGGTAAATTCACCAAACCTAAGGGCGCCACTGCGCAGACCATTGTCGATAAACTGAGTTTTGTAATTGCTGCTATTAGTCATAATTTTTATCTTTACTTTTACGGTTGCTTTTATTGCTAACTGGTTATTGGGCCAATGCCATTTGCTGAACACGCACCAGATCAGCAATGCCCTGTTTGGCGAGCTTGAGCATAGAGCTCAACTCTTCCTCGCTAAATGGTGCCGCCTCTGCAGTGCCCTGAACCTCGATAAATCCGCCATCGCCATTCATCACCACATTCATATCGGTTTCGGCATTGGAGTCTTCTGGGTAATCCAGATCCAAAATTGCTGTGCCCTTGTAGACACCGACAGACACCGAGGCGACCATAGTCAACAGGGGATCATCAACAATCGCCTTCTTGCGCTGCAGGTGACGAATCGCATCGACCAGCGCAACACAGGCACCGGTAATCGATGCGGTGCGAGTTCCGCCGTCCGCCTGGATAACATCGCAGTCGATATTGATGGTGTGCTCTCCGAGCTTCTTCATATCGACCGCGGCTCTCAGGGAGCGACCAATCAGACGCTGGATTTCCTGGGTGCGGCCACTCTGTTTGCCACGCGATGCCTCACGGCCCATTCGACTATTCGTCGAGCGCGGCAACATACCGTATTCGGCAGTCACCCAGCCCTCGCCTTTGCCACGCAAAAATCGCGGCACACCCTGCTCAACACTGGCGGTGCAAATGACTTTGGTATTGCCAAATTCAACCAGCACAGAGCCCTCCGCATGGCAGGTGAAATCGCGGGTAATTTTGACTTGGCGAAGCTGTTCGGGGCGGCGTCCACTGGGTCGAGACATAATATTTTCCTGATAGGGATTAGTTGAAGCGTGTGAAATAAAAAACGGCCGAATTGTAGCAAATCTTCCAACCCTGTGACCGCCTTTGTTACCATGGCGAACTTAATTTTTTAACTGGAGATATTATGGCCCGCAGTATGACGGCTTTTGCCCGCAATACCATTGATTTTAGCTGGGGTTCGGTAATCTGCGAAATGCGCTCGGTTAACCACCGTTTTCTTGAAACCGGATTTCGACTGCCCGACAGTCTGCGCCAAATCGAAATGCCGCTGCGTGAAATTGCGCGCAAAAAACTGGCCCGCGGCAAAATCGACTGCTCAATACAGCTGGCCTTTAACAACAGCGATGCCAGTGTTGAAGCCGATATGCAACTGGCCAAACGCTACATCGATATCGCCGAGGAGATTTCTGAAGAGCTGAAAGACCCCGCTGCTATTTCACCCCTGGATATTTTGCGTTGGCCAGGAATTATCAAAGAGCAGAACATCGATACAGATGCCCTGTTGGCCGCAGCCAGAGAAACCTTCACTGCAACCGTCGAGCAATTACTCGAGGGGCGTCAACGCGAAGGTGAAAAACTCGCAGAGATGATCGAGCAGCGCCTGGCTGGCATTGAAGGTCAGGTAGAGATTGTGCGCGAAAACCTGCCCGGCATACTCGAAGATCAGCGCCAGCGGCTCGAGCAGAAACTCAGCGATCTCAAAGAGCAGCTGGACAGTGATCGACTCGAGCAGGAGATGGTAATTATTGCCAACCGCACCGATGTCGATGAAGAACTGGATCGTCTTGAAGCCCATATCAGTGAGATCCGCCGTGTGCTGAACAGCAAAGATTCCATTGGTCGAAGACTGGATTTCCTGATGCAAGAACTCAATCGCGAGGCCAACACCCTGGGCTCCAAATCTATTGCCGGGGTTACCACCCAGGCCTCAGTGGAACTGAAAGTACTTATCGAACAGATGCGCGAGCAGATCCAGAATATCGAATAACCGCTTTTCAACCAAAGGTCACGAGTTTACATATGCTTAAAAGAAAGCATGTATTCACTTACTTGCTGCTCTGTCTGGCCCTGCTCAGTGGCCGGGCACTCTCTTTTGGAGCTGAGGGTCACCGCATCATTGCCGGTATTGCCGAAAATCATCTCAGCACAAAGACCGCCCAGGCGATCGCATCTATCGGCGGCGATATGAGGGAGCTAGCTGTTTGGCCGGATAGGATTCGAGGAATCCACAAGTATCAGAACACCAAGTACTGGCACTATATCAATATTGCCGATCATCAGCAGTTTGAAACCCTGAAGCGAAGTACCAGAGGTGATGTACTCAGCGCACTCAACCACTCTTACACGCAGCTTGGCAACCCTGAACTTCCCGTTGATAAGCGCCTTGAAGCCCTGGGATTTTTTATTCACTTCGTCGGGGATATTCACCAGCCGCTGCATGTGGGCCGCCAGAGTGATCGTGGCGGTAACAGCGTTGCAATCAAATGGCCGCCCAAAAACCGGGTGAAAAATCTGCACTGGGTTTGGGACAGCGGGCTGATTCAGATAGCAGAGCTAAGCGTTGATGCCTATATTGTGCGACTCGATGTTGTCGACGAAAAACAGCTTCAGCGATGGCAGCAAGACAGTTTTCTAGATTGGGCGAAAGAATCAAAGTCTCTGCGTTCGCAGGTCTATGAATTTGGCCCAAGAACCTCTCCAGCCACTATTGGCAAAAAACCGCTCAGCATTTCGGCAGGCTATATCAAACGCAACCAGCCAATTATTGAAAAACGCTTATTGATGGCTGGCATTCGTCTCGCTGGCAAATTGAATGAAATGTTCGACCCGCAGAATGGGGCCTCGTCAGCCACAAAAGTTCCCGAAAGTAAGCAGCATTAGCCGTTGCAGAAGATAAGGTATCTGGAATAAATTTTTCGCTGATGTAAACTGCTTACCATACAGCAACCTCTCAACAGCGGATCATATTCCACTATGGCAACAGGTATTCTCTTTATCATCTCCGCACCCTCTGGCGCCGGGAAAACCAGTTTGGTAAGTGAGCTTCTCAAGCGCATGAAGAATATAAAAGCATCCATCTCGCACACCACCAGAGATTGCCGCCCGGGTGAAGAAGATGGCATCAACTACCATTTTGTCAGCCGTGAAGAATTTCTTGCCATGCTTGAGAAAAATGCCTTTCTTGAACACGCTGAAGTGTTTGGCAATTTTTACGGCACCTCCCAGCTCTGGGTGGAAGATACGCTGGCCGCTGGCGAAGATGTTATTCTCGAAATTGACTGGCAGGGCGCGGCGCAGGTTCGCCAACTGTTTCCCGACAGTACCAGTATTTTTATCCTTCCGCCCTCAAAACAGGCGCTGCGCGAGCGACTCGACAACCGCGGCCAGGATGACAGCGCGGTGATCGAAAAGCGTATTGCCGCCGCCACCGAGGAGATGAGCCACTATGTCGAAGCCGACTACATGGTTGTCAATGATGACTTTGCTGTGGCACTGCAGCAATTGATGGCGATTATAGCGGCGCAGCACTGTCGCCTTCCGGTTGCCGGCCAGGAAGAGCTTCTCTCTGACTTGTTATCCTGACCATTTGTTGCAGGTAGGAGTGATTTCCCCGGGGTTAATTCTTGCAACTTTATTGTCCTAGCCCTTTGCATTAGGTAAACTGGGCTACTCGGCAACATTTCGTTGCGCTAAAACCTTAATTTTTAGCTTAATTTAAATTAAATTTTTTACCCTGGTGGATATAAAAAATGGCTCGCATTACTGTAGAAGATTGTTTGGATCACGTTGATAATCGTTTTGAACTGGTCATGGTTGGCTCCAAACGCGCCCGCCAGATTGCTACCGAAGGCCGCCCGCCACTGGTTCTGGAAGAGAATGACAAACCCACAGTTATCGCCCTGCGTGAAATTGAAGAGGGACTGGTGACAGCAGATATCCTCAACGAAGTTCGTCAGGACTATGAAATTGTCGATGCCGACGCTGAGGAGGACGGCGAAGTAGCAGCTGCCGAAGCCGGCGCAGAAGCTGTTATTGAAGCCCTGGAAGCTTCAGAACCTCCTCAAGAGCCGTCCATCTAAGCCTCAATAAGACCCGGGAGAGAGTTTTTTGGCGCTGCGCTTATTGTTGGATAAACTCTCTTTCTATCTGGACGCCAAAGAAGTTAGCCGCGTCGAGCGCGCCTACAAATTTGCCGAAAAATGCCACGAAGGCCAGATGCGCCAGAGTGGCGAAGCCTATATCTCACACCCCCTCGCAGTAGCCCATATCCTCGCTGACATGCGCATGGATCATGAGAGCCTTATGGCTGCCATGCTTCATGATGTCATTGAAGATACCGGTGTGACCAAAGGCCAGATAAGTCGTCGCTTTGGTCGACCTGTCGCCGACTTGGTCGACGGTGTCAGTAAGCTCACGGAAATTGAGTTTGAATCCAAAGCTCACCAGCAAGCGGAAAGCTTCCAAAAGATGACCCTGGCGATGTCGAGAGACATTCGCGTAGTTCTGGTTAAACTCGCTGATAGACTGCACAACATGCGTACTCTCGGGGTTCTGGCTCCGGCCAAACGCCGGCGTATCGCCCGCGAGACCCTGGATATATATGCACCTATTGCCCAGCGCCTGGGCATCAATGACATCCGCCTGGAACTCGAAAATCTCGGCTTTGCCGCCATGTACCCGCTGCGTCACCGACGCCTGCGCGAAGCAATGAAAGCGGCGAAAAAGAACCGCAAGGAAGTTGTCGCTGAAATTCACCAGGCGATTGAGATAAGACTTGAAAAAGAGAATCTCAGCGCACAGGTAAAGAGCCGCGAGAAACACCTCTGGAGCATCTACCGCAAGATGCGCGAAAAGCACCGCTCCTTTCGTGACATTATGGATGTGTTCGCCTTTCGTCTGATCGTAAACAGTGTCGATGACTGCTACCGAATACTCGGCATGGTGCACAATCTGTTTAAGCCGGTGCCCGGCGAATTTAAAGACTATATCGCCATTCCAAAAGCCAATGGCTATCAATCCCTGCACACGGTGTTAGTGGGTATGCACGGCGTGGTTATCGAAGTGCAAATTCGCACCGTCGAGATGGAGGCCATGGCCAGCTATGGCATCGCCGCTCACTGGGAATATAAGACCGGCCACCAGACCGCAGATGTCAACCAGCGCCGCGCCGCTCGCTGGGTTCAGGGCCTGCTGGATATGCAATTGCAGGCCGGTGACTCGCTGGAATTCCTCGAGCATGTAAAAGCAGATCTGTTTCCCGATGAGGTCTATGTCTTTACCCCCCAGGGCAATATTGTCGAACTCCCCTCGGGCGCCACGCCCATCGACTTTGCCTACTCGGTACATACCGGGCTGGGCAACAGCTGTATCGCCTGTCGTGTAGACGGGCAGCTGACACCGCTCTCGGAACAACTGGAAAGCGGTCAAAAAGTTGAAATCATCAGCGCCCAGGAAGCGCAGCCAAACCCAAACTGGCTTAACTTTGTCGTTACCGCAAAGGCGCGCAGTGCGATTCGTCACTTCCTGAAACATCAGCAGCACGATGAATCAGTCGATCTCGGCAAGCGCCTGCTCGATCAGTCCCTGAGCCGTCTCGGCACCAGCTATAAACAACTTAAGAAATCACAGATCAAAGGCCTGCTGACAGAGACCGGGGCCAAGACCTTTGAATATATTCTGCAACAGATTGGCCTCGGCAATCGCGTGCCCTTCGCTGTGGCAAATCTCCTGGTACCAGCCGCCAAACGCAAGACCAGCGAGGAGAACAAGAACTCGACCCTCCCGGTGATGGTTGATGCCTCTGACGGCCTTCTCCTCCAATACGCGCGCTGCTGTCACCCAATACCTGGGGATCCAATCTTTGGCCATATCTCCCCGGGCAAGGGCCTGGTGATCCACTTGGAATCCTGCCGCAACCTTACCGAAATTCGCTCCAATCCGGAAAAGTGTATGCCGTTGGCTTGGTCAAATAATGTCCACGGTGAATTCCCCGTCGAGCTCAAGGTAGAGATCACTCCGGAGCGCGGTTTTATTGCTGCCCTGGCATCGCGAATGACCGAATCAGATGCCACTATTGAAAATATCAGCGTCGACGAAAAAGATGCCTTCACTAGCGTAGTCGATGTCGTACTAACTGTGCGCGACCGTATTCATCTGGCAGATATTCTCAGGCGCATTCGCGGCCTCAAGAATGTTCGCCGAATCCATCGCGTTAAAAATTAATGACCAACATTGGAGACTCCCGTGACCAATAAAGCCGTAATTCATACCGATAGCGCCCCCGCAGCCATAGGCACCTACTCCCAAGCAGTCAAGGTCAACAACACTGTTTACCTCTCAGGTCAGATTCCCCTGAACCCCGAGACTATGGAGCTGGTTGAAGGTGATATCAGCGTGCATATCCGCCAGGTTTTCGATAACCTCAGTGCGGTCTGTGCAGCCTCCGGTGGCGATCTAAGCGACATAGTTAAACTGAATATCTTTCTTACCGACCTTGGTAACTTTGCTCAGGTCAATGCAGTGATGGCAGAGTATTTCAACCAGCCTTTTCCCGCCCGCGCAGCCATTGGCGTCAAGGAATTACCCAAGGGCGCGCAGGTTGAAATGGATGGTATTGTTGTAATTTAGGGCTGTAATGCAGATCCATAATTTAGAACTGCGAACTAACCAGCTACCTCGGCAGGGCATCAATTAAAGCCTGATAACCCTCTTTATAACCCGGATAGATAAACTGGTAACCAGTATCCAAAAGCCGCTGATTGCTGCAGCGGCGTATCGCCTTCTGCTCGACAATTTCATCCTGCAACTCAACATTTAATTGCTTCGCCAGCCACAGACGCAAATCGTGCTGGGTCACCGGTGCGCAGTCAGTCGCCACATACAGGCTGTCGAGCTGATCGCCATTTTCAAAGCGGCGGATCAGATGCGCCAACACCCCTGCACAATCATCACTGTGAATACGATTGCTCCACTGCTTGGGTTGGGCCGGTCGCCCTTTACCGGCCATAATCTGACCCAGCATACGCGTGCGACCGGGACCATAGATGCCGGAAAACCTAACGATAATCGAAGCGCAGGGCAGGGCGGAGATATGCGCCTCAGCCTGCAATAAAAGCTTCCCGGAAAATGACAGCGGTCGCGTCGCTGACTGCTCATCGACCCAGGCACCCTGGTTATCGCCATAGACACTGGTACTCGAGACCCATATTACCAGTCGCGGCTTGTGCTCAGCATTATCAATCGCCGCAGCGATCGTCGCCGCGCCATCTACATAAGATTTCTGGTAGGCCTCGGGAGTAAATGCCCCCGGGGTCAGTGTCACCACCAGCACGTCAAAACCCTCAGCCAGCACTTCCTGCAAGCGATTGAGATCGGTGAGGCTGCCGGCAACAGGCTTGATCGCATCCGGCAGATTTTGCGGGTTGCGCTTGAACCCAAAACAGTCAAACTGTGGCGCCAACTGCAATCCGGTTCGGCAACCTATATCACCACAGCCGGCCAATAAAATTTTCAAACGATGTTTCCCCGCTAATCTAATTTGGCTATTATTGTGCCACCTCAGAGGTTATCTTCATGACAATCAGTCAATTCTACCAAGTGGCATCACCCGCCCATCTGCGCCATTCTGGCATGGCGGCAAAGCCCTGTAACCTCAAATTTTCGCTTTTTACTTCCCGCGCCCTCACAGCATACGGACTCTATGCAAGCCCTGCATAGCATCAGCGTAGACAAGCTGCGCGGCGTTGGCCCACAGCTTGCCGGGAAATTGCAAAAACTCGGCCTGCACAGCATTCAGGATCTGCTGTTTCATCTGCCGCTGCGCTATATAGACCGCACAAAAATCACCGCCATTGGCGGCATTCAGCCACTCACAGAGGTGGTTATCGAGGGCGAAATCAGAGCCAGCGATGTGGCCTATGGCCGCCGCCGCAGCCTAGTCTGCCGAATACAGGATCACAGTGGGATAATCACACTGCGATTTTTTCACTTCAACCAGGCGCAACAACAGAGCCTGCAACCAGGCACCAAGCTGCGCTGTTTTGGTGAAGTGCGGCGGGGAAAATCCGGCCTGGAAATGTACCACCCGGAATATCAGCATCTCAATCAAACCAATCCCCCGGCACTCGCCGAGACTCTGACCCCTATCTACCCGGCAACCGAGGGTGTCACCCAACAGCGTATTCGCGATCTCTGTGGCCAGGCACTGCAGCGCCTGGATAGCCATCAACTTGAAGACTGGCTACCCGCCGATCTCGGCAACCGCACATTGTCCTACTCACTTGTCGATGCCCTGCGTCTGCTGCACAACCCGCCAACGGGAACTGCACTAAACCTGTTGGCCGAGGGAGAACATCCGGCACAGCAACGACTGGCGGCCGAAGAGCTGATCGCCCATCATTTAAGCCTGCTGCGACTTCGACAAAAGATCCAACAGCAGACAGTCCCGGCACTGACTCCCGATGCTCATGCCAAGCAGCGCTTTCTTGAGCAGCTGCCATTTGCTCTGACCGGCGCGCAACAGCGCGTTGCCGCTGAAATCAGTGCCGATATAAGCCAGCCGATTCCCATGCTGCGACTGGTACAGGGCGACGTGGGCTCAGGTAAAACCGTGGTTGCCGCCCTCGCGGCGATGCAGGCGATTGCCAATGGTATGCAGGCAGCACTGATGGCACCCACAGAAATACTCGCAGAACAGCACCGGGTAAATTTTGAAGCCTGGCTGCGGCCACTGGGTATTCGCATTGCATGGCTGACAGGAAAACTCAAAGGCAAGGGCCGCGAAGTTCAACTCGCCGCTATTGCCGATGGCAGTGCGCAGATAATTATTGGCACCCATGCACTGTTTCAGGAGGGTGTTGAATTCCATAACCTCGGCCTGACGATTATTGATGAGCAGCATCGCTTCGGCGTACATCAGCGCCTGGCGCTGCGCAAGAAAGGTGCAAAACTCGACGATAATCCCGATAGCCTCGGCTCTACCCCCCACCAGTTGATTATGACCGCGACGCCAATTCCTAGAACTCTGGCCATGAGTGCCTACGCGGATCTCGACTGCTCGGTGATCGATGAACTGCCCCCGGGACGCACACCGGTGGAAACTGTGGTGCTGAGCAACCTCCGACGCAATGATGTCATAGAGCGTGTGCGCGCCTCCTGCACCTATGGCCGCCAGGCCTACTGGGTCTGCACATTGATCGAAGAGTCTGATGTGCTGGAAGCTCAGGCGGCTGAGGCAACTGCTCAGGAGCTGCAATTACTGCTCTCGGAACTCTCCATCGGTCTGATTCACGGGCGTCTTAAACCTCGGGAAAAAGTGCAGATTATGCAGGCCTTTAAGGATGGCGAGATCAACCTGCTGGTGGCCACCACAGTTATTGAAGTTGGCGTTGATGTCCCTAATGCCAGCCTGATGGTTATCGAAAACTCTGAGCGCCTCGGGCTTTCCCAACTTCACCAACTCCGCGGCCGGGTGGGGCGCGGCAGTGAAAACAGTCACTGCGTTCTGCTCTACCAAGCGCCTATTTCCGGCAACAGCGCGGCGCGTCTGAAAATTATGCGCGAGACTAATGATGGTTTTAAGATCGCCGAGAAGGATCTCGAGATCCGCGGCCCCGGCGAAGTGCTCGGCACCAGGCAAACCGGCGACATGCAATTTCATATTGCCGACCTGCAGAGAGATTCCCATATGCTCCCAGAGGTCAAGACAATCGCCCTGACGCTGCTGCAGAAACACCCCCATCACGTCGATCCCTTAATTGCCCGCTGGCTGGGTCACAGTGAACAATACGGACAAGCTTAGATAGGACTTCACAGAAAATCACTGTAGAATAAGTACTAAAAAAAATAACATCAAAGGAACTGCACATGGCATTGAGCAACTCAATTTCAAATATTTTTGGGGTATCCCCGGTGAAACCGCTGCAGAATCATATGTCAGCAGCGATACAGTGCGTTGACCTTCTAGATGCTTTTTTAAGGGCAACCTTTGAAGGTAATTGGGATGAGGCAACGGCGGTATTTGAGCAGATCAGCACGGAAGAACAGAGCGCTGACGATCTTAAAAAACAATTTCGTATGCACATGCCGAAGAGTTTGTTTATGCCGGTTTCCAGGGGAGACCTCCTAAGCATAATTACCCAGCAGGACAATATCGCCAATCTGACCAAAGACATAAGCGGCATTATTCTCGGCAGAAAAATGGCCATTCCAGACAAACTGCACAATGACTTTATCGGATTTGCTGAAAGCTCGGCAGAGACTTGCCGCGCAGCCCACAGCGCCATCAATGAACTCGATGAACTGCTCGAAACCGGGTTTGCCGGATCAGAAGTAAAGTTCGTCAAAAAGCTGATTCGCGATCTGGCCGCGCAAGAGCAGAAAGTGGACAAAAAAGAACAGAAGCTACGTAAGAAATTATTTAACATTGAAGCCGATCTGTCGCCTATTGATGTGATTTTTATGTATAACATCATTGATCAGATCGGCGGCCTGGCGGATACCGCCGAGCTTATCGGCAACCAAGTTGAGTTACTTCTAGCAAAATAATAACTAGAAAAATCCACTAGAAAATAATCACTATCGGGAACCGGGATTATGGAATTTTTTACTGAGTACGGGCCTACTTTAATTGTCATTGCCGCGCTGGTCGGCTTTTTTATGGCCTGGGGTGTCGGCGCAAATGATGTGGCCAACGCAATGGGTACCTCGGTTGGCTCTAAAGCGCTGACCCTTAAACAGGCTATTCTTATCGCGATGGTATTTGAGTTTGCTGGCGCTTATTTGGCCGGTGGTGAAGTTACCTCAACCATTCGCAAAGGTATTGTCGATTCCGCCATCTTCGTCGAAAGGCCAAATGATCTGGTATTTGGCATGTTATCCGCTCTTTTGGCCGCGGGTACCTGGCTAATGATAGCGAGCTTTATGGGGTGGCCAGTGTCGACAACCCACTCTATTGTCGGTGCAATTGTCGGCTTCGCGGCTATTGGCGTCTCGGTTGATGCCGTTAACTGGAGCAAGGTAAGCACGATTGTTGCCAGCTGGGTGGTCTCACCGGTGATGGCAGGCACACTGTCTTTCTTGCTATTCCGCAGCGTTCAACGCCTTATCCTGCTCCAGGACGATCCTTTCACCAAAGCTAAACGCTATATTCCAATCTACATGTTTTTCGTCGGCTTCCTGATCGCCATGGTGACCCTGCTTAAGGGTCTAAAACATGTCTTTAAAGATAATGGCATGTCATTAAGCTTTTTAGAGTCTGCGGGAATCGCATCACTGGTCGGTATTGTGGTGGCTATCATTGGCAGCTACCTATTATCACGAGTCAAGCGTGACCTGAGCCTGGAAACAGACAATCGCTTCGCCAATGTCGAGCGCGTCTTCGCCGTTCTGATGATCTTTACTGCCTGTGCTATGGCCTTTGCTCACGGCTCCAACGATGTTGCCAACGCTGTGGGCCCCCTAGCTGCCGTAGTGAGCATTGTTAATTCCGGCGGCGATATTGCTGCAAAGTCGGTGATGCCCTCTTGGATATTATTATTGGGTGGTGGCGGTATAGTCGTAGGTCTCGCCACTTACGGCTTTAAAGTGATGGGCACCATCGGGCGCAAGATTACAGAACTGACACCAAGCCGCGGTTTCGCCGCTGAATTAGGTGCCGCTGCCACAGTGGTTATTGCCTCGGGTACCGGCCTGCCAATTTCAACTACTCATACTTTGGTTGGCGCCGTTCTTGGTGTCGGTTTAGCGCGTGGTATTGGCGCATTAAATCTGCGTATGGTGGGATCAATTTTTCTATCCTGGCTGGTTACTCTGCCTGCAGGTGCCGGTCTCTGTATTATCTTCTTCTACATATTCAAAGCCAGCTTTGGTCAATAAATTCCAGGCACCGTTATGCAGCAGAGCTGTCTAAGGGTGCCAATTTTCCACAATTCAAATCATTCCCAACTAAAAAAACCTGCCCCAAGATAACGCCAAATAAAAGAAATATCGCACCAGCTTGTTTCAAATCTCCTGCTCCAACATTTCTGAAATTACCTAACTCATTGATTTTATTGTGTTGGCACGGATATTGTATTGTCAAAATCGACATTGCAGTCTGCTGGGTAACGAAGCCCGTGTGCAACCTATAAGTTGTGCACGGGTTTTTTTGTTTTTAAAAGTTAGTTTTTTTCACAATAGGATTTACTATGAACCACACTCGCATCATCTCAACCGCTGCAGCGGCGCTCTTAAGCCTGCAGCCTTTTGTTGCAACCTCTGCCGGAGATGCAACCAGTGTCAGCCAGATGTTCACTGACGGCAGCGCTTCAACCTCTTTTCGCTATCGCTACGAAATGGTGAACCAGGATGGCATCGATAAAGATGCCGGCGCCTCTACTCTGAAATCTCGTGTTACTTGGAAATCAGCTGCCTACAACGGCTTCAGCGCTGGTATTGAAGTCGACAACGTTACGGTTATCGGCAACGAGCGCTACAAAACCCCAACCAATGGCATGGCCGATTACCCAATCGTAGCCGATCCCAAGGGCACTGATATGAATCAGGCGTTTGTTGCCTACGCCAGTTCCTCTTACAGCGCCAAGCTCGGCCGCCAGCGCATCCTTCACGCCGGCCAGCGTTTTGTCGGCGGTGTTGGCTGGAGACAAAACGAGCAGACCTACGATGCGCTGTCTGTGAGCCTGCCCAACCTCAACTCTGTGAAAATTAATTACAGCTATATCTGGAACGTCAACCGAATCTTTGGCCCGGTCGATAGCGCAGTTCAGGCCAAGCAGTGGGGCTCTAACTCACACGCCCTTTTAGCCTCCTTCTCACCGGCTAAAGGCCACTCTCTGACAGGCTACGCTTACCTGCTGGACTTCGATAACGCCGCGGCAAACTCGACCAGCACCTATGGTGTCGACTACAAGGGTAAGTTTGGTAAAACTGCACTGGCCGCAAGTTACGCCGTACAATCTGACTACGCCGACAATCCTGCGAGCTTTGACACTGATTACCTCAAGGTTGAATTGAGCACACCAGTAAGCGGTGCAACTGTCTCTTTGGGCTACGAATTGCTCGGCGGCGATGAAGGTGTTGGCTTCAAGACACCATTGGCTACTCTGCATAAGTTTCAGGGCTGGGCTGACAAGTTCCTCGGAACGCCGGGAACCGGTCTTGAAGATACTTACCTGAAAGTTGCAGGCAAAATTTCCGGCATTCCGGTTGCTGTTTTCTACCATAAATTCAGTGCCGATGAGGGTGGCGCTGATCTTGGTTCGGAGCTGGATATTGTAGGAACCTACAAAATTAACAAAAACCTCTCTGCACAGCTCAAGTACGCGAGCTACTCTGCAGATACTCACGCGTCGGATACAGATAAGCTCTGGTTCACGCTAAATTTAAAGTTTTAACAATCTTATCTCCCTAAGATAGTAGTATTGAGATTGGGGCGTGGATATGATCGACGCCCCTTTCTTATTTCTGATACAACAGATTAATTTATGACCCAAGATGCAGAAAAAAAGCGCGCTCGAGTAATGTTGGTGGATGATCTGCCCCAGCGGTCTGCACGTGTTGAAGAAAAACTAACTCAAGAGGGTTTTGATGTTATTTCCAGACTGCCCTCTGCAACCGGCCTGCTGTTTCAGATTGAACAGCTGCAGCCGGACATTATCTTGATTGATTTACAGTCCCCGGGGCGGGATGTTCTCGACAGCCTTTCGGTAATCAATGATCACAACCCGACACCCGTGGTTATGTGGTCGGAAGAGGAAGATCCAGGCTTTATTAAAGAGGCCGTGGACTCCGGAGTAACAGCCTATATGATGGGCGATGTCGAAAACGATCGGGTAAAACCGGTCATCGATGTAGCCATGGCACAATTTAAATCCTACCAGTCACTGCGCCAGAAATTGGATACCACCAGAACACAGCTCGAAAGTCTGTCGGTGATTGATAAGGCTAAGCGCCTTTTGATGGATCAAAAGGGTATCAGCGAGGACAGCGCCCACAAGGTGTTGCGCAACCTCTCTATGGACAGCAACCAGAGCCTGCCTCAGGCGGCCAAGTCAGTTGTACAAATACTCAATAAAAACTACTAGTGCCGGTTATGAATATACAAATCAGTAAAAATCTTCCCTCCGCCGAGCTTGACCATCTCAACCTTGGTTACATGCGACTCACCGACAGTGCGCCATTTATTGTTGCCCAGGATATTGGGCTGTACGACAAGTTTGGATTGAATGTAACCCTGCATCGTGAAGTATCCTGGGCGAATATTCGCGACAAAACCATTGCCGGCACACTCGATGCCTGCCAGATGCTCGCGCCAATGCCGCTGGTGACCACCCTGGGCGCTGCCGGGATTCGCGCTCCAATGATAACCGGTCTGGTACTCTCCCTGAACGGCAATGGGGTTACAGTCTCCTCGTCGCTGTGGGCAAAGATGGATGAATGTGCCAAGTCTGGGCAGGCCCTGGACGATTGCCTCAATGGCACGACCGGTAAAGCGTTGGCCACAGCACAGTCGCTGAGAGCAGTTCTAAACAAAACCCAAAGCGGTCCACTTACGTTCGCCACGGTACACTCCTTTTCTAGTCATACATTGCTGTTGCGAAAGTGGTTGGTCGCTGGCGGCATCGATCCGGACACCGAGGTACGAATTATTGTTCTGCCACCGGAACAGATGGTCGACAGCCTGGCTCAGGGAGTTATTGACGGTTTTTGTGTCGGCGCTCCCTGGAACACCATTGCCGTTGAGTACGGCGTCGGCATTATGGCCACCAGCGGATATGAAATATGGAATAACGCGCCAGAAAAAGTCCTTGGCGTTCTCGAGTCCTGGCACAGTCGAAATCCTTCGACTCATTTGCGCCTGCGCCTGGCAATGATGGCGGCCTGTGAATGGCTGGCCGATATGGACAACCGCAAGGCCGCCGTTGAAATTCTCTCGCGACCCGAATACCTCGATCTTCCGGCCGACTACCTGCGTCCATCGCTGACTGGAGAACTTATTTATGATCGCTCTAAGGCTGTACAAAGCCAGTCCAACTTTCATGTATTTTCAAGCTTTCAAGCTGGCTTCCCGTGGCGCTCACAGGCCGAATCAATGCTTGAACAATTTACCCCGCTACTCGGCAAGCCGGTCGATTCAGACAAACTCGCCTCATTGGCCCAGCAGTGTTTTCGCAGCGATCTCTACCGCGAAGCGGCCACACGTGCCGGATTAAATTATCCCGACCAGGACTACAAACCCGAAGGCGCGCACGCTGAACCCTGGATGTTAAATGACAATATTGAACTCGGCTCCGATCTTATGGTGAGTCCTAATGCGCCAACACGGAACAAATAACACCCTAGCCCCGCAAAAAATGCACATCTTTGGTGCCCAGTTTTTATGCGCCCTCAAAACAGGCAGGTGTGTTCAGTGCACTTAAAGGAGCCCGGCACTCTATTTTGGCTAACAAGCTTTCTTATAAGTCCTGTTTATCCTCTTTTAGACCCTCTTTTTAACTAAAAAAAATATTTTCCGCTTAATCCATATAACTGGCACAGTTATTGAATATTGTTTGCTACGCACTGCAATGCAAGATCTCGTCTTTGATGAGAGACACCGGGTAACGATGCCCGCCAAATTCCGTTCTCCCGGAAGATTGGCGGGCATTTTTTTTGATTTCTAAAATATTGAGGTAAAGGTTTTATGCATTCCGCTCCAAAAAACAGCTTTAAGCGTGTGTTCTCGCGCACACTGAAAACATTAGCCGCTGTAGGCATAATGTTAAACGGCTCCTTGGCAATAGCAGAGCTAGGCGAGCCAGAAAAAGACGAGCTCAAGTTCGGCTTTATCAAACTGACCGATATGGCGCCAATCGCCATCGCCTATGAAAACGGATACTTTGAAGACGAAGGCCTGTATGTAACCATCGAAGCACAGGCCAACTGGAAAGTCCTACTCGACGGCGTTATCGATGGCAAGCTCGACGGCGCACACATGCTCGCCGGTCAGCCCCTGGCAGCCACCATCGGCTACGGTACCAAGGCGCACATTGTCACACCATTCAGTATGGACCTTAACGGTAATGCGATCACTGTCTCCAACGATATCTGGAAGCAGATGAAAGAATATGTGCCAATAAAAGACGGCAAGCCCGTTCATCCAATCAAGGCTGATTACCTCAAGCCAGTGGCAGATAAGTTCACCGCTGAAGGCAAGCCGTTCAAGATGGGCATGGTATTCCCAGTATCCACTCACAACTATGAGCTGCGCTACTGGCTGGCTGCCGGTGATATTCATCCCGGCTATTACGCACCTCACAAAGGTGATACCAGCGGCACTCTGAATGCTCAGGCGTTGCTCTCTGTAACTCCACCACCACAGATGCCCGCTACTCTCGAAGCCGGAACTATCTATGGCTACTGTGTGGGTGAGCCCTGGAACCAGCAGGCTGTCTTTAAAGGTATTGGCGTTCCAGTCATCACCGACTACGAAATCTGGAAGAACAATCCGGAAAAAGTTTTCGGCATGACCAAAGAGTTTACCGAGAAGTATCCCAACACTACCGCACGCGTGGTTAAAGCACTGTTGCGCGCCGCCAAGTGGCTCGATGAAAACAACAACGCCAACCGCCCTGCAGCTGTAAAGATTCTCTCCCAGAGCAACTATGTGGGCGCTGACTACGATGTTATTGCCAACAGCATGACCGGCACCTTCGAGTACGAAAAAGGCGACAAGCGCTCGATTCCAGACTTCAACGTTTTCTTCCGCTACTTCGCAACCTACCCCTACTACTCGGATGCAATCTGGTATCTCACCCAGATGCGCCGCTGGGGACAAATTTCAGAGCCCAAATCTGACCAGTGGTACTTCGATGTTGCCGCCAGTGTATACCGCCCTGACATTTACAAGACTGCGGCACTGGCACTAATTGAAGAGGGTGTTATGAGTGCATCTGACTTCCCCGAGTTTGCCAAAGAAACCGGCTACCGTGCACCGCAAAAAGACTTTATCGATGACATTGTCTACGACGGCACCAAGCCCAATGAGTACCTGAAGAAATTCCCAATTGGTCTCAAGGACGAAGTTCTATAACCCAACAGCAAGTTGAACAACGGCAGGCCAACACGGCCTGCCGATTGTTTCACAAGAGTGAATTAACCAAAACAGCACTATCAAGACGTTAGATGAAGGCCATGCAAATGAGTACAGCAACAATCACAATCGAGAAACTGCAATCTCTGATCACAGTAGCCAACCTTTCGAAGGGTTTGAGCAAGATATTTAAGGCCGCCGTGCTTCCGCTGACCGGAATTGTGATGTTCCTGTTTCTGTGGCAAGTCACTGCCAGCAATATTATTACCTCTCTGGGCCAGTTCCCCGGGCCGGGAGATGTTTGGAATCAATCCAAAACACTGATCGAAGAACATTATGTCGAGCGTGAAAAGGCCGATAAATTCTATGCCCGTCAGGAGGCGCGCAACGCCAAAAAACTGGCTAAAAATCCCGATGCGGTTGTAAAAATTCGTCCCTACACTGGGAAGGCTACCTACTTTGATCAGATTTTCACCAGCCTTTACACCGTTGCCTTTGGCTTTTTGGTGGCAACACTGATCGCTATCCCTCTGGGCATTGTCTGCGGACTTAGCGGCAGGGTCTACCAGGCGGTAAACCCGATAATTCAGACATTTAAACCAGTATCACCCTTGGCCTGGCTACCGCTGGTCACCATGGTGGTATCAGCGCTCTATGTCTCTGAAGATCCCCTGTTCGAAAAATCCTTTTTGACCTCAGCATTCACCGTAGCGCTGTGCTGCCTGTGGCCCACTGTGGTCAATACCATTGTCGGTGTCGCCAGCATCAATCGTGATCTGGTCGATGTCAGTCGCGTGTTGCAACTGGCCTGGCCGGTCTATATCAAGACGATTGTCATTCCCTCGGCAATCCCCCTTATCTTCACCGGACTGCGCCTTTCTCTGGCCACAGGCTGGATGGTTTTGATCGCTGCCGAGATGCTCGCCCAGAACCCCGGGCTGGGAAAATTTATCTGGGATGAGTTCCAGAATGGATCGTCCAGCTCTCTGGGCCGCATTATGGTCGCGGTTCTCACCATTGGCATTATTGGCTTTGTCCTCGACCGCCTGATGTTGGCACTGCAGAAACGCGTCAGCTGGGACAAACAGGCGATCTTCCGCTAGAGCCCTGCTCAATGATCAATCAGTTAATACAGAATTTGTTTTTGAGGAATCCATTATGAAAAGCAACTACCTGGAAATCAGCAAGGTAGGTATCGAGTTCCCCACCGAGGGCAAACCTTTCCGCGCACTGCAGGATGTCAACCTTTCCATCCAAAAAGGCGAGTTTATCTCGTTAATTGGTCACTCAGGCTGTGGTAAATCCACAGTGCTGAATATTATTGCCGGCCTCTACCAAGCCACCGAAGGCGGCATTATTCTCGAGGGCCGCGAAGTTGATGAGCCGGGCCCGGATCGCGCCGTTGTATTTCAGAATCATGCACTGCTTCCATGGCTTACGGTTTATCAAAATGTTGAATTGGCCGTTAAATGTGTTTTCAAAAAAACCAAGACCAAGGCAGAAATTCGCGAGTGGATTGAACACAACCTGCGGCTGGTACATATGGATCACGCCATGGACAAACGCCCGGGAGAAATCTCCGGTGGTATGAAGCAGCGCGTGGGAATCGCCCGCTGTCTGGCCATGCAACCAAAAGTCCTGCTGATGGATGAACCCTTCGGCGCGCTCGACGCACTGACCCGAGCACACCTTCAGGACTCACTGATGGAAATTCAAAATCAGCTCGGCAATACCGTGGTAATGATTACCCACGATGTGGATGAAGCTGTTTTACTCTCCGATCGCATTGTGATGATGACCAACGGTCCAGCAGCCTCGATTGGCGAAGTGCTTGATATCAATCTGCCGCGCCCCCGGGATCGACTGTCACTGGCCGAAGATCCGCAGTTTAACGCCTATCGACAGCAGGTTCTGCGCTTCCTCTACGAGAAGCAGAAGAATCCGGCCGACAAGTCGAAAACCCCATCTGCGGTCACAGCGGTTGACCCTCAACCCAAAAGTGGAGCTGCCTCAGAGGCAGCCTGAAATAAAACAACATGAAGTCGTTACAAGGAAACAGATCAATGTTAAAAGTCGTTGTTGTCGGAAATGGCATGGTGGGACACCACTATGTCGAACAACTTGCCGCCTCGGAGACAGAGGCTCAAATCACCGTTATTGGTGGCGAAACCCGTCCCGCCTATGACCGCGTTCACCTCTCCGAAGTTTTTTCCGGGCGCTCTCCGGAAGATCTCGCCCTGACCACCAGGGATCACTACCGTGAGCTTGGCGTCGATGCGCACTTCGGTGACGCCGTGGCGAGTATCGACCGCGACAACAAAACCGTTACTACCGACAGCGGCAAACAGTATGCCTATGACAAACTGGTACTGGCGACAGGCTCCTATCCCTTTGTGCCGCCGGTAAAAGGCAATGACCTTGAACCCTGTCTAGTGTACCGCACGATCGATGATCTCGGCGAAATCCAGGCCCAGGCGAAAGGCGCTAAAGTTGGTGTGGTCGTGGGTGGAGGCCTGCTCGGGCTGGAATGTGCCAATGCCGTTAAAAACCTCGGACTGGAAACCCATGTTGTTGAATTTGCCCCCGGACTAATGGGCGTGCAGCTCGATGCTGGCGGCAGCGCCATGTTGCGCCGCAAGATTGTGGCCCTGGGCGTGCATGTTCACACCAGCAAAGCCACACAGGTTATTGAAGAGAACGGCGATGGAGATACCCGCCTGATAATGCAGTTTGCCGATGGCGGCTCTCTGGAAACCGATATGATCGTCTTCTCTGCCGGTATTCGCCCCTACGATCAGCTGGCTCGCGACTGCGGCCTGAAAGTGGGTGAGCGCGGCGGCATCGAAGTCGACTATCACTGTAAAACCAGCGACTCGGATATTTTTGCCATTGGCGAATGCGCCCTGTTTGGCGGCAGAATTTTTGGCCTGGTGGCCCCGGGTTACCGCATGGCTGAGGTGGCTGTCAGCCACCTCGGCAGTGACAGCAGCGCATTCCAGGGTGCCGATATGAGCACCAAATTAAAACTTCTCGGCGTCGATGTGGGTTCGATTGGCGATGCCCATGGCAGGGAAGAGGGCGCCGTGGCTTACACCTTTAGCGACGAGCGCATCGATGTCTACAAGCGCCTGATTGTCAGTGCCGACGGCAAAAAACTGCTCGGCGCTGTTCTGGTTGGCGACTGTTCCGATTACGACACACTGCTGCAGTACTTCCTTAACGGCATTGAACTGCCGGCGGATCCGCAGACCCTGATACTGCCCTACAATGCCGGCGAAGCGCCTACCCTCGGTGCCGGCGCTCTGCCCGCCACAGCAACCATCTGCTCCTGCCACAATGTCAGCAAAGGCGATATTGTCGCGGCGATGGATAACGGCGCCTGCTGCCTGGCGGATGTTAAATCCGAAACCGCAGCCAGCACCGGCTGTGGTGGCTGTGCGGCACTGTTGAAAAATATTGTCGATGATGAAATGGCAGCCCGCGGCCTGGAAGTAAACAAGGCGATGTGTGAACACTTTAATTTCACCCGCCAGGAAATGTTTCATCTGATCAAAGTCGGCTCGATTAAAACCTTTGACGAACTGCTTGAGAAACATGGCACCGGTCGCGGCTGTGATATCTGTAAACCCGCCGCCGGATCAATTCTCGCCTCCCTGTGGAACGACTATGTCCTCGAGGAGAAACATGTTGGCCTGCAGGATACCAACGACACCTTCCTTGCCAATATGCAAAAGAATGGCACCTACTCGGTAGTACCGCGTGTTGCCGGTGGTGAAATCACTCCCGACAAATTAATTGTGCTGGGTCAGGTAGCGAAAAAGTACAACCTCTACACCAAAGTCACCGGCGGACAGCGTATCGACCTGTTCGGCGCGCGAGTTGAGCATCTGCCAGCGATCTGGAAAGAGCTGATCGACGCGGGCTTTGAAACCGGTCACGCCTACGGCAAGGCACTGCGCACAGTGAAATCCTGTGTCGGCAGCACCTGGTGTCGCTATGGCGTTCAGGACAGCGTCGCCATGGCATTGTATGTAGAGAACCGCTACAAAGGGCTGCGCTCTCCCCACAAATTGAAATCCGCTGTCTCCGGCTGTACCCGCGAATGTGCAGAAGCCCAGTCAAAAGACTTTGGCGTGATTGCCACAGAGAATGGCTGGAACCTGTTTGTCTGTGGTAATGGCGGTATGAAACCACGCCATGCAGATCTGTTTGCCACCGACCTCGACGACGAGACACTGATTAAATATATCGACCGCTTCCTGATGTTCTACGTTCGTACCGCCGATCGCCTGCAGCGCACCTCAGTTTGGCTGGACAACCTCGAGGGTGGTCTCGACTACCTCAAGCAGGTGGTTATTGAGGATTCGCTGGGCATTGCCGCCGAGCTGGAAGAACAGATGAACACCATTGTCGGCACCTACCAGTGCGAGTGGAAAACCACTATCGAAGACCCAGAGAAACTGAAACGCTTCCGCCAGTTTGTCAATTCCGAAGCGGAAGATCGCGAGATTATATTTGTTGAGGAGCGTGGCCAGCCAAGACCTGCTACCGAAGAAGAACGCGAACAAATTTTAGCCAAATCAGCTTAGGAGAATTGACTGTGAGCACTGAACAAACAACTAAATCACTGGCGATTACTCTCTGTGGCCTATCTGACCTGATTCCAAATTCCGGAATCTGTGCACAAGTCGATGGCCAACAGATCGCTCTGTTTTACCTGCCCAGCGAAAACCACCAGGTCTACGCCATAGGCAACTGGGATCCTATTGGCAAAGCCAATGTGTTGGCACGTGGAATTGTCGGCGATATCGACGGTCGCCTAGTGGTTGCCTCACCACTGTACAAGCAGCACTTCGATCTTCTGACTGGCGAATGCCTGGAAGACGATCAGGTATCAGTTGCGGCTTTTTCTGTAGCACTGGTCGCCGACCAGGTAGTGCTGAGTTTGTGATTTTTCATCTATGACTCACAGTGACAGCCTGCTTACTGACAGCCCAATAAAAACAACCTGCCCCTACTGTGGGGTAGGCTGTGGCGTCAGTGCGACAATTAAAAATGATCAAATTATTGCCGTCTCCGGGGATCGGCAACACCCGGCAAATTTAGGCAAACTCTGTGTGAAGGGCGCTGCTCTCGACAAGACCATGGGCAGTCGGGGACGTCTTCTGCGCCCCAGTGTCGACGGCCAAACGGTCAGCTGGGAAAGCGCGATTGAAAGCGTTGCCGACCGCTTAAATAGCATCCGTAAACAACATGGTCCCGGCGCAATTGCTTTCTACCTCTCCGGCCAGTTGCTCACCGAGGACTACTATGTCGCCAATAAACTCGCCAAAGGGTTTATAGGTACAGGTCATGTGGACACCAACTCGCGGCTCTGTATGTCATCCGCCGTTGCCGGCTACAAACGCACCTTTGGCGCTGATGCTGTACCCTGCAATTACGAAGACCTAGAACAGTGCGACCTGTTAGTGATAACCGGCTCCAACGCCGCCTGGACTCACCCGGTGTTGTATCGTCGTATCGCCGCGGCCAAAGAAAAAAATCCGGCCATGAGAGTTGTGGTAATCGATCCCCGTCAGACCGCAACCTGTGATCTCGCCGACCTGCACCTGGCAATTGCCCCCGGTTCAGATGCCTTTGTTTTCAGCGGCCTGCTCAATTATTTAAAACAGACTGACAATCTCGACACAGATTATATCCAGCTACATACCCAGGGCTTTGACGCCGCGTTAGCTGAGACTATGTCTATCGGCCAGTCCGAGCTCGAAGAAAAAATCGGCGTCAACCCGGGGGATCTGGCAACCTTTTACCAATGGTATGCCGAGACAGAAAAAACGATTACGTTTTACTCCATGGGGATTAATCAATCCGCTACGGGCACCGATAAATGCAATGCCATTATCAACTGTCACCTGGCCACCGGACGCATCGGCAAGGTCGGCGCAGGGCCCTTTTCAATTACCGGTCAGCCAAATGCCATGGGGGGTCGTGAAGTTGGCGGCCTAGCCAATATGCTCGCAGCCCATATGGATTACAGCAGTGAAAACCTCGCCACCGTCAGCGAGTTTTGGAACAGTGACAATATTAGTCAAAAGCCGGGTTTTAAGGCTGTGGAGATGTTCGATGCAATCGCCGCAGGCAAAATCAAAGCGATTTGGATTATGGGCACCAACCCGGTTGTCAGTATGCCCAATGCAGATCGAGTAAAGGCTGCTCTCGAGCAGTGCGACACGGTCATCGTCTCAGACTGTATTGCCGAGACAGATACCACGGCCACAGCTAATATCCTTCTGCCCGCCAGTGGCTGGGGCGAAAAATGTGGCACTGTCACCAATTCCGAGCGGCGTATTTCTCGCCAGCGCGCACTACTTACCCCAATTGCCGAAGCCAAATCCGACTGGTGGATAATCTCCCGGGTTGCCCAGGCGATGGGTTTTGATTCAGCCTTCAACTACCAGTCGGCGCGGGATATTTTTGTTGAACACGCGCAGCTCAGCGATTACAAAAACAATGGCACAAGATTATTTAATATCGGTGCTCTAAGTGAAATTTCTGACACTCAATACGACCAGCTTGAGCCAGTGCAGTGGCCGGTTACCACCACCAAGCCCAATGGTACCAAGCGTCTATTTGCAGACGGACAATTTATAACCCCCAGTGGTAGAGCTCAATTTGTAACGGTCGCTGCCAGCCTTCCTGTACGCCGCAAGTCTGAAGAGCAATTCCCCCTAATCCTCAATAGCGGGCGTATTCGCGACCAGTGGCACACCATGACCCGCACCGGTCGTGCCCCTGAGCTGCTGACCCATATTGAACAGCCGACAGTTGCCATTAATCCGCAAACCGCAAAAGATTTTGGTCTTGAGGATGGCGATTTAGCAGAAATTACTACTCGGCAGGGCAGCATTAAAGTTGCTACCAAAATCGACCTTGGCATGAAATTAAAACAGCTATTTGTGCCTATTCACTGGAATGATCAATTCGCCAGCAGTGCGCGAGTTGACAGCCTGGTGGCGCCAATTATCGATGCTGTTTCCGGACAGCCGGAATTTAAATACAGCCGCGCCGCAATCAAAAAAGTCGAAACACCCTGCTGGGCCACTGTGGTCAGCCGCAATAAGATTAACTGTTCAGAATTTATTAACTGGGTGGTGTCGCCCCTGCCAGACAATCTGGGTTTTATCTATCAGGTTGCACTTGACAGTGACTTCGACTGGCAAGCTTTTATGGCCGCAGCTAATAGTGATTTATCCGCTGCACCACAAGCCTATGCCCAATTTTCCGATAGAGCGAATCTCGATCAACGCCTAATTTGTTACACCGATAATTGTATGGAGCTAGCCATTTTTAGTCACCGAGACAAGCAGGCGCTACCGCCCAAAACCTGGATGCTGACACTTCTCAAAAACAGTGCAATAGACACTTATTGGTCACTGCTTTCGGGCCCCAACAGTCAACAACAGGACAGTAGTAGGCTCATCTGCTCCTGCTTTAAGGTCAGTGAGCAGCGCATAGTCGAGGCTATCGAAGCCGGGGCCAGCTCTGCCGAAGCACTGGGAGAGCAATTGAACTGCGGCACAAACTGCGGCTCCTGCATTCCCGAGCTCAATAGTCTTATCGCCAGCTCAACTGCCAACCAGCCAGACGATCAGTTAGAGAGAGCTGCGCTGTTTGAAGAAGTTTCCCTCTCTCCCACAATCAGTACAATTGGATAAAAACCCATGACTAATATTTTAAATTTATTTGCCAACTCAGCGGCTAACGAAGCGTCTTTAAAAGAGACTGAGCAAAACACCGCAGGAGAGGTATTTCTGGTTGGCGCGGGACCAGGGGATCCAGAACTTATCACTGTAAAAGCGATGCGCCTGTTACAGAAGGCCGATGCTATTGTTTATGATCGTCTGGCAAATCCTGCGCTGCTGGAATATGCACAGACAAATTGCGACCTAATTTATGTCGGCAAGAAGAAGGACCAGCACAGTCTGCCTCAGGAGCAAATCTGCGAACTGCTGGCTATCCTCGCGCGCTGCGGCAAGACTGTTGTGCGTCTTAAAGGTGGAGACCCGTTTATTTTTGGTCGCGGTGGTGAAGAGGTGGAGCACCTAAAGAGCCAGGGTATTAATTGTCATATAGTCCCGGGTATCACGGCTGCAATTGGCTGTGCAGCATCTACCCAGATTCCCTTAACTCATCGCGATCACGCCCATGCGGTGACCTTTATTACCGGCCATAGGCAGAATGGCAAGATGCATATCAACTGGGATCTGGCGCTGCAAAAGGACAGCACTGTAGTATTTTATATGGGTCTCTCCAATCTCGCAGAAATCACTACGCAACTGATTGCCCGTGGCTGTTCGGCCAGAAAGCCTTTCGCAGTCGTTGCCCAGGGTACTGCTGATGAACAGCAGGTTCTGGTGGGGACAGTTAGCAATATTGCCGATAAGCTTGAGCAGCACCCCCTACCTTCTCCTGCACTGCTAATTATGGGTGATGTGGTTAGGGCCAATGGCTACGCACAGCAGCTTGCAGACCTGACAACAGCGCTGCCCAACGAGATGCTGATTTCAGAGGTAGTCTGAGTTAAGCAGCGCCACAGCGCGCTCGGCATCAGCAGCGCCAACAAAAATATGATCATGAAAGTATCCGGCAATCATATTGGTACTGATGCCATGTTCGGCAAGTAAGGTGGACACTGCAGCGGTTAAGCCAACCGCTTCAAGACTGGAGTAGATATTCAGGGTAATGCGTTTATATGTACCCTGATAGCCAATGCCCTGGCTATCCGCACTGTCCCTGGCAATCACCAGAGTTAACCCTTCAGTTTCCAGGAATGAGGCTATGGGGTTAAGTTCGGCATAATCCCCGTAGATGCTGTCTTTAAAGGTGCAGAATACATACTCACGACTATCCAGCAGCGGCGACAGGTTTGCCAAAAGTTTTTTCAGGTCGATCTCGCCAGCCAAATTTTTATTCCTGTTTTTTTGCTTTGCAGAACAGTGCGAATGGTATTGCCAGGGGACCAAAAAAAACACCCATCCAACCCCAAAACCGGGCATTGCCGCCTCGATTTTTCGCTATATCGTAACAGATAAAAATACTGATGAGATTTATTGCTACCAGAGCGTAGGCTGTGAGCATGGATTGGTCCTTTGGCTTTTAGGTTTAAATTGTAGCGTGGCGGACGGAACCTAGGAAGGTCTTCCGGGACTCACTAAAGCCAACCCTGGCCGCCCCAACCTTCCTAAGACACGCCAAATACCGCGAAATCAACTACCAGTACAAACAGCTGAAAACAACGCAGCCAACGGTTTTACCGCCCAGTTGTATTTTTCATACAGTCCCTCAACGATCTCCATAAATCCCGGCTGCTCGGGATGTTTAATCAGCTCAGCCACCTGCGCCCTGAGTTGTTGGTAATCATTAAAATCAATATTGTTATAGGCCGCTATATTGGCAATCGACTGATAGAAGGCCTCCACATCCACCGCATCAAAATGCATCTCCTGCGTCGACTCCAGCTGGCCATGATCACCCTGATTGACATTGCCAAAACTGGCATTGCCACCAGAGACATTAATTTTTATTTCGGAACCGCTCATGCCTTAGCCCCCTTTACCGCGCCACCAATTTTATTCATCGCACCCTGAACCACATTGCCCATATTGACCTTGCCGCCAGAGATATTGATATTCATGGTCTGCATTTTCTGCACTTTTAACTCGCTGGTATCTACGCCATGTTTATCCAGCTCGGCAATCATCGCGTCAAATACAGCCTCGTGCAGACAGCGCACCTGGGTGGCGACATCCATATCGTTATAGGCGCCCGGATAGATAGTCCGCACCCGACTGAGTAAATCTATTTCACGCCTTAAATAGGGGGCAATCCAGAATAAAATTGTAAACGGCGAATACGCGATCAAATTAAATTTTGCATTTTTATCGACAAACCCACCAGCCAGAACGCGCCACTCGATAGAGCGCATTGAACCAAAGCTGCTCTGATTTAGAATCAGGGTAATCGCCGTGCCGCGAGTGGTAGGCGATGACTCACCCTTTATAAAACTTCTCTGCTCACTTTTTTTCAGGTCTTTATCTCTGTCAGAAATAGACAGCGCCTCGAGAGAAGTGACGGGAGTCTTTGCTTTTAGCTCGTTTTCTATCGCCGCATAAATATCTTTTTCAATACTCTGACTGTTATAAAAAACATGCTTGAAGCTACCGAAAACATGGCCAAAATATCGAAATGGAAAATTCTTGTTAAAGGTATTTGCACTTGATCTGGCCTCGCTAATATCTTTTTCCAATAGCGTGGCAGTTAAAAAACCAGCCAGTAAAAGCAGTATTAGAGATACGCCAAAAGTAAAGACTGCCAAGTAGAGATGGGCAATAATTGCGATGGCAATACTGCGTTTTTTTATTCTGTTATTAACGTTTTTTGAATCCATTAAATCCATTTTAATTTTCTCCTTTGTTTGGATTTCCCTCCAAGGTAAAGCTTTTATTGATTAGACATTATTTTTATTAGTGGAAAAATAACATCCGGTAACAGCACCAATAATTGCACTGCCAAACGCCAATATTTCACTAAAATGTTGATGGTTAAAAATTGACGTTATCAGTATTAAGATTAATACGCAGAAAGTTAAAAGTACCGCCAGTACTGGCGCCATTCTTTTATTTAACCGGTCTGTAAATGGCTCGGCTTTTCCCAGTCCACGGCAACAGCCACAGACCAGGCCAACCTGTCCCGAGCGCCGCCAGAATGGTAATTCATTTAGTCTCGCACAGGCGCGACAGGCGGTCTGGTTTTCACCATTGGTATAGGTCCCAGTGGCGCAGCAATGCTTACATTCGTAGAGCGTCAGAGACGATGACATGGATAGCCTTTCCTTGTGCTCTGTTAGTCTGTTTTTCCATAAACAGATCATTCTTTTTTAAAAAAATCTTAAGGAAAATTTAGACCATTTAACCCGAAATCGCGAAATCTAATATTGATGTTAAGACTTTTTCAGTTTGCCTGATGTCCATGGGTTGGATTTTGCCGCTGTCTTTTTAGCTGGTTTTACATCGCTAAAAGCAGCGATATACAGCGCTTCCACTTTCTCCCTGGCCCACAGGGTTCTGCGCAAAAACTTTAGGCTGGATTTCACCGAGGGATTGCTTTTAAAGCAATTGATATTGATATTTTTGGCAAGGTAGTCCCAGCCATAGCGCCGCTCAAGTCGGGTGACAACCTGCTCGAGGGTAATCCCATGCAAGGGATTGTTGGGTTGTTCTTCACTCATAGCAGAAGTATACAGACAATAAGACGGTGGCAACTGCCAATCTCTAGTTCCGACAAGTAGGTTACCGGGGTGCTTATCGACTATGCCGCCATATCAGGAGAAGTAAGAACAGACATAGTTAGTCACCTGATGAACCTTAACGCCAAATTTGGCATTGGCTGGCACTTCAAAGGCCGTATCACCAGTAAATGCCTGCCAATCATCAGCGCCGGGCAGTAATACATCCAGCTCTCCAGAGGTGATCTCCATCAGCTCTTTTACCTCTGTGCCAAATTCATAGTCTCCCGGGAGCATGACCCCAAGGGTTTTTCTGCTGCCATCGGCAAATATAATGGTACGGCTGCTGACCTGGCCGTCGAAATAAACATTGGCTTCCTTGCTAACTGTGACATTGGTAAATTCTGACATTGAACTGATAACCTGTTGTTTGTGAACTTATCGGTGAATTATGTTTTTAGGCTTGGCGAACGAGAACAAAATCCCTGCGCTGGAACATCAAGGGCACTATTAAATTTGCTGGAAAGATTCTGAAATGCAATAAGGCCGGTTAATTCAACGATAGTATCATCATCAAAGATAACTTTTAAGCGCTGCATTAACTCTTCACTGACCTGCCGATCTGAATGGGTGACCGCCTCGGCGTACTCCAGTGCAAGACGCTCTCTGTCATTATAAATATCCCTCTCCTGCCACTCAGCCAGCTGTTCGACTTTATCCATTGAGCCGGCGCGCTTTGCCAATGTCATAGCGTTGATATCGACACAGAAATCGCACCAGTTAATCTGTGAGACCCGTACCGTTACCAGCGAGCGCAACACCGGGTCGAGGGGTGAGCGCCGGCGATCAAGCACACCATAGAGCAGGGCAACAGTGGCAAACAGCACTGGCACCCGACCCCAGAGCAATCCGGGATCCAGCACTGCGCCATATTTGCGTTTTTGATTCCAGAAGAATGGCCGCAGCCAGAATGGATACTTACTGAGAGGTTTTACCGGAATATACATAGGGATTAGCCAATAGTGGTTTAGCGTTGCTTATACGCACGAAAAGACGTATCAGATAAAAGAATTAGCTGGATAATGGGACAGCTTGTCGCAAAAAGCCAGAGACATGCATGATTGTTGCCGTCCCCCGCCAGGGGTTAGCCGTCAGGGGGTTTCAGCCAGCTCATCGAGAATGGCTTTGTCCGCCGCAATACTTTACTGGTGCTTGACTGTCACTCGAGTCTTCCAGGATAAATGAGAAATGGTAGTTGCTACTGAAAGAAGAAGCGCGCCAATAAATAAAATTTCCACCCTGTCATTGGTCGATATCATTCCATCGACCAGAATAAGCTTTAAATCCATCCCACCAGTTACAGCGGTAAATCCTTTTTGCAATAACAGATCAATTAACTTATCCAAATTCATCTCTCTTTAATCCTTTAAAGTCAAAACATAAAAAAGTTTCGGTGTATTTTGGATGTTTCACTCATTGGAAGTTTCACATTAGAGGTTTAGAGGGAAGCTCGGCATATTCAGGTAATTCG
>JAYOUA010000006.1:131629-133370 GCA_038150705.1 Porticoccaceae bacterium | reverse complement strand
TCTCCGAGATAACGGACTTCCACGCCAAAACCGACCTGCAGCACCTCAAAGAGCGCATCGATCTCGCCCACTCTGAAGCGGCCGCCCAAGGCCATGTTCTGCAATTCCGGATCGATCACGTCAATCCGGGTGTCGGTGTAACGGCCCACTTCAAACACCACTTCGCTAAGAGCATCCCGCTCAAACACCAGCACACCAGTGCGCCAGGCCAGCGCATCTTCCAGCTCTCGCTCGCTGAGCTGCGCAGTGCTTTGCCGCTGCCGGTCGAAACTGGCCTGCTGGCCTTTATCGAGGGAGAGAAAGACCTGTTCAGACGCAGTATCGCGCGGGGCGACATCGCTGCCCGGAGGCGCACCGCTGCTACTGGCAGTCTCGCTTGCCGGCGAGGCATTGTTATCGCCGCCCTGGGTAAGGCCAGGGTTGTCGACCTCCAGCCTCGCCAGGTCTACCCGCCCCTCATCTACCAAGACCTCAATATCCTTTCTGGCCAGGTAAACGGAAAAAGCAGTTCCTACCGCTCTGACCAGACCCTCCCGCGCGTATACCTCAAAGGGGCGCTGAGGGTTTTTGGCCACTTTAAAATGGGCCTTGCCACGCACCAAGGTGATTTTTCTGGCGCCTTGTTCATAGGCTATTCGCACTGCACTGTTGGTATCGAGCAGTACCCGGCTGTCGTCTTTGAGCCTTAGGGTGATTTGCTCACCTACTGCGGTCTGATATAGGCCATTACCCACTGTGCCACTGAAGGGTGACAGACCCCAAATCAGGGCGACAGCTAGGCCAATAAACCCGAGGGAGGCAAACGCTGATCTTCGGCCAAGTGCCATCCCCCCTGCCCCACCGGACAGGGGAAAAAGACTGGCACAGAATTTAAAAATATTACCCGAGCGGCTGGCTTTTTCTTTCGGTTGCGGCACAGCCAGGGCTGAGAGAACTTCAGCTTCACACCAGAATTGTTCGGCCTCTTTTAACGCTTTGGCATGCGCCGGGCTGCGCTTGACCCATTCGTTTAATGTGGCGATTTCTTGCTTGCTGGCCGGTGTATCGCCGTTAAACGCCAAGACCCAGCCATAGGCCTCTTCCATTATTTCATCGCTGCACTGAAATGTTTTTGCCTTGTTCATCTTCAGCTCCTTATTTTTTGGCTATCGGAGGCGCATCGGCCCCGTCGCCCGGCAGTCGCGACACAACAAACTGGTGGCAGTGCTTAAACGCTTTGGCCAGATGCGACTCTACGGTTGACACCGAAATACCGAGACGAACCGCAATATCTTTGTGGCTCATACCATATACCTTGCGCATTAAGTACACCTTTCGTCGTTTGGGCGGTAAATCTGCCACTGCCATACAGTGAATGCCCAACCTTTCTTGCGCAAGCATTTCATCCTCAAGAGTCCACTCTCCCAACAACAGATCGGCTGGAGCGGCATCCTCTAGATAATCTGTTGGCCGGGTAACCTTTTGTCGAATGTGGTTAAGCGCCACATGTTTTGCTGCCCGGAACAAATAGGATTTAGGCTGGCGAATCTCGGCGCCGCGCTGTTCAGTTTTAAAGGCCCGAATAAAGGCTTCCTGCACTACGTCATCAACATCATGCTCGACGCGAAGGATTCGCATTACGTAGCGCTTTAAAGCATTTGCATGCTCTTCGTAGGCACCAAATAGTGGTGACGATGGGCGCTTTTGAGCTGCGGAATGCTCCGCGTCAGTTATCTTTTTATTGTTCAACTTATTGTTCAAC
>JAYOUA010000006.1:127091-131529 GCA_038150705.1 Porticoccaceae bacterium | reverse complement strand
TTATTGTTCAACTTATTGTTCAACACAATCTCTCTGACATGTGGTACTTCTGGAATGCAGAGTCCCCTCAAAATACGACGCGTTACAGGCTTTCGACACGCTAAAGGCTTCCTAAGCTACGACACCAAAAAGCCAAAAAACCTGTATTTTGAAAATGGGATCACTTGGTTATCTGAATCACAATTTTTTTAATAACTATTTTTTTGACGAGTTATTTCGCCGTTATTTTGTGTTTGATATTGGGTGTGACTGCAGTCTGGCTTTAAAACTAGACTGCCTTTTTATAAGTGTAGTAAAGGTTTCGAGAAACGCAGGAAAAGTCACCACAGGGCTTAATTGCCATTTGCTGTACTTTTATGAGAACGGGTTATATTGGGGTTTGACTATGGGTTACAGGTTAAAAAAACTGAATTTAAGGAGGGCAAACCTGTGAATTGGTTTTTTTATGCGCCTGAAAAGAGCTCGAAGACGGCTGGATTATAGATAAGACCAGATCAGATCTGGCAGTGCAATTTAGGGTAGCGACTTTATTTATCGTCTCGCATACAGTTCATTAACTGTGCTTCCCATTCGCTGATAATATTGTCGGCGATAATCTCAATTCGGCTCTCTACGCAGTCATCCAGTTCAATTTCAGTTAGGGCATCCGGGGTCAGGTTATAACCAAATATCCCGCTATCAGTGATAAACACTGCTTTCATTCTCTCGGCGGTGATGCCGCTAAGAAATGAGTATAGTTTTATGTAATCGAACACACGGATTGGTGAAAAGCGCCAACCGACACTGTGGAAGCCCTCACCCTCGTTGATTGCTTTAATATAACCGCAGTCAGGAATAGGCAGCTCGGATAGCAAGGGTTTTTCTTCACCTGAATGGTGATGCTGGGCCTTTGCTTTAGCAACTGTGTTTCCCAGCAAATGATTTGGCGTTATTTCACCATTTTGGGTAAATAGCACCACAGCTTCGGCTGCTCCCTTATGCTTTACGTAGTCCTTAAGCTTCGCCTGATCATCGCGCCGATATAAATCCTGTTTGTTGCCGACGACAATATCCGCAATGGCAATTTGCTGATTGAATGTCTTATGTGAGGTATAGCGTTCATCAGAAAGTTTACGCGCATCAACCAACGTCAGGATTTTCTGTATATCCAGAATTTGTTGGTAATGGTCTGCAGTGAGTACTTGTAATATTTCCTCTGGGTGCCCAAGACCGGTTGGCTCAATTAACAAACGATCCGGTTTAGCGCGGGTAATCAATTGATTTAATGCGACTTGCATTGGCAAACCTGCTGCACAGCACATACAGCCGCCTGGTACCTCGCGAATAAAGATACTCTGCTCTTCACTGTGCTGGCCTTCGATCAGGCTGCCATCTACCCCAATCTCGCCGAATTCATTGACCAGAACGGCCCAGCGTTCATCAGCAGGTTTGGACTTTAATAGATGCAAAATAGCGGAGGTTTTTCCCACGCCTAAAAAGCCCGTAATAATATTGCTGGGAATTGCCGAGATACGCTTATTCATAGGTGCTTTGTAGTAGGTGCTTTGTAATAGGTTTTGTCACTTGCAACATTATATTTACAAATAGAATGCTAAGCGTTTCTATGCTGTAGTCGCCGAGCAATTGTTGCACAGGCATTGCAGCTCTAATTGGGGATTTGTAAGCCTAAAGTCTGCTTTATTTACCAAGTCTCCCAGCTCATCAATAATGCTTTTGGAAATCGCGATTTCTTTGGTACTTTGGCATTCGCCACAGATTAAAAATTGCGGGATTTCGTGTACGTGGTTACAGCTGATATGGGAGCAGGCGACGTATTTATTAGTTGAGCTTAGTTTGTGCACTAAATCTTCTGCTTCGAGAAATTCCAGAATGCGATACACCGACATTGCCGGCATGGATTTTTCAGCGATCTTTTTATAAGCATCGGTGATTTCATAGGCCGATAAAGGTGTATTGGACGCTAGCAAGAGCCTCAAAACGCCTTTGCGTTTCTCGGTCAGACGCCCGCCAGAACGAGCACAGAGATTCTCTGCTTTTTCGATAACGCGATTAAGTTGCTGCTTATTCATGCTCTATACCATTCTCTATGGGTGATCTAGCTGCATTTCATCGCTGATCAACCCCGTCAGGAATCTGTTAAATAAGGTCAAATTTTTTCTCAAGAATACTGCACTTCAATTGGATGTCAACGAGGCAGTACGCGGCCAGGTTTTTTCTTGTTTATTGCCATCGAATTTTTCAATACTCGATTTTCCCTGCGAACAATCAGTGACTAAAATCGAGCGTCAATAACAAACGCGGCTGGTCTGTTGGCAAGGCGGGGGAACGATGCACTAATCCGGCATTTTCATTACCTTCCCAAAGCTCACCTTTTAATAGGGCGACCTCTCCACAGTTAAGTTGCTGGATATCATTAGGAGTTTTATACAGGCCAGATTCGCTATCGAGTTTGCCCCTACTCCCCAGCCCCAGTTTTTCACGATTAACATCTATGTGGGGCAACCACTCTGTGGCAACTCCCTGAAAGGTTGTAACCAGCCGACAGGGTACTCTGTCGACATGGAATTTTGGGCACATTGCTCGATTCAATACGGTTAAGCGCAGTCCCACGCGCTTGAGATCAAAGAGGTAACAGAACATATCCACCAGTTCGGCAATATTTTCACACAGCTCAAGATCGCTCTCATTACCTAAAGATTCTCTAAGACTTGCCAGCGCAGTTCGTGGTGTGACCGTCATGGAGGCCTGAAATGTTAAATTTGTTGTTAAAAAGGCATCGACAGATTTTTTCAGTGATTCAGATAACTCGCGCTGCCAAATAACAATATTGGTATCTTCAAGGTAAACATCGGTTAAAACGCTCGGCTCACTGCCCTTTGCTGCACGTCGCGTTTTAACCTGACTGGTTTCGAGGGAAGTATATTTGGATGCCAGGGCCGAACTTGTTGAGTTCATACTTGCTCCCACACAGGAAATGGATCCTGCAATGTCGTCCAGTAAGCCTTGCCGCGCAATAGTTCATCTTCGCTTAACAGACACTCATTAAGCGCATTGGTCATAGCAGTTTGATCCAGGCCTTGACCTATAAACACCAGCTCCTGGCGCATATCACCGAAGGGCTCAACCCAGAGTTTTTTAATAGAGCTGAGATACTCTTCATCGGTGGGCCAGTTCTCTTCGGGCAGTGCTTTCCAGAACATACCTGCAAAACCATACCGAGCAATGCCTCCCGCTTGGCTCCACTGGCCGGCAAATTCAGGACGTGACGCCAACCAGAAATAACCCTTGGAGCGAATCAGCTTGCCGTATTTTTCTGTGGTGTGCAGAAACTGGTGAAACTTTTCCGGGTGAAAAGGTCGTCGCGCTAGATAACTAAAACTGCCAATGCCGTATTCTTCCGTTTCAGGCACGTGCTCGCCACGCATTTCCTTGAGCCAGCCTGGTGCCTGCTGCGCGCGTTCAAAATCAAATAAGCCTGTGCTGAGAACTTCATCGATACTCACCTCACCTTGGGAAATCGGCACTATTTTTGCGTGAGTATTTAGCGTTTTAAGGATTGCGGTTAAGCGCTCTATATCAGTCGAACAGGCTAAATCAGTTTTACTGATAAGAATAATATCGGCAAACTCCACTTGGTCGACAAGCAGATCGGCGACACTGCGCTCGTCCTCTTCACCCAGGGATTCACCGGCATCCTGCAGGTACCTTGCCTGGTCATAATCCTTTAAAAAGTTAACTCCATCGACTACAGTCACCATGGTATCCAGATCGGCAACATCAGATAGCGAGACACCATCTTCATCAGCAAAGGTGAAGGTTTCTGCTACGGGTAGAGGCTCTGAAATTCCCGTCGATTCAATAACCAGATAATCAAAACGTCCCTCTTGGGCCAGTTTGGTGACTTCTTCCAACAGGTCCTCCCGCAGCGTGCAGCAAATGCAACCATTGCTCATCTCTACAAGCTTCTCTTCACTGCGGTTTAGTGACACATCGTTTTGGACTATCGTCGAATCAATATTAATTTCACTCATATCATTGACGATGACTGCGACTTTCTTGCCTTCCCGGTTGTTGAGAATATGGCTGAGTACAGTGGTTTTACCTGCACCTAAAAAACCGGAAAGCACGGTAACAGGAAGTTTGTTTGTTTGAGCCATTAGTCTCTCCATATTGAGTAGTCACGATCTCTGCGTGGCTGAATAGCCGCTTTAAATATGATATATCATATCATTTGTTTATTTGGACTGTCTGCTTCTTTTTGGGTTTTGTCCTTACTGCCGCTGTGTGGGGCAAAAAGTACCAACCAAAAGATTGGTTACATCGAGAGAGATCTGTACTTAATTAATGATATGCCAGGTGGAAGCTAGGGAGTTTTAATGGTGCCCGGGGCCGGGTTAATTGTAACAGCCTTGGGGCTGTTACAACCCCTGCGGGGCTT
>JAYOUA010000006.1:126603-126991 GCA_038150705.1 Porticoccaceae bacterium | reverse complement strand
CCGGGGCCGGGTTAATTGTAACAGCCTTGGGGCTGTTACAACCCCTGCGGGGCTTCGTCGCTCCGCTCCTCGTTCAAAATGCGTTGCATTTTGTGAACCTCACCGCTTCAAGTCCATACAATGCAGTTTTAAATAACCCTGGCGCGGTATTAATGACTGGGATATTAATGGTGCCCGGGGCCGGACTTGAACCGGCACGACCGTGAGGTCGGGAGATTTTAAGTCTCCTGTGTCTACCAATTCCACCACCCGGGCAAGGGACTTGTGCGGGGGCCGGTATAGCCCATGGCCGATATCGATAATCAACCGGTAATATGGAGGCGCGGGTCGGAATCGAACCGACGATGGCGGAGTTGCAGTCCACAGCATTACCACTTTGCTACCGCGC